>NZ_FCOL02000072.1 GCF_001544515.1 Caballeronia terrestris
ACAGGGTCTATGTAAATGGCCGCGCCCGCAAGCCTCGGAAGGCTGGCGGGCGCGGGGCCTGCGGCGACGCGTCACCCAACGCTCATTCCAGTCCGCGCTTCTTGAACGACTCGTCGATCTTGCGATCCACTTGCCTGCGCACCTGATCGACGCTGAAGCTTGCCGGGCGCTGGCTCGGCGGATAAGCGACGAAGGTCTGCAGGAACGTGGACGCTTTCATCGTCGCGATCTCGGTCAGGTACACATTCTTCACGAGCCAGTCGTTGTACTGGTCCGATGTGATGTCGGCGCGTTCGTAAGGGTCCATCCGCAGGTTGAAGATCTTCGGCAGGCGCAGGCAGACGAGCGGGTCCTGCCAGATGTTCAGATTGCCCTTCGCGCGCTGCTCGCAGAAGACCGCTTTCCACGCGTTGCCGTCCTGATCCCAGCGCATGGCGACCAGTTCGCCGTCGTCGTCGAAGTAGTAGAACTCCGTGCGCGCGCCCTTGGCCGACTGCCCGGTCAGAAGCGGTAACTGGTTGTAGCCGTCGAGATGCGTCTTGAAATTCGTCCCGCCTGCCTTCGGCGTCCAGCCTTTCAGCAGCTTGTCCTTCACGCCGGTGTCGCCGGCAGCGGCGAGCAGCGTCGGGAACCAGTCGAGGCCGGAGAACATCTCGTTGGTGACGTCGCCCGGCTTGATGTGCCCCGGCCAGCGGACCATCGCGGGAACGCGGAACGCGCCTTCCCAGTTCGAGTCCTTTTCGCTTCGGAACGGCGTCATCGCGGCGTCGGGCCAGGAGAACATGTTCGGGCCGTTATCGGTTGTGTAGATGACGATCGTATTGTTCGCGATCTTCAGGTCGTCGATGAGTTTCAGCAGCTTGCCGACGTCCTGATCGTGCTCCCACATGCCGTCGCCGTATTCGTTGCCGGGCATCCCGCTCTTGCCGCGGAACTCCGGCCGCACGTGTGTGAAGACGTGCATGCGCGTGAAGTTCATCCACACGAAGAACGGCGTGTTCGCGTTCACCTGCTTCCTGATGAAGTCGGCGGCGTGCTGGCCGGTTTCGTCATCGATGGTTTCCATGCGCTTCACGGTAAGCGGCCCGGTGTCCTCGACCTTGCCGTCGGCGGTGCTGTGGATCACGCCGCGCGGCGAGAAATTCTTCACGAATGGGTCGTCCTTGTTCTTCGGCCAGTAGTCGCGCTCGGGCTCCTCTTCGGCGTTCAGGTGATACAGGTTGCCGTAGAACTCGTCGAAGCCGTGGGCGGTTGGCAGGTACTCGTTCTTGTCGCCCAGGTGGTTTTTGCCGAACTGGCCGGTCGCGTAGCCGAGCGGCTTGAGCGCCTGCGCGATCGTCATGTCGCCCTTTTGCAGGCCGACCGGCGCGCCGGGCGCCCCCACTTTCGACAAGCCCGTGCGCAGCGGCGACTGCCCGGTGATGAACGACGAGCGGCCCGCCGTGCAACTGTTCTCGGCGTAATAGTCGGTGAACATCATGCCTTCGGCGGCGATGCGGTCGATGTTCGGCGTCCTGTAGCCGACGAGCCCGTGCGTGTAGGCGCTGATGTTCGACTGGCCGATGTCGTCGCCGAAGATCACGAGGATGTTCGGTTTCGACGACTGTCCGGCGGGTTTGGCGGGCGCTGGCGCGGGCGCGGGTTTGGCGGGCGCGGCAGCAGCGGGAGCCGCGGGCTTCGCCGCGTTCTGCGCGCGGGCCGTCTCGCTCCCGGGCGACAGCACGAGCGCGCAGACGACGGCCACCGCCGCCAGCGCGCCCGCGACATAGCGTGCTCGTCGAAGAAAAGGTCTCATCGTTGTCGCTCCAGTAGCGTTTGAGTTGATCGCCCGACGCGCCTCCCGGCGTCTCGTGCGCCCCGCTAGCGGCCGCGTTCGTCGTGCGGCGGCTTCAAGGACCGGTCCTAGCGCGCCGGTCCCGGATAGATCGTGTTCCAGTCGCTCTTCATGCTGACGACGACCCATCCCTTGGCGATGGCTTCGTCCCACGCTTTATCGAGCCGGCCGATCTTCGACTGGCGGTCGTAGGCGAACTCGCGGTCGGCGTCGTCGTGATGTACGAGGAGCGCGAGATGCGGGTCCGTGCTGGCGGCGGTGTACTCGAGCATCTGCTGGTCGCCGTCGGAATTGCCAAATGCGAGGATCGGCCGGCGCCCGATGTTGCGATAGATGCCGACCGGCTTGCCGGGGCCGTCGTCGACGAAATCGAGCTTCGGCTGGCGAATCAGCACGGGCTGGCCGTTGCGCACTTCGTACTTGACGACCTGGCTCGAGCCGATCACCTGCTCCGGCGGAATGCCATACGCCTTCTGCACCCACGGCCGCATGAAGTCGATCGTTCCGCCCGAGACGATGTACGTCTTGAAGCCGTTCGCGCGCAGATAGCTAAGCAGCTCGATCTGAGGCTGGTAGACGAGATCCGTGTAAGGCCGGTTGAACTTCGGATGACGCGCTTTCGCGAGCCAGTCGCGGATAGTCTGGTCGTAGGCTTCGGTGCTCATGCCGCTGTTGGCCGTCGCGACGAGCTGCATCAACTGCTTCTGTTGGCTCGCGAGCGCGGCCTGGTCGCGTGCCATCAGCGCCTTGAACGCCGGGTTGTTCTTCCACTCGGGATGATTCGGCGCGGCCGCCTTCACCTGATCGAGCAGGAACACGAACTGGAAGTAGAGCGGTTGCTCGCTCCAGAGCGTGCCGTCGTTGTCGAACACGGCGATGCGCGCTTCCGGGTCCACGTAGGTGAGCGTGCCTTCACGCGTCACATCGCCGACGAATTTCACGATTGCGCGCTTTGCGGGGCCGTCTCGCCAGGAGGGCAGCGCAGTGTCGGCGTTCTGGGCGCTTGCGACGGACGGCGTCGTCTGCGATGCGCTGCCGCCCTTGCCCGCGCAGCCGCCGAGCGTCAGCGCAAGCACGGCCGCACCGGCGAATCCGGTCACGCGGCCCAACCAGTTGCGGCGGCTCCAGCTCTGCATCTGACTCTCCTAGTTGTTGGAGAAGCGACTGCGCCTTGCTGTCAACGTGCGGGCACATCGGCGACGGCCACTTGCGAGCGGCCGTGCGTCTTGTCCCAGGTTTCCTTGTCCATCACGAGCCGGAAGCCGAGATGCGACATGCTGTTGTACGGATCGGTGCCGCGCCGCGCGCTCGGGCGATAGCTCAGGCAGTAGTCCTCGTTGCACAGGAACGAGCCGCCGCGCGTCACGCGCTTGGGCGCCGCGACGGGCACGCCCGGATCGGCCGGGTCCCAGGCCTCGACGGGGCCGGGTGGGTTGTCGATCACCCTGCCGTTCGATGCCTCGCGCCTGAACTGGTCCGCGCGATACCAGTCGGCGACCCACTGCCAGGCGTTGCCGGTCATGTCGGAGAGGCCGTAGGCGTTGGCCGGGAAGCTGCCGACGGGGCTCGTGCCGAGCGCGCCGCCCGCCTTCGCCGATACCACCGGAAACGGCTCTTTTTGCTGGCCTTGCCAGACGTTCGCCATCTGCTTGCCATCCGGCGCGAAGGTGTCGCCCCACGCGTAGGTCGCTTGCGTGAGGCCGCCGCGCGCGGCGAATTCCCACTCGGCTTCGGTCGGCAGGCGCTTGCCGGCCCACTTCGCATAGGCCTCGGCGTCTTCATAGGAAACTTGCACGACCGGATGATTGTCGCGGCCGTCGACGTTGCTCGCAGGCCCCGTCGGATGACGCCAGTCCGCGCCCGGCACGTAGCGCCACCAGCGCGAATAGTCTTCCAGCGACACGGGCCGGTCGGTGCCGGAAAAGACCATCGCGCCCGCGACCAGCGCGCTATCCGGCGGACGCGGCGTGCCCGGCGGCAACTGGACCCTGAGCGTTTCCCAGTCGGGCTTCTTCTCGGCGGTCGTGACGTAGCCGGTCGCCTCGACGAACTTGCGGAATTCCGCGTTCGTCACGTGATGCTCGTCCATCCAGAAGCCGTGCACGCGTACCGAGTGCGCGGGGCGCTCGTTTGCCTGCGCCATCTTGCTGTCGCTGCCCATCTGGAATTCGCCGCCCGGCACCCACGCCATGTTCTGCGGGCCGCGCACGCCGTCGCCGATGACGGCCTGGGTGGCCGTGGCGGACGCCGAGTGCGACTTCAACGCCCAGTTCGCGCCGAAGCCGATCAGCGCGGGCGCCGCGACCAGCAGCGCGCCCCAGAGCAGCACTTTGCGACGGCGCGTCACGCCGCCGCTCGTAGCGCTCGCGCCATGCGTTCCGGCCAATGCCGGCTTGTGCGTCGCCATGCTCTTTCTCCGTTTGCGAAAACGTGCCTGATGCCTCCGTTTTCACCCCAAGAATATCGGTTCTGCGACCTCGCTTTTGCCTATCAATATATGAAGCGCACGATGAATTCAATCTCTTTTCGCATCGTCGCGAACGAGCGATTCGGCGCGTTTGATTGCAATTTAAAAAACGCTTCAACACTTTGACGAATCAATGACCGTCAAGTACCGTTTGACAGGTTGGCGTTCGACATCCGGCAATTCACGTAAAACTCACCAGCTAAACGAGACCATGCGCGAAACCATCCTGCGCTTCGAGGCGAGTATCGGCGAGGCGGTCGTGGGGCAAGAAGCGGTCGTTCGACAAATCCTGATTGCGCTTCTCGCAGACGGGCACGTGCTGCTGGAAAGCCTGCCTGGCCTCGCGAAGACGCGCACGGTGAAAGCCATCGCGAAGCGCCTCGCCGCGACGATGAAGCGTATCCAGTTCACGCCCGATCTCCTTCCCTCCGACATCACCGGCGCCGAAACGCTATTGCAATCGGGCACGGAACATACGCTCGCATTCCAGGCGGGACCGATTTTCGGCAATCTGATTCTCGCGGACGAAATCAATCGCGCGCCCGCGAAAGTGCAATCCGCTTTGCTTGAAGCAATGGAAGAGCGACAAATATCGGTGGCGGGAAAAACGCATCCGATGCCGGATCTCTTTCTCGTGATGGCGACGCAAAATCCCATCGAGCAGGAAGGGACTTATCCGCTTCCCGAAGCGCAAATGGACCGGTTTCTTTTCAAGGTCCTGATCACGTATCCGTCGCCGCAAAGCGAGCGCGACATGTTGCGCATGCTGCGCCGCGAGAGCGACGCCACGAGCGCGCCCGCCGCCTTCGAGACGCTTTCGCAGGAAGACGTGTTCGCGGTGCGGCGCGCCGTGCAGCGCATCGGCGTGGCGCCTGCGATCGACGAGTACATCGTCTCGCTCGTGAACGCGACGCGCCACGGCGCCGAACTCGATGGCGACCTCGGCAAGTGGATCGAGATCGGCGCGAGCCCGCGTGGCGCGATCGGCCTCGATCGCGCGAGCCGCGTCGCCGCCTGGCTGCAGGACCGCGACTTCGTCACGCCCGACGACGTGCGCGCGGTCATTCACCCGGTGCTGCGGCACCGGCTGATCCTTTCCTACGATGCCAACGCCGACAACATCAGCGCCGACCAGGTGATCGACCGGCTGGTGGAGAAGGTCGCGGTGCCGGCCTGAGCGGGGAACGGTCATGGACGAAGCGATCGGCCGCGTCTACGTCGATGCCGCGCATCTTACGAAACTCGAATTCCGCGCGCGCGGCCTGAGTTTCGTCGCGCCGCATCCGCTCTCCAGCATTCTGTCGGGCAAGCACGCATCGCGTCTGCGAGGCCGGGGCCTGAACTTCGAGGAAATCCGCGGCTATCTCCCCGGCGACGATATCCGCCACATCGACTGGAAAGTGTCGATGCGGCTCGGCAAGGCGCACGTGCGCGTCTACACCGAGGAGCGCGACCGGCCGCTGCTCGTGGTCGTCGATCAGCGCATGAGCATGTTCTTCGGATCGCGGCGCGCGTTCAAGTCGGTGGTCGCGGCGGAAGCGGCGGCGCTCGCCGTGTGGATGGCGTTCGCGGCGGGCGACCGCGTTGGCGGCGTGATCTTCGACGACAGCACCGTCGTGCCCGTGAAGCCGTTGCGGAGCCGCAGCCGCATCAGGATGCTGTTCGGCGCGATCGGCCGGATGAACGCCGCGCTCCACGCCGACAGCGCCGCGCGCACGAACTACGCGCAACTGAACGCCGCGCTCGAAGGCGTGCTGCAACTGGCGGCGCACGATCACCTGATCTTCGTCGTCAGCGATTTCGCCGGCGCCGACGAGCGCACGCGGCAGCTTCTGCGCGAGCTGTCGGCGCATAACGACGTGGTTGCGTCGATGGTCTTCGATCCGCTCTGGCAACGCATGCCGGAGCATCGCGCGTTAGTGGTGAGCGAAGGACGGTTGCAGGTCGAATTGCGGATCGAGCATGAGCGCGTGAGGGAGCCGCTCGCGAGCCTGTTCAAAGGGCGAAGCGCTGAAGTGGCCGAGCTGCTGCGCGCGAGCGGCGTGCCGCTTATGGCTCTGTCGACCGCCGAGCCGACGATTGATCAGGTGCGGCGGCTCTTCGGCGAACGTCCGCGCGCGGCGACGGAGAGCGGCATATGACCGCGCTTGCGTCGCTTCAGGAGTTGCCGTTGCCCGCAGCGGTGTCGTACGCGCCGCAGACGATTGGCTGGGCGGTCGTCGCGCTTGTGCTTCTCGCGTTGGCGCTGTTCAGCGCGTGGCTTGGTTGGCGACGGTACGAGAAGCAGCGATATAGACGCGTGGCACTGGAGGAATTGAAGCGCATCGAAGCGCAAGTAAAGCGTGAAGATGAACGCAACGCCGCACTCGCCGCCATCGCGCCGCTCATCAAACGGACCGCGCTTGCGGTCGCGCCGCGCGAGCGTGTCGCGTCTCTGTCGGGCGCCGAGTGGCTCGCGTTTCTCGCCAGCACGCGCGGACATTTCGATGCCCGCACCGGCGCGCTGCTCGCGGTGGTGAGCTGCGCGCCGCCGGAGCATCTCGCCGCGATCTCGCCGCAGGACGCCGACGCGCTGATCTCGCATACGCGCGACTGGATCGCCCATCATCATGTGGAAGTTTGACTTCCCGTGGATGTTCCTGCTGCTGCCGCTGCCGGCGCTCGTCTGGTGGCTCGCGCCCGCGCACCGCACGACGGCGCCGGCCGTGCGCATGCCGTTCTTCCAGGAAATGGCCGATGCCGCCGGTGAAAAGCCCGCGCCCGGCGGCGTGCGCCTGCGCCGCAACTGGCTTCAGCGTCTGTTGATGCCGCTTATCTGGACGCTGCTCGTGATCGCGGCGGCGAAACCCGTGTACGTCGAAGCGCCGATTACCCGCGACGAACCCGCGCGCGACCTGATGCTCGCGATCGACCTGTCGCAGTCGATGAGCGCACGCGACTTCGTCAGCGCCGCGAGCGGCGAGCGCATGGACCGGCTGACGGCGGTGAGGCGCGTGGTGGCGGATTTCATCGCGAAACGCAAGAGCGACCGCATCGGCTTGATCGTGTTCGGCGAGGCTGCGTATCCGCAGGCGCCGCTCACGCTCGATCACGACAGCGTGCTGATCCTGCTCGACCAGATGCAGATCGGCATGGCGGGGCCGCGAACGGCAATCGGCGATGCGATTGGCCTGGCGGTCAAGCTGATGGACAAGACGCCCGCGCTCGAAAAAGTGCTGATCCTCCTCACCGATGGCAACGACACCAGCAGCGCGATCCCGCCGCAGCGCGCGGCCGAGATCGCGAAGGATCACCGGATCGTCGTGCATACGATCGGCATCGGCGATCCGGCGACGACCGGCGAGGACAAGGTCGATCTCGACGCGCTGGAGCGCATCGCCAAAACGACCGGCGGGCGCTCGTTCCATGCGCTCGGACGGCAGGAGGACCTCGCCGCCGTCTACACGACGCTCGACAAGATCACGCCCGACAAGGTGAAGCGCGAGGTCTACCGGCCGCAGCGCGATTTCTTCTGGATACCGCTCGCCGTCGCGCTGGGCTTGCTGACGGCGTATCACGTGCTGGCGCTGCTGATCGCGATGGTGCGCGCCCCGCGACGCCGCGCACGCGCCGAATTCGGCGAGGTCACGCATGGAAATTGACCTCACCGCGTTCCACTTCCTGCGGCCCGCGTGGCTGTGGCTGCTCGTTCCGGCGATCCTGCTGCCGGTCTGCTGGTTTCGCCGCAACGACGTGCGCTCGCGCTGGCGCAACATCATCGCGCCGGAGCTGCTGGAGCATCTGATCGTCGGCGGGAAGGCGCGGCGCGGCATGCAGCCGGTGCATACGCTTGCGCTCCTGATCGGGCTCGGCGCTGTCGCCGTCGCCGGGCCGACGTGGCAGCAGGAGCGGCCGCCGTTCAATCAGGACAAGGCGCCGCTCGTCGTCGTGCTGGAACTCGCGCGATCGATGGACGCGACCGATGTCGCGCCGACGCGCATCGAGCGCGCGAAGCAGAAGGTGCTCGACCTCGCGAACGCCCGCAAGGGCGCGCGCACGGGGCTGGTCGTGTTCGCCTCGACGGCGCATCTCGTTGTTCCGCCGACCGAGGACCCGGCGATGCTCTCGCTCTACGTGCCAGCGCTTTCTCCTTCGCTGATGCCGCGCGACGGGAAGAACGCGGCAGCGGGGCTGGACGTTGCGGAACGCCTCCTGGCGCACGATCCGGCGGCGGGCACGATCGTCTTCATCAGCGACGGCTTCGACGAAAGCGGCACCGATGCGTTCGTGCAAAAGGCGAAGCAATCGCGGCATCAGCTTTTGTGGCTCGCGGTCGGCACCGAGAACGGCGGCCCGATTCGCGGCGCGGACGGTGCGATCGCGATGGACCCAGAGGGCCGCCCGCTCACCGGCGCCTTCGATGCCAACGCGATCCGCAAGATCACGCATGCCGCCGATATCCCGCTCGCGAGCCTGCGCGCGGACGATGACGATATCGTGTGGGTCGAGCGTCGCGCGCAGACGTTCCTGGCCGAAGCCGAGGAGTCGAAGATCGTGCCGCGCTGGAAGGAGGCAGGCTACTGGCTCGTGTTCGCGCTGATCGCCGTCGCGCTGTGGTGCTTCCGGCGCGGGTGGACGGTCAAGTGGCTGCCAGTCGTGCTGCTGTCGCTCGCGTTCAGCGCCGCGCCGCGCGAGGCGCAAGCGGCGGGCTGGAACTGGATCGACCTTTTCGCGACGCATGATCAGCAAGGCCGCTGGCACTTCGAGCGCGGCGACTTCAAGGCGGCTTCGCAACGCTTCGAAGATCCGATGTGGAAAGGCCGCGCGCAGTATCTCGCGGGCGATTATCAGGGTGCGCTGGAGAGCTTCTCGCGGCTGAAGACGGCGCAGGCAAATTTTTACATCGGCAACACGCTCGCGCATCTGAAGGACTACGCGGGCGCGATGCTCGCCTACGACAACGCGCTCAAGCAGCAGCACGTTTTTCCGCAGGCGGTGGCGAATCGCGATCTGATGCGCAAACTGCTGATCGCAGAACAGGAAAAGCCCGAAGACGGGGAAGAAGCCGATCAGCCCGATCAGACCAAGGCCGACAAGAAAGACAATAACGGGCAGAAGATGCTCGTGCACGACCAGCGTCCGGCCGAGGATATCTGGATGCGAAATCTAAATACGTCGCCGGCGGCGTTTTTGCATCAGCGCTTCGCGCAGGAAGCGGGAGCGGCGCCATGATGTCGCGCGTGCTGCTGATCGTCGTGTTGCTCATCGCGCGCTGCGCCTGCGCGGACGAGGCGCCCCGGACGATGATCCGCGCGCATCTCGAACCGCCCGGGCCGGTGGTCGCGGGGACGGAGGTGAAGCTTGTCGTCGATGCGCTCACGACCACCTGGTTCACCGCCGCGCCCGACTGGCCGCTCTTCACCGTCGATGACGCCATCGTCAGCCTGCCGGACGAGCAGGCCGTGAATCTCTCGGAGACGATCGACGGCGTGAAGTGGTTCGGCGTGAGTCGCGCATATCGCATCGTGCCGCGCGCGGCGAAGTCGTTCGATATCGCGCCGTTCGCGCTCACCGTGTATCCGGGCGGCGGCGCGAGCGGCCCGGTCAAGCTGGCGACGCCGCGCCTTCGCCTCACCGCGACGCTGCCGCCCGGTGCCGAAGGCATGACGACGTTCTTCCCGCTCGCGGAGCTGACCGCGACGCAGAAGTTCGAGCCTGCGCAGACGCATCTTCGCGTGGGGGACACGATCACGCGCACGATCACGCAAACCGCGAGCGGCACCGAGTCGATGCTGATTCCGCCGCTTGTCTTCGGCGATATCGACGGGCTCAGGCGCTATCCGAAAATCCCCGCGACACGCAACATCCTGCAGGATCGCACGGGGCTCGTCGCGGGCGAGCGGACGGACGCGGTCACGTATGTCGTCAATCGAAGCGGGCGGTGCACGCTGCCCGCGCTCACGATCGAATGGTGGAATACCGCGACGCAAAAGCGCGAAGCCATCGTGCTGCCAGTGGTGAGTTTTGTCGCCGCCGCCGCGAAGGAGAAGCCGCTGTTCGAGATTCCCGCCGATGCGATGTCGAAGGCGAGCCACAAGATCATCTTCATCGATCGGGCGAGCGTTGCGTATGGCGTCGGGCTGCTGGTTGCGCTGCTGGCGAGCGTTTGGAGTTATCCGCGGCTCGTTGGCTTTGGCGGTTCGCTCAAGCAGCGTATCGAAGACGCTCGGCGCCGGTACGCGCAAGGCGCAGCGCCCGCATGGCGGGCGCTCTGCGTGGCAGGACGCTCGGGCGCGATGCGGCGAATCATCCCGGCGTTGTATCGATGGATGGACAAGCGCCAGGGGTACGGCCGACCGGCGCGCGTGCAGAACCTCGCGAGCGAAGGCGAAGATGCCGCCCTTGGACAGCTTGCCGCAAGCGTCGCCGCCGACTACGCGAATCGTCCCGACGAGACAGCGATCGACTGGAAAGAAACCGAACGCGAACTGAAGCGTGCGGCCAGGCGCCACGCGCATCTTCAAAAAAAACCGTCGCTTCCACCGCTGAACGAACGCTAAAGCGCTCAGTTCAACTCGATCCAGATCGGCTGGTGATCGGACGAGCGGCTCGTCTGATCGACCTCGCAACGCGCGACGTGCTTCCAAAGATCTTCGGTGACGAACACGAAATCGCACGCGAACGGGCCATCGGGCCACTGCTCGTGGTCGTACAAACCGACCGTCGCGGCGCGCGGCGCGTCGGGATGGGCGAGCGTCCAGGCATCCACGAAAGAGGGCGCGTCCGGCAACGGCTCCAGCATCCGCTGATACGCGTTCGCCCCGAACGCGCTGTTGAAATCGCCGCAGACGATCGCGCTCATCGGCCGCCCCGTGTCCGCGAACGGGCTGTTCGGTTTCTCCGATTTCGCGGGCCGGCGCGCATGTTCGCACGCCTCGCGATGCAGCTCGCGCAACCGCTCGACCTGCGCGAGCCGCTGCACCTCCGAGTAAAACTCCAGATGGGTGCTGACGACGCGCAACGGCCCCACATCCGTATCGATGATCGCTTCGAGCGCGACGCGCAGCATCGACGGCTTCGCGGGATCGGCGGGCCACGGCAGCGAATGCCGCAGCACACGGCGCACGGGCAGCCGGCTCACGATCGCGTTGCCGAACTGGCGCCGTCCACGTCCGGCGCCGGTGGGCGGCAGATCGGCGCCGATCGCATCGAGCACGATCGCGCCCGGCAGCAGCGCGGCGAGCTCGGCGAACTGGTCAGCGCTCGGGCGGCCGGGCAAACCGCCGGCCGCGTCGCCCTGATGGAAGCCGCGCGTGACTTCCTGGAGGCAGAGGACGTCGAAATCGCACAGCGCCTTGGCCTCGTCCACGATGCGCGCGAGATCGACGCGGCCGTCCACGCCGCGTCCCCATTGAATGTTCCAGTCGACGAGTCGCATGTCGTCTTCCTTCGAAGGTCCTTCCGGCGAGTCTACCGTTGCCGTTCCTAAATCTGCTGGCGCGACAAGCAAAGCTGAAAAACTTGGTTCGCGACGGGTATGCGGCATTACTAGAATCTGACGTCCCAGCGTCCTTACGGATGCTTTGCAACGCTATCGAGAACCGCACATGTCCGACTATTCCTCCGACGAGAAACACGCCGCCAGCGCCGCCCGCCGCACGCTGCTCAAAGGTGCGGGCGCGCTTGCCGCTTCCCTCGTGCTTCCGACCGCCGCGTTCGCACAAGGCGATGCGAAAACCCTGCGCATCGGCTATCAAAAGTACGGCAACTTCGTCGTTCTGAAAGCGCGTGGCACGCTGGAGAAGCGGCTCGCCGCGCAGGGCGTTGCAGTGCAGTGGCTCGAATTCCCGGCCGGGCCGCAACTGCTCGAAGGGCTGAACGCGGGCGCCGTCGATGTCGGCACGGTCGGCGAGACGCCGCCGATCTTCGCGCAGGCGGCGGGAGTCGATTTCGTCTACATCGGCAACGAGCCGCCCGCGCCGCACGGCGAGGCGATCGTCGTGCCCGAGAACTCGCCGATCAAGACCGTCGCCGAATTGCGCGGCAAGAAAGTCGCGTTCAACAAGGGCTCGAACGTCCACTACCTGCTCGTGAAGGCGCTGCAACAGGCGAAGCTCACGTACGCCGACATCCAGCCCGTCTACCTCGCCCCCGCCGATGCGCGCGCCGCGTTCGTGCAGGGCAGCGTCGATGCGTGGGTGATCTGGGACCCGTATCTCGCCGCGATCGAGCGGCAGGCGAACGCGCGCGTCATCGCGAACGGCGACGGGCTCGTGCGCAACACGCAGTACTACCTCTCGGCGCGCAAGTTCGCGACCGCCCAGCCGCAGTTGCTGCGCGAGCTGCTCGCCGAACTCGACAGCGTCGACAAATGGGGCCGCGACAATGTTCCGGAAGTCGCGCGCCTGTTGTCGCCGCTCGTCGGTCTGGAAGCGCCGACGCTCGAAGTCGCGCTGAAGCGCACCGCGTACGGCGTGCAGCCGGTGACGGCGGAGACGCTCGCCTATCAGCAGCAGATCGCCGATACGTTCAACGAGCTGAAGCTGATCCCGAAAAAACTCGTCGTCAGCGACGCGCGCTGGGTGACGGCGTAGCGTAAAGCCCGAGCCTCGTCTGCCGCATGCGGGCGTTTCCGGTACTGTAATTGCTCGGTATCGTGATTCGCCCGGAACAGGACGCCAGAGAGGCCATGCTCAAGATCGCCACGTTCAACATCAACGGCATCCGTTCGCGGCTGCCCGCGCTTCTTACATGGCTCGACAAGGAGGCGCCCGATATCGCGTGCCTCCAGGAGCTGAAGGCGCCCGACGCGGTGTTTCCCATCGATGAAATCCGCAACGCCGGTTATGGCGCGATCTGGCACGGACAGACGTCGTGGAACGGCGTCGCCATCCTGGCAAAAGGGATGGAGCCGATCGAAACGCGGCGCGGCCTGCCCGGCGACCCGGGCGATACGCACAGCCGCTACATCGAAGCGGCGGCGCACGGCGTGCTGGTCGGGTGTCTCTATCTGCCGAACGGCAATCCTCAGCCGGGCCCGAAATTCAACTACAAGCTCGCGTGGTTCGAGCGCCTCATCAAATACGCGGCGAAGCTGCACGACAACGGCCATCCGGTCGTGCTCGCGGGCGACTACAACGTCGTGCCGACCGACGAGGACATCTACAACCCGAAGTCGTGGCTCAAGGACGCGCTGCTCCAGCCGGAGAGCCGCGAGGCGTATCGGCGGCTGCTCGATCAGGGTTGGCTCGATGCACTGCGCGCGCGTCATCCGGACGAGCGCATCTACACGTTCTGGGACTATTTTCGCCAGCACTGGCAGAAGAATTCGGGGCTGCGCATCGACCATCTGCTGCTCAATCCGGCGCTCGCGCCGCGTCTCGCGGATGCGGGCGTCGACCGCTGGGTGCGCGACCTGCCGCACGCGAGCGATCACGCGCCGACCTGGATCGAACTCGACATGAGCGAGCAGAAAAAGCCCGCGACGCGTGCGCGGCGCGCGAAACCCGCGGCTTAGGCGTTCACATGTTCGTGTAGGAGCCGCACCAGCCGCGCGCGGCGACCTGCTTGGTGCCAAAGAGCGTGCAGCCGCCCCAGGCATCAGTCGATTTGCCCTGGAAGAGCGAGCAGTTGCTGCAATCCTGGCCGGCTGCGTAGTTCGGAAATTTGGCCTTGTCGACCTTTTTTGCGTCTTCCTTGTAGCCGACTTCGACGGCGGCGGGATCGGATTCGCTGAGCTTCGGACCGTCGGCGAGGGCGGCGCGAGAGAGCAGCAGCGACGACCCCGCGCCGATGCCAAGGATCATGAAAGTGCGACGGGACGGGTTCATGGCGGGGATGGTTGTCGTTTGTGGGAAGCACGGTCGGCCGAAAAGCCCGATGCCGCTTTGTCCAACGATACGCCGCTCGGGCGAATCCGGCAGAAATTGCTGAATTGCCGCCGCGACTCACTCAAGTCTTTCCCGCACCTGCCGTAAATGTGCTCAGTAACTGATGTTTCATTTGTGTCTGGTAGGGCACAGAACTTTTTGACGCACCCATCCGGGTATGGGACCAGAGTAAGGCGCTGAAGCGCCGACTCTGGATCGACAGGAGAATGCACGTGGCAGCAATGGACTGGATGATCGCAGGAATCGACCTCATGGGAATCGTCGGCATGACGATGGTGATGAGCGTTATGGCCCGCCGGAGCATCAATACGGCAACCGTGGAACTGCAGCGACAAGGGCATTGAGCGCCCAAAGTAAGAGAAGGACCGAAGTAATCCGGCGAGGGGCGAAGTGCCGAAAAAAACCCGCCACGCCCCCGTCGTAATTTGAATTTAGTTTTGCCGCCGCACGTTTTTACAGGAACGCTGCCGGCGAATAACGCACATCCACCGCCAAAAGCGGCCCCGCCACGATGTGCGGACGCACCGAACCGCCCGTCGACCAACGCGCTTGATATGAAGAATGCCGCTTGAATCTTGTGGGCGCGCGGAGCATATTTTGTCGTGACCAACCGCCTGCGTGGTGGAGCGCCAACCGATGCCCGACGTCCGACAGCCCGCTGTTTCGCAGCCCGCGTGGAGACATGCGCGTCCCGAGGATGAGTTCCGGCACAGTCTGCCGGAAGTGTATTCGTCCGTAGCCGTGCCGTCCGGTGGCCTGTGGCTGCGGCGCTTTCTCGCGTTCGCGGGGCCGGGCTACATGATCTCGGTCGGCTATATGGACCCGGGCAACTGGGCCACCGATCTCGCCGGCGGCTCGCGCTTCGGCTACACGCTCCTCGCGGTCATCCTGCTGTCGAACCTGATGGCGATCCTGCTCCAGGCGCTCGCGGTGCGGCTCGGCATCGCGACCGGCCGCGATCTTGCGCAGGCATGCCGCGACCATTATTCGAAGCCGGTGAACTACGCGCTGTGGCTCGCGTGCGAACTGGCGATCATCGCGTGCGATCTCGCCGAGGTCATCGGCACGGCGATCGCGTTGCAATTGCTGTTCGGCATTCCGCTGATCGCGGGCGCGCTCATCACCGCGCTCGATGCCTTCCTGCTCCTGCTCCTGATGAATCGCGGCTTTCGCTTTCTCGAAGCGTTCGTCATTGCGCTCCTGATCGTGATTGCAGTGTGCTTTGCCGTGCAGATCGTCGCGGCCGCGCCGCCGATGGCCGCCGTGCTGCGCGGCTTCATTCCGTCGACTGCGATCGTGACGAATCCCGAGATGCTGTACGTGGCGATCGGCATCATCGGCGCGACGGTGATGCCGCACAATTTGTATCTGCATTCGTCGGTTGTGCAGACGCGCGCCTATGAACCCAGCGAAGCCGGACGCCGCGATGCGATCCGCTGGGCCACCGCCGACAGCACCATCGCGCTGATGCTCGCGCTCTTCATCAATGCGGCGATTTTGATCGTCGCGGCGACGGTGTTTCATGCGAGCGGGCATACCGAAGTCGCTGAAATCGGCGATGCGTACCGGCTGCTGTCGCCGCTGCTGGGCTTGGGCATCGCGTCGACGCTCTTCGCCCTCGCGCTGCTCGCCTCCGGCCTCAACTCGACGGTGACCGCGACGCTCGCCGGGCAGATCGTCATGGAAGGCTTTCTCAGGCTGCGCATTCCGAACTGGGCGCGGCGACTGATCACGCGCGGGATCGCGATCGTGCCGGTGATCGTCGTCACGGCGCTTTACGGCGAGAAGGGCACGGCGCAATTGCTCGTGCTGAGCCAAGTGGTGCTGTCGATGCAGTTGCCGTTCGCCATCATCCCGCTCGTGCGGTTTGTCTCCGACAAGCGGAAGATGGGCGTCTTCGTCGTGCCCGTCTGGGTGACGATGATTGCGTGGGTTGTGGCGGGGGTTATCGTCGTGCTCAATATCAAGTTGCTTGTGGATACGTTGATGGGTTGAGCCCGCGATCGTTTCACAGCAGGGGTTCGCTGGGGCTGACAATTCGGGGCGGCGCGCTTGGAGGTCTTTCTCGTGAACGCAGTCCAATACGGTTCAGGCGCAACAAGCGTGAATGCTCTCGGTGACGAGTAACAGATGACGCTTGTCGTTTCCGACGAAGGCACGCCAATGCCGGCGGCCGCGCTGCCGACGCTCTTCGGGCCATTGACGCGAATAGCTTCCTCGCCCAGGCGAGGCCAGCCATCTTCTAACGTAGGTCTAGGCCTTTATATCTGCCGATGCATCGCAACGGCACAGGATGGCACCATTCACGTTGAATCAGCATAGGGTGGGACGCGCTTCACCGTGCAGATAGCCCGTTTTCCGTCGCTCCCGTGCTGACTTGCGCGGTGTGTCGGCCAGGTTCTCACCGCAGCCTGTTGTGCTCCAGGTGCCTGTAAGCGCTCGGCAGACAAGCCGCCGACCGGGCTCGCGTCGAATGGCCATTGGCTCAACAACCTGACTCGCGGTGGACACGCGTTCCACATCGGCAGTGGGGTCAAATTGAGCCGCTCGCCAACGCTGAACGCGCGCTGTGTCACCGGCTAGTTCTCGTCAAAACGCTTAAAAGCTGCGTTCATTGTCAAGCGCCAAGCGGCCAAACCTCCCGCTTCCGGGCACCTCCATTCCCCCGAATTACGCCCGATTTCCCGCCTTGTTCCCCCCATCGCCGCCAGGTGGGGTGCCGTAATCTAACAACCAATCCAAGCGGCGTATCGGCCGCCCCGCGCAAGAACCGCCAAAGACCCATCACCCAGCAGGAAAAAATGATTCCGAAGGTAATCCACATCATCTGGATCGGCGATGAAAGCAAGCGTCCCGACAACTGCATCGACACCTGGCGTCAAATGAATCCGGGCTTCGAAGTGCGCCTGTGGCAAAACGCCGACTTGCAGGCGCATCGCTGGCCGAACGCGCCGCAAATGGCCGAAATGTGGCCGAAAGAGCTCAACGGCGTCGCCGACCTGATGCGCTGGCAGATCCTCTACTGGTTCGGCGGCTTTTCCGTCGATGCGGACAGCATCTGCGTCCGTCCGCTCGAAGAAAGCTTCTTCGACTGCAGCCTCTTCACCTGCTGGGAGAACGAACTCGCGACGCCCGGCCTGATGGCCGCCGGCTATGTCGCCGCGCGTCCACGGCATCCGCTCTTTCGCGCGATGGTCGAAAACCTCGCAAGGCAGCCGACCGTGTGCAACGACGCCGCATGGATCACCGTCGGCCCGGTGAAATTCACGCAGGCGGTGCTCGCGTTCAAGCCGAGCGATCTCACCGTGTTCCCGAGCCATTACTTCATTCCGCGCCACCACACCGGACAGACCTACACCGGCAGCGGCCCCGTCTATGCGAAGCAATACTGGGGAAGCACCTTCAAACTCTACGACGAACTTCACGCAGCCAATCTCACATGAACCAGCTCGCCATTCCGCCCATTCAGCCTGCGCACAGCCTGCTCGAGCAACTGCATGACCCGTACTTCACGCAGAAGGTGCCCGTTTCCCGTCAACTGGTGGGCATGGATCGCGTATCGGCGCTCGTCCAGTTGTGCGCCGGGCGACGCGTGCTCCACGTCGGCTGCGTCGATTCGCCGATTTTCGATCCCGCAAACAATCTTCATCTGCAACTGCTGCGCTCGGGACAGTGCGCGCGGCTCGTCGGCGTGGATCTGGACGCGGCCGGCATCGCCGAACTCGGCAAGCATTGCGATCAGCCGCTCTACGCGACGCTCGCCGATGTCAACGAGCCCTTCGATGTCGTGCTGGTGCCCGAAGTGATCGAGCACGTCGGGAACCTGGCGATGTTCCTGGAAGAGCTGGACCGCATCGATTTCACGAACATCATCATCACGGTGCCGGACGCGGTGCAGTGCCACACCAATCACTTCGATTTCTCGGAGCGCGACGAGATGTTCGTCGAGGTGGTGCACCCCGACCACAACTACTGGTTCTCGCCGTACACGCTGCTCAACGTGGTGAAGAAGTACACGTCGTGGCATCCGAAGGGCATGTTCTTCTTCAACAAGATCTCGCTGTTGATGATCGCTTCGAAGCGGGCGCCGGAATAGAAGCGCCTTGATGAGACGCCGCGCCGCGCATCCGCGCGGCGCGCGAGCCCATCAAGCCATCCGTTCCCCTGCCGCCGTCCGCAATTCCAGCGCGACGAAATCGACGAACGCGCGAATCCGGTTCGACATCTGATGCCGTTGCGAATAGACCGCAAAGATATCGGCGTTGGGCGTGTCGTATTCGGGCAGCACCGCGACGAGCTGTCCATCCTCCAGATACTGCCTGATGTCCCATTCGGCGCGCATCAGAATGCCGTGACCTTCGAGCGCCCACTTCACCGCGATCTCTCCGTCGTTCGTCGTGAGGCTCCCGCTGATCCGGACCGCCTCCGTCTTGCGCGACGCGCCTCGTCCGGTCGTCAGCCGCCACACACCATACGCTTCATCCCCTTGCCGAATACCGATGCAATTGTGCTTCGTGAGGTCATGCGCCGTCGCGGGCATGCCTCGCGCGGCGATGTAGGAGGGTGCCGCGCACAGCAGCCGCCGGTTCGGCGCCAGCCGACGTGCGATCACGCGCGTATCAGGTGGCTCGCCGAAACGGATGCAGACGTCGAACGCGTCGTCCGTCAGCGGTGGCGGCGTCACAGATAGCTGAAGCTGAACCGACACCTGCGGAAACTTCGCAACAAAGCGCGAGATCGCGGGCGCGACGTGACTGCGGCCAAAGCCGAGCGTCGCGTTCACGCGCAGCAATCCTTTTGGACTCCGTTTCGCGCTTCCCAATAGCTCGGCTAACTCATCGATTTCGTCGAGGATGCGCCGCGCGTGTTCGAGATACAGCTCGCCCTCGGGCGTGAGCATCATCCGGCGCGTCGTGCGGTTGACGAACGCGACTCCCGCGCGACTCTCCATCTGCGTCAGACGCTTGCTCACCGCGGCCGGCGTCAGCCCCAATTCCCGCGCCGCCGCGCTCAGGCTACCCGCCGCGGCCAGCGTCGAAAAGAAACTCAAATCGGACGGTTGGACGGTTTCGTGCATGCCAGGACTTGTAACTTGAAGTTAAAGACGCTTTAAGTCTAGCACCGGTTTCTACTTGCGAAAGCTATGTAAAGTTCGCTCACACTCACAACAGTTGGAGACGAAAGACATGAAAACGTATCGCATCGCAACCATCCCTGGCGACGGCATCGGCAAGGAAGTCGTTCCCGCGGGCCAGCAAG
>NZ_FCOL02000073.1 GCF_001544515.1 Caballeronia terrestris
TAAGCAACATTCTCCTTCAATCGCCACCGCCTTCTCCTGCTTCCCTACGCCGCATACACCAGATTCAACGATAGCTCCCGATCAGCCCCGGGGTTATTGTTCGCAGTTCGGCAAGATCGGTTACGTTTTCAACAGTGAATGGACCGGATCATGACGCGCTGTCCGCGCGCTTCGCCCAGCACTTCGACGGTGCGATCGTGATAGCGCGCGACGGTGCGGCGCGGCGGCTTTCGATTCATGCGGTGGCGACCGGTCGGAGAGGGCATAAGCGGATGGGAGCGGCTGCGTCAATCGCATTATGGCAACGTGCGACGCCGACGCCACATCATTGTTAGATTGTCACGATACAGCGACAAAAGAGCGAAGGGTCATGCGACGCATCGTTGTTCGTTCGTCCGTCGTTCACGGACGAGGCGTTTTTGCGGTCACCCGGATCCGTGCCGGCGCACACTGCTCGAGTACAAGGGAAAGGGACTGCCCTGGAAAGAAGCGCAGCGCCGATGCTAGCGATCGGCCGCGGAAGACGGACATACCTTTTTCTTCGATCTTCACGATGTCCGGGTGATCGACGGTGTGCAGGATGAGAAGTCGGCGCGCTCCTTCCTCGAGTGTTCTATCTGTGGGCAGCCCGTTCAGAACCCCGGCCGAGAGGGACCGTCGGCCGCCTCCAAGTGAAAGCTTACGCCGGCGCCAGCAAGACATCGACGCTTCGACTGGTCGCCCATTCACTTACTGAGCGGGGCCTGATTCGCGAAGTCGATGTGTACTGGTTATCCGTACCGTTGAACTTGTTAGTCCCCTCTCACCTCAGCATCGCCGACGAGTCCTGGCACGAGGCCTTGGCGACGTACATCACCTATCCAGCCTCCAGCGAGAGACAATGCGGCCGCCCGGACAAGCGGCGGTGGCTTCCGGGAGTTTACCTTTCAATTCCCTGCCAATCGACTATACTCAGGCTTATAATTCTCGAATTTAAAGTCATACGTAGTCCTGATTAATTGAAACTCAATCCCGCTCGCCTATAGTCCCTTAAAGACTAGGTCTACTCCCAGTAAGGCTTCGTTTTCTTGTCCGAATGGGCCTGTTTCCACACCGTATGCCAAACGCGATCAAGCGCGAATGCTGCTTGCTCGGATCGTCGATTTTTGTCTTTCCAACGGAACAAGAAGGTGACGGAAATGCGGCAATCAAGGCGCGCTCTCGCGACATGCTGTTTGATCACTTGGTTTCTGTCCTTCTGCGTTAGCGTCGCGTCGTGCGGCGGCGGCAACGAGGCCGCCAATACACCGGTGTCGCGAGACGAAAGCGTGGCCGCTTTCAGCAAGAAGCCAAGCGAAAAAGACATCGGGTTGTTTATAGTCGCGGGCAGAATCGGTGGGACGGGGTCGCTGGACGGGACAGGAGTCGTTGCGCGGTTCGGTTCTCCCCAAAGCATCGCGGCGGACTCCGCGGGCAATCTGTATGTGGCGGATACCGGCAACCACATTGTTCGCAAGATTACGCCGGCCGGCGTGGTCACTACGCTGGCCGGCACTGCCGGCGTGACCGGTAGTGCCGATGGCAGCGGGGCGGCCGCGCAGTTCAATCTTCCGCAGGCCATCGCGGCGGAGCCTGCGGGTAATTTGTATGTGGCGGATACCGCCAACCACATTGTTCGCAAGATTACGCCGGCCGGCGTGGTCACTACGCTGGCCGGCACCGCCGGCGTGACCGGTAGTGCCGATGGCAGCGGGGCGGCCGCGCGGTTCAATTATCCGCAGGGGATCGCGACGGACTCTGCGGGCAACGTGTATGTGACGGATTCGGGAAGCACCATCCGGAAGATCACCCCGGCGGGCGTCGTCACCACGCTGGCCGGCACTGCCGGCATGTGGGGGTACGCCGACGGCAGCGGGGCGGCCGGGCGGTTCTCCGGTCTGCGGGGAATCGGGGCGGATGCCGCGGGCAATCTGTATGTGGCGGATTCGGGCAACAATACCATCCGGAAGATCACCCCGGCGGGCGTCGTCACCACGCTGGCCGGGACCGCCGGTGTAGCCGGGAGAGGCGACGGCAGCGGGGCTGCCGCGCAATTCGATGGTCCGACAGGCATCGCGGCGGACGATGCGGGCAACGTACATGTGGCGGATACGAACAACTACACCGTCCGCAAGATCACAGCGGCGGGCGCGGTCACCACGCTGGCGGGCAGACCGGGCGTGGTTGGTCACGCCGACGGCAACGGGGCGGCCGCGCGGTTCAATTATCCAATCGGCATCGCGGCGGATTATGCGGGGCACGTGTATGTGGCGGATACCAGCAACTTCACGATCCGCAAGATCACGGCAGCGGGCGCGGTCACTACGCTGGCGGGCGACCCGGTCGTGACCGGTCACGCCGACGGCAGCGGGGCCGCCGCCGAGTTCAATTTTCCGGCAGGCATTGCGGCAGACCGCGCGGGGAACTTGTATGTGGCGGATACGAACAACTCGTCGATCCGCAAAATCACGGCGGCCGGCGTGGTCACCACGTTGGCCGGCACCCCCGGCGTCTCGGGTGCTGCCGACGGAAGCGGTGCTGCCGCGCGGTTCAGTTATCCGTTCGGCATCGCGGCGGACCGCGCGGGCAATGTGTATGTGGCGGATTCGGGCAACAATACCATCCGGAAGATCACCCCGGCGGGCGTCGTCACCACGCTGGCCGGGACCGCCGGCGTGAGCGGTATCGCCGACGGGAGCGGGGCGGCGGCACAGTTCCATATTCCGAGCGGTATCGCCGCGGACCGTGCGGGTAACCTGTATGTGGCGGACAAAAGCAGCCATACGATCCGCAAGATCACGGCGGCGGGCATGGTTACAACGCTGGCCGGCACCCCCGGCGTCGACGGCAGTGCCGACGGAAGCGGTACTGCCGCACGGTTCAGTTATCCGGTCGGCATAGCGGCAGACCGCGCGGGCAATGTGTATGTGGCGGATTCGGGCAACCATACCATCCGGAAGATCACCCCGTCGGGCTTCGTCACCACGCTGGCCGGCACCGCCGGTGTGAGCGGCAGTGCTGACGGCAGCGGGGCGGCCGCCCAGTTCTATGCGCCGCATGACATCGCGGCGGACCACGTTGGCAATCTTTATGTGGCGGATTTTGGCAATGGCACCATTCGCAAGATCACGGCGGCGGGAGTGGTTACTACGGTAGCCGGCGTAGCACAGCAACAGGGCATCCGACTGGGCTGTTTGCCAGGGCGTCTGAGTATGCCGCTCGGGGTGACGCTCGCCGGTCACGACGATACCCTCGGCGTGACGTCGTCCAACAGTGTACTGAAACTCGTGTTGCGCTCACGCGAGGGACCCCAAATCTAGGTTACAGGCTCGCGCGCAGATCTCCGGCGATGCAGCCTCAGATGATCAACGTGCGTTGCCGGCGGTCTTTCCGGTGATAATTCGGGACCGGAATCAGCCGGAGGCTCAGATGAGCAAGACCAGCGAGATTTACGATCAGGACTTGGTTCTCTGGACTGAGGAGCAGGGCAAGCTGCTGCGCGAGGGCAAGCTCGACGAAGCTGATATCGAGAACCTCGCCGAGGAAATCGAGAGCATGGGCCGCACGGAGCGGGCGAGGCTGTGCTCGCACGCGCAGCGGCTGCTCGAACACCTGCTGAAGTGGTTCTATCTGCCCGAGCGCCGCTTTCCGAGCGCCTATGCCGCCATCGTCGAGGAACGCACCATGATCGAGGTCGTGCTCGGATGCAGCCCGAGCCTAGGCGACCGCTTGCCCCAGATCATGAGCTTGGCCTATTCCGACGCGCGCCGGCTGGCAGCTATCGAAGTTTCTCCGCTGCCGGACGAATGCCCCTGGACCTTCGAAGAGGCGATGACGCTATCCATCGAAGGGATTTAAAGGCATGAGACAACCGCTTCCGCGAGGCAGCTGGCTCGAGTTATCCACAGAAATGGTGCATAAGCCTGTGATTAACGTGACGTTGGATTGTCCCCAAAAGGCATCCGCTGGTTTCCAGAAGACTGAAAATCGTGGCGTATGGGCTCCCTGGATCGCCCGCACTCTATCGCGAAGTCTGCGCGCTGTTTTTTTCCGCTTCGGCGTCCCTCCAATCGCCTCCACAACCTGGTTCGGCGCGGCACCCATGAGCACGTCGGCGTCGGTGCTAAGCGAGTCCCGGCGGAGCTACGACAGAAGAGTCGGGTGCGCATCGACCAACTCCCGAATTTCTACCTGCGCTGCTAGCAACGCCGCGGTGCGTTGTTCGAGCGCCGTCTCGATCCGACCGAGTTCCTCGCGCGCGGCGACGACCTTTCGCTCCGTCGCTTCGTGACGACGTCGAAGCGGGTCGCGCCGAGGTGGTCGCAGCGCGCAAGGTGACCGCTGGGAAAACGGCGGGGACGAAGAGCCGAACGTAACCTTGGCGTCTTGGTGAGCCCGAGCTGACTTGCGAGCGTCCAGAAGAGGGGAATTCGAAGTGGTGCTTTGCTAGATCTCCAGGATGAGCACCGCACGACCTCGGATCTGTTCGAACACGGTGCCAGTGATCCGGCACCGTAGAAGGAGTAGCGTTGGGATTCTTAGCGGTTCGGGCAAGATCGCGTTGGTTTGCAACAGAGAGGAACGGGGTTTGATAAACAAACAAGACCTGGTCGACGCGACCTACACGCGCCTCTGGTTGACATACCGCTTGGCCATCGATGCGATTAGCAGCGCGGCCGCGCCCGCGAGCATCACTCCGGCCGTCGCGCGCTGATTCAGCCTTGCTCTCGTGTAAAGACTTGATTCTAGTACCGGACCATTTTTGCCCGAGCGTTCGAGCAGGCTTCCTGCGCCTTTGTAAAGCGCGTCGCCGTTGCGTTTCGGCTCCTTCGTCACCTGCGCCGCCACGCCGAGCTTGCCCATGAAGCGGTCAAAAAGGTCCGGCGCCGCGCGTCCAAACGCTACCGTGCCGCGCGAGGCCCCACCGACGTAGATTTCGCGTTCGGGACGCGTCGCCGCATGCAGGATCGCCTTTGCGACGATGTCCGGCGCGTAGACCGGCGGCGGCAGCTTCGGCTCGACGTCGAGATGGTTGCGCGCGTGCTGGACAAAGAGCGTATCGATGCCGGCGGGTTTAATGAGCGTTACCGAGACCGGCGCGCCTTCATTGATCAGTTCGAGGCGAAGAGTGTCGGTATAGCCCTTTACTGCATGTTTCGACGCGACATACGAGCCTTGCAGCGGCACCGCGACATCGGACAGTTCGCTTCCTAGATTGATCAGCGCGCCGCCGCCACGTTTTTTCAAGTGTCGTACGGCGATCAGTGAGCCGTGCACGACGCCCCAAAAGTTCGTCTCGAAGAGCTTGCGCTGATCTTCGAGCGGCACCTCCTCGCTGAACCCGTAGACCGAGCCGCCCGCGTTGTTGACCCACGTATCGAACCCGCCGAAGTGCTTGACGGCGGCGTCGGCGGCGCGTTCAAGCGCTACCTCATCACCGACGTCGGCGGCGGCGTACGCGACGAACGCGCCGCGCGCTGACAGTTCATTCGCGACCTTCTTGAGCGCGCGTTCGTCCCGGGCGATCAACATCAGCCTCGCGCCCTTCCGAGCGGCGAAACGAGCGGTCACGAGACCGATGCCGCTCGTCGCGCCGGTGATCACGATCACTTGCTGATGCAGGGGTTTCAGTTTGAGTCGCATATCGGTGAGTTCCGGCAGTGGAATGTGCTCGACAAGCAGCATCGCCTGTACCTGATCGGACGTGCCAGTTCCTCGCTATTGGAAGCGCAGCATGTCGCGCGCTCTTTGCGTAAAGAATTCCGTCCTAGTTATCCGGACCGGTTGGGGCACATCGCAATTGCCAGCGTTCGAGACGTCGATCTCCCCGCGGCCGGTTTCTCGGCGCCCATACAAGGGGCGGCGCATTGTAAAAGTGAGAATTGGGACCTGCGGATCGCGTTGTCCGCCTGAAGGGGCTTGGCCGCGTGAGCCTTCCCCATTAAACGAATACCTGATAAGAATTCCGGAGTTCCGCGCTCTGTCAACAACGGCCAAGTCGCGGGCGCAGCGCGCGGAGCTTTAACCTTTGCTGCCGGTCAAACGCCGCCACGACGCTTTCTGCGGTTCCGAGCCAAGCAGCATTAGGCGCACGCGTGCTAATACGACTTGTCCCGCATGGGGCGCGAAGTTTTTGCCCAAGGCGAGCGCCCGACGCTGCTCCCGGACGGGGAGCGGCCGACATGTACCCGTTCGGACATGAAGATGAAGGGGTAGATAGAGCTATCCACCCCTTCATTTGCGGACATCTAGAGAGTTGCCGTGGCGGAGGGCGCTCAAAATCCCGCAGCGTGCGCTCCGGGCCGACCCGGGCGCCGGAACTGAACGAGGTTGACGGCGCGCGCACGAGAACGCACGTACTCTCAGTCGCCGGGCGCGTTACAGGAATTGGAGGATGAAGGCGCGGTCCGGGCCCGATCATTGAGTTCCGAGGCGTGCGCGGCCGACAACTGCTGGCCAAACCGCGAATAGGTGCACTGGGACTGGCAGGCAATCATCGAAGGGTGGTCAACAGGCCCCGCCCGTTCGAGGTCGCGATCTGCGTGAGCGGCGAACCCCTCACCGCGTGCGTCGGAGAAATGTTGGCCGGGGGCAGCCGCTTCGTTCGGCCTACGCTGAGTCACGCCGTGAGGCTCACCCATTGGGGTGTTCGTACCTTTCGTGCAAATTCTGGCGTGAGTTAGCGCAAACCCTTATCCAGTAAGGCGCTGCCGGGCTCTGATATCTCGTCGAAGCTGAATCTTGCAAGCCATTGATCAGAAAGGAATTTTCGAAACAAACCGCCAGAATTTGCACGAAAGGTACGACTACCCCGTATCGAGCATCCGGATCTGCCGACGGATCTGAGCGACGCCGCGGGCGAGCTGATCGGGGCCCTGTGGACGCGAGCGACGACCTCCGCGCAGGCTGAACTGACTGCGCTGCGCGACGAGGTCGAAGCGCAGCGCGCCAAGGCGGAACAGAAAGTGGCCGCGGCGCGCGAGGAGTTGGGTCGGACCGAGACGGCGCTCGAGCAGCGCACCGCGGCGTTGCTGGCGGCCCAGGTCGAGATCCGGGAGCTGGAGCGGCAGCAGGCTGAAGAGGCCGCGACGCGTAAAGCGCTTGAGGCGGAGATCAAGCGTCTCGGTGAACAGGCGCTCGTGCGCGAGCGAGAACTCGAGACGGTGCGCCACACCTTCTCGCGTGATCTGGAAAAACTCCGGGAGACGGCGGGTCGTGCGGAGGAGCGCTTACGCGCAACGGAAAAGCGCGCGCTATTGGAGATCGATCGGGAACGCAGCGCGGTGACCAAGGCTCAGAAGGAATTGGCCGAGGCAGGCAAACGCGCCGATAAGCGAGAGGCTGAGCATCGTCGCACTGTCGAGGCGCTGCAGGCGCAGCAGGGCGATGCCCGCCATCAGGCCGGCGTGCTGCAAGGCAAGCTCGCCGCGATTGAAGCGGCACACGAGTCACTTCAGGAGCAGTTGAAGACGCTGCGCGGGACGACGCGCTCCCCGACGCGGCGCATGCCCGCCGCAGCCTCCGGTCCGCCCGTCAGGCGAGCGGCCCGAAAGGCAGCCGTTGGCAAAACGTCGAGAGCGAAAGCTCGCACGTAGATAATGACCGCGTAGGCGCCAGAGAGTGGCGAGCAGTTCACGGCCGGCCAGTGCGTCTGTCGCGCCGACGGTCTAAAGGAGCAAACGGATGAGAAGATCAGCAGAGAACAAGTTGCGGGTCGTGGCGGTGCGCATCGACCCCGTCATCGAACAGCGGTTGCGCGTGCTGGCCGAGGCCACGGGGCGCAAGCAATCCTTCTTCTTGCAGCGGATGATCGAGGGAGGCCTCGACGCGATGGAAGAAATCTGGCTGTCGCCGGACACCCTGGCCAAGGTTCGAAAGGGCGATTTGCCCGAGCTGCTGTCCACACACAGCACGACCTCGGATCTGTTCGACCTGGATGCGGTCGATCTGCCTCATAGCAGCCGCGGTTCCGCGTCGTCGTAGCGGTTCGGTAAGATCGCGTTCGTTTTCAATAGAGAGGGAGAGACGCCAATGAACAAGCAGGAACTGATTGACGCGGTTGCGTCGCAGTCGGGAACGAGCAAGACCGCCGCCGAAGAGGCGATCAATGCGGTGTTTGAGACGATTTCGAAAACGGTGGCTGCAGGCGACACCGTTCAGCTGATCGGCTTTGGATCGTTCGGGACCGGCGAACGCGCCGCGCGGACCGGGCGCAATCCGCAGACCGGTGAGGCCATTGATATCGCCGCGGCCAAGACGGTAAAGTTCACCGCCGGGAAAGGCTTCAAAGACGCCGTCAATCAGGCGTGAGCGCAGCAACGATCGGGTGGCGCGCGACGGCCGCAGGCGGGTGGTTTGCCGTCGCATCACTCGTTCGACGGGTCCCGACCTAGTCAGAAAAGCTGAGTCTCGAGCGGTATGAGGTTCACCCATTTCACCGCGGTGCGGCGCTCCTGTCCGTCCGGGTGAATGGAGCGAATCATGACGCGTTGCCCGCGGGCTTCGCCCAGAACTTCCGCGATCCGGCCGTCATAGCGCACCAGGGTGCCGCGCGCCGGCTTGCGTTTGAGTTTCGTGCGACGAGGCAGAGCGGGCATTTCTTGACAGGTTGACATGCGATGATGCGATTATGCCTGTCGTCACACCAAGGCAGATTCTTCGTTCCTTCTCACGCCAGAGTCTCAACCATGCGCCGCATTGCAGTCCGTCACTCGCCCATTCATGGTCGCGGTGTGTTCGCCGCAGCGACTCTCTCCGTTGGTGATCCGATCCTCGAGTACAAAGGCGAGATCATCTCGGCGAAAGAGGCGCAGCGCCGGTATGAACGGTCGGCCGCTGAAAACGGGCACACCTTCTTCTTCGGGCTCGACGACGGACGCATGATTGATGGTGCACAAGGCGGCAACTCCGCGCGCTGGATTAATCACAGTTGCGCGCCTAACTGCGAAGCCGAACAGGACGGCGACCGGATCTTCATCCGGGCGACACGCAAGATTGAAGAGGGCCCGGAGATCTTCATCGACTATGCGCTTGATGTCGAAGGGCGCCGAACAGCCGCGCTCAAGCGCCTTTACGCATGTCGATGCGGCGCTCGCCGCTGTCGAGGTACGATGCTGGATGCGCGTCGGTAGCGTACCTGTTGTGAGGCGCACCCGGCACCAGGTGTTTCATGAAAGGGCTGTCGAAAGCGCCGGCAACCGCTTCCTCGACGCGTTGAGATGAATTAGCCTGATCGTTCTTCATCGACGACATTTCTAAGTGCGACGACGATGCAGCAAAGCATGCAACAGCTTGATATATTTGCCGACAGCCGCGACGTGGTACTGCGCAATGACGTCGTGGAGCAATTGCAGCGTCGCCATGCGGTGGACGCGCGCGCCTCACTTACGCAGCTCGCCAGCGAATACCCTGAAGACAGCGCGCTGCCTGCGATGACGGTGCTCGTTCGCGAACTCGAGAATGGCTCAAGCCTTCCACTGACCGACCACGCGGAGCTAACCGCAGTCCGCCGACACCTTGAGGATGAAGTGACGCCTGCCGCCCAACGGGTGATGCCTGCACAGGACGCTCATGCGTGGTCGACACCGTGCTGGCGCTCGCTCGCCGAGCGCGCTGCACCGCTGGTCTTTTGCAGGAGCCACACCGAAAGCCACGCCGCGCCGCTATGGCTCCGCGCGGGGGACTGGGCGGCGGCCACTGACGCCGTCAACACGATCGAATCGTGGTGGCGCATCCCGTCGCCACTCGCCTGGATGACCGAAGCGCGCTATCGAGGGGCCGGTCTCGATGCGGCTTGGCCGCTATTCGCAGAATTGGCGTGGCTGGCACCGTCACGATTCGCCGCTTTGATGGCCGCGCTACGGGACGCTTTGCTGGATGCGCTGCGTCGGCGCTTCGATGCTGAGTTTCCCGGCACAGGCGAAATCGAGGACTATGTTTGGTTTCCGGCCTGGCTACTGGTCGTCAAGCCAGCGCTCGCGAGCCGGCTGGGCGAAGCGCGCGTGCAGCGAGAGCTACCTGCGTCGCGTGCCACGGCCTTGCTCGGGGAGATTTTGCGTCGCGAACATGAAGGCGACCAGCACGAATTGGTGAGCTTACGCGAAGAACTCAGCTGGTTGCATACGGGTCTGTTTGACGCATACATGGCAACACGGAAAGTGCAGCATCGATGACCGCATCCGCTCGCTTCACCGGCATGACCTTCACTTGCGAGCCAGCGGCCTTCGTAACAGGTGAGTTCGCTGACTTTCGTACCGTGCTGCCTTCGGCTGGATCTCGAAGCGCCTCCGACGAACTTCCTTTGTCCGCCCGCCGAGCGACCATCACCCGCGCGGCGCGGACAGCGGGCGCTGCGCGTAAAATACGAGGTCAGCCGCACACATGGGAACGGACTTGAACCGGTGCCAGCCAGCGAACGGTTCGAGGTCCGCTAGGATAGGCAATAGATAGCGGTAGAAAATTAGAGAGACTCGGGTGTACGGGATGGCCGCGTCCGGCGAAGTGTAGCGAGAAGAGGCGTGAGGTGTGCGACGGTCGTTCATCGCGTATGCTTTCCAGCTTTGTGCACACTCAACATTGACGACCGATTGGCTCGCTCCCCCTCCAAAGAGACGCGTGGAAACAAAAAAGATGACCGATGTGCTCGTGCCTGAAGGCGCCTACAGGGACACGCTCAGCGATGTGGTCGCGCTCCTGGAAGACGGCCGGGGTGCCGCGGCGCGGAGCATCAATGCACTGATGACTGCGACCTATTGGTTGGTCGGCCGTCGGATCGTCGAATCGGAGCAGGGCGGGCAGGGGCGAGCTGAGTATGGGCAGGCGCTCTTGCAACGCCTGTCAGCGGATCTGACGAAGCAGTTTGGAAGGGGCTTCGGCGCTGACAATCTGGAACTGATGCGCCTCTTCTACCAGAGCTATCCGCCGAGCGAGATTACCGAATCGGTGATTCGGAAATCTACGACCCGCGCCTCGCGAACAAAATCCGAATCACCGATTCGGAAATTCTCGCTCCAGCAGTTGGCTGAACGTTTTCCGTTGTCCTGGACCCATTACGTGCGACTAATGCGACGGACGCGATCGCCGGAAGAGCGGTCGTTCTACGAAGGCGAAGCGCTGCGTGGTGGATGGAGCGTGAGACAGCTCGAACGCCAGATCGGCAGTCAGTTTTACACGCGCACGTTGATGTCCAACGATAAGCGCGCAGTGCTCGCCAAGGGCGCCGTCGCAGCTCCGGGCGACACGATGAAGCCCGAAGAAGCGATCAAAGACCCTTACGTTCTCGAGTTCCTTGACTTGAAGGACGAGTATTCGGAAAGCGACCTTGAAGACGCCCTCATCCACCGGCTCGAGGACTTCTTGCTTGAGCTGGGCGGCGACTTCACGTTCGTAGGGCGGCAGCGGCGATTGCGCATCGGAGACAGCTGGTTTCGTGTAGATCTGCTCTTCTTCCATCGACGACTGCGCTGTCTCGTAATCATCGATCTCAAACTGACCGAGCTGAATCATGCGGATGTCGGGCAGATGCACATGTACTGTAATTACGCGAAGGAACACTGGACACTGCCGGGCGAAAACCCGCCAGTCGGCCTGATCCTTTGTGCAAGAACCAACGAAGCAATCGCACGCTATGCGCTCGACGGCCTGCCCAACAAGGTGCTTGCTGCCGAGTACCACACAGTGCTTCCCGACGAAAAATTGCTCGCGGAGGAGTTGGCGAAAACCCGTAGGGAATGGGAAGCGCAACATCCCATTCTGCTCGACGGAGGCGATCGCTCTCCGGACTGACAGACCGATAGCAGAGTTGTCATCTGCTCGCTGCTCCCAACGCATTAGTCGTTGGTCTCTTGGTCGGCCTAGCGCCACCGATCCGAAAACGCTCATCCGCGCGGCGCGAGATTACGAGGCGACGCAGGCGCAGTTTGCGATGGAGTGTGCCCTGTCCGCGCTGCATTGATGGAGGCCGGCTACGGCTACGAAATCCCGGTAATTGACGTCGTCGATGCCTAGATGCCCTCGTTGCCGCGGCGCTCGCGGGTCGGGTGCCGAAGGCAGCGGTGGACGATTGCGTGCGACGCCTGATTCGCAATGCGGATTCGCTGGTGGGGCGAGCGCTGCACACGCGCATGGAAGCCGCCGGGCCCTGAAAAAGAGGAAGGGTATCGGCCGATGCAGCGCTTGCGCTGCTCACGCCTTCGCGTGAGTCCGGCATGGCCCCATCGTTCACAGCCAAGGCTCCAAGGCCGTTACGCGCCCGCATCCTTCCTTGACTTCTCGAGAGCCTCGATACGCTGGTCTCAATGGATCAGGAGATGCACAGCGTATGAAGACAATCGCAGTTGACCGAAAACATCACGTCCCCGCTACTTCGCCTGGCGTGCTCAAGCGGACCTCTCTGGAAGCTGACCGTGAACTCGCTCATTTACGGGAAGTGGTGACGGCAGTACGTACAGCATCAGCGCCCTTGCCGATAAGCGTTCGTTACTGGAAGGCACGCCTCCATGAGCTTCGCATCGCCTACGCGTTGCTTCCCGTCCAAGTTGCCCGGCTGTCTGCACTTGAGCTTGACGTCGAAGAGCTCGCACAGAAACAGGTGGACGTCGGCGCGAGCGACGAACTCCGCGTGGCGTAGATTCGTGGCGCCCATTCGGTTACTAGAAAAATCGATATGTAGTACATATGAGTACGATCGCTGGACTACCGAATGGACTCGCTCCGACGACGCTAGTCGCCAGTGGCAAGCCACCGCCATTAAATGCAAGCGTGATAATAACAATTATCACGCTTGAAAGTTTTGTAATATAAGTTTCGGCACCGTGGAACTGACTCCGGACGCCTCCACGGCCACCCTTGAGCGCCGCGCGCATAATCCACGTGTCCAGCATCGCCGAAGGCGACGACCATGAACGAGCCGAGAACCAGAAGAGATCTCGGGAGCACGCGTCGGTGCATCCTGGAGGGCGGCGACACAGCGGTTTTCAACCTGCGGACTGTCGGGGGCCCGCGTCGACGCCATTGCCACGGCCGCGGATAGCAACGAGCGGATGCTCTATTACTACTTCCAAAGCAAGGGAGGCCTGTACGTCGCGGTCCTCGAGACGATGTATGCGGAATTCGCCCGTCATGAGGTGAGCCTTGACCTCGCGGGACTGCAGCCTGCCGCCGCCCTCGGATTCGCCCGGAAGTAATCCCAGATGAAGGGCGGTACCTCAAGCGGTCGCCGAAACTGACCGAGGCGATTTCGCCCGTGATCGACTTGGTGCCCGCGACTTTGGCGCGCGGGGCAGCCACTGGGGATGTCCGGGCCGATGTGGACGCGCTGGATTGCCACGTCACGCTGGCCCCAATGGGTTACTACCCGGTTTCCAATCGGTTCACCCTGAAAGCGTTTGTCGGACGGGACTACACCGAACCGTCGGTCATCGAGGCGGTGACTGAGTTGCAAGTCAAGAGATGCTGATTGCATATTTGCAGCCGGCGTCGCCAGGCGCATCGCCTTGAGCTTCGCGTCTTCCCCGGAAGTTACTGCCGCTGCCGACGCGTGATCGACGGACGACCGATCGGTCCGATACTGCCGACGAGTTCGCTCGCTGCTTCGCGATCGCTTCGCGCGCCTTGACCGGCGAGGCTGTCGAGATCGCCGCCGCGATGACGGTCAAGTTCTCCACCGGTAAGGCCTTCAAGGCGCGGTCAACGCGTCTTGGCGTCTCGAGACTTCAGGCGTGGGCGAATGCACGCGACCGGATCAGAACAACTGGCTCTCAAGCGGAAGCAGATTGGCCAGTTTGACGGCCGTCAGTCGCTCGCGCCCATCGGGATGAATCGAGCGGATCATGACGCGCTGACCGCGCGCTTCACCTAAAATCTCGACGATGCGATCGCGGTAATGCGCCAGCGTGCCGCGTGACGGTTTTCGCTTCGTGCGACGGCGAGTCGATGAGGGCATAAGCGAGCGGTAGCATGTGTCGCTCCGATTATGCCAAGCTTTCGCCTGCCGCGCATATCCGTCGACGCACACCGGCACACCGACAACTAGGCCTATGGTGAAGTCGCATGCCAGCACATAAATGGACTTTCGCGCCTCGCTTCAGACGCTCGGCGTTCGGGTGGAGATCGGCGCTGCCGGTCCAGCGTATCAAAGAAGCGATATCTGAAATCCGTTCTGCCGCACGCGTCGACCCAGTGCTGGGCGCAGAGGGCGCAGTCCTGCTGCTCGAAAAATTGTCGCCTGCACTCGAGCAGGTTGACAGTTCCTCGGGCGCTCTGGGCAGCGCCGTCAATCGCGCAATCGATGTGCTGGTGCCGGTGATCGCCGCAGCCGACGTGCCGCAAGCGGTGCGGGACCGCTGGTTAGAACGGCTGTTCGAAGCGTTACAAGAGGATCAGATGCCGTACATCGAGAGTCTGGGCGAACACTGGGGCACATTATGTGTCACGCCCGAGCTCGCTTCTCGATGGGCAGACCAATTATTGCCGCTTACCCGGCATGTTGTGCAGGCGGACGAGTACGGATTTTTCGTCGGGACCATACCGTGTTTGAGCGCATTACACGCGGCCGGTCGCTTCGAGGTCGAGTCCCTCGTTTCGCTCGGCCGCCCCGGCGACGCGGTCAGTCTGGCGGAATCGAGCCGTGGACTCAACGCCCCGGAAGGCGACATCGCCCGGCGTTGCGAGACGATTCTTCTTGACTGTGGGAGGACCGAGGAGGCTTATCAGCGCTACGCGCTCGCTGCCAATCGGGCAGCGACCTACCTTGCGACCTTTCGGGCAATCGCAAAGAAGTATCCCGATCGTGCGCCGCAAAGCATTCTTGCCGACCTCATTGAATCGGAGCCTGGCTCGCTAGGCAAATGGTTCGCCGCAGCGAAAGACGCGGGTTTGCTGGATATTGCGCTTTCGCTTGCGAAGAATCACCCCACAGACCCCAAAACGCTCACGCGCGCGGCGCGCGATTTTGAAGTGAAGCAGCCGTCATTCGCAATGGCCTGCGGACTGTGCGCTTTGCGATGGATGGATGCCGGCTACGGTTACGAGATAGCGCCTATCGATGTGCTCGACGCTTACGACGCGACGGTCAAGGCCGCGGCGGCAGCGGGCGTTCAGGCGCCGGACGTGCAGGCTCGTGTGCGACAACTTGTCGGAGCGCCTTCCTCGCTTATCGCGAAGGTGCTCGCAACAAAACTGGCCTGACCTCCGCACTGCGGACGCGACGAACCGGGCGGCTGCATTGAAGCCGACGCGCGACCCAGTCAGAGCATTACTGCTTTGTGTAGTAGCTCGAGTGCCGTCAACTCGTCTAACCGACCGGTGCGCGCTTTGCCCGCCAGCGTCTTGAGCAGCGCTTCCGCTATTGGCGAGATACCGTCCAGACCCTGCAGACTTGTTGCCGAAGCCGGTGGAAACTCAGCGTTCGCGAGTGCGCGTGCCGGTACGCGGTCACCGTCGTCTTCCACGGCGTGTGCATCGGTTGTCGCGGGTTGTTCGGTCTCGTTCGTCGCGAAGGCCCCCGCCATCTTTACACTACTGATCTGAGGCTCGGTTAGAACCGGGGCCTGTTCACTCTCAGAGGTAGCGGACGGCGTCTCGCTTGCCCGCGGAGTAGGAGCCGATACGTTCAGTGCGCCGGCGTCAATGGTGGTTGCGCGAGACGCTTGCTCTTGAGCGCTCGCGCGAGCGCGTGACGCGGGCGCGAGTAAAACTGAGACGAACTCGGGAATTTCCGCTTCGGAACGCGGCTGGTCCAACCAGCCCGTTGGCAAACCAAGCCGCTCCGTAAAGCGGTTCGCCTCTGCCTCGTCCATGCGCTTCTTGCCGTGCAGTCGATGCGCCATGTTGGATCCGGTCATACCCATGACGAGACCGAGCTTGGCTTTCGATCCGTTGCGCCCTGTGAGCACATGAAGATTCGCGCGTCGGATGCTCTCGATCGTGGCGCCATCGTGGAGGCTTAATTGTTGGGGCGATGCTGCTTCGATTGTTGCGCGTCGACCGGAAGCGGTTTTTGCAGCGGCTTTGCCGGTTGTCTGCTTGCCCAGTTGAGCTTGACCGGTCTTCGCATTGCTATGCGGGTTCTTCGCTTTCTGAGATGGCATTTTTGCATCCTCGGACGCACCGTCCGCAACAAACAACTGTTCTTGTGTGACTGGAACGGCCGGTGCCGATGCCGTCAGCGTCTTGGCGTCGTCGTCCACGTCGTCGTCCGTTCGAACAAACTCGAGGGGCGATTTCAAGCGAGCAATGAGTTCCGGCGAAAGAGCAGGGTAGGGCTGATCGAAAAACCCATGAGGCAGACCGAGCGTGGTCTCCATGTGAAAGGCAGTCTCGGGCGTGAATCTTTCGCCCTTCGTAAGCTCCGCGACACGCGATAGAGTGGAATCCAGCGCCAACGCGATATTCTCAGCGCCGACCGCATTGACCAAAAACTGAAACGACCGCGTCTTGATGATGGAGGCCGTCGCAGCGGGCTCTTTAGAAGGCGGCTGAGAGGACGTACGGTTGCGGGAGGAGAAATTGGGTTTAGACAGGTGATGAGGCTGCCGGCTGTTCACCTTTTCTCGGTACCCCGCATTTCGCCCGCGGGTCTGACTCATAGCTTTAGCTCCAGTGCGGCGCGTTGACGTTTCACTCCGGATTATAAGCGAGGGATGGTCAGCTGCCGCAATGCGAAAAGCTGCTGGAAAGCCGTCTCGACAGCCGATAGCGCAGCGTCCTGATGGGGGACGGTCGCGTCCTCGGCCTTAGCGGACTTTCATGATGGTCGCGGTCAACGTCGGCAGCCTAGCGGACCTCGGACATTGCTGGTGTCTCGCGGCACCCCAACTGACTGGGTCAGCGAATTCACACTTACGACCCAACGCAGCCACTCGACGCTTGTCATTACAAGCGTCTCAAACCAGGGAATTTCAGTCATTCAAACTCGGGACGGAGCGGGCTGCGATCAGCTAAGCCTCTGGGTGCCGACGGTTTTGCCTGGCCCTCAGAAGTTTCGCCGCCGCCCTTGACTGCTCCATTTCTTCTTGCCCTCGACCATTCAGCGCGTCGGCACCGCGGTGCTAGTTCAAGGTTAACCGAAAAAAGTTCAACCTTCAGCGAAATCCTGGCAGTAGCTCCATTGCTGCTGGAATTGAGCTAATTCTGAACGCAATGACGGTGACACGTGCCCGGCAGGCCACTCTGGCCACCCAACTCTGAACCCGTGGTTCGCCTAAACCTGAACTATCTCGATTTTGGTTCGCTTAACCCCGAACGTTCTGCCCGGACATCAAAAATATGAAGTAGCCCAAAGTCGGCCAGGTCCGACCAAACTGAACAATCGCGCTTTACTCACAGGTCCGCGGCGGGACTTCGGTTCAGGCGGAAGTAAGCATTGAGGAGAGATGTTTTGTACACGACGCCCAGCAGCAGCGGCTGCGCGTTGTTTTCGATGACGGGCAGACGTTCGCCCTGAAACGCGAGGAAGTGTTGAAGCGCTTCGCCCAACGCCATGTCGGGCATCAGCGCGTCGAAATGCGGCTGAAGATAGTCGGCGGCCGTTTTCTTGTCGCAGCCTCGGTCGTCCAGCAGGTCGAAGGTGATGTTCTGCAGCGCGACCACGCCACGGAAATGGCCAATGTCATCGATGACATAGAGGTATTTCACCGGATATTCGAGAAACACGCGCGTCATCTCTTTGACGTTCGCGGTGAGCGGCACGACAGTGTCGGCGGGACGCACGAGTTCGCGCATCTGCGTGGCGGCGAGGCGCAGGCGCTCCTTTTCCTCGCGCGTGCGACGCAGGGTGACTTCGTACATCGACGTCTGCTCGGACGCGCGCGCGATGAAATACGCCACCACGCACGAGAGCATCAGCGGCAGCACGGCCTGATACGACAGTGTCATCTCGAAGATCATCAGGATCGCCATCAGCGGCGCGTGCGTGGCGGCGGCGAGGAACGCGCCCATGCCAACCATGGCATAGGCGTAGGGCGCTGAGGTCGAATGCGGCCAGATCGTGTGCGTCGCGATGCCGAACAGGCACCCGAGCACGGCGCCGACGAACAGCGTCGGCGTGAAGATACCGCCGACTGCACCCGAGCCCGCCGTCGCGGCCGTCGCGATGATCTTGAAGACGAGCACGGTGAGAAGGGCGGTCGACGTCCAAGGCTGGTGCAGCAGCGAGTTCACGACTTCGTAGCCGTTGCCCCAGACTTCGGGCCACCAGATCGAGATCACGCCGACGATTAACCCACCCAATGCAAGCCGGATCGGCAAAGGCAGCGGCAGCAGCGAAAAGCGTTTCCGCGATGCCGCGAGCAAGCGCAGGAAGTGCGGAGCCAGCACGCCGCACAGGAGCCCGAGCAAGACGAA
>NZ_FCOL02000074.1 GCF_001544515.1 Caballeronia terrestris
GCGAGCGCGTCGCCATTCTCGCATCGTGGAATCAGCAACGACGATCCCGTGAAAACCCCCGCTTCTTCAGCACAGCCTTAACGCAAACGCAGCCAACGACCGAGCGCAGACATGCGCACCGCTGACGCGCGCCGGACTGCATGCGATCGTCAAGGACGTATTTGCGGAGGCGGCGGCGCGCCTTCGCGCGCGCGATGGCGCTTCGACGCGTGCAGACTTATTGGAGAAGGCGTCCGCCCACTGGCTGCGTCACAGCGCCGGTTCTCATATGGCGGATAAACAGGTTGATCTCCGGCTCGTTCGTGACAATCTGGGTCATGCCTCGCTGACCACGACGAGTCTGTATCTGCATATCGACGACGACCGTCGGCATCGGGAAACGGAAGACAAGCACCGTATCGATTGGTAGCAACGCGTTGGTTCTCGTCTTTTACTCTACGGGCCAGCTCTTCGGGATCCGCCTGACTCAATCTGCACAGCTCAATCATGGAGGCCGCAGGGGCAGCACCCCGCATCCTCGCAAATCGCCAAGGTGTCGCGTCGACCTCGTACGTGCGAGCGGCTCAGTCGAATGCGTGGTCACCCTCGATGCACTTGAAGCGTATTTTTGGCTTGAATCGGGCGCAGCCGACGCTCGCACGCTGAAATGCTTCGGCGATGGCTACAAGCGAATCGCTGCAATAGGCGCACGCAAAGCGCTCGCCCATCCATCAGCGAATGTCGAGTTGACACCGTCGGATTTGGCGCGACATCCGTGAGCGGCACAATGGTGTGCTCGAGGCGTTGCGCGATATGGATGTGCGGCACCTTTTAGGCCGGGTTTCCGTTCCGACTCTGGTGCTCCATCGTGTCGACGACCGCGCCGTTCGCATCGGCGCCGGCCGACATCTCACCAGCCACATCGCGCACGCGCGATTTGTCGAGCTCGACGGCGCCGATCATTGGGTCTTCGCGGGCGATCAGCAACCCCTCCTCGCCAGTATCAAGCAATTCGTCTGCAATCTCGCGGCGTGACTGCGTTCGAGAAATACACGCCAGGATTGCAACGTTTTCAGCCGCTACGTTAACTCATGTATTTGGCGGTTCGGCAGCAGGCGCGAATAGCTGGGCTTGGTCGTACCGCTGCGCGTGGGTGACCGGCGATTCACGTTAAGGGCTATTCGAACGCCTGCCCTCATTCATATTGCTGTGAACGTCCAGCGCCGCCTGCGGGCAGGCGTCGAATAACCTTAACGCTATCCAGAGGTTCACATGGCGATCCAAAGCTGCCCCTTCACCGAGTTGCGCAGTTCACCCAAGTGCTTTCGGTGAACATTGGGAAGCACGTCTCTCGGCCCAACAGCGGCCGTTGGCTTTTCTTTCACACTGACATCGGGATAACTGCTCCGCCACAGAGACCGCACCTTCATGCGCCGACGGCTCTGAGGGCTTTCTCATCAGTTCGCTTCGATTAAAAAGTCCAGGAACGTGCGCACCTTTGCCGAAAGATTTCGGTTGCCGGGATAAACCGCCGAGATCACCTGAGGCGCCGGACGGAAGTCGGCCAACACCTCGACCAGCCGACCGCTGCGGAGATCGTCGTCGACAGTGAAGTCAAGCAATTGCGCAATTCCGGCGTCGCTGAGTGCGGCGGCCAAGGTGCCCAGAGGGTGATCGAACGTCATGTTCGGGCGAATCGCTACGTCGTTGTTGGCCTTTCCCTCCACCGAAAAAGTCCAAGGCAAGATCCGGCCGCTGTCGGGCAGACGCAATCCAAGGCAGCCATGCTGGTACAAATCGTCTGGGCTGCGGGGGGCGGCACGTCGGCGCAGGTAGGCGGGCGATGCAACCAATCGAAGCTGCGCGTCATGCAGGCGGCGCACGACGAGGCGGGAATCTGCTATCTGCCCTAAACGGATCGCCATATCGCAATCCTGCTTCACGAAATCGGCCAGCGCATTGCTTAGGGAAACTTCAACCTTGACGTGCCCCATGTAGCGCTCGACGTACCGTGGGATCAGGGGGATCACGCGCTTGATTCCGTAGCTGTAGGGCAGGCTGATGCGCAGCACCCCGCGAGGCATGCGATGACCGGTAAGCGCCTCTTCCATCTCCTGAATATTTCCGAGCGCCTGATGGCAGACCTTGTAGTAAGCGAGACCATCGTCCGTCAGGCGGATGGCGCGGGTCGTGCGTTCGAACAGCTTAAGGCCCAACCGGTTCTCCAGGCGCTGCACCGCCTTACTAATGGCGGACGGCGTCGTACCCAGCGATGTTGCCGCCGCAGTGAAGCTCTGCGCCTTCGCTGCGACACAGAACAATTCCACCGTACCCAGCCTGCTCGGGCCCGAATCTTTCATGCCGTTTGTCCGCGTTGGGATTTGCCGCTGCGTTGGTTCTTTGCCGGACGGATTATTTGTGCCCCGCAGGCACAAATTAAATGCCAACTGATGGCTTCTTGCAAGTGGCGTCTACCCGTAGAGTGCGCGTTGTGGGCGTGGTCTTCACTCTGCTGGGGCAGGCATGGACAAACGCCAGTCTCTTTCGGCGTCGCCAGATCGGTACGTCGGCGTTCCGACTATACGAAGTCGAGTCAGTGGAGTGAACCGGGGCAAAGGTGCAACGTGGCACTCCGTCCAGATTCCAAAATTCCTTAAAGGAGACATCTGTGACTCTCAAACCGCAACCGCCCATCGACATCTCGGCGGTGGTTGACGCAAGCCGCGTCAGCCCCTTCCAAATCTGGATCCTCGTGCTGATTGGCTTGACAGTCGTCATCGACGGGTTCGACGTGCAATCGATGGGCTTCGTCGCGCCCGCCATCATCCAGACCTGGGGCGTGGACAAGTCCGCGCTGGGTCCGGTATTCGGAGCGGGCCTGCTGGGCATGCTTGTGGGCTCGCTAGCCTTCAGTGTCGTCGCAGACAAGGTCGGACGCCGGCCGGTGTTGATCTGGGCCACGCTTGCGTTCGCCCTATGCATGCTCGCCACCTCACAAGCAACCAACATTACCCAGTTGTTGTGCCTGCGGTTCGTTACAGGCCTGGGCTTAGGCGCCATCATGCCCAATGCAATGGCGCTGGCGGGCGAGTTCAGCCCCAAGCGCCGCCGCGTGACGCTCATGATGCTGGTGTCCTGCGGCTTCACTGTCGGCGCAGTCCTCGGCGGCCTGATCTCGGCAGCACTGATTCCAGCCATGGGCTGGCAGTCCGTTTTCATCGTGGGTGGCGTTGTGCCGTTGGCGCTCGCGATCCTGATGGTCTTCAAGATGCCTGAATCAATGTTGTTCTCGGTGGTGCGCGGAGTAGGCGTCGATCGGGTCGCCGCGAGCCTGCATCGGATCGCCCCCTCTCTCCAGATCACGCCAGAAACGCGCTTTGTCATGCCCGCCACATGTCAGGGTAGTGCGCCGGTGCTGGAGTTGTTCCGCGGCGGCCGCGCGAAGACGACCGTGCTGCTGTGGGCAGTCAACTTCATGAACTTGCTCAATCTGTACTTTCTCTCCAACTGGCTACCTACCATCGTCAAGAGCGCGGGACTTCCGACATCGACGGCTGTGCTGGTCGGCACGACGCTACAGCTAGGCGGCGTGGCCGGAACGCTGGCAATGGGGCCGGTGATCGATCGCATCGGCTTCTTCAAGGTACTTGTACCGGCCTTCCTGCTGGCGGCGCTCGCAATTGCTGCTATCGGTCAGCCAGGGCTTCCGCTCGCGTTCCTGTTCATCGTCGTCGGCATCGCCGGGTTGTGCATCATCGGCGGTCAGCCCGCGGTGAATGCCCTGGCGGCCACCTACTATCCGACCGCGCTCCGCTCCACTGGCGTGGGCTGGAGCCTGGGTGTCGGACGAGTCGGCTCCATCGTCGGACCGGTGATCGGGGGCGAACTGATTCGGCTGAACTGGTCAAATGCCGACCTCTTCTTTGCCGTAGGAGTACCGGCCGCGGTTTCTGCGCTGCTGCTGTTGCTGGTCGCATGGCGTCCCCGCACGGCAACGAGCGTCAGCGTGGCGCCTTGATCAACTTGCATGCGGGAGATGCTCAGGCGTCTTACGCTTGGCGCCCGTCCAGCCTCGTCAGCGAGCGATGCCGTGCCAATCTGACTTGCACCCGACTGTCGTCCATCGCGTCGGCGCCGGATGAGCGCCGAGGAAATTGACCGCTTCACCCTGGAACTGACATTGAAGGGTTACAGGATCTGATGACCAAATTGGGTCGTCCAGGACGCATTCAGTTTCCTCGACAGCGGCCATTCATCAACAACTTCAAGCTGCCGCTGATTGACGGCGATGGAGCTTTGACCAGCCTCTGTTACCGAGTTGGGCTAACGGCAGCCACGGCCGGATCGTGCGCGCAGCTTGTTTGCCAGCTCCGGAGTCTTCCCGCCGATCGATTGCGAAGCCGAGCCATGCGCACAAACTTCTGGAAACGCACCCTAAAGAATACTGTCCAACGCCTTGGCGAGCCTGGCGACCGCGCCCTCGACGTCATGCAGTTTGTCCAGGCCGAATAATCCGATGCGGAACGTCTTGAAATCCTCAGGCTCGTCGCATTGAAGGGGAACGCCGGGCGCGATCTGCAAGCCGGCGTCGGCGAATTTCTTCCCGGAGCGTATGCCGTCGTCGTCCGTGTAGCTGACCACGACGCCCGGAGCCTGAAAGCCTTCTGCCGCCACACTTTTGAAACCTGCGCCAATCAAGAGTAAGCGGATGCGCTTGCCGAGTTCAAGCTGCTCCGCTCTCACTTTGTCGAAGCCGTATGCCTCGGTTTCCTTCATGACGTCGCGCAGCGTCGCGAGACTGTCCGTGGGCATCGTGGCGTGGTACGTGAACCCGCCGTTCTCGTAGGCTTCCATGACCTGTAGCCATTTGCGAAGATCGCAAGCGAAACTGGTGCTGGTTGTTGAGTCGATTCTTTCGCGGGCGAGAGGGCTCAGCATGACCAGTGCGCAGCAGGGTGACGCGCTCCATCCCTTTTGCGGTGCGCTGATCAGGACATCGATGCCACTGGCCTGCATATCCACCCAAATCGTGCCGGAAGCGATGCAATCCAGTACAAACATGCCACCGACGGCATGAACGGCGTCCGACACCGCGCGCAAATAGGCGTCAGGCAGCATCATTCCGGATGCGGTTTCGACATGTGGTGCAAAGACCAGATCCGGCTTGTTTTCCTTGATCGCAGCGACCACTTCTTCGATCGGAGCCGGTGCATAGGCGGCCTGCCTTCCTTCTTCGACCGGACGCGCCTTCAACACGATAGATTCAGACGGAATGCCGCCCATGTCGAAAATCTGCGACCAGCGGAAACTGAACCATCCATTGCGGATGACCAGACACTTCCTGTTCGTTGCGAACTGCCGGGCAACGGCTTCCATGCCAAAAGTCCCACTGCCCGGGACGACAACGGCCGACTTCGCGTTGTAGACTTTTTTCAGCGCGGCGAAAATATCGCACACGACTCCCTGAAAGAGCCGCGACATATGATTGATTGATCGGTCGGTGTAAACGACTGAATATTCGAGGAGCCCCTCGCGGTCGACATTAGGAAGTAATCCTGGCACGTTCGCCTCCGGTAATAGACGAATAAACAAATCGAAAGCAGATTCTAACGAAAGCCGAGTGCAACGGCATCAGCGAGACTCCTCTGTTACCCATCCAGCAAGTTTCGGCATGCACCAGCCGTCGAGTCACGCCGGTTGGGAATGCTCCAGTGGCAACGATAGTTACGATTGTGAACCTTCAACCTGCGAAGCCGTCAGTCGGATGACTGGAGTGCATCGCGGGTCAGCCGCCCGTACATCTCAAACCGGGCGATTTTGTGTTGCTGCCGCACGGCGATGAACACATCATGGTATCGTCGCCCGTCACGCTAACCGGCGCGAAACAGGGCGGCACGCTCACCGCTGTCATCCACCCTGAACCGCCGACGCTCGCGTTCTTCGTCAACTCGGCGACCATGATCGGCGCGGTGGCGAGCAAGATTTTCGATGGCCTGGTCGAATACGGTCCCGACCTGAAGCCGCGTCCGCAACTGGCCGAAAGCTGGACCGTCTCGCCGGACAGCCTCACCTGGACCTTCAGGCTGCGCCAGAACGCGACGTGGCACGACGGCAAGCCCTTCACTTCCGCCGACGTCAAGTTTTCCGCCGAGGAGGTCTGGCTGAAGATCAGCCCGGCCGCGCGGCGCGTGCTGCAATACCTTACGAAAATCGATACGCCGGATGCGCATACGGTCGTGCTGCAACTGTCCAAATCGACGCCCGCGACCTTCGGCATTCTCGATTCGCTCGGCACGCCGATCCTGCCGAAGCATCTCTACGAGAACACGGACATCCGCAACAATCCTTATATCAACAAGCCTGTCGGCACCGGTCCGTCGGCGTAATACGGCGAGCGCAACCCCGTGACGTTCGCGGATGCCGACCGTCTCGCCAGGCTGCCGAACCTCGTCGTGTCGCGCGAAGGATATAACGGCTACGCGGCGTGGTTCTGGCTCGAACCGAACCTGCGCGATCCGATTCTTGCCAAGCTCGAAGTGCGCCAGGCGATCGCGCACGCAATCAATCGCGAGGTGCTCGTCGCGACGGTCTGGGGCGGCTATGCGGTGCCGGCGACCGGCCCGGAATCGTCGCTCGTGAAAGCGTTCTACACACCGGACACGCAGCAATCCGTACGACCCGAAACGCGCCGAAGCGCTGCTTGACAAGGCAGGCTTCCCGAAGCAGGCGGACGGCTGGCGCTTCAAGCTCAATCACGATTTCATCCCTTACGGCGACGACTATCGCCGCACCGGCGAGTTCGTGCGGCAGGCGCTGCGCCGCGTGGGCATCGACGTGACCTTGCGCGGGCAGGATCTGCCGACGTGGCTCAAGAACGTCTTCACCGACTACAACTTCCAGCTCATCAGCAGTTGGGGAACCGATGGTCTCGATCCGCAGATTGGCATCGAGCAGCACTACTGGTCCAAGTCGGAATCGAAAGGGACGCCCTGGTTCAACGCCTCAGGCTATGCGAGCCCGGAGATGGACCACGTGATCGAGGCCGCGCAGACGGAGACCGACCCGGCCAAGCGGCGCGACCTGTACTTCCAGTTGCAGAAAATCGCGCAGCGCGACCTCTCGCTCATCAACCTCTTCGAATTCCGATGGTTCGGCGTGTGGGCGAAGAACCTGCGCAACGTCACCGATACCGCCAGCCACTCGCGCGCCAATTTCGCGCGGGTCTGGTTCGACAAGGCGTGATCATCATGCAACTGACTTCAGCGCTCGCCGGACGCAGGATCGGACGCAGACTGATCCAGCTCGTGCTCGTGCTCGTGCTCGTGCTCCTCGGCACGATGGTGCTCAACTTCGTGCTGCTCAAGCTGATCCCCGGCGATCTCGTCGATGTCATTGCGAGCGAGAGCGGTAACGTCTCTCCGCAATACGTGGCGCAGTTGCGCGAGGCGTACGGGCTCGATCACTCCGTCGCGTGGCAGCTGCTGCACTACGTCGGACATGCGCTGCGGCTCGACCTGGGCTTTTCGTTTCGCTTCGGCGAACCGGTGGCCGCGCTGATCTTCGGCCGCCTGCCCGCGACGCTCGCGCTCATCGGCACGGCGCTCATCGTCTCCGTGAGTCTCGGCATGCTGCTCGGCGTGCTCGCCGCGCGCAGTCCGCACGGTGCCGTCGATACGCTCGTGTCGTCGCTTGCCACGATCGGTTACTCCGCGCCGATGTTCTGGACCGCGCTGATGCTGATCGTTATCTTCGGCGTGCATCTGGAATGGCTGCCCATCGGCGGTGTCGTCGATACCAACGTCGCGCATCATGGCGCAGCGCTTCTGCTCGACAGGCTGCGCCATCTCGTGCTCTCTGCCGCGACGCTCGTGCTGTACTACGTCGCCATCTTCGCGCGCCTCGCGCGGGCGTCGATGATCGAGACGCTGCAGGAAGACTTCATCCGCACCGCGCGCGCGAAAGGCGGACGTCCCTGGTACGTCGTGACGCATCACGCACTGCGACACGCACTGCTGCCTGTGCTCACGATGCTCGGCCTGCTTTCGATCACGCGTCGGCTGTCGGCCTCAGGCATGCACCTTGGAAAATCCGTGCCGCTCCGCCAGCTGCGCGAGGACGCGCCTCATCGCGAACCCGCTGCAGCCCGAATATCGAAAGCGCCACCCGTCTGAGCCTTCGCAGTCGTCACCGCGCCCTTGCCCGGCAAGAGCGGAAACACCAGTTCCGCGAAGCGAAACGCCTCTTCCAGATGCGGATAGCCCGACAGCACGAAACTGTCCGCGCCCGCCTGTACGTATTCCTGCAAACGCGCCGCCACGGTCTGCGGATCACCGACCAGTGCCGTTCCCGCCCCGCCCCGAACCAGCCCGACGCCCGCCCACAGGTTCGGACTGATTTCGAGGCTGTCGCGACGGCCGCCATGTAGTTCGGCCATCCGACGCTGTCCGACCGAATCCATCTTCGCGAAGTTTTGCTGCGAGCGCGCGATGTCGTCGTCCGTCAGTCTGCTGATCAGCGAGTCCGCGGCCGTCCACGCTTCCTCGTTGGTCTCACGAACGATCACGTGCAGGCGCACGCCAAAGCGCGGCTTGCGTCCTCGGCGGGCGGCACGCTCCCGCACGTCCGCGAACTTCGCGGCGACAGCCGAAGGCGGCTCCCCCCAGGTCAGATAGGTATCGACATGTTCGGCCGCGATTTCATGCGCAGCCTCCGACGAGCCACCGAAATACAACGGCGGATACGGCTTCTGCACCGGCTGATGAAAGTTTTTCGCACGCTGCACGTGGATGTGCTTGCCGTCGAAATCGATCTCTTCGCCCGTGAACAATCTTCGCCATACGGTGAGGAATTCGTCCGCATATTCGTAGCGCTGTTCATGGTCGAGGAAAACGCCGTCGGCAGCCAGCTCCGTTGCGTCGCCGCCTGGCACGACGTTGAGCAGCAGCCGGCCGCCCAGCGCCTCGTCGAGTGTGGCGGCCTGACGCGCCGAGGCAGTGACGTTGCCGAGCGACGTACGCAGCGCGACGAGCAGCTTGATGCGGCGCGTGACGGGTGCAAGACTCGCCGCGGTGACCCACGGGTCGAGGCAACTGCTACCTGTCGGGATCAGCAGGCCGTCATAGCCGAGTTCGTCAGCGGCGACCGCGATCTGCCGCATGTACGCATTTGTCGCCGCCCGGCCGAAGTCGGACACGCCGAGATAGCGCGTGTCCCCGGACGTAGGCAGAAACCAGAAGACATCGAGACTCATCATGCACTCCCAAGGCAGCACGTCATTCGTGACGAAAGGGGTTTCGAGCGAGACGCCGGGGGTGGCGCACCTGAGCGACGCGAACCGCGATGACGCCGGCCGTGTCCGCGCGGAAAAAGCAGCGAAAACCACGAAGTTAGGAGAGCCACGTGCCAAACAGAATCAACCACATCTTCTATACAAATGCGCGGTGGTGCTAACTTGCCAGAAGAGATGCGTCGGACAGTTAGTTGCGTGAAATGGATTGAATCCGTTGACCCGCGCAAGATGCGCCACTATGCATTCTCAAAAGACAAGGATCGCAAAGCAGCACTCACAAGCGTGAACTCTCTACGGGGAGTGCCGGAGACGAGAACGCCGCCCGCTGAACCGATAGCGGCGCGATCCTCAATGCCTTCGGACCCACCGACGACAGGCTGACGCTCGCAGAACTCTCGCGTCGAACCGACCTTTACAAGAGCACGGTCCTGCGTCTGCTGGGCGCACTGGAACACGGCGGATTCGTGCGCAAGCTGAACGATGGCCAATACGCGATCGGGCCTCAGCCGCTGCGTCTCGCGGCGCTCTATCAGCGGTCGTTCCAGGTGGGGCCCGTCATCGAGCCGCTGCTTCTGGAGTTGAGTCGCGAGTTAGGAGAGACCGCATCGCTATACGTGCGACAGGGCGACAAACGCCTCGTGCTCTATCGCGTGGAACCCGCGCGGGCCGTGCGGGTGTCGATTCGAATCGGCGAGGAATTTCCGGTCGATAAAGGTGCTTCGGGCAAGGTGCTGCTTGCCTTCACCGATAGTCAGGACCCGCGCTGGAAAGACGTTCGCGAACGACTATGGGCGGTTTCGCATGGCGAGCGGGATCCGGAGACGGCATCGGTGTCGGTGCCGGTGTTCGGGGCGACCGGGGAACTGGTCGGTGCGCTTACGCTATCGGGGCCGAAGGCCAGGTTCGACATGGCATCGACAATCACCGTGGCGCTCACTTCCTTGCTCAATTGCGCCAAGCGCGCGACCGTAGCGCTTGGCGGCTCGGGTGCGCGATTCGATGCAAGCATCGCGCGAACCGGAATGGAGGGCTTTCTGCCCGACGATTACAAGGCATACCAAACTTAAGTTGAATGACGCAGGGTGACCACGTGCACGCCGGCCCTATCAGGCGTACGGTGTCTTGTGCGATGGCCGATCCACCTTTAAATTCCGTCACCCGAACGTCCTGTTCGGCGTGAAGCAAATGACTGGAATGTCTGACGGCAGTCCGCGCAAACTGGGGCGGCAAAGCAGCCCTTCACCCCAACGGGACATGAAAGCCAGCCAGCACGCTGACATCGGTCACCCGCCGGACTTCGATCTTGCTGCCACACAGGAATCTTCAGAGGCTTCGAGCGGGCGTCAGGATGTTGTAACTGCGTAGCGATGAAGAGCGTATGCACGTTTTCGCCGTATAGCCGACTGCCTTCTTTCTGTGAAGCGTTAGCCGGCGATCTGTCTAGCCGCTCGAAACGGTAAGCTATCATTTGCGTTACGAACCTCTAGTATTCGTTCACGCGCTGCTGCACGGACGGGCAGGCGTACGGGGGATGCCTTTGCGTGAAATTGCGTTCGGCCAGAGCGGCGCGGTGGATGTCTCCAACGTTTTGAACGATCCAAGGAGAGCGCGATGAAACAGTATGGTCTGGTTATGAAGACCGTATTTGCCGTCTTGTGTGCAGGCGCCGCGTTGCCAGCGGATGCACAGAATCTGAAAGAGCAGGTGGTCGGCGCCTGGACTTTGACATCATGAACGGAGAAGCTCGCAAACGGCAAGACAATCGTTCCTTGGGCGTCCGGCAACCTTATGCTGGATTCGACCGGCCATATGGCGTTTTTTCTCATGGGCAAGGACCGCCCGAAGACGATTGCCAATCCAAGCGTGCCCATTGGTCCCGTCATCGCGTACTACGGAACATATACGGTCGACGAGTCCGCCAGCACGCTGACTTATAACGTCGAATCCAGCACGTCGCCGGCGTTTGATGGAGCGGTCCGCAAACAGAAGGTTGTCTTGAGCGGCAACAAGCTGACGACGACCGGGTCTCCCGTGAAGACTTCCGACGGAGAAATTGTTCCGACCAACGAATGGAAGCGAGCGAAGTAGAAAGGTATCGGATTCGATGGACGGCCGGAAGCAATGACATCCGCGAGATAACTAAGAGAAGCTTGACCGTCGTCGAGATGGCAGTGATAGTCGCTATGTTTAGTCGGTGCTCTCGCTAATGTATCGGCTAACTGGCGATGTGCTCGTCGGCGGTTGCGCGTTTTGCCGCTTTTAGGTTACGTTGGGTGTTGCGCTTCCGACTTGCGGGCGGCATTCAGATCAAGAGAAACCAATCTTTGGATGTGAATGCTTTGTCGGATTGTCACCAGCTGAGCCCGCTACAATGGGTGCGAGCCAAAAGTCGAATGCGACCAGTCATGCGTGTCCTTTCAAACCCTCGAGCAGCGAAAAGAACGGCCCGGATGGGCGGTATCGCCGTGTGCATTGCGCTTCTTTTGCCGCCGCCGGCGCTCCTTGCCCAAGACGAAAAGCCGGGCGTTGCTTTTTCCACGATCGAGCCCGGCGCTTCGCTGCCTGCGGGCTGGAAGAACCTGCCGGTCGTGCACGGCAAGTCCATCACGGCCTACACGCTTGTTCGCGACGGGCACACTACCGTGCTGCAGGCGGACGCGAACGGCTCGGCCTCTGCGATGATGCACGAGGGTAATATCGACCTATTACGTACACCCGTCGTGGCATGGCGCTGGAGAGCAGAGAAGCCGATCGAAGGCGCCGACAACCGCGTCGGATCGAAGGAGGACTCGCCAGCGCGACTCGTGTTCTTTTTTGACGGCGACAAGAGCAAACTGTCGCTTTTCGATCGGGCCAAGATGGACTTGGCGAAGCACCTGGGTGGGGAAGAGCTGCCCTATGCCATGCTGATGTACATCTGGTCGACGACTGCCGCGCCAGGCACCGTCATTGCCAACCCTCGCACAGGCCGCGTACAGATGATCGTGGTCTCGGGTCTGCCTGGCGATGCCGGTCAGTGGCAAAGTGTGCGTCGCAATGTCGTGCAGGACTATGAGCAGGTCTTTCACGAACCGCCAGGACGAATCACCGCCTACGGGCTGCTGACCGATACCGACAATACCGGTACCACGGCACGCGCCTGGTACGGAGACATCCAGTTCCTGCCCGGGCCTTGAGAATGCAACGCCGCCGAACTAACTCAGTTCGTCGGTACGACGCCCTTCCGCCGTATGACGCCAGTCCAAATTACTCTCCCTGCGCCACCGCCCGATTTTTGGCGGCGTAGGTGAGCGGGTTCAAGCGGTCATCTGGTACGTTGCGTAGAGTTCTCAGCCGGACGTTCGAACTCGCCAGCACTTTGGGGCTGCGATTGAGCCTCAATCGGGTGATCCCACGGCCGACTGCTGGTAGTTTTCTATGCCGACCTTGTCGATGAGACCAATCTGGATTTCCAGCCAGTCGATATGATCCTCGGTGTCGTCAAGGATCTCGACGAATATCTCTCTGGAAACGAAGTCGCTTACTGATTCGCAGTAGACGACCGCCTCCCTGCACTGCGCTTGGGCAGACTGTTCGAGCTTGAGGTCGCACTGAAGCACCTCGAGCGTGTGCTCGCCAATAAGCAGTTTGTCAAGGTCCTGCAAATTAGGCAAACCGTCGAGCATGAAAATGCGCTCAATCAGTTTGTCTGCATGCTTCATCTCCTCGATCGATTCGTCATATTCGTGCTTACCAAGCCCGTCGAGACCCCAGTGTTTATAGAGCCGCGCATGCAAAAAATACTGGTTGACGGCCGTCAGTTCGTTTTTCAGCTCGGCATTCAGATATTCGAGAACTTTCGGGTCAGCGTGCATATCATCCTCCTATCTTCTCGCGCGCAGTTACTGAAAGATAGACGGTTACGATAAGTGCAGCGCTAATGCGAGCGCCAATAAAAATCATTTCTTTTCTGAGACAACAGCCTTCACTTTAGAAGTCCGGCAGCGCAGCTGCCGATCTTGACCGCGCCGCAAAGCTGCACGGCTGGGACTTCCCTTGCCCACGGCGCGACCTAGAGGTCACACTGCTTCCACGAGCGGCAAGTGGTTGGGTCGGCTATTGCCGATAGCCTCCGACGGCACACGGCCATATCACTATTACCTGACATCCGACGGGCTGACGTAGCGCTCAAGGCGGTCCTTAACCCGTCACGCATGCAGGAGCGATCGAGCCTGTCATGGGTCCTCCAGAAGAATTACCTGTCCGAGATTTACGGAGTGTCGATATAGCATAAGTCGAAGCCGGAAAACTACTTCTGGGCTCCCATCTGGCGGGCGATGCCGTGCGCTAAAGCGTCGCTCGTGCACTTCGGCGCGGGAAGCAGGCGAAATTGATGGCGCCGCTGAATGGCACGCTCGTGCTCGATGGCTGAAGACTGCACGCCACCGCGAATTGAGCTAGCGTGTCGAGTTCTGTTCGACTCTCTGACAACGCCATGTCCCGACCTCTTCAAATCGACTTCGTGTCCGACATCGCCTGCCCGTGGTGCGCCGTGGGCCTGGCTTCCCTGCAACGCGCACTGGCGCGCCTCGGCGATAAGGTCGATGCGCACATTACGCTGCATCCGTTCGAGCTGAATCCGGACATGAGTCCGCAGGGCGAGCCCATCATCGACTATCTCGGCCGCAAGTATGGGCGCACCCCCGAGCAGATCAGGGACGCGCAGGCCGTGATCCGCGAGCGTGGCGCCCGTGAAGGCTTCGCTTTCGGCGAACGCAATTGGGTCTACAACACGTTCGATGCGCATCGGTTGCTGCACTGGGCGCGCATCGAAGGCAAGCAGTTGCCGCTCAAGATCGCGCTGTTGGGCGCGTATCACGGCGACGGCAAGGACCCGAGCGATCCGGGCGTCCTGATCGAAGAGGCCCGAAGTGTCGGACTCGACGGCAAGACGGCGCGCGAAGTACTGGAGAGCGGCGCATATGCCGACGAGGTTCGCGCGGAAGAACGCGAATTTCAGCAGCTCGGGATTCAGTCCGTCCCCGCGATCATCTTGGACAGGAAGTTCCTCGTGAGCGGCGGCCAACCCTCAGAGGCGTTCGAAGAAGCGATACGGAAGATCATCGGCGAGCAGGCATGAAGGAGGCGCTCGGAGACGGTGTGGATCGCGCGTCGCAGTCGATGGCTTGATTCACCGTGGTATTTGCATTGCATGCACGTTTTGACGCCCCCGCGGTTGCGCTCGATCTTGCACCCGCGAACCGCCGTGCCTCACCGGTCGGTTCATCGCCTCTCGGGCCGCAGCACGGCTGGAGGGACGAACGTCGCAACGCGCCCCATCGTCCCCTGGTACACGAGACCAGACACGGTCACAGCGCCAGGAGGATTCGGGTTTCCCTTGAGCGACGCGACAGCAACGCGACCGCCCGATAAGGGTATTCGACGCCTGCCCGCCGGCGCCGCCGCACGCTCACAGCAATGTGAATGAGGGCAGGCATCGAATAATCCTTAACGGTTGCACCCAGTGAGAAGCCGCGTTACAAAGCTGCCGCTGGATTGGGCCAATTTCTTCCAGTGGCAGCTACGGTCGACTCGGCCGAACGCGTACAGTCGGCTAGCTGGAGACGTTCGTCCAGATATTAATACAGACATTCGAACGTCCGTTCTACCCCAAGCAAGCGACCGGCGCGCGCTCATGTCCATCGACGCTCCCGAGCCGCGATGCCAGAGACTCGATTGAGCCGCGACTAACGGTAGCCGTAAATCACGACTTTTTTTCCTTCGAAGCTTTCTTGCACACCTTGCTCGCAATGCGGGGGGCACATTACTTTGCCGTCCGCGCTCGCGCCTGCTACGGTGACCGCTCTGTAGACAACGGATTCGATGAGCGTCCCGTCGGCAGCGACGACGATGTTCAGATCGGTCTCGACGCCCGCCGGGACGGCTCCGCCAGCGGTGTAGATGATTTTCATGGTGCCGGTGCAATCGGCGTTCACCGTGTAGGCACCGATCTGGCTTGGATTGAACGTAACCTGCCCGCCTTTCGGAAGTCCGGCGATCACCCCGAAGTCGGTGCGTGTGAAATGGCCGACACCGTCGAACGTCACCAGCGCGACGTCATCGAGGATCGACGGCGCCGCATACGGATGCACCTTGCCATCGGGACCTATCAAGCCAAGAATCTCTCCGTGACCGATAAACCCAAACGATCCTCTTAGCGTTTCGTTCGAGCAATGGCCGCCGCCGGCTTGCGCAGCACCACTGAGCGAGAGAAGTGCAACGGCTGTTGCCGATGCAATGCCTAATTTCCTGATCTTCATGGTCATCTCCTTGCCAGCGAATCCGACGCGTCATGTCACGGCGTGCAGGTTCTATTGTCTGGATGAATTGGGTTACGATTCGAAATGAAGTTTGAACGGCAGCAGCGAATCCTGAGTCCCGATGTTTGTGGAGGAAGTGATAAGAGGGTGAGTGGCAGTGCCCCGGTGTCTGGATGATTGGAGCAACAGCCCACGCTCGGTGTTGAAGCGTTGGTATGGTGCAACGGCGGCTAGCGACAAACAATGGAGACTCCATGAAGAAATCATCAAGGTTTCCGTTAGAGGCGCGCTGAAATGTGCCCTAGTCTTTAACCGTACGACCGTTGTCTCGCGCCGCGTCGTGGTCAGCGCGGCGCGATGAATGACAACGTGCGGAGGCCACGTGATGAACAACGAAAACCCTTCCCTCCTGCCGCGACACGCTCTCCTGCTCTTTATCGGAACAGTCACATACATCGAGGCGCCGATTCTCCACGGCCTTATCGGCTGCATCGTTCAGGAGAGGAGGCGATGACAGCTCGCCAGCGATGGACGATTGTGGTCGCGAGCACGGGCGGCGCGCTCGAAGTCTTCGATTTCGTTATCTACGGCTTCTTTGCCCGAAGCATAGGCGCCGCCTTCTTTCCAACGGGTATCGGCGCGTCCGGCGAGATGCTGTCATTCACGGTGCTTGCAATCGGTTATCTGTCGAGGCCCATCGGCGGGATCGTGTTCGGTCGTCTCGGGGACATTTATGGCCGACGGATTGCTTTCCTCTCATCCGCGATGATCGCGGCGGTAACAACTTTCCTCATTGGCATGCTTCCGTCTTACCGCGACTGGGGTATCGGGGCCTCCGCTCTTCTCGTGCTGCTGCGACTGGTCCAGGGACTATGCCTGGGTGGCGAACTTCCCGGCGCCGTTGTCTACGCAGTCGAAACGGCGCGTGCAAGGCCGGGCCTTCTCTGCGGCATCGTATTCGTCGCGGTCAATCTCGCGCTATTTGCCGCGACGTGCGTCAGTCTGGCGTTGCAGAGATCACTCACCGCGATACAGATGGACGCGTACGGTTGGCGGATCGGCTTCGTGATCGGCGGCGCGGTAGGACTTCTGAGTTTCGCGATACGCAGACGGCTTGCCGAGTCCGACGAGTACGCGCGCACGATCAACGCGCGGAATCGTGAGTCTTTGAGCGCGCTTTTCCGGTGTCATAGCGTCCGGCTTTTGTCGGGAGCCGGCGTGTGCTTTCTGGTGGGCGCATCGAGCGGGATTTTCATTGCGTACCTGCCGAGTTATCTGCAAGCGATTCATTACGACCAGGCGGAAATCACCCATGCGCAATTGCAGTATTTTCTTGCCGTCGCGCTGTGCATTCTCGTCACGTCGCATATCGGCGATCGCGTGCCCCGTCGCTATATCTTCAGATCGGGGGCGATTCTTACAGCGATGTTTACGCCCTGGTTCTTCTTCGCAGCCGCGAGACATTCCTTCAGTCTTTCTGCGCTATACGTCATGGCGGGCGTAGTTGCTTCATTTGCCAATGGCACGTTCGCCTGCGAAATCGCCAAGTCGTTTCCGCTGAATGTCCGCTTCAGTTGCGTCGCCACTGCGATGAATCTCGGGCTCGTCACGGCGCTCGGACTCACGCCTCTCGCCGCGCACGTCCTTGAACACAGCTTCCATGCCTCGCCAGCACTCGTCACCGAAGCATGCGCGGTACTCGCCTTCATCGCGTCGTTCGGATTGACGCGTGAACAGCGATACAGCAGCGAGATTGACCAAAACATGCCTTCAAAACTGAGCAAACGCCCATGAACACCCCGACTCCTACGGGCGCCGATGATATCGAACTCGACACACGACGCTACGAACTTCGTCGAGGCGGCGAACGGATCAAGCTCGAGCGTCTGCCGATGGAATTGCTGATTCTCATGGCATCGGGCAACGGGCAGCTCGTAACGCGCGCGGACATCGTGCGAGCGCTCTGGGGAGCAAGTGCGTACCGCGAGACCGACAACAGCATCAATACGGCCATTCGCAAAATCCGTATCGCGCTCGGCGAAGACCCTGATCACCCGCGCTACCTCATCACGGTCAAAGGTAAGGGTTATCGGGTCGAAGGCATCCGCACCGTGAGCGATCAGGCGCCCGTCGAAGCACGTCCCGCCGCGCCGCTTCGCGTGTTGGTGCTGCCCTTCGAAAACAACAGCGACGATCGCACGCTCGACAGCTTTTGTGCGGCGCTTGCCGATGAAACCTCCGCCAACATCGGCATGCTCGATCCACAGCGAATCCTCGTCATTGCGCGAACCACTGCCGCCCGTTATCAGCGGGCCGACAAGAGCATTGCCCGGATTGCGCATGAACTCGACGTCGACTACGTGATGGAAGGTTCACTGATGCGCGAGGGCGAAAGAGTCCGCGTTCTGGCGCAGTTGATTCGCTCCTTCGACCAGGTACAACTGTTGAGTTGCGCACACGAGCCGGTGTCCAATGGGGCGCTGGATATTCAGAAGGAAGTTGGGGCCGCGCTCGCACTGGAAGTATCGCCGGCTCTCGCCGAGCAGCAGCAACACCGTTTGTCCCGCAGGCTGCCCGTAGATCCAGCCGCACACGACGCCTATCTGCGCGGCCGCTATTACTGGACGCGCCGTGTGCACTTTCGATTACCCACAATTCTTAGCACCACCCTCTGTTAACCGAAGGACGATTCTGTTAACGTCATTGCATGCACAT
>NZ_FCOL02000075.1 GCF_001544515.1 Caballeronia terrestris
GCCACCACTGTGAATGTAACGCCGACAGGCGCAATTCGAAGGAAAAAATCGATTGCAGGCGCATCCACTCGGTCGACGACCGCGTGCAAGGCAAAGCAGCCGGCCAGCGCCGCTGTAAGTGCGCATAACAGGCGCGCACGCGGGCTCACGCGTTTGGTCACATCTTCCGCAAGCCCACTAACGAAAGCGGGTATCGCGCAAGTGAACAGGACAAACGTCTGAAATGTCGGTGAGGTATGCAGGAAGGTCGATGTGGAGAATGTCAAGGCCGTGGCGCAGAAGATGGCTAGCCCTCCGACCCGTGGAACGGCACTCGAATGGTTCTTTTGGATTCCGTGAAGATCAAGATCCAATGAACAACGAGCATAGGTTCCCGCATACCTCACAACTAACCAAGTTAATAAGAACGAACATGTAAAGCCAATTGCCAAGTTAAACATCGTGGCTTCTCCGGGAGCTTACAAAATCGGTGTTGCGGACGTGCACACAGCAAAGAGGGCGCTCGCCATCTCACAACGAAATCTAAAAAACACTCGGAAAAAACCATACCCACGTTCACTTTAAGCTGAACGAACATGCGAAAACGTTTGGCCGTGGTGTATGGAACGCTATAGTAGCCTCCAATCACTCTGCATTCCAGAATTTTCTCTAGCAATAGATATGAAGAAACCGCTTCCTGCTCTTAAATCTTCAGACATAGACGAACTTCTTTTCGATTCTTGAAATTGAGGTATAGGATGCAGGTTGCGTAGAATAAAAGAGTGGTTGTACTGCTAGCTTGCCGATAGAGAAATGGGGCGTGCTGCAGCTTCATCAGATTCACTAATTATCAGAAGAGTAAAAGTGGGGGACACGCATGGTGGAGCAGCCCGATCAGAATGTCTTTCAAGGCCCTGATAAGAATCGGTCGTTCGATTTTGTGAGTGTCGTAGACAGAATTTATTCCCATCGTTGGCTAGTTATTTGCTCTTTTTTATTCTTTATCGGTGCAGGGGCGATCTATGCGGTCATTTCGTCACCGGTATATCAAGCCAAGATAGTCCTCCAGCTTGAGGAGACGGGAGATAGTCAGTCTCGGTCCTCAAATGAATATGTTGGGGATGTGTCGTCGATCATTGGCGTCAAGTCAAACGCTGATGGGGAGGTCCAGATCCTTGGTTCAGCACTTGTCATCGGCGATGCTGTGGATGCTCTGAACCTGACGATTACGACTCGGCCTGTTTATTTTCCGATCATAGGGCGAGCGGTTGCTCGGGATTCACGAAGCCTATCGACACCTGGGCTATTCGGGCTCGGCGGATTTGCGTGGGGCAGCGAATCGATCGACGTACCGACTTTTGACGTGCCAAAGCGCAACGAGGGCAGTCAATATCGGCTAACGGCGTTGTCCGGGAATCGGTTCGAGCTGCTGGGCCCTGGAATGAATGCGCCGGCAAGCGGAACAATTGGTGTGATGCAGACTTTTGCGACTGCGGACGGTCCGGTCCGTTTACTCGTGTCTAGAATGGCGGCACAGCCTCGAGTAGAATTCGCGCTTCAGCGCGCATCCCGCCAGGCGACGATCGACAATTTGCGACGAGCACTGCAAGTCGAGGAACAGGGAACCAAGTCTGACGTTCTGTCCGCAACAATGACAGGTCTTGACCCCATTCGCTTGACGGCAACGCTGAATGCAATCGGACAGGCGTACGTGAGGCAAAACGCCGCTCGCAAGGCTGTGCGCGCACAGGCTTCGCTGGCGTTCTTAAGTGGCCAACTGCCAGCGATGAGACAGCAGGTCGAACAAGCGGAAGTGCAATACAATGCTTATCGAAATACACATGCTTCAATCGATATAAACGAGCAGGCCAGACTGCTTCTTCGCCAATCGTCCGAGGCGGAAACGGTGCTTTATCAGCTCGAGCAGAAATATCAGGAGGTGTCCAAGCGCTTTACAGGAAACCACCCTGATGTCTTGCAGATCTCCAAGCAAATGGAGGCAACCCGACAGTACCGAAACTCCATCACCAATCGGATCAGACAGCTTCCCGTCGAGGAACAGGGTGCCGTTCGCCTAATGCGCGAGGTGCGGGTGGCCACGGATCTATATGCGACCCTGCGCTCGAACATGGAGCAGCTACAGTTGGTGCGTGCTGGAAAGATCAGCACCGTCCGGGTAGTCGACAATGCTGAGGTGCCAGAAGTTCCGATCAAGCCCAGAAAGTTGCTGATTATCGGCGCAGCCGCCGTAGGCGGAATCCTCGCGGGGCTTGGGCTTGCGTTCGCGCGCAACTCCCTAGCACAGGGCGTAGTCGATCCGAGCGAACTGTCCAGCATCGGTTTGCCAATGTACGGAACCATTCCGGTGAGCGACAATCAGGAACGCCTAGAGAAGGTAGCCAAGGACCACGACGCGAAAGAGCGCTTGCTCGCCGTGCGCTTTCCGCAAGATCCAGCTATCGAGGGAATGCGCGTGCTGCGCACAGCTTTACAAGTCCGCATGCTTGGGGCGCCTAACAACGTGGTCATGCTCAGCGGTCCGATGCCGCAGTCCGGGAAGTCATTTACTTCGGCCAATCTCGCCGCTGTACTCGCAGCAGGAGGTAAGCGCGTGCTCCTCGTAGACGCCGACCTCCGCAGGGGTACTATTCATCGAAGCCTGGGTTTGCAAGAAGGGCCGGGCCTCGCCGATGTGATGGATGGACCGATTTCGATCGATGAGGCCATTTGCCGTCAAGTGTTACCTAGGCTCGATTTCCTCGGCGTTGGCCGGTATCCCGCAAATGCGTCGGAGTTACTGTTGAGGGGCGACTTTCAGCGGCGGATCAAAAGAGTAGCCGATCGTTACGACATCGTTGTGCTCGACGCACCGGCCGCTTTGGCTGTATCCGATGTCGGAATCATTGCGCCGAGCGCGGGCACCATTCTTCTTATGGCGCGCTACGGCGTGACGCGCGCGAGTGAAATGAATGCGGCGGTGGAACGGCTGAACCAGGCAGGCTGCAAGGTGAACGGTTTGGTGCTAAATGGAATTCCGGACGGCGCGGGCGGATATGCGTACGCGATGCGCCATGGAACCCATGCGTATAAGGCCTACTATCAAGGGGCGAAACTCTGATGAATATTCGCGCAAGCGTGAATCCGGGTCACATTCCTTTTTGAAAGGGAAAGCACTCATCGGTCAGCTTGAGCGTCCGAATAAAGCATCGGATTTCTCGCGTCACTGTTAAATCATGACGATACCCAGGTCGCGCTGAATTAAACCGCGTCGCAACCGGATTGACTGGAAGGCCGATGAACATTGTTATATTCATTTATTCGATGCAATGTGGCGGCGCTCAACGTCTGACCGCGAACCTGGCGAATGAGTGGGCGGCTCAAGGGGCGCGGGTCAGCATCGTGACAGAGACGTCGACGGAACTCGATTTCTATCCGCTGCGGGAATCCGTAGAGCGAATTCGAGTACGTGTGCATGGGGGACGCGGTGGGCCATTAGCCGGGTTTGCCGCGAACATCTCACGCATTCGCTCTTTCCGCCGAATATTAAGGCAACTAAGTCCGGACGTCGCGCTTGGGATGATGACCTCGGCGTCAGTTCTAACGATTCTCGCTGGGTGGGGATTGGCATGTAAAGTAGTCGCCACCGAGCATACCCACCCGCCCATCTTGCCGAGCAGGCTCTGGGCAGTCTTGCGGCGCTGTGTCTTCCCGTCGGCCGGGAGAATTGTTGTGCTGACCGAGGAAAGCAAGTCATGGCTCAAGGAGCACTGCGGCTGCTCCGCAGTCTCTGTTATTCCCCCACCGTTCGCGCTTCCGATCCCGCGAACGGAACCCGTCATCATGCCACATACTGTTGTGAGCCCAGACCGTCGCGTGCTACTGGCGGTGGGACGCCTGCACGAGGCGAAGGGGCTCGATTATTTGATCGACGCCTTTTCGCGAATTGCCGGAGACCTCCCGGACTGGGATCTTGTGATCGTGGGCGAGGGGAGTGAACGCTCTCGTCTCGAGCAATTGGTGATGGCAAGAGACTTGCACGAGAGGGTATTGTTGCCCGGCCACGCCGGCAACGTCTCTGACTGGTATCAAAGAGCCGATCTCTACGTGCTCAGCTCTCGCTTCGAGGGATTTTCGATGACGCTCGTCGAAGCGATGGCCGCCGGCGTAGCGGCGGTGAGCTACGACTGTGACTGCGGCCCAAGAGACATTATCCGCCACGAGGAAAATGGCTTGCTAGTTAGACCGGTCGGCGATGCGGATCGGCTCGCGCAAGCGCTAACCAGGCTTATGCAAAACGATATGGAACGTCAGCGAATGGCAGCGCGGGCTGCGGCCGTCGCGCAAACCTTCGCCTTCGAGAGGACCGTTGCGCTGTGGAGCGAAGTCTTTTCCGCGGTCGGTGCAAGCGGTCGTCGCGGGCTTGCTTAGGCCCTCGTCGATCAATGGCGGGAGTGTACTGGATCCCGCATCCGACTTTTAACCACATCATCGAACAACCACGCGCGAAAACGTGAAGATCATTCTGTTGGTCAGTTCAATGGGAACGGGAGGCGCTGAGCGCGTCGCCGCGACACTGGTGAACGCTTGGGCTGAGCGCGGCGACGAGGTGACTCTCGTGCCGACTTATTCAGAGTATTGTCCCGTCTTCTACACTCTCTGTGAGCGCGTTCGCCTGGTTTATCTAGCACGGCTTGTCGGACGCTCTGGACGCGGCCCGTTGCAATACATCTCGCGCGTGATAGCGCTGCGTAGACTGATTAGTAATACGGCACCAGACGTCCTGATTTCGTTCATGCCCAACGTTAGCATCATGACAATCGTAGCCTCCCGCGGACTGGGAATTCCTGTGATCGCATGCGAACACAACAATCCATCGGTTGATGGGCGGTCATGGCTCTGGGCTTTTTTATGCAGGATCTTTTACCGGGAAGCGAGGCTAGTTACTGTGCTGACCGAAAGCGTTGTAGCGCCGTTTCGTAAGATGGTGCCTGGTGTGAAATGCATCGAGGTCATGCCGAATCCGCTACCAAACGAGCTTTTTGAAGGGGAGTTCATACGTCAAGAGACGGGCGGCCGAAAAAAGGTGCTGGCAGTCGGACGCCTGACTGCGCAAAAGCAGTTTGATGTTCTCATCGATGCGTTCGCCAGCGTGGCAAAGGAGCGAGACGATGTCGATCTGTGGATCTGGGGCGAGGGCAGCGATCGAGCGAGTCTTCAAGCACAGATCGCTCAGCTGCGAATGGGCAATCGTATCTTTTTGCCTGGTACTACTGAAGCATTGTGGAGCGAGCTGGCGCGCGCGCGCGCTTTTGCACTTTCGTCGCGGTTCGAGGGTCTGCCGATGGCATTGATGGAGAGTCTGGCGTTAGGCGTCCCTTGCGTCGCCTTTGACTGTCCGAGCGGGCCGCGAGAGCTCGTCCGCGACGGTCGAGATGGCCTTCTCGTTCCTGCCGGCGACCGGGCTGCACTGACGGACGCTTTGCGTCGACTTGTCAGTGACGACGTACTGTGCCAGGAGATGGGCCGACGGGCCGCGAACTCGATGCGCGAGCGCTATGGGCTGGAGGCCATATTGCCACGGTGGGATCGGCTCTTCGATCACGTCGGCGTGGGCACGGTGTCGAGATCTTAAGGTCATGCTCCCCAGCACCAAACAATCGTTACTCGCCTCGGTAAAGCGGACTTATCCGATTCTCGCGGTCACAACGTTTTGCATGACACGCTCAGCTTTGCCTGATATGCACGTGACCACGTTGCCGAAGCATCCTAAGTGCACGGTGGCGTCTTTTGACCGCCCGGCGCTGCATAGTCCTCGAGATCCTCGTTTTTTTGGCGCGAAATGCGATGGGATGACCGACGACACGGCCGCATTCCAAAAAGCGATGGATGCCGGGGATGTGATCGTGCCCGCGAGAACCTGTGTGATCGGTCACACCGTGACGATCAAGGTCGGCAATCGTCGTATGGAATGTGCGAAAGGCGCCGTACTAAAACGCAGCGTGTCGGGCGCCCACAGCATGTTCCTATACGACGCAGCGGACGGTTTGATGCTCAATAACAGCATCGTGGGTTGCACATTTGAAGGGGCCAACTCTCCTAAGCCCGTCGTTGATTGGGATGCGCCAGGCCACTGGGACATTCCAGTAGAGACTTCTAATAACGTCAGCAACTTCTATCTAGCGGGTAATACCTTCAGGCAGTTTTTCGGTCAGTCGATGTTCCAAACGGGCGGAGCCAACGGCGGCAATGGCGACCGGGTCGTCTTCAACACGTTCGAGAATTGTCCGCTGTACGGTCCAGTCTTCGTAGGTCATCGGAATGGTTATGTCGGATACAACAAAATCATCGGCTGTACCGCTGGAGTCGAAAACGACCACGCTACAGACAACACCGGCGGCAACGTTTTCGAATGCAATCAGGTGACTTCGGGCGAGGCGCCGGGCTGGATCACCGGCGGCGTTCACGGAGGCCTCGGTACGAACTACAGCGGAAACATCGTTCGTTACAACGTTGTAAGAGGCGAGCACACCGGAATCCTTATCGAGCATCAGGGTCGTGGGCGCAACGCTAAATATCTGGAGAATGACTGTGGGGGAGGCTGCAAGATGAGATAGATTGATCTCGTAAACAGCGCGCCGTGCGGTTGAGGCTGTCGTCGTTACTGGAAGAGCTGAGAGTAGTGTGCAAGCGTTCGTCTGTAAACCGGTGTCGCAGCGGGAAATACGTTGCGACCGACCGATTGATGCGCATGATAACCGGATTTCAAACTATGAACCACGACGCGCTAAACCTAAAAGCCTATTCAAACAGCCGGATTGTCAGTGCCTTCTCGCATGACCATGCATTGCAAAAAGCGGAGGAAATAATTCTTAGTAAGATAGCGCAGCATGTTCGCGGGGGAGAGATCCTTGATGTAGGCGTTGGATGCGGTCGGACGACGCCTGCACTGCTGACGATCAGCGAGCGGTACACGGGAATCGACTATGCGGAAGGCATGTTGGCCGTGTGCAAGGCTCGTTTTCCACAGCAGCGCTTCTTGATGATGGATGCTCGGAAGATGGAAGTATTTGAATCTGGACGCTTCGATCTTGTGTTCTTCTCGTTCAACGGCCTCGATAACGTCGGGCACACCGACCGTCTAACAATTATTTCCAGGATTTACGAGATTTTGAAGCCGGGCGGCTACTTCGTGTTTTCAAGTCATAACCGCGATTTTAGTCAATTCGAAAGCTTCTTGAAAAGGCGCCCGCGAGTGACAATAAGCAACAACCCGATCGCAACACTAAAAAACTTGTCCAAGCTTCCGGTTCAGTACTGCAGGTACGTCAGGAATTCTCGAAAGAACGTCATCGAGACAGACTATGCCGTGGTCAATGAACCTGCAGGCGACTATCAGATGCTGCAATACTACATCTCTATCGAATCTCAGACGCGCCAATTGCAGTCGCTCGGATTCGATCGGCAGGTTGAAGCGTACGATTTCAAGGGTCAAATTGTCGAACAAGATCAAGATAGCGGCTGGATATACTACCTGTCAAAAAAAAGGTAATCTGGCGCCACTTTTTGGGTGCCCGCGCGCGAACTTCCCTGGCGCAGGCACGTACAAAGTCACCCTGCGAGTTGTCGGTAAAGTCCGTCCCACGCACGCGCCACCTTTTGTATATCGAAGTTACGCTCGACGAAAATGCGGCCGCGCTGCCCTGCCTCCTCGATCTTTGCAACGGGAAAGTTCATCACCTCCGACATTCGGTCCGCTAGAACCTCCGAATGTCTCGGCGGAGCAAGGAGACCCAGGTCGCTTGGAGCGAAGAGTTCGCTTACTCCGCCTACATCGGTTGCCACGACTATGCGACTTGACGCCATAGCCTCTAGAATGACCATCGGAAGACCTTCCCATGCGGATGAAAGCACGAGGGCGTCAGCCGCGCTCATGAGGTCCGGAACGTCATGCCTTGGACCGAGAAATTGGATGTATTTGTCAAGCTTTGCGTCGGCGGCCAAGCGCATCAAATGATCTCTGTCAGGCCCTTCGCCGACCAGCAGTACGCGAACAGCTGAAAGTCCTCGGTCGCGCAGATGCGCAACGGCTCCAATTAGATTTGCGAAGTCTTTCGCCGGCGCGAGGCGCCCGATCGCCAGCCAAACGAATAGATCGCCGATTCCAAGCGCGCTTCGAAGTTGCGCACGCTTCGCGGCATCGTACTTAAATCTTTCGAGGTCAACTCCATTCGGAACGAATCGGCCTTTCTTGGGGCTGATGATCCTTAGCGAGACATAATGTCGAAATGAGGTGACGCTAACGCTGGTCATAAAACTGGACAGATGGCGTGTAAGCCGGTAGGCAACGAGTCTTCCGTAGCTGCCTTCGAGCTCGTCGAGACTGTGAGCAGTCGATATCAGAGGAACGCTTGGGAAAAAGAGTCGCGCGACCCTCGCAAAAACGTTTGCATGAAACATGTGCGAGTGCATGATGCTTGGTCGCCAAGATTTGACGAGTCGCGCCAATCTCCAGAGCGCCAAAATGTCCGGTTTGCCGGGACACATCTTCATAGTGACGACGGTAACGCCGATCCCCTCCAATTCCTGAACAAAGTATCTGGGCTCGATCATGGAAACAACAGCAACATCCCAACCGATGCGCCGCAACTCCCGCACAAGTAGCACAAGCTGACTTTCCGCACCTCCTAAATTGAGGCCGGTAATCACGAACATGATGCGTTCTTGCATGGCGTCACCTTTTCATGTGGTCGTAGTCGGGATGCGGCGGCATGACTATTTCAGGAAATAGACATAGGTGCCCTTTTCATAAGCGAGGAAAACTTCCGCACCTACCATTGAAAACAAGACAAGAACCATCCATAACGATGCCGTGCTGCGTAAGCGGATTTCCTGAAGGAAGAACGGGAGAAACAGAGAAATTAAGTAAAAGACGCGGTCTTTGCCGAACGGAAACAGGGTAAATGCGAAGATGAGATATGCGAGAAGGCCCACCTGCATCAGCGCCAATTCGCGAAGAACTGAGCGCAGATTGACGCTGCGTATGCACTTTAAAGAGCTCAGCAGAAGGACGGACGCGAGCGAGTATGAAAGCATCAACACAAGCAGCCTAACTGAGAATTCTGCCTGATAGCCGGCATAATCGCCAACGCGTCGACCGCCAAAGTTGGCGAATAACATTTCTGCGCTCGATGCCAGTATTGCACCAGCGACAGCCACCATCGGAACTGCAAATTCGTTCCGCGGACCGCTCATTCTCACTGCAATCAGAAGCGTCGCAGGAACGGCGAAAGTCGTGTGAATGGTACTCGCGATGAGCATACCGAGAATCGGACGTCGCATTCCTATGGCAAAAGTCATGGCAACTGCGAACGCGAATCCTTGCCGGACTAAGAAGACACCGATAATCGAAAGGCCCGCCGGTATGATGATCCACAGAAAAAGGCCGAGAAGTGGTCGACGCAGCCGCGCCAGGGCGATAAACACCAACCCGTTGGTGAGCGCGACAGTAAGCTTGACTGCGTCATCCGGAGTAAATCCACACGAATTCACGAGAAGGATCCATACTCGCCAGCCCAGTTCGTCGGTGAAGATGCCCGTGAAGAGGTTTATAACAGTTGTTCGGTTCTGGAAATACTGGATCAACCAAGGCCAGTCGGTGTAACGGAAATAGTCAAGATAGGGTTGCTGATCGGGTAAAGACATTCTGTCAGCGGTTACAAGGAACCAGATGACATATGAGGCAATCAGCACGAACGCACAACCGCTTGGCGTCAACATGTGATGCGGGTTGCTTTCATTCAAGCTTGAGAACTTGCGAATTTCTAAATTTCTCATGTGTTTGGGAGGCCTATCCAACATATTAGGTACGATTATTGCTTCCCTTCGAAGGAGGGGACAGCAAAGCGTTAGCACATAACAGGACAGGACACGTTCGTGCATCGTGGCACGCGGGCCCCTATCGTGCCGTGGGAGCACAAAAATGCTTTAGGTTTACGTGCGCTTCCGCACATAACTGGCTGGTGCATGCTAAAATGTTCCGGATGGTGAAACAAAGGTTCCGCTCTAGGTCAGATGTACCGCTCATGGCGGTTGCGGAGATGACATGCAGCATTGGGTCAACATGATCGTTTCTGTGACGGTCGGGGCCGCAGTGGTTCTTGCCCTGATCGCGGTGTTTGATATTGTGTTTCGATCGCCGCGTGGTAAGCGGTTAACGAAAGACCAATCGGGTGATCGCGATTACCCACCGCCAACGTCGCCGACAGTAGGTACAAAAGTGACTCAGGCACAAGAATTAAAACATAGAGATGGCCCAAATAATTAAGCCACTTTACAAGGCACGGTATATCACTTTTGCTTTGGCACGCTTTTTAATATTCATTTTAATGTCCACCACCGTAATCTCCCCCACTCGGTTCCAAGTGTGAAATCCTACATACGCGGGTGGTGGTTCTTTCGAGAAGAGAGGTGTTTCCGCATAAGCAGTTGGGCTGAGCTCCGTTATTTCACAAAACCACAAAGCAGATCCGTATTCCCGCTCGCAATTCTGCGCAGGACGGATAAGTCGGTTGCTCACGTCCCGAAAGATGTTGCCCGCCATTCGTGCGCGCCGGCAATCCGAAACGATAGGGTTCATCGGGTGTGCGTGCCACGGTCCAAATGGCGTAGGGGCATGGTAGAGATATAACTCGTCCCAATTCGGGCCTTCACCTTGTTCGATTGTCGTGAAGAGCCACCAGATACCCGACTCGTAATATAACGTTGTGTCTGCAGCCACAATATTTTCCATTAGCACCGTATGAAGGACCCAAGCGGACGGGAAAGGCGCAGCCCGATAGATCTCGATCGTCCGATTGTTTGAAGTCTCCGGAACCATAAAAACATTACCCTCATAGGCGAAGATGAAGGGATAAGAGAGGTGATACGGCCGTTCGAGAACCACGTGTGGAGGCGCTTTCCATGTGTTTGTCGCAGGGTCTAGCGCGACGTGCGAGATGACACCTTTGTTCGTATCGTACGGGAGATCTTCAAAAAATAAATGATATCGGCCGTCTGCGTCGCGCCATGGAAACGGATCTGCATAAAAGCGCTCCGTTGGCGACGGTATTTGCAGACACCAATTTGCGTTATCGGGCGCAGACGCTTTCCGTAGAAAGCTGAGGTCCCTTGGCAAGCCCTCATTATTGACTGCAATGCCCCAGTGGCCTTTGCGTTGGAGCCGTTTGTGAAACTGATTCGCGAACTTCTCACTGAGGTGTCCCAGCGCAAACCGGATAACATCGGCCGTGGAAGTCTCCGCCAAATGTTCAGAGATTTCGACGAGGGGGAAGTCGCAAGGCGACGTCGCCCGCTGAATACGACGTTTCGCTCTTTCGAACAGGACACGTTGTCGGCCGAGTGCGACAGAAAGGGAATGGCAGAAGTATGAGCGGCTTGGAATTGCGACATGGGACTCGGCGATCAGACGAATCTTTCCGTCAGGCGCTCGCCACACTACCTGCAAATGAGGCGTCTGCTGCAAGAGCAGTCGCTTCCACAAATTCTCCATACCGAATGTGCCGTTATAGAGCATGTCGAACTCTGGTGCGGCGAGCCGATCCGCTACTATCAGATCACGCTCTCGGGGAGCGGCATACACCATTCGTTCGAACGCTATCCACATTTCGAGCGTCAAAGGAAAACGCTTAGTCGTTGTCATAATTGGAAAAGCGCCGTGTTGGAGAAGCCTTCGCGACGACTGCATTCGGGACGTCACTGCGGCAACGCGTGAGTTCCGTCGGGCGATGCTGGCCCATGACGACGTGCTCTAAAAAGAGCGTTTAGTTTGCACTCGATAAATAGATAGCAGATGTAGCCGACGACGCACGACGAAACAACAAGTATCAAGGTCGTGAAAGGGTCAAGCACAGCTAGGCGCGCCTTCACGACGACGATCGCAACAACGGAAATCACAAAGGGGTGAATAAGGTAAAGCGAATACGAGGAGTCTCCGATTGCACGAAGGATGCGTGTGAGAAACATCGTCGGCAAGCGATTCATTAAGCTTTCCATTCCAACGAGTCCACAAACGACGAGCATGAAGGGAACCCCATAGCTGACAAGCTGATTTTCCACTATGCCATGGGTACCGACATAGACCAGAGAAACTAGGCCTGTAAAAAGAAGGATTACATTTACCACCACTTTTTGCCGTATATTTTTGAAGTAAAGAAAGGCAATCATTCCCATGAAAAATTCGAGCAGAAGCGGGTTCGTCGCAACTTCCAGAGCTGGACGTGTTGGCGTGAAGACGTATCCAATAACGAAGAGGACCAGAAGGATGGCCGAGGCTTTCGGGATCCGATGTGATGTGCCCATCGCAAGTGCCGCAGCGAAGATAATGTAAAACCAAAATTCGAAGCTAAGCGTCCACCCGTTTTGAATCAAGAGCTTGTCGCCAACGGGAAATAGAGTGAAGGAGTGGAGTATCGTTGTCGTTCCACCACTACGATTGATAAGCCGTGGACTGACGAGAAATACTAAAAAGGCCGCAATCGAAAGCGACCAGTAAAGCGGGAGGATCCTGGCCATTCTCGCTTTGAAAAAAGCGACTCCGCCGACGGCTCTCCGGTCGGTCGTGTAGGACATAATAAATCCGGAGATAATGAAGAAAAGATCTACGCCGGATTGTCCAAACGACCAGCTCGACGAAATGCCTGATATCTGTCCGTGCTTGTAGACCGCATGGTATACGACGACTAAAAGCGCGGCGACCCCTCGTAGGTACTGGACAGACGTCATCACGATTAGCCTCCTTGCCGCGCGGACAGGTTTGTTTGCACTCACGTTGGTCCCCTGCACGAAGACAGCCTTACGTTGCGCATTCGTCATTTCATTAGATCGGCAGCCTCCATCGACATCTCAGTTTGATGCGTCAGCCTATGGAAATCGGACGACGCTGTCAAACCATGCTGAGTGTTAACGCAAAACGATCGTGAAAAAATCGTCCCATCAGACAGCGGGTTCGCTTGCAAGATTCATAGGAAAAACGACGTTACCGCTCTTCCGGTCGCTCCAGAACGCATTCAGGAGTACCATTCAATGGGCAGGATGAGTCCATCGCTTATGTGTGGTACCGAACAGTGACACGGCTTTTTGTCCCGCTCTTCCTTGAAAGCGTCGAGGTAATCGCAGAGCAGCCTGCGCGGAGGGAGTAGCGTCTCGCCCGATTCTTGACGGAAATGCCCGCCGCTTGCAATCCAGCAGCCGCACACATAACATTCGTGGGCTAGCTTTGCTCGAAGCATCGTCGGCTGTACGCGTATGTGCTTTATGCGGCCGCTGCAACAAAATCGGATCCGGAAATTGATCCTTAGGTTCGGGTCAACAAGTGAGGGCAATGTGAAAACCGATCCAATACGATTTGAGGCGGTCACAACAATAGAGAGATTTGAGTCGTTGAGACATGAATGGGAGGATCTGTGGATACGTGCCGGGGGCGGATATAGCCTGGCGTTCGGGCACTGTCTGTGTACGCTCATGGAAATCGTCATCCCGGCGCGCGCGAATTTGTATTGCATCCTAGGGTGGAAAGGGCAACGCCTTGTACTTGCGTGGCCATTCATTAGATACCGCGAGTTTCTCTGGCGAGCGATTCGCCCCTTGGCCCCAGATGAATCGGTGGGCACTGATGTCATGGTGGAGGCAGGCCCGGATTGTCGTGAGTTAGTCGCCTCAGCCTGGCGTGTGCTGCTATCCACAAATCGCGCAGACCTCTTGACCTTGCCTCACGTCCGCGCCGGTTCGGAACTACACTCCCAAGTCTCAAGTTATCCCTCAATCGGACGCGCTGAGCAGCTTAGTACGGCAATCGTGCCTACGCGTGGTCAAGTTGACTGGGATACCTATCGTAAATCACTGCCCAGCCGATCACTTAAGGAACTCGAGAGTTACAAGCGTCGCCTAAGAAAAGAAGGCAATATTTCAATGTTTATTGCTGATTTCAAGGATTTTCGAAATATTTACCTTATCGAAGAGCTTTTCAGATGGAAACAGAAATGGGCCGAAAAGAACGGGAAGAAAGGCAATTTTTTTTCCTCCGGATATCGCGAATTTCTCTTTCGGCTATTGAAAGATGAAGCAGGCACAGGAAAATTCAATCTTTTCGTTCTGGCTCTAGATGGCAGGCCGATCGCCGTTAACCTTGTCGCGGTTGAGAGAGATACGATTCATGGAATTCAAGCCGCGTTTGATGAAGCATACGGGAAATTCACGCCGGGTTCGCTTTTGCTCGAGCATATAGTCAAGTGGGCGTTCGATAGCCGTCGGGATTTTGACTTTGGCGCAGGCGGGGGGAAATACAAGACGGTCTGGGCGGGCGAATCTTGCTATTCGAGCACGGACTTCCGTATCTCGACGAGCAATTGGGGCAAGCTGGCGTTCGTTCTCTCAGATGTCCGACGTTGGTATCGGGCACGGAGGTTCGGCCTGGTACACAAAGGGAAGGAAACGCAGGCTTATCGGTTAAGGTCCGAACTTGAGCCCTAGCTAGCTAGCCAAATTTTTTATGGGCTAAGCGGCTGTCGCGCTTCGCTGGCACGTTCGGAGCGGCGCGAGGTCTCCTACAAAGCCACTTCTTTTAGTGACACCGTACCTACGCTCAGTCGCTGGACAGGTTCATTGGGTACGACCGTCGCAGCACTGCCGTCGAGCGGCGTCACTAGGTCACAAGAATAGCGAGAGCGTAATTGAGGTAGTGACGCGGGCGCAGCAGCAGTGGTACTTAAGCGGTTGTACCAGCAGATGCGCGAAGACACGTCAGATAGCAAATGAAGCCAATGGCCGTCATCACGCCTGTCGCAATTACGACTCCTTCTGCCCCGATTGAGGGAACCAACAGGGCGTTTGCGACCACCTTGACGACGAAGGTGACTAGCGCGATGAGGGTGAGCGCTTTGTATCGTGCCTCACTCACAAACAGTTGAATGATGACGAGCGCGGCGAATGCGAACGGAAGCTGGATGAGGCCTGCGCGAAACAGTTGTGCTACGGCGGCCGTATCGTGAGCGGTGAAGGCGCCGCGCTGGAATAACAGAGCAATGATTCCCGGTCCGAAGAACCATGCTACCGCGGCAGATATCGATCCAAGTATCAACATCACGAGTGACCACTTGAACGCTGTCTTGCGAGCGCGCGCATGGTCTCCAATCGCAAGCATTTCGGAAAGGATTGGCAAGATAGCTCGGCTGATGGCAAGGGCCCCCATGCCGAGGAGCAAAGCCAACACTCTGTTCGCGTATCCGCATGTAGCGATCGCGCCGTCGCCAGCTTGCGCAAGGAAATATTGGTCCAGAGGGGTGATAAGACTCACGATGACCCCGCCGAGTAAAAGCATGCGGATCGAATGGAACGTCTTGCGCCAATGACGCGATCGAAGGCTAAACCGCGCGCGCGCAGAGAGTCCGTCGACATTCCTGGCTATTAGCCTGAGCAAGATGGCCTGCAAGCTGACGCCGATAGATGTCCCTAACATTAGAGGTAGGAGAGATTTTTGGTCAGGTGCAGCCAGAACGAAGCAGAGCAGCACTAACGCAGGAACGCACTCTAACAACGTGTTGACATGCCTTTCGCGCGCTTGCAGGCGGGCGGCGTTGATACAAACCGTGAAGCTCAACACCCCGATTGGCGCCATACCACCGATCAATCGCAGACACATTTCACGCGTCGACTCTGACAGGTTGGCCGCCGCAATATGCGCTACTAGCGGCCAGCATAAAAAAAGCCCTGATGTCAGCGCAATGCCGAGCACCAAGCCGAATGCTTCTAGTTCTCCCAGAAATTCAGATAGCTCTTTTTCGCTATGCCGCATACTGACAAAAAGCGGTATCAGAAGAATACTGAGTTCGGTAGTTAGTGTGAGCGGGAGCCACGTGACGAGGGTGAGCGCGAGCTGATACGCATCGGCCGTACTTCCTATGCCGTATCGGTAAGCGATAGCCATCTCCTTGAAAGCTCCAGCGCTTTTTCCAAGGAAAACAAACGTTGATACGATCACGGCGCCTTTGGCGATTCGCCAATGATCAACATGAACGTTCAAGATGCGCTTCTTAAGCACGCCGATTGTGTGGGTGAGCACATCGTCTCCATTAGGACGGTTTTAGACATCCTTTGTTGTCTCGGAAAACGGAGTTCTCTCTTTTCTGCGATACCTTGTTCATCGATACAATTTTTAATTAGCGAGAAAGAGGAACTGGCATTCAAAATTCAGCTTGCCCTGAACTTCGCCTTCCAATAGGCGTATACATTAACCCCCAACAAAGGAAGACTTGATGTTCAAGATGCTAAAGTAAGCGCACACGCCGAGTTCAAGGCTGCGGGTGTGCAACAGGTGAATGACGGGAAAGGGCTGAGCGCTGCCTCCGGAGACTTGGTATGTCCGAGAGCAGACGCTGCGCAACTGGTTCATGGCTCTAGCGGCAGTCAAGTTGCGGAGCGCTGGGGCGAACGTGGTTACGCAGAAACCGGAGTAGCTCGCGCGTCTGCGAACCCAAAACCAACTCAAGATCGCAAAGAAAACGGTGGCGTACTTCGCGAAGGACCTAATTCGACGTACGTCCGAATTGATGCGCAGCGCCGGCCTCGTCCATTCTCGGCGCTGTGCGAGGTTTTTCCGGTTGGTCTCGGCGACTGTCGAGCCCGCAAGCTCGTATCGATGGGGACTATTCATGTGGAAGTCATGCAGGCCGCTTACAGATCGCCCTGCATGACCGAGGAATTTTGTTCGTTCGGTTTTCAGGCGAGCCAGGCGCGCGTTGAGCGGCTCATGCGCGAGGACCTCGCCCGGGTTCGGCATAAGAAGCGCTATAGGGTAATGACGAACTCGAAGCATAAGCTGCCGGTCGCGCCAAATCTGCTGGAGCGCAAGTTCTCGCCAAGCGTGCCGAACCGGCTCTTCAGTTCGAGAGTCTCGTAAATTTGGCCTGAGGGAGGCGTGCTGTATCTGGCGGTCGTGCTCGATCGGTTTAATCCGGGAATCGTCGGCGGGCCTATCAAACCGTGCATGAGGGCGGACCTCGTGATCCATGCATTGACCATGGCGTGGCTTCGCCGCAAGCCCGCGCCTGGGGCGTTGCATCATTCCGACCGTGCCAGCCAATACGTCAGCCACGGATTCCAGCGAAGACTTGTGCAAGACAACGTGCGTTGCTAGATGAGCCGCAAGGGCAATTGCTCGGACAACGCGCCGACGAATGACTTCTTCAACTGCCTGAAGAATTAGCGTGGACACGGAGTTCACTACCGGACGTATAAAGAGCCGATGGCAGACTTGTTTGCATATATCGAGTTTTATAACCGCAATCGTCGTCATTCTTCGCTCGGCTTCATATTGCAAGGCCTAAATAGAGGTCAGCAGACAAGGGGGCCGTTGCGTCTGGGAGGCGAAAAACAGAGGGAGGTTCAACTATACCGTTCGGCGACGACTGCGTGTGCAGCATTGTTGTGCTTTGACGTGGTCCAATGCTCGATGACGGGGTCGTCGATGATGATCTGGGAGATAGGATGACAACCGTAGAACCGCTCCGACTTGGATTGAACATCAGGGATATGTAGCGGGTACGCACCCGTGAACCGCGTATTAAGCGGCTCCTGCGGTAGTTTCGGCAATGGGCTACCAAGACGGTCGCACCGTTCAGAATCTGGCCCGAGCGGTGCGCCTACCGCTCCAGTGCAGTTTCAAAGTGTCCGGGCACGCCGAGCAGCAAGCGCTCGGGCGCCCACCGCCAGCAGGCCGTGCCAGGAAGCGCGCAGATTGTTTTCCGTGCCACGATCCAAGCCTTCGGTCGCAGGGAGATGCGCCAGATTGAACTCGGTCGACTACTACACCGCCACCAAACTAGGTAGCTGGGGCATGCGACTAAGCGTTTGGCCGAGATATGATGCTGCCCAGGAGGCTTTGGGCGTCGACTTTCGGATTGTCGGCTGCAGCAGTGCGCCTATCGAGATCGTGCGCCATTACATAGAGCAGCAGAAAACACTACACTAACCATTCAAAGGCCATTTATGGCATCCGCATTATCGTTCCCACCTTGGAGGGCGGGGGTTCGCCACGGTTTTCGATCAGAGTTTGCGCAAAGTGCTGATTCGCGAAGCGGACCAAACCATCGTCGGAGGACGAATATGTGTGGAATCGTGGCGGGGGTCGCGGAACGCAACAT
>NZ_FCOL02000076.1 GCF_001544515.1 Caballeronia terrestris
TTCCTTGATTTCGTCTGGCGCCATCGCGGCGAATTTTTCGGGGGAGAAGTAGGCCAGGCCGAGGTATTTCATGGGAGATCCTTTGAATGGGGTTCACTGACGACGAATCTGATGATCGGAAATCGACAATGCCCCAGCTGGTTTGTAGCGGGTCGCGCCAGCCTTTCCGCTTTGGATCCCCTCGTGTGTAGATTGTCAATTACGATGGCCGCCCGTGTTGCCTCACGAAGGAATGTTACCCGACGGATTGTTGTCGTTTCGCTTTCTTTCTTCTCTTCTTTTGTGGTTTGCCGGGCGCGGAGCGCCCGGCCCCCGGCGACTTTCAACTTTTCCGCAACTCACACTTCGGCTGGCGCATCAGCGGACTTTCGCAGGCCGCCCAGAATCAGTTCTTTTACGCGCTCTGCTCGCCACGCCTTGACCCGGCGCTGTAGCGTTCGTAGTTGTGCCTGACTTGCGTACGCTTCTGGAAACATCGCGGCCAACCGATCCATCAATACGTTGGCCGGCACAGAGGGCTCGGCAATCAGCCATCCTTCGATTAGCGGCCACGCGTCGGCGAACGGATCCACCCGACTTCGCCACCAGTGCTTTGCCTTGGGTTGCTTCCGGTGCGTTGGACGTGCCTCACCTTCCTTCCATGCCGAAGAAAGGCTCGAGAGGAAGACGGCAACGTCTGCTCTGCCCGCTGGCGCCGCTTCAGCACGCACGCCGTGGGCTGCGAAGTCGCTCAATGTCTGCTGAGCCGTTCGCATCTCCTGCAGCAGTCGCACGGGATCGAGGCCTTTGAACTGTGCCTTCAGTTTCTCTTTGATAGCGGGTTCGACGCTGTCGTGTGCCAGAAGCCGATCGCACGGTGTCGCCGGCGCTAAATAGACCTTGTGTACGCGCGCGCCGTCACGCGTCTTGGCCTTCAACTTGAACGAAGGCTGGAAGAAGTTAATGTATAGCCGCGATGACGCGTACAGCTGCGCCAGAGCGTTCCTGGCATCGACACCGCTCAGTCGGCCATAACCGACCAGCCGCCGCACGACGGCACCGTTCTTCTGCTCCACCCAGGCCTGATCATTCTTCTTGTAGGCCCTCGAACGCGTCTGCACAAGACCGCGGCCCTTGCAGTAGTCGAGGACGCTCTGGTTCATGAATGCACTGTCATTATCCGAGTCCACTCCAAGCATTGCGAATGGCAGATCGGCGGCCGCTTTCTCAAATCCTTCAATCACCAGCATCTGGTTACGCACGCGCATGGCCACACATTCTGTCCAGCCGCTGGCGATATCAGTCAGCGTCAGTGTGTGAACGAAGTCCCCGTCGGTCTTCGGACCGCCGCAGTGTTCGACCAGGCCGATCTCGAAGAAGCCCGGCGGTGGATCGCGCCAGTCGGCGAAGGTACGCACCGGAATGCTTCGCCGGATGGCCGAGCCCACCCCCGTGCGCCGCTTGCGCTGCCCATCAATGTGCGCACGCGCGTTGGCCAGCAGGCGATCGATGGTCGCCGCGCTGATCTGAAGGAGTTTGGCCTTGACGACCGGATCCAGGTCGAGATGGCCGTGCCGCTCCATGGCATCAACCAGCTTCGGGATCAACGCCTTCAGTCGCTTGCCGCAAACCCGATCGGCTGCTTCCCACAACACCGTCAGCGCCTGACGTACCGCCTCGTCGTACAGCCGGTTGCGCTCGCGCGTCCCCGTTGCCGCGCCGGGCTCTTCCCGCAGCAGCCGGATCGCGTGCTTGCGGTGATACCCGGTCAGAGCCACGAACTCATCGAGAATCTTGATCCGTTCACCAAACGTCGCGCTGCCATACCGCAATTGCAATGCTGCGACCAACTCCTTGCGTGTCGTCATGCTGATTTGCCTCGTCACCTCGTGCCGCTCCCGCCGGACAATCCGACGGGTAGCAAACTACGTGAGGCAACAGGTCAGCGCGAGTTGCAATTCTGATGAGTCAATGCGCCGGCCAAGATAATTGTCGTTCTCCACTCGTGCCCGCCGTAGACAGATGGATGGGGAAAGACTTCAAGATTCGAGGGGATCGGGCTCGGCCATGAGCGGTCAGTCGATTCCTTACTCTGTTGGACGTTCGAAGGTCGGCTTCTCTCGACGATGGAGTCGTTCGCTCGACATTACCCCGGCGAACTCTTTCTGGTTAGTTTTCATTCCGGCTCGGACGATGAGAACTGCTGGGTGTAAGCCCAAATCATATCGAAGAGCTTTTGATCGCCGAAGGCCTTTGCCGCGAGACCGAATGCCGTCAGTCCTCGATATATATAGTTCCAGATGTCATCTCTATGATCGTGCCAAAGCGGCGAGTCGCGCAGCCCATTCATGTGAAAGCAGGCAGGGCGGCCGCCGTACATCTCCATTAGAAATGGCGATGCGCCATGAACATACCCGGACGTTGCCTTGTGAATAGTCTGCATTGCCGCGATGGCGGTGCTCGGATCGTCGCCCGATACCGGGCTACTCGCGATAAATGCAACGATTTTGTCCCTAGGGACGCTCCCGCGCTTGTTTCTCGTTTGCATTGGTCGCTCGGGGTCTTCATGCTCCTCCTGATAGAAGTCCGTGAGAAAGCGCTTATGAAGTTCGGCTTCACCGTACACAATGCCCAGCACCAAGAACGTCACATCGACTTCCGCTTCGTCGACGATACGGCACATCGACGCCTGCTCTTGAATAAAGCCGTGCGCGAGAAGTAATCGTGCCGCTCGGAGGGCGCTGACGATTCGAGCCATTTTCTGGACTATCGCGCGGTATGCATCCTTCTCCGCGTAGCGGTACCCGCGCTTTTGCACGAACGAAGGTGCAGGCATCCGTCCGGTAAGATCGTGAACGGTTTGCTCCATATAGCCGATTGCTTCGTCGTAAATTCGCTCTCTGTCCATATTCGCCATACCCCGAAGACCGCGTTCGTGAATCGATACAATGCGGACGACCGGTACAGCCGGGAATCCGTCATTGAGGTCATTTTAGTTCGCGGACCGCTGCGGGTCGACTTGGGACGCCAACGCACCGCGTCGGCGCAAGCTCGCGTGTTGATGCGAGCGGTGACATCTTGCCCGTAGACCGCACGCCCCTTCGGTACAGCGGTACAGCTGACCTACAATATCAGTGTGGTCGCTACTTAATAAGGAGGCTGCCATGACTCAGTCTATGATCTACTTCGTTGTCGGCTTGGCGGTATTGTTGGTCGCCGGGTTCATGGTGGCGCAACGGTACAGGCGCGATCACCCCGCGGAAGGGATGGCTCAGTGGCTTGACTCGCACCATATGAGTTGGCTGCACCGGCACAAACATTGACTCCGCATTGCAAAAACAAAGGCCCCGCAATCCAGCGGGGCTTCGTGCGATATTTGGAAACTCCCAATCCAATGGCAGTGGTTCTCCCAGCAGTGATCGTGAAGATGAAAGACTGCTTTCGACGTCCGATCGCATCAGGAGAGACTTTTGGACCAACTCGGCTTTGCTCTCATCGTAGCGCTGCTACGAGGATTGTCTCTACTTCCTTACGGGTTGGTCGCCAGGCTCGGCAGCGCGATCGGGGCTGCCTTGTATGTGCTTCCTAGTCGACGCAAACACATCGTCTTGGTCAATCTGGGTCTCTGTTTCCCCGAGAAGACCAAACGCGAATACGATGATCTTGCGAGGAACCACTTCCGCCATGTCGTGCGTAGCTATCTCGAGCGAGGCATTCAGTGGTTCGGTAGCGCGCAATCGCTGAACAAGCTCGTCGAGATCGACAGCAAAATTGATCTTTACGACAAGGATGCTCCGCCTACCATTTTTATGGGCTTTCACTTCGTCGCTATCGAGGTTGGGTGCATCCTTTACTCGACTCGCCTGCCTGCTGCCTCCTTGTACACGCGTATGTCGAACGCAGCCTTGTGCGACTTGGCCAGGCGACAACGTGGCAGGTTTGGCGCAGAGATGATTGAACGCTCGACGAGTGCCAGAAAGATCGTGGGACTGCTGCGCTCAGGCATACCCGTAATGCTTGCAGCAGACATGGATCACGGCATTGAGAACTCTGTTTTTGTCCCGTTCTTCGGCGTTCCCGCCTGCACGCTTACTTCCGTTTCGCGACTTGCACGGCTCGGTCATGCGCGGGTTGTACCGTTCGTGACTGAGGTGCTGCCAAATTACCGAGGATATAAGTTGACAGTTTTCGAACCGCTCGACGATTTCCCATCCGAAAGCGACGCGATTGACGCGCGTCGCATGAATGCGTTTCTTGAGGAGCAGATTTTAAAATACCCGGAACAGTATTACTGGGTACATCGACGCTTCAAGCATCGCCCTCCGGGGGTGGCGGGGGTGTATTGACCACGTCGTGATTTTGTCCTTTTGCAATTGATCCACCGAAGCGGACGATTTCATCGCGCCGCCACTGACGGCTTAACTAACCTCGCGAACGTCTGAGCAAGCCGATCGACTCGACGAGATGAACGACAGCTGCACTCCGGGAACGGTCAGATCCGCAGGAAGGTGGTGAACGTCGCTTTCGGGCAGGGCCATTCATGAACTTGCGCGGTCCCTCGTGTCCCCGCAGAAACACGAGCAGCTGCACGACGTCGATGCAGGCGACGCTGCTTGTCGCAGAGCAGCGGGACCGACCCGTGGATGCCCGTGGTGAGCGATTGACATAACGTCGTCATTGCTTTGACAAAATTCAGCATGTGTTTCGTTGCACTGCTACCGAACATAATGTCCTTCGCAGGATCAGGTCTACTCGCGCTACAAGTTCATGCGCATCGAGTCCTGAAGGTCCGTTCCTGCGGTGGGCGCGATTGTCCGGCGGTCAAGTACAAACTTCGGCAACCGGTCAGTTCGGTCATTTCTAAGCTTGCACGCGCGCAGACATTAAAATATCTGCACTACTAAGAAAACTGTCGGACAGCGTAACCTTTCCTGGCGTTGGCAGACAATTGCGACTCACCGAGCAAGCGCCCGGATGACTCTCGGCACTAGCCCCCTTGGCCTAACGCAGCTTCAGTGACCCGCGGTGACATGGGCAGCGTGTACGGTCGTTCTTCCGGGCTCGTACGTTTTCTTTGCTGAAACTCGCCAGAGTATCGGCCTAGGCCGCATACATCCGCTCGCAAAACAGGGCGCTTGCACCCAGCTTGCGGGACAATTCTGATGCGGAGGCCAATTGCACTTCAGTGAGGCTGCCTGAGGCGTAAGCCGGTTCTAATCTAGATGCCGGACCGGAAAGGGTCAGCGCCGCCATAAAGTTGTCGCCCGCTCCGAATACCGGGGTCGCGAATGCGGCGGTGTGCTGATCGCGCGCGCCTGCAGTGAAGATCGGAAGCTGCGGAGGCTTTTCGAACAGCCTTTCGTGAAGACCCCAGACGCGGAGGACCTTACCGATAGCCGTGTCGTCAAGAGGAAATGCAGTCCCCGGTAAGCGCGTTTCACGCAGACCTTCCGACGGTTCAACTCGGAAAAGGCATAAACGCAGGTTCTTTTCAAGAACGTAGTAGGACGCGCTCTCTTTGGTCGTCGTGGCTAGGTGATGGAGGACAGGCTCCACGACCGATGCAAGATGGAAGGATTGCTCGTAGAGCTTTCCAAGATACAAAAGCCGCGGCCCCAACGAGTACAACCCGGCTTCCGAGCGTACGACATAGTTCATCCGCTCGAGCGAGTTCATCAAGCGATACACAGTCGTTTTGTGTATTCCGGAGGCAAGAGCTAGAGCAGCCAGCGAGAGTGCTTCGGCTCCCGGCTTAAAGCAATCCAGCAGTGAAAGAGCCTTCTCCACTGCCACAACACCTTCATTCCCCATTTCCGCCTCCGCCCAACAAAGATTATTTGCATTGTACACAGTACAACGGCGGTGTGAGATACGAAACCTTAGCGTACTCGATTATAATTGGGGTTGTGCACCGTACATGAGCATTGTACCGTGTACATTTGCCAGATGGTTGAGGCGCTTATTCAGTGCGCGAGCTGTTTCCTGCGGTAAATCGGCTTAGCAAAGCCAATCGTCTTGACCGCCGCAAACTTCGTTGAAGGTTTAATGCAAATGCCTGCTGGAAGGCGGAGCGATGAGCTTGTCTATATATGGAGTCTTTCCGGCACTTGCTGAGCCCTCGCTACGGCGATACCTCGGCGGCCAGGTCGCATCAGTACTGGGTAGTTGGACGCAGAACGTTACGCTCAATTTGCTCGTGTACCACTTTTCGGGGTCCGCCGCCGTTCTTGCGCTGCTCAACTTTTTGCTTTATGGGCCGCAACTTTTCGTCGCTCCGATTGCCGGGTCTCGTATCAGTTCCGCAAACGCGAAGCGCATAACACTATCCGTCCTCAGTACATCGTTGATTCTCACGTGCTCGCTGCTTGCGATGTCGCTGCTTGGCCTTCTGAGTGTCAAGATGATCCTAGCGTTTGCACTGGCCATTGGCATTTCGAGCGCGGTTGAGACCCCGGCTAGACAAGTGTTGCTATTGACCAGTCTCCGCGACGCTAAACTGGTGGCGAACGCCGTCGCGATGAATACGATGGTTTATAACGTGGGTCGAATGGTAGGGCCAACCATAGCCGGGTTCGTATATCCGACGCTTGGGCCGACTGCGGCGTTCTTGATCTATGCGTTGGCCTTGTGCGTGATGGCTGTGTGCGTGCGTTCCATCACAATACCGCCCGTGTTGGCGGTTCGAAGTCGCTCAATTGGTGGCTTGAGGGATGCAGTCGGCTATGTGATAGCCGATGACTTTTCAGCGAAGTATCTGCCAATTCTTGCGTGTATCGGGCTTTTCGCGGGCAGTTACCAAACGCTGGTGCCGCTGCTCGCCGACCATGCGTTTCACGATGCAGCCAAATTCACTGGAATGTTTTTCGCCTGGGCCGGGGCTGGCTCGCTAACCGCGGCCGTTCTCTTATCTTCGGCTCTCGGCCCGGGCGCGTCAGAGCGCTTTATTGCGTGGGCGCCTTGGACGGCGATCGTGGCGTTAGCGGTGCTTGCCGGGGCAACCGAGTCGCTTGCGTCGGGAGCTGCATTTTATTTGCTCGGATTTAGTCTTACGTTCGCGGCGACTTCCACCAATGCGACCATCCAGCGACGTTGCCCAGAAAATGTTCGCGGCGGATTAGTGGGCATGTACGGCATGGCCTACAACGGGACAATGCCGTTCGGCTATCTCCTCGTCGGCGCGATATCTGAAGCGCTTGGGGTGCGCAACACGTTCGGTGCAATGGCGGGCGTGCTGGCGACAGGCGTTGTTGCCGTCACCGTCATTCATCAATTCCGACGTGTCCAAGCTGACTGACGCTTCCCCCTGACGGCTTGATTCCCATAGCCTCGACTTCTCCGTTTCGGCCACGCCACAGGGTCCCGCACGGCAGCGATCAGCGGTCTGGCGGAGCATTGTTACACCGGGCTTTCGACGTTCGCAAATGAATCCTAGCGCGTCGCCGCATGCGGGCGTGACGCCTCCCCGCGAAGCGCGACGGGGCATGCGGGCGGTCTTCGACCTGTCTGAACCGCCCCTCTCTCTATACCTCCGTCTCTCCTCCGTAGAACCGCGAACGAGTGGAGGAGTTGTATCAGGTACAACATCAATTTACTATGTGAAAGGGTTAACGCCACTGGAGATGCGCGGATTACAACGGTATATTCGTTTCACACCGTACATCCAAGGTGTACAGAGTACAACTCAACCAGCGAGGCATTTTCTTATGAGCACGTCATCCAACGCCAATTCTTTGATCTCCCGTGACATCGAGCGTGTGGCGCCCGAGCTAGTCGCCGCCGCCGCCAAATTTCAGGCCGCGATCCTGGCCGACGTCGCCGGTCGTCGCGGCACGTTGCACGGTCGCGTCAAACCCCTTTCGCCCAACATGAAAGTCGCAGGTCCTGCCGTTACGGTAGAAGTGCGCCCGGGTGACAACCTCGCAATTCACGCTGCGCTGGCCATCGCTCAGCCGGGCGACGTGATCGTCGTAGATGGCAAGGGCGACCAAAGCTGCGCATTGATCGGCGAAATCATGGCAGCGCAAGCTCATGCCACTGGAATCGCGGGTCTCGTCCTTGACGGCGCCGTGCGCGATTCGCATGAGCTTGCAAACGGCGTGTTCCCTGTCTTCTCGGCCGGCTTGAACCCGTGCGGTCCGACCAAAGGGGTGGCAGGTCGCGTGAATAAACCGATCTCGGCCGGCGGTGCGACTGTCAATCCCGGCGATTTGATCGTCGGCGACGCTGACGGGGTCGTGGTAATCCCGCGCGATCAAGTCGCAGCTGTCATCGAATTGGCGCAAAAGAAGCTGGACGCAGAAACGAAGCGCATTGAGGCGATTCGTAACGGCGACACGCGTGCGGCATGGCTCGAAAAGGAACTGCGTGCCGTCGGCATGCTTGCTGATGACGAGGCACTGTGATGCCGGACAACCAAGAAAAGCCTGTCGTTTTGGTCACCGGCGCTGACCTCGCTCCCCAGGCGCTTCAGATTCTCGCTCAGTTCGATGTTGTGTTTGCCGGCAAGCAGCCGACCGAGGATGACCTGGTTGCGCTTTGCGAGCGGTACAAGCCTGTCGCGATCATCGTCCGTTATGGCAAGGTCAACGCACGCATCATGGATGCAGCCGAACGTCTTCGCGTGATCTCCAAGCACGGCAGCGGGATCGACGTCATCGATCAGGACGCAGCGGCAAAACGCGGAATCGCGGTCCGAGCAGCCGTCGGAGCCAATGCCGCCGCTGTCGCTGAGCATGCATGGGCGCTCATCTTTGCCTGCGCCAAGTCGGTGACGCAGCTCGATAGCCGCATGCGCAACGGCCACTGGGACAAGGCAACACACAAGTCGATGGAATTAGACGGTCGCACACTCGGTCTGGTCGGCCTGGGTGCGATTGGCAGGCGCGTGGCGAGTGCCGGAATCGCGTTCGGCATGAGTGTCATTGCGTTCGACCCGTTTGCCAAGGAAGCACCTGCGGGCGTGACGCTGGTCGGTCTCGACGAGCTCTACGCAAATTCGGATGTGGTTTCGTTGCACTGCCCGCTCACGTCGGAAAACCGTCGGATGTTGAACAGCGACACGTTCTCGCTTTTCAAGCGCGGCGCCATTCTGGTCAACACCGCTCGCGGCGGACTTATCGACGAGCCTGCTCTCATCAAGGCGCTGTCTGACGGTCAATTGCGCTCAGCCGGGCTCGATAGCTTCGATGTCGAGCCGATGACCTCACCGCATCCATTCCAAAGCGTTCCGAATCTGGTGCTGTCGCCGCACATCGGAGGCGTAAGCGATGCGGCCTACGTAAATATGGGCAAGGGTGCAGCCGTCAATGTGGTGGCCGTAATTGACGAACAGATTCAGACAGCAACCTGACGCATCGACAAGTTCTCGAGGTTCATCATGTTTCTCCTTCACTCGCCTGACGTGCGTGCAGCCGAAATCTTCACGCGCGTGCCTGATAAATTTCGCAAACCCAACGTTCAAACGGAATGGGCGCGTGCAAATCGGGGTGGCCAAAGCACAGACTCCTTTCTGGAAGGACCGGTATGGAGCCCGGACGGCCATCTGTATGTGACCGATATCCCACACGGTCGCGTCTTCCGGATTTCGCAAGCCGGCGAGTGGGAGCTTGTCGTCGAATACGACGGCGAGCCAAACGGCATGAAGATGTTCGACGACACGCATTTTCTCATCACCGATTATCGCAACGGATTGATGTTGCTCGATATCGAAAGTGGTGCGGTGCAGCCGTACCTCGAACGCCGCAACACCGAGCGCTTTCGGGGCGTGAACGACTTGACCTTCGATTCAGCAGGCAATCTGTACTTCACCGATCAGGGACAAACGGGCTTACATGACCCAACCGGGCGGGTCTATCGGCTGTCGTCGGACGGCAAACTTGATCTCTTGCTCAACAATTGCCCAAGTCCAAACGGTTTGGTGCTGTCGCCGGATGAAAAAGTGCTGTATGTCGCGATGACACGCGGCAACTGTGTGTGGCGGGTGCCGCTCCAGGCTGACGGCTCAGTCAGTAAGGTCGGCCAGTTCTTTACCTCGTATGGACCGAGCGGCCCTGATGGCCTGACGATCGACTCACAAGGCCGCCTCTTCGTGGCCAACCCGGGGCTAGGCCGCGTGTGGGTACTCAATCACCGCGCCGAACCCGTGGTTGTCGTGACGACTCCCGAGGGCGCGTCATTGACCAATCTCTGCTTCGGTGGCTCCGACATGAAAACGCTTTTCATGACCGAGTCGATCACCGGCACGGTACTCATCACGCAGATGGACGTCGCGGGTCCGCTGCCACAGCGATCTCAGTCGCGCCCTTGAAGTAACCATCAGCGCGGCGGAGTCGCCGCCCACTCGGATCATCAGCAGATCGCGTTCAAAGAAACGTGATGGAGGAGCACACCATGCAAGCATTGCAAACCTTAGGCGACCAGCCTTCGGATAAATCTAGCGACACGCGCACCCTCGCGGCACAGGCTGCCGAATACGCAGCAAGCGAGCGAGCGCTCGCAAAGGTTTTCCGCCGCATCCTTCCTTTTATCTTCATCTGCTACGTCATCAGTTATCTCGATCGTACCAATGTGGGGTTCGCCGCGCTCACAATGAATCGCGATCTCGGCTTGACATCGGAACAGTTCGGTCTTGGCGCCGGATTGTTTTTTATTGGTTACTTTCTGTTCGAGATACCGAGCAACCTGATCATGCAGAAGGTAGGCGCGCGGATGTGGATCGCCCGCATCATGCTCACTTGGGGGCTGTTATCGATGGCGACGGCCTTCGTGGTCGGACCCAAGAGCTTCGCCGCAGCGCGCTTTCTTCTCGGCATGGCTGAGGCGGGTTTCACGCCGGGGATTTACCTGTACTTCACGTATTGGTTTCCGGGAAAGTGGCGAGCTAAGGCGACTGCGGCGTTTCTCGTCGGCATCCCTGTGGCGAACATGATCGGCTCGCCAATCTCTGGCGCCCTGCTGGAGTTCGGAGCGTTTCACGGTCTGCGCAGCTGGCAGTGGCTGTTGCTGATTGAGGGCTTGCCGGCTGTACTACTCGGGATCGCTTGTCTGTTTATCCTCGCCGATCGTCCCGAAAAAGCAAAGTGGCTCTCGGACGAAGAAAAGGCTGTTCTCGCGCGTCGCTTGGCGGCCGAGCAGAAGGGTATTGCAACGAAGCACGGTTCAAACCTGCGCGACGCTATGACGAACTGGCGCGTCTTCGTGCTGGCCTTTGTCAACTTCTGTTGCATCGTCGGCTCGATTGGCGTTGGCCTGTGGTTGCCCCAGATCATCAAACAGTTCGGCGTAAGCCATACCGTCGTGGGTGGCCTCGCCGCGATTCCTTACGCCATCGGTGCAGTCGTCATGCTCTTGTGGGCGCGCCTTGCAAATCGTGCCAAGAATCGCATCCCCTACGTAGCCGGCGCATTGATCGTTGCAGCAGCAGCTCTGGCTTTGAGCACTTGCCTCGACGTGCCTGCGCTTAAGTTTGCCGCGCTTTGTTTCACGGTGACTGGGATCCTTGCTTTTCAAGCGACTTACTGGGCAATACCGTCGGGCTTTCTCACCGGACGCGCGGCGGCTGGCGGCCTCGCACTGATCGTCTCGATCGGCAATCTCGGCGGCTTTGTCGGGCCATCGATGATCGGCTACATCAAGCAGGCGACGAATGGCTTTACGGCACCGTTGCTGGCCGTCTCGACCATTCTTCTTATCGGCGCCCTCACGATTGCCTGGCTTGGCGATCCCGGCGCTGGAACGGGCGAAGCCGCTCCGGCTAAATAGCAACGCCGTTCCACCAACCGAACCGCTTCCTTTTCACTGACATCCAATAATCCGGAGACACCATGATGCCCAAGAATGTCACCAACAAACTTCGTATAAAACCGCTGGTTACCTTTGGGGCCACCGCTGCGTTCGGGCTGACGCTGGCCCAGGCGTCACATGCGCAGAGCAGCGTCACGTTGTACGGCATCGTCGACGTCGGCATTGAGCACATCAACAATACGACCGCTGGCGGCGGCCAGACCCGCGAGGTGTCCGGCAACCTCTCCGGGTCCCGCTGGGGCATGAAAGGCATCGAGGATCTCGGTGGGGGCTACAGCGCTATCTTTACCCTTGAAAGCGGATTCAACGTCAATGATGGCACCACCGCGCAGTCCACCCGCGGGCTGGGTACCACTCCCACCACCACTACGCGCCTGTTCGGACGGCAAGCGTATGTCGGCTTCGCCGGGAAAGGGCAACAACTCACATTTGGTCGCCAAAACTCGGTTCTTTACGACCAGGCCGTTCCGTTCGACCCGATGGGTGCCTCATCGCGTTATTCGACGCTTTCTGTGGACTACGCGACGGCCGGGCGCATCGACAATTCCGCGAAGTATGTAGGCGCCTTCGGGCCGGTTACGGCGGAAGCCATGTACAGCACGCGATATGACACAGGCTACGGTGCCGAGGTGCCCGGGGCGGAAATCACCGGACGCTACTTCGGCGGCTCCTTGACCTATGGAACCGGCCCGTTCGCTGCAAGCGCGTCGTATGAGCAGCGCAACAGCAATACGGTCGCGACCAACACCGGGACGGAACGACGGGCGACGGCCGCCGCCACGTATGTCCTTGGTGATGTCAAAGGGTTCGCAGGCTATCGCTATCTGCGCGCTTCGCGGGCGTTCCTGCCGGGCAGTCCGATTATTGTGGCCAACGGCGCCGATACCGGCTACGCCAACTTGTACTGGCTGGGCGCCCAATACCGCGTGACGCCGGCGCTTCAACTGACTGCTGTCGGTTACTACCAGGATGTACACGCGAGCAACACCGACCCCTGGATGGCGGTACTCAGTGCCGAGTACTCGTTATCGAAGCGTACCGATGTCTACGCCACGGCGGCCTACACCCGCAACAAGAACGGATCTGCGCTGGGTGTGAATGGCTATGGGACGGTCGCACCTGGCTATAACCAGACCGGCGTAGTAGTCGGCATGCGACAGAAGTTCTAACCGTCGGCGCGCTCGCGCAAACAACCGATTTAGAGAAATACAGCGGCGCGCGAGTGCCAAAATTGAGAAGGAGACACACATGGAAACCCTTACCCCAGCTAGTCCAATCGGAAATCGAGCGGCGGACCATACGAAAGGTCGTCTGGCGGCTGCTGCCATTTTTAATGATTTGCTATCTCCTCGCGTTCATCGATCGCGGAAACATTGGCATGGCGTCGCTTCAGATGAATCACGATCTCGCGATGAGTGCGCGGGTGTTCGGCTTCGGCAGCAGTCTGTTCTTCGTCTCCTATTTCTTTTTCGAGGTTCCGAGCAACCTCGCGTTACAGAAATATGGCGCGCGCATCTGGATTGCACGGATCATGATTAGTTGGGGGCTCGTGTCGGCTTGTATGGCGCTGGTGCATAACGCACCGACGTTTTACATCCTCCGCTTCCTTCTCGGTGCTGCTGAAGCGGGGTTCTTCCCCGGCGTGCTCCTGTATCTCACGTACTGGATCCCCGCTCAGTATCGCGGGCGAATCGTTGCCACGTTCATGGTGGCAATCCCCGCCGCCAGCTTCATCGGATCACCAATCTCTGCATTGCTGCTGCAGATGGATTGAATTTGGGGCCTGCGCGGATGGCACTGGCTGTTCCTGCTCGAAGGGATCCCGACCGTGGTGATGGGAATTGCCTGCCTCTTCGTGCTCACAAACAAACCGGAAGATGCCAAATGGCTTAAAGACGATGAGCGCGAGTGGCTCGTCAATTCTCTCTCGCGTGAAGATCGCACGCCCAAGAAAGTGCAGGAAATGCCGCTCCTCAAGCTGTTCAGCAATCGATACGTGTTGTGCCTGGCGCTCGTTGACACGTGTGCGTCCGCGGCAGGAAGTACGCTCTCGGTCTGGCAACCGCAGCTCCTCAAGGCGTATGGGCTGAGCGTCATGCAGACCGGCTTGCTCAATTCGGTGCCTTACGCGGTTGCAGCTCTCCTCATGGTGTTTTGGGGACGGCGTTCGGATCGGACTGGCGAGCGACGCTGGCACACTGTCATTCCGATGCTGTTGATTGGTGTCGGCCTCTTTGCGACGTCGTTGAGCGGATCGCTCATTCCCACGATGTTCATGCTGAGCGCCGTATTGGTTGGGGCTTACGCATTCAAGGGGCCGTTCTGGGCGTTGGCCTCAGGCATGTTGTCCAACAGCACGGCGGCGGCAGGGCTTGCGACGATCAACGCTATTGCGAATCTGCTCGGCGGTGGCTTGATGGTCAATGTGTACGGATGGGTAAAAGAAGGAACGGGCAGCTACGCCTTGGCCTTGTTGCCCTTGGCTGTCCTCACGCTCATCAGCGTCGCCACCTTGCTAATACTGAGCCGCAATGTTTCCGGAAAGCAAATGCGCAACAAAGCGGAGGCGACGTGAGCGGGCGGCGGATCAACAGGCGTGACTTCCTGCGATTAGCAGGGAGTGCAGTCGCCGCTGCGGCAGCCCCGGCAGCGGTATGGGCGGAGGAGGCATGGTCGAGCGGCAACCAGCCGCCGTTGTTCAGTCTCCCCGCCGGAGCAGTCGACTGTCACATGCACATTTACGACGACCGCTTCCCCAGCGCACCCGGCACAACGCTGCGGCCGCCCAATGCGACGGTGGAGCAGTATCGGCTTGTGCAAAAGCGATTGGGCGTACGTAGGAATGTGGTGGTGACGCCCTCAACCTACGGGACTGACAATCGCTGCACGCTCGACGCGCTTAAACGCTTTGGGCCCGACGCACGTGGTGTTGCTGTTGTGGACACCACGGTAACGGATCATGAGCTAGAAGAGATGCACAGTGCGGGAGTGCGAGCAATTCGCTTCAATCTAAGCTATCCCGGAGCGGCGACGGCCGACATGCTCGACCCACTCGGCTCGCGCATCGCGGCACTCGGATGGCACATCGAATTGGTGGTTCCGGGCGCTCAGTTGCCACGCATGGAGGCTCTGCTCTTAGCGCTCGCTTGTCCACTGGTTATTGACCATATAGCTCACGTACCGCAACCAGGCGGCTTGGAGTCGGAAGCGTTTCGTACCGCGCGCCGGCTAGTCGACATGGGGAACACCTGGATAACGTTGTCCGGCCCCTACGTGGATAGCAAGACCGGCGCACCGGCATACGGTGATGTCGAGCCAGTTGCCAAAGCGTTCATCTCGTTGGCTCCGGAGCGGATGCTCTGGGGGACGGACTGGCCGCACCCGACTGAAAAGACGCACAAGCCTGACGACGCAATGTTGCTGGATGTTATCGCCGGATGGATTGAACGCGCCGATTGGCAGCAGCAGATCTTTGTAAGAAATCCGTCGGCGCTATACGGCTTCAATGATTCCGCCGCCAGCAACCCACAGCGTCACCTAACCGCCAGGTCGAGCAAAGGCGGCGCATGTTGAGAGAGGCCGGACAAGATTTCATATCGATTTCAACATCAATAAATTAGTAAGACGACAGATTGTCGAGAAGTGGAGAGGGGCAAAGAGAAGACTGGTTGCCTTTTGAACGTGCGACTCACAGCGCCACTAACTGTGTACCCAGAGACAAGGAAGCTATTCATGAAAGCATCAGACCTTTTCGTCAAAGCCCTCGAGAACGAGGGCGTGGACCGTATCTTCGCCGTACCGGGGGAAGAGAACCTCGACGTCGTCGAATCGCTACGCAACTCAAGCATCCAGCTGGTTATCACCCGGCACGAGCAGTCGGCTGCTTTCATGGCAGCCACCCATGGTCGCCTGACGGGCAAGCCTGGCGTTTGTATGGCAACACTCGGACCGGGGGCGTTGAACCTGGTTACGGGTGCGGCTTACGCTCATCTGGGTGCAATGCCGATGATACTAATCACCGGGCAAAAAGCCATCATGACCGCGCGGCAGGCCCGGTTCCAGATTGTCGATATCATCGCGACGATGAAACCTTTGACGAAAGCGTCTCGGCAGATTGTCAGCGCAACCAGTATCCCGGCCGTGGTGCGCGAGGCATTTCGGCTGGCTCAGGAAGAGCGCCCGGGCCCAGTCCATCTGGAGCTGCCGGAAGACGTGGCGGCAGAGCAGGCGAGCGACGCATTGACGGTCGTTCCGTTGCACCCGGTCGAGATCCCTGCTGCGCAGGACGCCGCTATTGAGCGAGCCGCGGCATTGTTGATGGAAGCCGAGCGTCCGCTGGTGATGTTCGGCGCGGCCAGCAACCGCCCGCGGCTCGCCGGTCAATTGACCGACCTTATCCGCCGTATCGGAATTCCGTTCTTTAATACGCAGATGGGGAAAGGCACCGTCGCTGCCATTACAACGACCGAAAAGGGAACCGAACTGTGGATGGGGACAGCCGCGCTCAGTGAACGGGATTACGTGCATGAGGCGATCGATCAAGCCGATTTGATTGTTTCCATTGGCCATGACACGGTCGAGAAGCCGCCATTCATCATGGGGCCCAAAGGACCCACGGTGATCCACGTCGGGTACACGTCGGCTAACGTCGAGCAAGTGTTTTTCCCACACGCGGAAGTGGTGGGTGACGTCGGGTCGAGCCTTACACGACTCGCAGATGTCGTTTGCGGCAAGCTGCCCAACGCTGGCGCGTTGATTCCGCTGCGCGAAGGCATCCTGAAGCGGACGTTGGATCGAGCAGAGGAATCGCGCTTCCCTCTGACGCCTCAGCGCATCGTCCACGACGTGCGAGAAGTGATGCCGGCCGATGGCATCGTCGCGCTCGATAACGGCATGTACAAGATCTGGTTCGCACGATGCTATCGCACGCGAAGCGCGAATGCTCTCTTGCTCGATAACGCGTTGGCAACAATGGGAGCGGGCCTCCCGTCGGCGATGATGGCATCGCTCCTCCACCCCGACCGTCGCGTGATGGCCGTATGCGGCGACGGCGGTTTCATGATGAACTCGCAGGAACTCGAGACCGCTGTCCGACTGAAGCTCAACCTCGTCGTGTTGATCATCCAGGACGACGCCTACGGAATGATCCGCTGGAAGCAGGCGGTCGACGATTTCGCCGATTGGGGATTGAGTTTCGGCAATCCCGACTTCGTCAAATACGCTGAGGCCTATGGTGCGAAAGGACGGCGCGTCGAGTCGGCAGAAGGGTTGGTTCCGACACTGGAGGCGGCCTTCGAAGAAGGCGGAGTGCAACTCGTCGTTGTGCCCGTTGACTACTCGGAGAACAGTTGCGTGCTCGTCGACGAACTTAGAAACCGCGTGACGGAGGTGTCGCAATGAAGATCAAGGCAGCCGTTTTGCAGGCGATGGGCGCGACGTCCCCGTATGCCGTCTCTCGTCCTCTGCGCATTGAAGAGATCGATCTCGCGCCCCCGGGTCCCGACGAAGTGTTGATCAAGATTGCAGCGGCAGGTCTCTGCCACTCTGATCTCTCCGTGATCAACGGTGACCGGCCCCGTCCGATGCCGATGGCGCTCGGCCATGAAGCCGCCGGCATCGTGCAGGAACTAGGAGCCGGCGTGACTGACCTTCAAGTCGGAGACCATGTCGTCGTGGTGTTCGTGCCCAGTTGCGGGCACTGCGCACCGTGTGCCGAGGGACGCCCTGCGTTGTGCGA
>NZ_FCOL02000077.1 GCF_001544515.1 Caballeronia terrestris
AGCGCATGCTTGTCGTGCACGTTCGCTGCTGTCACCACGGCGCTGTGTGTCAGCCCCGTTTGGCTGTCCACCCCGATGTCGGGTAGCGGTAGCGCATTACTGCGCCACCGCCCCCTAAGAACCGGACGTGCGAGTCGCCCCGCATCCGGCTCAAGCCATTCACCAGCACCAGCGTTGGTACCGGGCAATCAATCGTCAATCGTGGTTCGACGGCGGGCAAAGTAAGACGACCACGCGGGGTCAAACGGATTGGCCTGGCCACGTACCTTCACGTGACGGACAATCGGAACCGCCGCCGCCCGAAACAGCCGGGTTACCCCGTGGGCTTGTGACCGGGCAGTAAATGCCCAGGTACGGTTCCCCTCTACGCGAAAGTATTTGTGTTTCACCCAGCCCGCGCCTTTCGTGGGGTGCCGACGCATCGCCCAATTGATAAGAGCCGCTCTCGAGTGAACCGAGCAGCCGAGCGACAACCTCCACGCCGGTGGGCGTATCAATGAGTTCAGAGGGCTTCCGGCCGCCCGCTGATCTCCCGGGCCCTAGGCCGTTCAGTGGCATCGTCTCGGGCCCGGGTCCTCCCTAGTATGTGCAAAGTCTGGCTACGTCCGCATGAGCGGGTGCAAGGCAACTTGCCCCGGTCACACACCGCGCGAGCGGGGGAATGCCCCCTGTGCCATGGCCATTGGTCAGCGGTCCTGCCTCGTGTCCCATACCCGGAGCACAAACACTGTGGTGGGTGGATCGGCGTACGCAGGCTTGATTTCGAGATGGATTTCGTATCGCCCGCCCAAGCACACCCACTTGTGAACCTCGCGGGGCGGCGGGCCGTCGTATCCATCCAGTTCTTCCCCAAGCCGGTGGTGGTGGTCCTCGCCCAGCTTCTTCGCTTCGGCCAACAGTGCCTTAACTACCTTTCGCGCCACTGTGACATCGTTGTAAAGCTTGACGTGATCAGCGATCTGAGCGAGGTCAGACATCGCCTTGCTGGTCAGTTCAACAGGCACGGTCATGCATGCGGCACCGGCCGTTCCTTTTGCGTCCCGAGGCTATCCGCCCACGCTTCGGCTTGCTCCATCGAAACCACATGGCCCGCGTCAACGTCGTCCAAGCCCTCCTGGATCAGACGTCGCTTTTCCTTTTCACGCGCCAGGTACGCGATCAGGGCCTTCTTAATGATCCATTGCTTCGGGCGTTCAATCTGCTCGGCCAGGGCGTCAACCTCCTCGGCCAACGCCACGGGTACCTGCGCAGTCAGGGTCCGGGTTGTTACTGTTGCGGTCATTACTACCCCTATTATGCGTTTTCAATAGCTTCTATTATAAAACATTAAAGTGACTGTGGCGAATCGTCTGAAGGCTTGTGCCTTCCCGCAAACCTGGTCGCACGAGCGTATCGGAGATTGCCTCCTCCAGTTATGACCCGCACATCCTTTACAACTGACCAGTTCGGCGGCACGCTTGGTGCAGGAAAGCCTCACGCCGATGCGACCGCGAATTGCGGACGTCTCAATGCGCTTTGACAACCGGCGTCCCGGCGGTGAGGCTTGGGCAGGAGGGGCCCGTGGGTGATCACCGAGGCAACCGAAGGAAGCGCGTGATGCCCCGTCTGGACGGTATAGCGGAAACGATGCTGTGGACGCTTTACGACCGGGCGTGTGAAGCACGACGTCCCGACGGCGTGCTGGTCGATCCGGACAGCGTGCGCATGTGCGAGGCAATCGATTACGATTTCGAGCACCATTTCGGCCATCCCCCCGGATCGTTCGCGGCTCGAGCGGCGGAAATCGATCATCTCTTGCGGCGCTGGCTTGAACGCCATCCGGACGGGCTTGTCGTGTCACTTGGAGAAGGCCTCGAAGCCCAGGCGCGACGGGTCGACAATGGTCGGATGCGCTGGCTGTCGGTCGATTTGCCGGCGGCCATCCAGTTGCGCGAGCGCTTCCTCGCCCCGACCGAGCGCTTTCGTCACGTCGCCGCGAGTGCATTCGACTCGGACTGGATGGATAAGATTGACCCATCGTCCGACATTTTTATCGTGGTCCAGGGTCTCCTTATGTACCTTGAACCGGATGCGGTGAGACGCCTGTTCGTCCAGATCGTAGAGCGTTTTCCAACGGCCGAAATCGCGTTTGACGTTATCCCACGCTGGTTCTCTCAGTTAACCTTGTGGGGGTTAAGGCAGACGCCGCATTTTCGTTTGCCCCCGATGCCCTGGGGCATCAACCGCAACGAGATCGAGTCGAGCTTGCGGAGTTGGTCTCCGCGCATCGCTGAGCTGAAGCTCGTGGACTACCGGACGCCCCATGGCTGGCCGAAGCTGCTTGAGGACTTGTTTCGTCTGATCCCGCTCGCACAGAACGATTTGCCTTGCCTGGTGCATGTCGTTTTACGAGATCGTCGCTGACGCGGCGACACAGATAACGGGCTGCCGAGATGGGCGGCGGCTGGCGAGCCGAGAGGCAGTTCTTGGCCCGTCTGCTGCCTCTCGTCGTGAATCGTCTGGGCACGAGCATTATTCACGGCGATGGCACCACGAGCGCGGCCAAGAAGGGCGGCGACAACCTCGGCTTCAGCGGGGCACAAGAAGGTCAAGGGCTGCAAGGTCGTTGCCCTGTGCGACCGCGATTGCAACGACCAAACCCCCCGCCCTGGGCGAGGCGCTGAACATCGATCGCTCCGATGTTGATCGGCTCAAGCATTCGCCTTCCCGCATTCCGGTCGGTGCCACGCTCGATCGCGAAGACCTTTTGCGGCTCGCGCTGATGTCGTCGGAAAACCGCGCGGCGGCCGCGCTGTCCCGCAACATCCCGGGTGGCCAGGCCACCTTCATCCGGAGCATGAACGCAAAAGCCCGTGAATTGGGCATGGCGCATAGCCACTTCGAAGACCCCACCGGACTGTCGCCACACAATGTCTCTACCGCACGCGATGTCGTCAGGTTGGCCGATGCTGCGTCACGCTATCCGCTGATCCGCGAGTTCACCACGCTGTCGAATTACATGGAAAAGGTTGGTGCACGAACGCTGCACTATCGCAACAGCGATCCGCTGGTGGGCCGGCCGGGGTGGGACATCGCGATCTCAAAGACCGGATTTACCAACGAAGCGGGCCGCTGCATCGCGGTGGAGGCCGATCTGGCAAACGGCCCGGTGATTGTCGCACTGATGGGCGCGCCGACTTCGGCTGCGCGCTCAACCGACTTGATGTCGATTCGGAATTGGCTGGAAGGTAACGCGACGCCGGTCATCGGACCACGGGCGCATTATGTGAACACATCAATGCATCGCCATAAGGGGATGGCCGTGCCGCGTGGCAACCAACTGCGGCTCATCGCGTATTCGGTAAAATCGGCGTCGAACGCACATGGGCCGACGAACAAGCATACGACCGCCAAGCTACACCGCAACCACCGTTCAAGCGCCCAGAGAGTTATCTGACAACAGCTTGACCTGACTCAAACAACGACCTATGCAAGCTTACGCCACTGGACGGTATGACAGGCTCGGCGTGAAACGGGCGCCAGGGAATCTGGATCGTCGGACGCTCAGTCACACGGCGGTATTTCCATTAGTCATGGAGACGAATTCACGGGCGAGCATTGGACGCGTTGTTGTTATTCTCGCTTGTCTTTGAAGAGAAGATCATCGGATCTCTATCGCCGTCCAGCAATGGCTGAAGCGCCAGCGCGAGCGAGTTCAGCAACTGCACCGATAGAGCGCTCGTGAAGTCATAGCGCGCCGCATACGGTTCGTGCACGTATGCGGTCAGCGTGCCAAAGAAGCGATCGCCGATCACGAAGACGAACGTCGCGGTCCGATTGACCTTGCGCGATTCGATCAGACGCCCGCCGCGCGCGAAGACATTGAAGCGTTGATCGCCGGTTCCCGTCTTTCCATACACTTCGAGCGTCCGGCCGTCGGGAAACGTCATGCCGTTCGCAAAGCGCTTTGCTGTACCGCCGAGCACGACGTCGCGCAACAATTGATGAATCACATCGGCGATCTCAGGCGACAAAACGGTGCGCGGTGCCGTCGATGCGCGAGCGAAGCGGGTTTCGTAGGGCGTGTCTTTCGCGAATTCCAGGCTGGCAATGCTCTGCGTCGGCAGCAGTTTTCCGTCGCTCGCGACAGTGCCGATCAGTTGTGCGAGCGCAACCGGCCGATCGCCAGACGCACCGATCGCCGCTGCGTACGACGGCGTCAGCGACGCAAACGGATAGCCCAGTGCGCGCCACGACTTGCCGATTTCCGTAAATGCCTGCAATTCGACCATACGTTTGATGCGCCGGTCCTGCGTCGCGTGATAGCGCGTCTTGAAGAGCCACGAATACGCGGTGAAACGCGCGTCGCGGCTCGCCTCCTGCAATTCGTTCGCGCTCGCGAGCGGGTGGTTCCGCAAGTAATTGACCGTCCACAGTTCGAGCGGATGCACGCTCGCGATATAGCCGCGATCGTTCAGGTTGAACTTGTCGATGCCGTATTTGCCGTAGAGCTTCGCGAGGTCTTCGTCTGACAGCGTCGCCGCCTTCGTGCCCTTCAGCGCGGCGCGCATCCGGGCGTCGAACCATGCTTGCGGCTCGTCAGGCGCCACGCTACGCAATACGGTCGCGAGCTTGGGGGGCGATTTGCGCACGTCGCGCAGCAGGACCGCAAGCGCTACATCGCCTGTCTTGCCGCGATACTTCGCGTAGAAGCGGTTCATGTACACGCGGCTTTCCTGATCGGCGAAACGCGTGAGATAGGCATGGCGTGCCGCAGGATCGTCGAGCCATTGCGACGCCGGTCCCGCGCTCTGGACCATCTGGTAGTGCACGATGTCGCGCATCATCCGCACGAACACCAGATTCACCGAGTGCTGGAACGCGCGATGCACGGTGAGGATGCGGCCGTTGTCGCTCGACTCGAAGTTGTTGAACGCCTGCGCGCCGCCGCCCGTGTAGAACGTCTCGCCGGGACTCGCGGAATACTTTCGCTCGATCGCGGCATCAAGCATCGCGCGCAGCGACGGGTCCGAGGCATGCGACAGGTAATCGAGCGCCCAGCGCGTCAGCACATCCTGCTTGTCGGACTTTACGCCGCGCAGTTCCGCCACGCTCATCGACGCATAGCGCGCATGCAGCGCGGCGACGATCTGCAGGTACGTGATCACCGTGCGCAGCTTCGCCGTCGAGCCGAGGTTCAGGCGCGCGCCCTGGTTAATGTCGAACGGCTGATTCACGCTGTCCGTCTGGACCCGCACGAGGTTCACTCCGTCGCGGCGCTCGAACAGCGTGAGGCTGTAGGCGATCTTCGACGGATCGTCCTGCGGGCGCAGCATATGAAAGCCATACAGCCCGGCCGCCTGTGCGCCATCGCGGGTGGCGGCGCGCGCGAGCCTTTCGCTGACGGCCTGCTGGACCGTGTTGTCGAGCGTGGCGGTGACCGTGAGGTCGAGCCGGTCGAGATCGTAGAAATTCGCCACGCCGAGCGTGGCGAGCAGATTCGCGCGCAGCGCGGTGACGCCCTTCCTCGTGACGAACGATACCGGCGGGCGCACGGCGGACGCGCGATTCAGTTCGAGCGAGACCTTGAGCGCGACGTCGCGCAGCGATGGGGAAATGATTCCGTTGGCGGCGAGCAGGCGCAGGTAACTGTCGGTCAGGCGCTCGAACTCCCGGTTCCCGGGGCGCAGGAAATGCGACGGCGCGCGCTGCGCGATCATCAGCGACAGCACCTGCTTGAACGCGAGCGCCTGCGCGTCCAGCATGTCGACAGAAGGCGGCGCGTTCAGGATCCGGTTGAATTCGTCGAAGTCGCGGCCGTACCACGCCGCCAGCCCATCGCCGATGCCGCTAATCTCGCCGATGCCTGGCTTCGCGGCAAACGGCACCGAGTTGAGATAACGCACGACGATCTGCCGGCGCGCGGGCAGCGTCTGAGGTCCGTCGAGATAGGCGCGCACCGAGGCCGATGCGATCTGGCGCAGCTTCTCCGCCGGCGTCGTGGTGCGCCCGCCCGGCGAGTGGCGGAACTTTTCGATCTGTGTGGCGAGCGTGCTGCCGCCTGGGCTCGGCTGATGCCGGTCGATCACGCGCACACCCTGGTCGATCAGCGCGCGGCTGAAACGGCTCCAGTCAATCGCCGGATTACGGTTCGGCTGGCTCGTGTCGAGCAGGTTGCGGTCCTCGATGAAGAGCAGCGCGTTGACGACGAGCGGCGGGATTTCGTCGAAGCTCGTGTAGATCCGGTTCGGATAGCTTGCGCTGAAAAGCGGCGCGCCGTGGGCGTCGAGCAGCATGAGTCCCGCTTGGTCCTTTTCGTCGTAAGGCAGGAAAAGGCCACGGTCCGCCAGCGACGCCATCGTGGCGGAGTCGCGTGCCTGAGCGGTGACCTGATAACCGCGTGCGTTCAGGTGTTGCTCGAAGGACGGCAGCGATGCGTAACCGAGACGCACGTCGTACGGGCCCGTCGAGGAAAACCGGATGCTGGTGCTCGGGCCATCGGCGACGGTGAAGGCGATATCGCGTCCCAGTTCGGAGAGATAACTCGCCTGCCGCTGCGATGTCTGGATTTCAATCTGCGCCATGCGGGCGGCAACGACGCACGCGAGCAAAAATGCCACGACCAACAGCCATTTGCCCCATCGCCAGACCGGGAAAATGCCGGTTGCACGAGGGGAAGTTCGAACCACCGGCCGATTCATGGCGGTGTCTCCCAGACAGCTGCCGAATTGCAATTGCACCCGTCGATAGTCTAGCCCCGAAAAGGGGGCCAGCCCGCCGCGACTTACCCGACTTGTTGGATTGGGCCGACATCATCGATCAAACTTGCGATCGATACACATGTGCCAAAGGACGATTGGCAAATTGCTCAAGGCAAACGCTGCGGCAGCGGCGGGCTGGTCGTCGACGGGCGCAATCTGTGCGCTAAGCCGGCTTACGTGAATGCCGGCGTTTCGCAGACTTGATGGAACGGACGAACTGCATGAACCGATGCCAACGGGCATCCACAAGAATTGTGTCTGCCGGGACAATATAGGACTAAAATGGTATTCATTGAAGAATAACGGTGGCGACCATGCTGAGACTGAGCAAACTGACCGACTACGGCACGGTGATCATGACCCACATGGCGCGCGAGCCTGATCGCATCTGTAGTGCCACCGAGGTGGCGGTCGCGATCGGCGTGCCGGTGCCAACGGCGAGCAAGATCCTGAAGATGCTGGCGCGGCAAAACCTGCTGCAGTCGCTGCGCGGCGCCAAAGGCGGCTACGTGTTGGCGCGACCGCCGGGCGAAATCTCGATCGCCCAGGTGATCAATGCGATGGAGGGACCTGCCGGCATGACCGAGTGCAGCATCACGGCCGGCTTGTGCGTACAGGAAGGCTGGTGTTCCATCCGCGCGAACTGGCAACGCATCAACCAGGTGATTTTTCATGCCCTGAACGACGTGACGCTGACAGACATGATGCAACCGACGTTCCACCCGGTGAATATTGGTGCGCTTCGCACCTGGAAGCCGCACGCGCCGAAGTGAGGCATCGAGGCGATAACGCGGTAACCGAAGGCAGAAAATGGCGACCCCAGCACACAAACTTGACGAACTGATCAGCCAAAACTACCAACATGGCTTCTACACGTCCGTGGAAACGGACACGGTGCCGTGTGGTCTGAACGAGGGCGTGATCCGCATGATTTCGGCCATGAAGGACGAGCCGGAATTCATGCGCGAGTGGCGCCTCAAGGCCTATCGGCACTGGCTGACCGTGTCCGAGCCGCACTGGGCGTCGGTGAAGCATCCGCCCATCGACTACCAGGACATCGCTTACTATTCCGCACCGCGCTCCCAGAAGGCCGGGCCCAAGACACTCGATGAGGTCGATCCCGAACTGCTTCGGACCTACGAGAAATTGGGTGTGCCGCTGCAGGAGCGCGCGTTGCTTGCGGGGGTCGCCGTAGATGCGGTGTTCGACAGCGTCTCGGTGGCGACCACCTTCAAGCAGAAACTGGGCGTACTCGGCATCATTTTCTGTTCGTTTTCCGAGGCCGTGCGGGAGCACTCCGACCTGGTCCAGCAGTACCTTGGCACGGTCGTGCCCTATACCGACAACTTCTTTGCCACGCTCAACTCGGCGGTGTTCAGCGACGGTTCGTTCTGCTATATCCCGCCCGGGGTGCGCTGCCCGATGGAGTTGTCGACCTACTTTCGTATCAATGCCCAAAAGACCGGCCAGTTCGAGCGCACCTTGATCATCGCCGACAAGGGGGCTTACGTCAGCTATCTCGAAGGCTGCACCGCGCCAATGCGCGACGAGAACCAGTTGCATGCCGCAGTGGTGGAGCTGATTGCCCTGGAAGGCGCACAGATCAAATACTCGACCGTGCAGAACTGGTATCCAGGCGACAAGGAAGGCAAAGGTGGCATTTACAACTTCGTCACCAAACGCGGCGACTGCCGCGGCGCCCATTCGAAGATTTCGTGGACTCAGGTGGAGACCGGCTCGGCGATCACCTGGAAGTACCCAAGTGTCATCCTGCGGGGCGACAATTCGGTTGGCGAGTTCTCGTCGGTCGCGTTGACCAACCATTACCAGCAGGCGGACACCGGCACCAAGATGACCCACATCGGCCGGAACACGAGGAGCACGATCCTCTCCAAGGGCATCTCGGCCGGCCACGGGCAGAATACCTACCGCGGGCTGGTGAAGATGGCGAAAAGCGCCATTGGCGGGCGCAACTACTCGCAGTGCGACTCTTTGCTGCTGGGCGACAAATGCGCCGCCCACACCTTCCCGTATATCGAGGTCAAGAACCCCACTGCCCGCGTCGAGCACGAGGCCTCCACCTCGCGCATCGGCGAGGACCAGCTGTTCTATAGCCAAAGCCGCGGCATCTCTGCCGAGGATGCGGTATCGATGATCGTGAATGGCTTCTGCAAGGAGGTGTTCAAGGAGCTGCCGATGGAATTCGAAGTGGAAGCGCAGAAGCTGCTGGGCGTGAGCCTGGAAGGCAGTATCGGTTAAGGGGCGCCCGCATCAGAGCGAGGATCGACAATGCTTGAAATCCGAAACCTACACGTCGCCGTCGACGACAAGCCGATCCTGCGGGGCATCGATCTCACCGTGAAGGCCGGCGAAGTGCACGCCATCATGGGCCCGAATGGTTCGGGCAAGAGCACCCTCGCCTATGTGCTGGCCGGGCGAGACCGCTACGTCGTGACCGACGGTGAAGTCCGCTACGACGCCCTGAATCTGCTTAACATGCCGCCCGAGGAGCGGGCACGGGCGGGCATCTTCCTGGCCTTCCAGTATCCGGTGGAAATTCCCGGCGTCTCCAATATCTACCTGCTCAAGGCGGCGCTCAACGCGATCCGCAAGCACCGCGGCGAGCAGGCACTGGACGCGATGGACTTCCTCGCGCTGGTGAAGGATAAGCTCAAGCTCATGGAGATGGACCCAAACCTGCTTTACCGGTCGGTGAACGAAGGTTTTTCTGGTGGCGAAAAGAAACGCAACGAGATCCTGCAGATGGCAGTGCTGGAGCCCAGGCTCGCCATCCTTGATGAGACCGACTCTGGCCTGGACATCGACGCGCTCAAAATCGTCGCCAATGGCATCGACGCCATGCGCAGTTCCGAGCGAGCCATCGTGCTCGTGACCCACTACCAGCGGCTGCTCAACTACGTCGTGCCGGACCAGGTCCACGTAATGGCACAGGGTCGCATCGTGAGGTCCGGCGGGCGCGAACTGGCGCTCGAACTGGAGAATCGCGGCTATGCCTGGACCGACACGCAGGCGGCCACCCAAGCGGAGGCCGCCCCGTGAGCGTGACCGCACTGGAACACTATATCGCCGAGTTCACCCGCGTCGAGGCCATCCTGCCTGGTCGACGCCTGCCTTGGTTGACGCGCGCGCGCAAAGAGGCGCTGGCACATTTCGCGCAAGCCGGATTTCCGACGCGACGTCAAGAGGAATGGAAATACACAAGCGTGGCCGCGCTTAAGAGTAGCCGCTTTGCCGTGGCACCGGAGCATCCGGACGACGGCCCGACCGCTGCGGTGGGGGTGCAAAGCGAAACGCTCGCCTTGCCCGACACGCATCTGTTGGTATTCGTGAATGGCCGACACCAGCCGCAATGGTCGCGCCTCGGCGCCCTGCCCTCCGGCGTGACGCTCACCAGTCTCGCCGCCGCGTTGGAGCGCGAACCAGAGCGCCTCGAAGACCTGATTTGCCGCCGCGCGCACAACTATCCGTCTGGCTTCGCGGCGTTGCACGCGGCGTTTATGGCCGACGGTGCCTATATCCGCTTGGGGGCAGGTGCCGCGCTCGGAAAGCCGATTCACCTGCTGTTCCTTGCCACCGAGCCCGGCTTGGTAACACATCAGTACAATGTCGTGATTGCGGACGCAGGGAGCCGCGTTGCAATCGTCGAGCACCACGTGGGTACCTACGGTTTGGCCTATTCCACCAACACCCTCACCGAGATCATCGCCGCGCACGACGCACAGGTCGAGCATCACAAGCTGCAACAGGAGAGCCTCAAGGCGTTCCATATCGCAGGCGTAAATGTGGACCAGCAGCACGGCAGCCGCTTCGCCTCCAGCTCGTTTGCCCTAGGCGGCGAGTTGGCGCGGATCGACATCAATGTCGGGCTCAATGCCGAGCGCAGCGAATGCACGCTTGACGGGCTGTACATGACGGGCGACCGGCAGCATGTCGACCATCACACCCGTATCGACCACACCAAGCCGCGCGGCAAGAGCCGCGAGTTCTACAAAGGCGTATTGGCTGGCGCCTCGCGCGCCGTGTTCAACGGCAAGGTGGTCGTGCATCCCGATGCCCAGCAGACCGATGCGCACCAGTCAAACCACAACCTCTTGCTGTCCGAGAATGCCGAGGTTGACACCAAGCCCCAATTGGAGATCTACGCCGACGACGTCAAATGCAGTCACGGCGCGACCGTCGGCCAGCTCGACGCCGACCAGATCTACTACCTGCGTTCGCGCGGGGTGGACGATCTATCGGCGCGGGCCCTGCTGACCTTTGCCTTCGCCAGGGATGTCGTCGAACGGTTAAGCCTGTCCCCGTTGCGATCGCGGCTGGAGAAGCTATTACTCGGCCAGCTACCCGAGCAAGTGAGGGAACTGCTATGAGCACCGCAGCGAACGAACTGACAGTGCGGGAGCGTGCGGTAGCGACTGGTCCCCTGGACGTCACCCGGCTGCGCCAGGATTTCCCGATCCTGCGCCAGACGGTCGATGGCAAGCCTCTGGTCTACCTGGACAACGCCGCGACCAGCCAGAAGCCGCAAAGCGTGATTGAGTGTGAAGCGCATTACTACACCGCGCTCAACGCCAACATCCACCGCGGCGTGCATAGCCTGAGCCAGCAGGCGACCGACGCATTCGAGGCAGCGCGCGAGGCAGTGAAATGCTTCATCAACGCGGCCAAACGCGAAGAGATTGTGTTCGTACGCGGTACGACCGAGGCCATCAATCTCGTGGCGGCGAGCTATGGGCAGCGCCTGCGGCCCGGCGATGAGATCCTGATCACCGCGATGGAGCACCACTCCAACATCGTCCCGTGGCAACTGGCGTGCGAGCGAACGGGTGCCATGTTGCAAGTCGCACCAATCGATGATACCGGCAAGCTGATGCTGGAAGAATTCGCGCGTTTGCTTGGCCCGCGCACAAAGCTGGTCGCCGTGACCCATCTCTCTAACGCGCTTGGCACCGTTAACCCGGTGCAGCACATCATTGATCTGTCGCATGCCAAGGGCATTCCGGTACTGGTCGATGGCGCTCAAGCTGTGCCTCATCTCAAGGTAGACGTGCAGGCACTCGATTGCGATTTCTACGCCTTCTCGGGGCATAAACTCTACGGCCCCACCGGCATCGGCGTGCTCTACGGCAAGGCCGCGCTGCTGGACGTGATGCCGCCTTATCAGGGTGGCGGCGACATGATTCGCGAGGTCACATTCCACAAGACCACTTACAACGACCTGCCCTACAAGTTCGAGGCAGGCACGCCCAACATCGCTGGCGTTATCGGTCTCGGCGCGGCGATCGACTATGTGAGTGCGGTCCGCCTCGAGGCCGTCGCCGCCCACGAGCACGGGCTGCTCGCCTACGCCACCGCGCAGGCGAGCGAGATCGTCGGCCTGCGCATCATCGGGACGGCCACAGACAAGGCGAGCATCCTCTCGTTCACCCTGGATGGTGTGCATCCCCATGACGTCGGTACCATTCTCGATTTTGAAGGCGTGGCGGTGCGTACCGGCCACCATTGCGCCATGCCCGTGATGGCGCGGTTTGGCGTACCGGCCACGGTGCGCGCCTCCTTTGCACTGTACAACACGTGTGAAGAAGTGGATGCGTTGTTCCGCGCCGTCCGCAAAGCACAAGAGGTATTCGCCTGATGTCTGACTTGCGAGATCTCTACCGGGACGTCATCGTCGACCACAGTCGCACCCCCCATAATTTCGGGCGGCTGATAGGAGCGAACCGCAGCGCCGAGGGCTTCAACCCGCTGTGCGGCGACAGGCTCACCCTGTACCTGAAAGTCACGGATGGCGTGATCGAGGACGTGAGCTTCGAGGGTTCGGGCTGCGCCATCTCGACCGCCACGGCCTCGCTCATGACGGAAGCGCTGAAGGGTAAGACCGAGGCACAGGCGCAGGCGCTGTTCTCCAGTTTTCATGCGCTAGTGACCGGGGGCAAAGCGGCACAGGCGAGCGTGCCGTTAGGCAAGCTTGAGGTGTTGAGCGGCGTGTGCGAGTTCCCGGCGCGAGTGAAGTGCGCCACCTTGGCCTGGCACACGCTGCAAGCGGCGTTGCGTAACAAGACCGAACCGGTTTCGACGGAGTGAAACGATGAGCATGATCGATTGGCTGCACAAGGCCGAGCAATGCGAGGTTAAGCTCCAGACCGACCCAGAGGGCCTGGAAGGCCAGGTGATCGCGGCGTTGCGTACCGTGTATGACCCGGAGATTCCGGTCAATATCTACGATCTGGGCTTGGTGTACGCGGTGGAAGTGGAGGAAGCCAGCCACAAGGTGCGCATTTGCATGACGCTGACCGCCCCGGGCTGTCCAGTCGCGCAGACCTTCCCCGCGACGGTAGAAAGCGCGGTCATGGACGTCAGCGATGCGAGTGAAGTCGAGGTTGAATTAGTGTGGGACCCGCCTTGGTCGAAAGATCGGATGAGCGAAGCGGCGCGCCTGGAACTCGGACTCCTCTGACATGACTGAGTGGATCGATGTCGCACTGGCCGAGGAGCTTACGCCTGGGACATGCCGCACCGTCGATATCGACGGGGTGCGGATCGCGGTATTCAACGTAGGCGGCAGCTACCACGCCATCGAAGACGTCTGCTCCCACGAGGCCGAACCTCTTTCCGGAGGCGAAGTGGAAGGCTCGGAAATCATCTGTCCGCGCCACGGAGCGCGCTTTTCCCTCATCACCGGCGCGGCGCTGTCGCCGCCCGCCTATGAACCGGTGGCAACGTTTCCGATTCGGGTCCTGGAAGGCAAGGTGCAGGTGAAAGACGACCGCTGGGATTAGCTGCACCTGGCAAGCGAAGTCGCGGCCGAACCACGCGGAGACGCCATCGCCGATGCCGTTGATCGTTCCGATGCCGGGCTTCGCGGCAAGCGGCACCGAGTTGAGATATCGCACGACGATCTGCCTGCGCGTAGGCAGTGTCTGCGGTCCGTTCAGATAGGCGCGCACGGACGCCAAAGCGATTTGCCGCAGTTTCTCGGACGGCCGCCCGGCGAGTGGCGGAATTTTTCGATCTGCGTGGCGAGCGTGCTGCCGCCCGGCCGCCTGATAACCATCATCCGGCCAATGCTGGGTTTCAAGTCATTTCGCTGCGCGCGAATCATTCTGGATGGAATTTAACTGATGTACATGCTGCGCAAAGGACAGTTGAAGGGCGAGCGTGGCCAAGCTCCGTCTGCTGCTCAACAGTTCTATTACCTTGCCGTGCAATCCGTTCGGCCTCCACGCCAATTCCGTCCGCGGTCCTTACTGCGACAGTGCCTACGGCAATACTTCGAATCCGCAGGACTGGCGCAATCGAGGTGATCCTCGAGCCGCTCAGGAATCCTCATGCCAGACGCTACCCCGCCTTCGGCGCGTGTCGCTCCACTGTTTGCCCTGCTGCCCTTTCTGCGCCCTTATGCCGGGCGCGCTGGGCGCTCGCCTTCGCGGCGCTGGTGACGGCGGCGGGCGCGACACTGGCGTTGCCAGTGACCTTCAAATACCTGATCTACCGGGGCTTCGCCGGCGGCAACCGGGCGCACATCGGCACATCGACCGCTATTTCTTGGCGCTATTCGTCGTTTCGCTGGTATTGGCCGGGGCCACGCCGGTGGCGCAGGCCGAGGCCGCCGAGCCGCTGCCGGCGCGCGGGGACTGCATCCGCCTCGACAACGTTGGTTTCTCGTATCTGTCCCGCCCCGGCGCCGCCGCCCTCTCCGGCATCTCGCTCAACGTCCGCCCGGGCGAGCATGTGGCACTGGTCGGACCGTCCGGCGCCGGCAAGACCACCTTGTTCCAACTGCTGCTGCGATTTTACGACCCGCAGGCCGGCAGCATCCTGATCAACGGGGTGCCGACGCGGGACGTGCCGCTCGCCGAGTTACGCCCGGATATCGGGGTGGTAATGCAGGAATCGGTTATCTTCTCCGGCAGCCTGCTCGACAACATCCGCTACGGCACCCCCGAAGCCACCCTCGCGCAAGTCCAGCGGGCCGCCGAAATGGCCGCTACGACCGACTTTATCGAAGAACTGCCGCAATGCTACGACACGTTTCTCGGTGAGCGTAGGGTACGGCTCTTTGGCGGACAGCATCAGCGCATCGCGATCGCACGCGCGATCCTGAAGAATCCGTCTATCCTGCTGCTTGACGAGGCCACCAGCGCGCTCGATGCTGCCAGCGAACGGCTGGTGCAACGGGCGCTGGACAATGCGGCGCAGAATCGCGCCACGCTGGTCATCGCTCACCGCCTCGCTACCGTGCAACAAGCCGACCGCATCGTCGTGCTGGAGCAAGGCCGCATCGTCGCGCAAGACCGTCATGCCGAACTCCTGCAGAGCTCGCCGCTCTATGCGAAGGTTGCCGCCCTGCAGTTCGGCGAGCCGCTAAAGCAGGCCTGCGCCCACGCCGACCCATCCGGATGATGGTAAGCGTCATCTGAAGGCCGCATGTACAGATAGCTGGATAGTGTCCAAAGTAGTCCCCACCAAATAAGTGACGGGGACTACTTTGTCTAAAGATGAGATGCAGATTTCGAATCGCAAGGGCCGACCGAACTACGATCCGGCCTACAAACGACAGGTCGCGATCGCGGCCTGTGAATCCAATGTTTCCGTGGCTAAACTGGCTCAGGCCCATGGACTCAATCCAAATATGGTTTTCAAATGGCGCCGCGAATACCGCGCCGGGTTGCTTAGCAACGGCGGCGCTGAAGCGACAGTGCTACTCCCTGTGACCTTGCCAACGGAGGTAAAAGCGAAGGCATCCACGGCCCCGGCGGTAGCTGCAAATCCTGAGGGGCCTGCGCGTGATGCAGCAAGCATCGAGATCGAGCTCAATGGAGCGCGCGTTCGGCTCACTGGCAGGGTCGACCCCGTTCAATTACGTTTAGTGCTGCGTTGTCTGATGCCCGTATGATCGCACCTCCTTCCGGTACCCGTATTTGGCTGGCCGCTGGCATTACGGACATGCGTCGCGGCATGGACGGCCTCGCTACTCTTGTTCAATCCACTCTGGAACTTGATCCGTTTTCTGGTCACGTTTTCGCCTTTCGTGGACGGCGTGGTGACATCATTAAGATTTTGTGGCGGAGCGGCGACGGCATAAATCTTTATGCGAAGCGTCTTGAGCGCGGCCGTTTTATCTGGCCCCAGGCCGAATCGGGCAGCATTCATCTCTCCGCAGCCCAGCTTTCGATGCTCCTAGAGGGCATTGACTGGCGACGGCCTGAACGGACCTGGCAGCCTACTCGAGCAGCTTAAAAAAAGCCTCTGCGCAAGCGTTCAGAAGCGGCGGGCATGTTTTAAAATAACAAGCATGCCCGCTAGTTCCCTTCCTGACGACATCGCCGCCCTCAAGCGCATGCTGGCTTCGCGCGACGAGACGATTGCCCAGCTGGTGGCTGAGATTGCACGTCTTAAACGCTGGCAGTACGGTCGTTCATCGGAGCGTATGACTGAGCTGATGGATCAGCTCGAACTGGCCCTTGGAGATTTGCCCGTACAGCAGGTGCTGAGCGTTCCAACTACAGACTTGCCCGTCGAAGGCGAAACGGTCGATTCGAAGGAAACAGACAAGGCCGTTGCTCGTCGCCGCAAACCACGCACGTTTCCCGACCACCTCCCACGTGAGACCCTGGTTCATGCGCCCGCGACTTGTGACTGTCCCGAATGCGGAACCCATATGCGTGCGCTCGGCGAAGACGTTTCCGAGATGCTCGATTATGTGCCGGGTTACTTCAAGGTGACTCGGCACGTGCGTCCCAAACTAGCGTGTGGTCGCTGTTCCAAAGTCGTGCAGGTTGCTGCTCCTTCCCGCCCAATCGCGAGGGGTATGGCCGGGGCGGGTCTGCTGGCTCAAGTAGTGGTTTCCAAATACGCTGACCATACCCCGCTGTATCGACAAGCAAGCATCTATCGTCGTGCAGGCATCGAGCTTGATCGCGCAACGCTGGCTTCTTGGGTGCGCGAAGCAGGTCGCCTCCTTGAACCCCTGGCCGACGCCATAGGTCAGTATGTCCTGCAGGCGCAAAAGATCCATACCGACGATACGCCGGTGCCAGTGTTAGATCCCGGTCGCGGAAAGACACGCACGGCGCGACTATGGACGTATGTGAGAGACGATAGGCCAGCAGGCAACCAGGCGCCGCCAGCGGTCTGGTACCAGTACTCGCCTGACCGCAAAGGCGAAAGGCCCAGAGCACATCTCGAGGGCTATTGCGGAATCCTGCAAGCGGATGCCTATAGCGGGTATTCCGCGCTATATCGCGATGGCCAGATTATCGAAGCCGCTTGCTGGGCCCACGCTCGGCGTAAGTACTATGACTTGTTCGAGTTAGACCGCTCTCCGATCGCCGAGGAGGCGCTGCTCCGGATCAGAGCCCTGTACGCAATTGAGAGGGATATCCGCGGACAAATGCCCGCCGTGCGTCAATCGGTTCGCCTGACGCGTGCGATGCCGCTTCTCATAAGCCTGAAGGTCTGGCTGGAACGAACGCTCTTGCAGGTATCGGTGAAGTCCGGCATAGCCAAGGCGATCAAGTACTCGTTGACACATTGGCAGGCGCTGACGCGTTACTGCGAAGATGGGCGCATCGAAGTGGACAACAACACCGCAGAACGCTCAATTCGCCCTCTAGTTCTTGGACGCCGGAATTATCTGTTCGCAGGGTCCGACGGCGGCGGCGAGAGCGCTGCGATAATCTACAGCCTGATCG
>NZ_FCOL02000078.1 GCF_001544515.1 Caballeronia terrestris
GCGAAGGCCGACGGCACGTTCGCGCAGGAAATCGTCGCGGTGACGATCGCGCAGAAGAAGGGCGATCCGATCGTCGTTTCGCAGGACGAGCATCCGCGCGAGACGAGCATCGAGGCGCTGGCGAAGCTGAAGGGCGTCGTGCGCCCGGATGGCAGCGTGACGGCGGGCAATGCGTCGGGCGTGAACGACGGCGCGGCCGCGCTTTTGCTCGCTGACGAAGACAGCGCGAAGCGTTTCGGCCTCGTGCCGCGTGCGCGCATTCTGGGTCTCGCGACGGCCGGCGTGCCGCCGCGCGTGATGGGCATCGGCCCGGCGCCGGCGACTCAGAAGCTTCTGAAGCGTTTGAACATGACGATCGACCAGTTCGACGTGATCGAGCTGAACGAAGCGTTTGCATCGCAAGGCTTGGCGGTGCTGCGCATGCTCGGCGTCGCGGATGACGATCCCCGCGTCAACCCGAACGGGGGTGCGATCGCACTCGGCCACCCGCTCGGCATGAGCGGCGCGCGCCTCGTGACGACCGCGAGCTACCAGCTTCAACGCACCGGCGGCCGTTTCGCACTCTGCACGATGTGCATCGGCGTAGGGCAGGGCATTGCTATCGCGATTGAACGGGTCTGAGGTCGACATGAAAAACGTTCAACACGCGAAGATTGGAATTGTGGGTGCAGGAGCCATGGGGCAGGGAATTGCCCAAATCGCGGTGGTTGCTGGTCTAGAAGTCCGGCTAATGGACATCGATACGGCCGCGGCCGCGCGCGCCATCGCTGCGATCGGCGCCATGCTCGACAAGCTCGCTGCCAAGGGCAAACTCACCTCGGAGCAGGCGCAAGCGGCACTGCGTCGCCTTCAACCGGTGGACTCCGTCGGCGGACTCGCCGATTGCGATCTGGTGGTCGAGGCGATTGTCGAGAAGCTGGAAGTGAAGCGATCGTTGTTTGCCCAGCTCGAGGAGGTCGTGCGCGACGACGCGGCGCTCGCTTCGAACACGTCGTCATTGTCAATCACGGCAATTGCCGCAGGGTGTCGTCATCCTGAGCGGGTTGCGGGCTATCACTTCTTCAACCCCGTGCCGCTCATGAAAGTAGTCGAAGTCGTGCGCGGCCTGCGTTCGGGCGACGCCACCATCGACTGGCTCGCCTCGCTCGCCCAGCAACTCGGACATACGGCAGTCCGTTGTCGCGACATGCCAGGCTTCATCGTGAATCATGCTGGGCGCGCGCTCAATACGGAGGGCTTGCGCATCGTTCAGGAGGGCGTGACTGACGAGCCGACAGTCGACGCCATCGTGCGTGAGCAGATGGGCTTTCGCATGGGTCCATTCGAACTGCTGGACTTGACCGGTCTCGATGTGTCGCACCCGGTGATGGAATCGATTTATCGGCAGTTCTATGACGAGCCGAGGTTCCGACCGTCCCCTATTACGGCCATACGTCTTGCCGGGGGAATGCTGGGGCGTAAGAGCGGTTCGGGCTTCTATGAGTATGACGGTGGAACCAGGGTGTCGGAGCCGGTCTCGGCTCAAGAGAGGACTGGATGGAAGCCCGCCGCGGTGTGGGTGAGTTCTCGTCATCCGGACGAAGCGCAGCGGGTGCTCGATTTGCTCCAAACGTTGGACGTTGAAGTGGAGACGGGCAGTGCACCGAGTCACGACGCCTTGATTGTCGTGACACCACTCGGACACGATGCGACCACCAGCGCAACCTCCGAAGCGCTCGATGCCACGCGCGTGGTAGCCGTGGATACCCTTTTTGGATTCGATCGAGACCTGCGACGCGTGATCATGCCGACTCCCGCGACGCGCACCGACATGCTCGAACACGCTCAGATACTGTTCGCGATCGATGGCGCTCCAGTCTCCACGATCCGTGACTCTGGTGGTTTTGTGGCACAGCGCATTCTCGCCTGCATCGTGAACACGGCCTGCGAAATCGCCCAGCAGCGGATTGCCTCGCCGGACGACATCGACGCCGCGGTTCGACTCGGACTCGGCTACCCGCTCGGGCCTCTGGCGCTCGGCGACCGTGTCGGTGCAATACGGATCGTCGCCGTGCTGAAGGGTCTCGTGGATCTCTACGGCGATCCGCGTTACCGCCCTGGCGTTTGGCTGTCCCGGCGCGCCGCTCTGAATCTGCCGCTCGGTCTTCCGGATTGATCGATTTCAACCGGGCGATGGCCTTGACGAAGAACGAGCGTCTCGTTTGACGAATCAAAGTCTTGGCTTTCGAGGCGGGATAGCTACGAAGTTGGTCGGTGACTGGCACCTCGGCAGACGCGACGAGCTTTCTTGTGAGCCGCCCTCCGCTACCGCTGCTGTGGTCCGGCAATTCACCAACTGTTTCGGTGCGGAGATCGGCGGCTGTACTTTGGAAGCGGTCACTGGGGTACCTCGAGTCTGATAGACGGCTCAGGGTCGATTTGAGCCATCGGCCTTATTGACCTGCAACGCAGCATGAGGGCATCGTTGAAAAGCGACAGTCGTCGATTTCGAAAAGCGACAGCTTCTTATGCCAGCCTCACTAGCTAGGCAAGCCCTCGAAAGGCAATAGACGGCAAAGTGCTTACTTGTATTTCACTCGAATCCAGTCTTGGCGGGAGAACGGGGCGCGCTGCAGCGTGGGGAGCATCAAATCGAAGGCCTCGATCAGCGGGACGACGCTTATGAAGTTCGCAGACGAGCGCTGACAAAGGCGAGTCTAGCCCAGGCGTATGCTTCCGAGCTCACTGAGAGGGATTGCAGCCCGAGTAGGTGCCGAAGTGGTTGAAGTCATCGAGCGCTGTGTGCCCGTGCTCGTTGGAAGTTAGATTACCGGTCTGAAGAATATCTCTAGAAGAATCGCGTTGCGGTGACTCGCGCGAGCACGCTCAGATTGGCCCTCGTTTCGGCATCGACGATCAGCGCTTGCACCGCGCCGTCGGCCGACGCGGCCGCAGCCATGCGTTCACGCAGCACCGCCCGATCGCCGCGAAGGGCATCGACGGAAAGCCGCTCGGTGCGCAAGCCCTCTGCCCAAGCGTGCTCAACTCTTTTCCTCCTAAAACAACGGACGCCAGTATCACGGAAGGCGGGACGGACTATCTATATTGGTGTTTTCGCAAGTGCCGCGCTGCCAGGGGCTGTGTGGGTCGCAGAAGTACACGCTCACGCCAGTGGCGGCGGCGAGTTCTTGATGCCGCGCATATTTGCTTATCGGGCAACCTGGCCGATCTCATGGTTTGCCATGATTTCCAGCGCGCGCACCATGGCCGAGTGGTCCCACGCTTTGCCGCCGTGGGCCGCGCAGGCGTTGAACAGCGCCTGGCACGTTGCGGTATTCGGTAGCGAGACGCCGAGCGCCTGCGCCGTCGAAAGCGCGAGATTCAAATCTTTCTGATGCAGCTCGATACGGAATCCGGGGTTGAAGGTGCGCCTCGTCATGCGCTCGCCATGCACTTCGAGAATCCGGGACGACGCAAAGCCGCCCATCAGCGCCTGACGAACCTTCTCCGCATCCACGCCGGCTTTGGATGCCAACAGTAACGCCTCGCCGACTGCCTCGATGGTCGCGGCGACGATCACCTGGTTGGCGACCTTGCAAACTTGTCCGGCGCCGACTTCGCCAATCAGAGATACGTTTTTTCCCATCATGTCGAAGTAGGGCTTCACCGTGTCGAAGCTCGCTTGCGAGCCGCCCACCATGATCGTGAGCGATCCCGCTTTAGCGCCGACTTCGCCTCCCGAAACAGGCGCATCGAGATACTCCGCGCCACGCTCGCGCACGCGGGCGGCGAAATCGCGCGTGGCCATCGGGGAGATCGAACTCATGTCGACCACGATCTGACCGGCGCGCAGGCTCTCGGCCACGCCGTTTTCACCGAACAGCACGCGTTCGACGTCGGGCGTGTCCGGAACCATGATGAAGATGACGTCCGCTTGGGCGGCGACCGCAGCGGCACTGTCTGCCGCGACGACGCCTGCCTGCGTGAGGTCGGCCGGCACGGCACCTTTAGTGAACGCGACGAGTTCGACGCCACCCCTTCGCAGATTCGCCGCCATCGGCGTGCCCATGATCCCAAGTCCGATAAAGCCTGCCTTTTGCATTTGATTCTCCAAACGTTGTGATGTCACGTTGACCACGCGTGCTTACTTCTGCATGAAATGCTTCTGTACGGCTTGTGCGGCGTTCCGAAGGAGGCCCATGTCGGCGCAGACCGCCACCAGCGTGCTCCCCATCGCGAGGTAGCGCTCGGCATCCGCCTGCATGGGCGCGAGAATGCCGCTTGCCTTGCCGGCCGCCTTGACGCGCTCGAAAACATAAGCGATGGCTTCCTGCACTTCGGGGTGGTTTGCATTGCCGATATGCCCGTATGAGGCGGCGAGATCGGAGGGACCGACGAACACGGCATCAACACCATCGACCGCGGTAATCTCATCGATCGCCTCGACTGCAGCACGGCTCTCGATCTGCACGACCACGCAGATGTTGTCGTTTGCAACGTCGAAATAGTTGGCAATGGTTCCGTAGCGATTGCCTCGTTGGCCGACCGATACGCCACGCACGCCCAGCGGCGGGTAACGTGTCGCGGCGACGGCGCGTTCCGCATCAGCGGCGCTGTCTACGAAAGGGATCAGAAAGTTGAAAAAACCTGCGTCCAGCATGCGCTTGATGACAACGTTGTCATTCGCCGGTGGCCGTACGAAAGGCGCGCTCGGGCTGTCTTTGAGTGCCATGAGCTGCGGGATGAGCGTTAGAACGTCGTTCGGGGCGTGTTCCGCATCCAGCAACAGCCAATCGAAACCGACGACGCCCAGCAATTCCGTCGTGATCGGACTTGCGAGGGAGGCCCATCCCCCAATCAGGCGCTCGCCGTCGCGAACCGACTGGCGAAACGTGTTCGGTAACGGCTGATAAGGGGTCGACGCTGTCATGTCTAGTTTTCCTGAAATCGGGAGTAAATAAAGGTTCGTCAGATGCTTTTTGTCGTCTGACGTCAGAGTACATCGTATGTCTTATGACCGTGGCGGAACAGGGACGTTTACCCGTAATGTATTGCGTATACCTTCAGCCACCAAACCCTCGCCACGCTGCGCTAGTCCCAGTTTTGGCACGCATTCCGTGAATTGCCGCGACGGCTCTGCTCGGTGGTGCATTATCTGCGGGTAAGTGCCTAGATGAATTCAGACGCCAGTATGACAAAGTACGTTATCGTACAACTAGCGATCGCTTATTGGCTCGCTCTACCGTCTCGGCTTGACCGCTGAATCTGCCAGCTTGGCTCAAGCGTTTGGGGCACTTAAAGGACCTTTATGAAGAAGATTGCCCTGAGTGGGGCCGGTGGGCAGCTCGGCTCGGTCGTACGGACAGAGTTGATCGCACGTGGCATTCCGTTGCGCTCGGCCGCAGGCTCAAAGGCCCTTGCTCCTCTAGTGGACGGTGAGGATGTCATGCATGGCGACCTACGCGACCCGGCCGTCGTAGACCGCCTGCTGGACGGTGTCGATGTGTTGATCCACCTTGCAGGTACGAGCGTGGAGCGCCCTCTGCCCGAGATCATCGACAACAACCTTCTCGCGCTCGTCGAAGTGTACGAAGGCGCGCGCAGACAAGGCGTGCGACGCGTGGTGTTCGCCAGCTCGAACCACGCGATCGGCATGTACCCGGTCACTGAACCTCTCACCCTCGACTGCGCGTTGCGCCCAGACGGGTTTTACGGCCTGAGCAAAGTGTGGGGCGAAGCATTGGCAAGAATGTATTGGGACAAGCACGGCATCGAAAGTATTTGCGTACGTATCGGCAGTTGCCTCGATCGTCCGACCGAGCCCAGACACCTGAGCACCTGGTTCGGCCATTGCGACCTGATCCATTTTCTTGACCGTTGTATCGAAGCGGAGGACGTCGGCTTCATGACGGTCTGGGGCGTCTCCGCCAACACACGGAGTTGGTGGGACAACGGCGGGGCCGAACGTTTGGGTTATCAGCCGACACAGAACGCCGAGGTGTACGCCGCGCAAGTGCTGGCAGGGCCGAACCCGCTCGACACTTTGGGCCAACGCTACCAGGGCGGCAGCTTCGTCGGCCTCGATTACTCGCGCGTCGATTCCGGGCCTGATGGCTCGACGGCTCCCGCGGTCCGGCCCATCTGATCAGTAAAAGACTTCGAGGAGACACTGCAATGAAAATCAAGGGCATCCGCTGGTGGATGGTCAGCCTGGTCGCGGCCGGGCTGATCATCAATTACCTCGCGCGCAACACGCTTTCGGTAGCGGCGCCGACGCTGATGAAAGACCTCCACATGACCACCGAGCAGTACGCGCACGTCGTGGTGGCGTGGCAACTGTGTTATGCGTTTATGCAACCGGTTGCGGGCTATCTGCTCGACACGGTCGGCACCAAGATTGGTTTTGCGGCATTCGCGCTCGCGTGGTCTTTGGCCTGCGCAGCGGCGGCATGGTCGACCGACTGGCGCAGTCTTGCGTTCTTTCGCGGCCTTCTCGGCATCGCCGAAGCGGCCGGCATTCCGGCGGGCGTGAAGGCGACCAGCGAGTGGTTCCCGGCCAAGGAGCGTTCGGTGGCGATCGGCTGGTTCAACATCGGCTCGTCCATCGGCGCGCTGCTCGCACCGCCGTTGGTCGTCTGGGCGTTGCTGCACGGGCAATGGCAATGGGCGTTCCTGATCGTCGGCGTGTTGGGCATAGCCTGGAGCGCGTTGTGGATGCTGCTGTACAAGCATCCGCGTGATCAGAAGTTGCTGAGCGACGCTGAACGGGATTACATCCTCAGCGGGCAGGAGGCGAAGCACAGTGATGTGGGCGCGCCGAAGCGAAAGTGGACCGAAATGATCGGCAGCCGCAATTTCTGGGCGATCGGCATCCCACGGATTCTGTCCGAGCCGGCCTGGCAAACTTTCAATGCCTGGATTCCGTTGTACATGATGACCGAGCGGCACATGAACCTGAAGGAAATCGCGCTGTATGCGTGGATGCCCTTTCTCGCTGCAGACATTGGTTGCGTGCTTGGCGGCTACCTCAGTCCGCTGTTCCATAAGTACGCGAAGGTTTCGCTGTTCACGTCGCGCAAGATGGTCTTCGTCTTCGGTGCACTCTGCATGGTCGGGCCGGCATGTGTCGGACTGGTAGCCAGCCCTTATGCGGCTGTTGCGCTGCTGTGCGTCGGCGGCTTCGCCCATCAGACCTTGTCAGGTGCGTTGTATGCGATTACGTCGGACATGTTCGGCAAGAACGAAGTCGCGACCGCCACGGGGATGGGCGGCATGGCGGGTTACTTGGGCGCTGCGGCGTTCACGGCGCTGTTCGGCGTTTTGGTCACGCAGGTCGGTTACAGCCCGCTGTTTGTCGTCCTCGCGGTCTTTGATGTAATCGCGGCGGTGGCGGTGTGTTGGCTGGCGAGAAGCGGCGACCGGATGCTCGAACCGCAATTGGTGGCAGTGAGCCCTGGGGTCAAGTAAGACGAGGGGTTAGGTCCGGCATCTCAGGATGCCGGCTAGCTTGTCAGGCAGCGCCCACCGGCTCCGCTTCGCTTTTCATAGCGACCGCATGTATGAACTGCTATATCACCGAGTCCGACGGTGGGTGCTTTCCTCAAAATCATAGTGACGATGACCCACGTACTTCACCATCTTGCCGCTCAGAGGATGAAATGATCCAGTTTCCCCTTTACATACGCGTTCATCCGCAAGACAACGTGGCGATCGTCGTCAACGATGGCGGGTTGCCGGAAGGTGCCACCTTCGCAGACGGCCTGGTGCTGCGCGAGCGCGTGCCGCAGGGGCACAAGGTCGCGCTCGCGGACCTCGCCGAGGGCGATGAAGTCATCCGCTATAACGTGGTGATCGGCTACGCGCTGAAGAACCTGCCGAAGGGAAGCTGGATCAACGAGCACGTGATCCGCATGCCGAGCCCGCCGGGACTCGAAGGCTTGCCGATCGCGACCATCAAGCCGCCCGAGATGCCGCCGCTCGAAGGCTTCACGTTCGAGGGCTATCGCAACGCGGACGGCACGGTCGGCTCGCGCAACATCCTCGCGATCACGACGACCGTGCAATGCGTCGCCGACGTCGTCCAGCACGCGGTCGCGCGCATCAAGGCAGAGCTGTTGCCGCGCTATCCGAACGTCGACGATGTCGTGAGTCTTGGGCACACGTACGGCTGCGGCGTCGCGATCGACGCACCCGACGCGATGGTGCCCATCCGCACCGTGCGCAACATCAGCCTGAATCCGAATTTCGGCGGCGAGGTGATGATGGTGAGCCTCGGCTGCGAGAAGCTGCAACCCGAGCGTCTCATGCCGCCAGGCACGATTCCGATCATGACCACGGCCGTCGACGACGTGGCCGACATCGGCGACATCGGCGCGGATGCGAACGGCGACGTGGTCGTGCTGCAGGACGAGCAACATGTCGGCTTCGAGTCGATGATCGACTCGATCATGCGGATGGCCGAGCGGCATCTCGAGCGGCTGAACAACCGGCGTCGCGAGACGTGTCCAGCCTCCGATCTGGTGATCGGCGTGCAGTGCGGCGGCAGCGATGCGTTTTCCGGGCTGACGGCGAATCCGGCGGTCGGATTCGCAACGGATCTGCTCGTGCGCGCGGGCGCGACCGTGATGTTCTCCGAGGTGACGGAAGTGCGCGATGGCGTCGACCAGTTGACGAGCCGCGCGGCGAATCCGGACGTGGCGGCGGCGATCATCCGCGAAATGCAGTGGTATGACGATTACCTGAAGCGCGGCAGCGCGGATCGCAGCGCGAACACGACGCCGGGCAACAAGAAGGGTGGCCTGTCGAATATCGTCGAGAAGGCGATGGGGTCGATCATCAAGTCGGGTAGTTCGGCGATTTCCGGCGTGCTGTCGCCGGGGGAGAAGGTCAGGCAGAAAGGGCTGATCTACGCGGCCACGCCCGCCAGCGATTTTATTTGCGGCACGCTGCAGGTGGCGGCGGGGATCAACCTGCATGTATTTACGACCGGTCGCGGCACGCCGTACAGCCTCGCGGAAGTGCCGGTGATCAAGGTCGCGACGCGTTCCGATCTGGCGCGCCGCTGGCACGATCTGATGGACATCAACGCGGGGACGATCGCGACCGGCGAGTCTTCAATCGAAGATGTAGGTTGGGAGTTGTTCAGGCTGATGCTCGAAGTCGCAAGCGGACGCAAGCAGACTTGTGCGGAGAAGTTGAAGCTGCATAACGCGTTGGTTCTGTTTAATCCCGCGCCGGTGACCTAAGGCAACTACAAGGGCTTCCCCATTTTGTGCAAGCACAATGCGGATTCTGTTGTTGCCATGCTGCCTTGCCGGCGTCACTTGAGAAGGTGAAGGACTGCTGTACGAGAACCGGTCATGCTGGGCTAATGGCTCGACCCTGGAAACACGGGCGCGAAGGCGCTCGTTCGAGCGCGCCATCCCAGGAGGCTCAGGCACATCACGCGCCGCTTGTGTTCAACTACCTCGCCTCGCACAGAAAACCGTACCCGCCCAAGGTTGAAACCGCCTGATATGTGGCTCAGATCGTTCGCGCACGACTCCAGCAGCGAGGCGTCACGATTATGGTCAGCGGCTTTCGCGCTTCTTCGGGTCGGACCCACGGTACCCGCTGCGTGCTACATGAATTGGATAGGTTTTCATTGTTCTTCGGCGTTTTCCGATCGTGCAAAGTAAGTATGGGAAAGTGTGGCGTGACGCAATGGTTGATGGTGCGGTGCGGCCTTTTCCGTCCGTATTGCCCGATTGTACTTAAGGGCGTGCTGGGCATGTAGTTTTCAGCTATCGCTGGATGAAATTGGTTGGCCGTCTGACCCTGCGAGCATTGCTGAGCGCCTCAATTGATTGGAACTGAGCATGCTCGACATCCACGGGCTCGTCGAGCATGCAACCCCAGACTGCATCAGAACAGAACGCGGAATTTCCCCGGCTTAATGCGAATGCCGCACCAGTGGGTACACTGTCCGGAAGACAATCTGGCTGAACTTCTTCAACAGGCAGGCGGTGGCAAACGTGACTTTGCAACAACTGGAAACCTTTTTCTGGACCGTAACGCTCGGAAGTTTTTCGGCGGCTGCGGAGAAACTGTATGCAACCCAGTCTGCGGTGTCGATGAGGGTGCGCGAACTCGAGCGCACACTTGGCGTTGAGCTTTTCGATCGAACTCACAGGACGGCCCGCCTCACCCCGAAGGGACGCGAGCTGATGGAATATGCCAGCCGCATTCTCGAATTTGTCGACAGAACTCGAGCATCGCATCGCCGCGCCGGAATCAGTGTTCGGAACGGTGCGGTTTGGCGTTGCCGAAGTCATTACGACAACGTGGCTACCTCATCTAATTCGCACCATCGCGCAGCGTTATCCCAACGTACGCCTCGAGATCGAGGAGGCGCTGACTGCAGAACTCATAGAGAGCCTTATGCAGGCTGAACTTGAGCTTGTGCTGGCGCCCGGTCACTCGCGTGCACAGGAACTCTCTACGTTGCCACTTGGCACGGTTGCCTTCGAGTGGATGGCGAGTCCTGCGTTGGGGCTTGAGGATCGCGTATACGGTCCGGCGGACCTCGCAGCCTATCCGATCATTGGTATGAAGCCGAAGTCGTTTCACTATTCGGCGATCGAGGACTGGTTCCAGAATGAACATGTGCGCGCCCGTTATCTCGCTCGCTGCAAAAGCGTGGCGGTGGCAGCCTCGATGACGACCGCGGGGATGGGCGTCGCTTACTTGCCAGCAAAGAATTATGGAAACGAGTTAGAAAGCGGCAGGCTCAAAATCGTCAAAACCTTTCCGCGGCTTGAGCCCGTGCCATTCGTCGCCGTTTTCCCTCTGGGTCACTCATTCTCACTTGCACGTACTGTGGCTGAACTCGCTCGGGAGGTGAGCACTTTTGATCAAAAATAGATAAAGTCGTATGCTGCACGGCAGCAAATCAGTTCAAGAAAGTTGATGCATGAACTCGAAAATTACTCGTTTGTTGTTATAGATCCTCGCATCTACTCTTTCTCTAAAGCAAAGGCGCCCTGATCCGCACGATTCGAAGCACCGGAGTTGCCGTTCAGAGCAGCATATGGAGGAAGACATGAATGCAGTCGAACTGCACGAGTCCCCGCTCGTGCGTCAAAACCCCGTTGCGCCCTCGAAACTAAAGGTGCGCGTGCAGTCCGTCTCCTATCTCGCAGAGGACCTCAACGCGTTCGAATTCGTCAGTACTGACAGTGACGCGTTGCCGGGGTTTACGCCAGGTTCGCATATCGACGTGCATTTACCCAACGGTTCGATTCGGCAGTACTCGCTGTGTAATGCATCCACGGAGCGTCATCGTTACGTGATCGCCGTGCTGCGAGATCCGCTTGGCCGTGGCGGGTCTGTGGCTATGCATGATGTGCTGCGCGCTGGGCAGATTGTGACCGTGTCTTCTCCGCGAAATCATTTCTCGCTCTCCAACTCGGCCACGAGGCATCTCTTCATCGCCGGCGGAATCGGCATTACTCCGATCATGTCAATGATCGCCGAAGTACAGCGCCGCGGCGAAGCATTTCATCTGCACTATTGCGCTCGCACGCCGGCGCGCACCGCTTTCACGGGGGATCTTTGCGGACTCGTTGCGAGCGGACTTGCGTCGATTCACTACGACAATGGAGATGCTAGCAAGGGTCTTGATCTGAAGGCGACGTTGCAAGACCGTTCCGAAGGCGCGCATCTCTACTACTGTGGACCGGCGGGCCTCATGGATGCGATCGAAGCAGCCAGCGCGCATTGGCCTCGCGAGACCGTCCATTGCGAACGTTTCTCTGCAGGAGGCGAGCCCGTGCGGACCGCCGATGACGATCCCGACTCGACGTTCGAAGTCGAACTGGCTCGCTCGATGAAGTGCTTTACCGTGCATCCGGGCGAGACGATTGTCGACGCATTGAAACTGCAGGGCGTCGAAGTCGACACCTCGTGCTGCGAGGGGTATTGCGGCACGTGTATGACGCGCTATCTTTCGGGCGAGCCGCTTCACCGGGACTCGGTGCTCGACGAAGACGACCGCAAGGAATTCATCATGATTTGCTGTAGCCGCGCAAAGAGCGCGTCGCTCGTTCTCGACCTTTAGTCAAAGCTTCAAGTTTTTAGTAATCAGCCGCCGCTGGGCAGGGCGCCCTGCCCAAAAAACCATATGGAGACGGTTTCACCATGAGCACATTCCACTATGTGAAGGACTGCTGGTACCCGATCGGTTTTTCAGGAGAGTTTCCAGAGGGGCAATTGCAAGGCCACAAGATAGTGAATCGGCCGATTGTCATGTGGCGCTCGGACAAGGCCGAAGTCGTCGCCTTCGACGACCGATGCTGTCACAAGCGGTTCCCCCTCTCGCAAAGCAAGCTGCTCGATGGTGGCCATCTCGAGTGTGCGTATCACGGTCTTTGTTACGACGCGACGGGGCAATGCGTGGCAATTCCTTCGCAGCCCGACAAGGCGATTCCGCCTCAGGCACGTCTTACTTCCATCCCCGTGAAGGAGCAGGACGGCGTCGTATGGGTGTGGCCGGGCAATCCTATCCTGGCGCAGCGCTCGCTGCCGCCGCGAACACCAGAAGTAACCGATTCGGAGAATCTTTCGATTGGTTCGCCCGGTCCGCTTCACGTGCCTGCCAACTATCTGCTGTTGATCGAGAACCTGCTCGACATCACGCACTTCTATCCGCTGCACGACGGTAACATTGGCGACAAGGAAAACAGCAAGATCCCCGTGAGCCTCGATGAAGGCGTGAGCGAAGGGTACGAGTTCGTCAAGACCACACGCCATGTTCACGGCTATCAGCAGCCCCCGTATCTCAAGGAATGGTTCCTGTACGACACCGTCGAGCGTATTCATACCCATTGCATGGTGACGCCGGGCCTCACTCGGGTCGTGATGCGCGTTGCACCTGAGGGCGAAATCGGCACGGACCAGGAGCGCGGCTATACGTTGCTGCACCTTCACATGCCGGTCGACGAGCGCAACCTCGTTTGGCGCTGGTCGGTGTCATGCAAGAAGTGGCACAAGACACTGAGCGATTCGACGATGCCGACCGCGCATAAGGTCGCAGAAATGTTCCCTGAGGTTGTCGCCCAAGACCAGTGGGCGCTGGAACGGCAGCAGCAAATGATGGAGTACCCCGACGACGGTTACTCGGAACTTTTCCTCAAGACCGACAAGGCATTACGCCGCGCGCGGCAGATCCTCATGGGCCTTCAGCGCAAGGAGCGCGAACTGCAGATAAGGGAGATCGGCCAACCGGGGCCGCTCAAGGAGTCCGCCGCCGCATGACGGTGCATCCGGTGCCGGTGCCGCTACCGGCTCGATAAAACATGTGGCTCAACGCCCAGGAGACAGATTGTGAAAACCCATGAGACATCCTCGCCAATTGTCGCTCCGCCGCAACCGCCGTCCGAACCGAAGGCGGACGGTACCACGCTCATGCAGCGCGCCGTCGCTTCATGCGTCTACCTATTCGAACGATTGATGCCGGACCCGTTTGTCATCGTCATCCTGTTGACGGTGTTGACGGTGTTGACGGTGTTGACGGTGTTGACGGTGTTGACGGTGTTGACGGTGTTGACGGTGTTGACGGCACTCGCGGCATTTGGATTCGCTCCGAAGGCGACGCCCGAAATCATACTCGGTGGCTGGTACAAGGGTATCTTTGGCATCTTCACCTTCGCCTTTCAGATGGTGCTCGTTCTGGTGACTGGCTATGCTCTGGCGGATGCGCCCGTCATCAAGGCGGGATTGCTGCGCGTGAGCCGGTTGGCGGTGGGCCCGTGCTCGGCCGTCGTTCTGGTCTTCACTGTCGGCGCCATCGCAACGTTCCTAAACTGGGGGTTCGGACTTGTCGTCGGGGCGATGCTGTCGAAGCAGGTCGCGCGGCAAGTGCATGTCGACTTCGCCTGGCTGGTCGCGGCTGCGTACAGTTCATGGGTGTTGTGGGCGTTCACGGGCATGTCGAGTTCTATAGCCTTGTCGATCGCATCGCCTGGCAATCCGTTGAACATCGTCGAACAGCACACGCACTTGACAGTGCCACTTGCGCATACCGTGTTTTCAAGTTGGAACTTGTTGACCGGACTGGCGGCGATGATTCTGATTCCGGCTATTTTCATCCTGATGAGGCCGGCGGCGAAGGACATCATTGCCGCAAAGGCCGACGCGCTCGCGGCAGAAGAAGCAGTTGAATCGGCCGAACCGGCCCGGCAACGCGATTCGCTGGCCGACAGGCTTGACCGCTCGCGTCTTTGCGCATTGGTCTTCGTGGTTGCCGGTGCGGCATACCTGGTCATGCAATGGGTTCGCCATGGCATCAGCCTCGACATCAACACAGTGATCTTCATTTTCCTGCTTGCAGGGTTGTGCCTGCACGGAAGCCCGAAGCGCTATGTGACGGCAGTCGCGCAAGCGGCGAAAGTCACGGGTCCCATGCTACTTCAGTACCCGTTTTATGGCGGCATCATGGGGATTATGGCCGCTACGGGGCTCGCGGAGGTTGTCGCCGACGCGTACATTCATATTGCTTCGCGCACGACACTTCCATTTCTCAGTTATCTGGCATCCGGTCTGATCACGCTTTTCATACCAAGCGGCGGGGGACATTGGGCAGTCCAGGGACCATTCACGATTCCTGCGGCCATGAATCTTGGCGCGTCGATGTCGGGCACTTCCATGGCAATTGCTGCCGGAGAAATGGCCGGCAGCCTGCTCCAACCCTTCTGGGCGATTCCGGTCGTAGCCATTGCGGGCGTAGGTGTCCAGCGGGTGCTTGGATTCACATTGGTCATTTTTCTGACCGCCGGGAGCTTCCTCGGATTCGTTTACCTGCTGATTGTCCCTGCGTTCGCAGGCCTATAAGGGACTCACGCTCACAAGGGATATGCAAATGAAAAATGAACTGGCGCTCGACGGTGTGCGCATCGTCGAAATCTGCAACGTCGCCGCTGGACCTTTCTGCGGGATGCTGCTTGCGGACATGGGCGCGGACGTGGTGAAGATCGAGCATCCCGAAGGGGGTGACACGCTGCGCTCATGGCCGCCCATCAGCGAGGGGTTTAGCGAAAACTTTGCTTCGCTGAATCGCAACAAGCGCTCGGTTGCGCTCAATCTCAAGAACGCGACTGATCTCGAAGTCGCAAAGTCATTAATGGGCGAGGCCGATGTAGTCATCGAGAACAACCGGCCGGGCGTCATGGACCGTCTCGGGCTCGGCTATGACACGATCTCCGCGATCAACCCGCGCTTGCTGTATTGCTCTATCTCTGCCTACGGACAAACAGGGCCGAGGGCGCAGGAAGGTGGGTTCGACCTGACGATGCAGGCAATGAGCGGGATCATGAGCGTCACTGGCGAGGCGGGCGGGGCGCCAGTCAAGTGCGGTGTACCGCTCGCCGATTTTTCGGCTGGCCTATACGCCGCGTTCGCAATCGCGGCTGAGCTGCGCCATGTGCAGCGAACCGGCAACGGCACTCACATTGACATCTCAATGCTCGGAGCGACACTCGGCATTGCTGCGCTGCAGACGTCGGAGTATTTCGGCAGCGGCCGCGATCCTGTCAAGCTAGGCTCGGCCCATCCGCGCAATGCACCGTATCAGGTGTTTCGCTGCCGCGATGGACACTTTGGCATGGCCGCCGGAAACAATTCGCTGTGGGCGAGCGTGTGTCGGGTGATGGGGCATGTGGAATGGCTGGATGACCCACGCTTCGACACGCCCAGCGAGCGAGCACGGTATCAGGACGCATTACGCGAGATGCTCGAACAAGACTTTCAGTCGAAAGACGCATCACACTGGCTTGAGCGATTTAGGGCGGCCGGCGTGCCCTGTGCTCCGATCAACAGCTATTCGGACGTTCTCGCCGATCCGCAGGTCGAGCATATGGAGTGGGTACAACCGGTAACGCTGCCAAACGGTGTGAAGACGCGGACCTTCGGTTCTCCGATTCGCCTGTCTGGCCGCAACTTGCCGGTTCGACGACCGCCTCCTGCTCTTGGTGAACACACGCAAGAAGTTATCGCTGATCTCAACACCTCTGTCCCGGAGGAGGCGCGATGACCGGCATACTCGAAACCGGTGTTGAGGAGCGGTCCTGGACGTTCACGCTCAATCGTCCGGATAAGCTTAATGCGCTCAATGCCGAACTCGTCGAGGCGCTCATCGAGGGGGTCAGCAAGGCGCATGAGGCGGGGGCAAGGCTCCTGGTTTTTGCCGGAAACGGAAAAAGCTTTAGCGCCGGGTTCGATCAAGGAGAGCTGGAGCGGGAGAGCGACGCGGACTTATTGATGAGGCTTGTGCGTATCGAATCACTGCTGCATCTTGTGGCATCGTCGCCGTGCTTGACAGTTCCTTTCGCGCAAGGGCGCAATTTTGGCGCGGGCGTGGACCTGTTTGCCACTTGCCGCCAGCGGTATAGCACTCATGACGCGAGCTTTCGTATGCCCGGGCTCAGGTTCGGGCTGGTGCTAGGAACGCGTCGCTTTGGAGCATTGGTAGGGCACAGGCGCGCACGCGAGGTCCTTGAACAGACCAGTACGATTTCTGCGGCTGAAGCGTTCGAACTCGGTCTAGTCACCAGGTTGATTAATGAGGCCGAGCGCGCCTCGGCGACCGACGACGCGCGCCGCATCGCCAGCTTGCTCGATAGGGAGACGCAGCAACATCTGTATCACGTCTTGAGTACCGAACAAGCGGACCAGGATATGGCCAATCTTGTTCGTTCCGCAGCGAGGCCGGGGCTCAAATCGCGGATGCTCGACTATATACGCCAAGGGTGAGTATGCGCCGACGCGGGGGCGCCATTTTTTCAGAGCGTCTTAAGAAGTTCGCTCAAATCTAAAGGACCAATAATGCGTACAAAGGCCGCAATAGCATGGCGCGCGAAGGACCCGTTGACAATTGAAGACGTGGAACTGGAAGGCCCGCGCGCCGGCGAGGTGCTGATCGAGGTGAAGGCGACGGGCATTTGCCACACCGACTACTACACGCTCTCGGGCGCCGATCCGCAAGGGATTTTTCCGGCGATCCTCGGGCACGAAGGCGCGGGCGTGATCGTCGACGTGGGGTCGGGCGTCGGCACGCTGAAGAAGGGCGATCATGTCATTCCGCTCTACACGCCGGAATGCCGCCAGTGCAAGTTCTGCCTGTCGCGCAAGACGAACCTCTGTCAGGCGATCCGTTCGACGCAAGGCCGCGGCCTCATGCCCGACGCGACTTCGCGCTTCTCGCTAGACGGCAAGCCGCTCTTTCACTACATGGGTACGTCGACGTTTTCGAACTACATCGTGGTTCCCGAGATCGCGGTCGCGAAAGTGCGTGAGGACGCGCCGTTCGACAAGATCTGCTACATCGGCTGCGGCGTGAC
>NZ_FCOL02000079.1 GCF_001544515.1 Caballeronia terrestris
CCGACGCGCTACGCGCTCGAATCGTCCCAATTGCAGAGCGAGTACTACCGTTGCTGGCAAGGTCTGAAGAAGCATTTCAATCCGGCGCAGCTCTGAATCCGCACCAAGGAGATACCGTATGTCATTGATCAATGAATCGCACGACCCCAGTCTGAAGAGTTGGGTCGCGCAGGCAAACGAACCGGGAAGCGATTTCCCGATCCAGAATCTTCCATTCGGTCGTTTTCGACGCATTGGCGCGGATGATGCCTTTAAGATCGGCGTCGCAATTGGCGACCAGATCCTGGATCTGCAAGCCACAGGCCTGATCGACAGCCCGGACATGAACACGTTGATGGCACTCGACACGGCAGCGCGACTTCGCTTGCGCCTCGACATTTCCCGTGGCTTGGCGCAGGGCAGCGCGCACCAGCAGGCATGGTCGAAGCTGCTCACGTCTCGAAACGCTGCCGAGATGGCGGTGCCCTGCCGGATCGGAGACTACACTGATTTCTACACGGGCATTCACCACGCCACGTCCGTCGGCAAGCTGTTTCGGCCTGACCAACCGCTGATGCCGAACTACAAATGGGCGCCCATCGGTTATCACGGCCGGTCCTCGTCCATTCGTGTTAGCGGCCAGACGTTCCGGCGGCCGCGCGGTCAGACAAAGGCGTCCGATGCCGCTCAACCGAGCATCGGTCCCAGCCGACGACTCGACTACGAACTGGAACTTGGCTATTTCGTCGGCCGCGGCAACGAGTTGGGGCAACCCATCTTCATCGAAGATGCCGAGAATCACTTGTTCGGGGTGACATTGCTCAACGACTGGTCTGCGCGCGATATCCAGGCGTGGGAGTACCAGCCCCTCGGCCCGTTCCTGTCGAAGAACTTCGCGTCGACGGTTTCGCCCTGGTTGGTCACGACCGAGGCGCTGGCGCCCTTCCGCACGGCACTGACGCGTCCCGAAGGCGACCCGCAGCCGCTTCCTTACCTGGATGGCGACTTCAATCGCAAGGCAGGAATATTCGACATCATGCTCGAAGTCCTGATACTGACGGAGCGCATGGCCAAGGCCGGCCTCCCGCCCGAACGCCTGACGCTGGGCAACGCCGGCACCGCCGCCTACTGGACGGCGGCTCAACTGCTGACGCATCACACCGTCAATGGCTGCAATCTCCAGTCCGGCGATCTGCTGGGTTCCGGTACGTTATCGGGCCCCGCAGCCAACGAAGCCGGCTCCCTGCTCGAGTTGACCGAGGGCGGCAAAAAGTCCGTCAGTCTGGCCAACGGCGAAGAGCGGACCTTTCTGGAGGATGGTGACACCCTGATCCTGCGCGGCTGGTGTGAACGCCCCGGCGCGGCCCGCATTGGTCTCGGCGAAGTCCGTGGAACCGTCGTCGCATGAGAAAGGGTTACCGATGATAAATTCGATTAAACCGGAAGCCCCGGTCGCAGATCGCGTCTTGTACACGTACTTCCGCAGTTCTGCGGCGTATCGAGTGCGCATTGCGCTCGACCTGAAGAGGCTCGACTACCGCGCGGTTCCCGTTCACTTGATTCGTGACGGCGGACAGCAGCATCAGCCCGAATACCGCGCGGTGAATCCCTTCGGGCTCGTGCCGAGCTACCGCGAGGACGGTCGGACTATTCGTCAATCGTTGGCCATTATCGAATACCTTGACGAATGCCATCCCGAACCGCCGCTGCTGCCTGTCACGCCCTTCGCGCGCGCAGAGGTGAGGCAGTTGGCGCTATCGATCGCTTGCGAAATCCACCCGCTCAACAATCCGCGGGTTATGAAGTATCTTGAGCGGGAGCTACATGTCGACGAGGCGACACGACTGGGATGGATGCGTCACTGGATGAAGGTAGGGCTGCAGGCGTTGGAAGCTATGCTCGCGGAGATGGGTTCATCCGGGCGTTTCTGCCATGGCGATCAACCCACGTTGGCAGACTGTTGTCTGGTACCTCAACTGTTCAATGCACGTCGGTTCGAAGTCGATCTTTCTGAATTCCCGCGTCTGCTAGCGATTGACGCCGCCTGCAACGCGTTGCTGGCCTTCCGCAACGCGCATCCCAGCAAGCAACCAGATGCGGCGACGTAAGGTCGACTCACAAATGCCCCGTGCGGGAAACGCCCAGCCGTGCAACTTCTCTCAGCTCACAATTTTCAGGTCGATTGTGACGCGGATTTGCGTCAAGCGGCCGGTTGTTTCTGCTTACGATCACCAGGCATGAAAAAGTAAAGTCTGATTCAACGATCACGGCGGCCGTGCCAGGTCCGTCGGTCGAACGGCCGCTATTAGAAGTATATGAGCCGTTCAACCGGCGGAAACGCCGTGTCGCCCAAAGGCAGAAACTGGCCGGTTTGAGTCGGATGATCACGAGGTCCACCAGCATCTGCGGAGAATGGTACTGTTCTGCTCACCGCCATTCGCAAAATTCCTTCGGGTAGAGCTCAGCGCTCTGATCCAGGTCGCCCGTCGCTGCATAGATCAACGGATGGCCAGCCGGGATGAGCACCGCTCCATCGACCACTCGACCCATTACTAGCCGATGATCCCCAGCCTCGACGTCACTGACTACCTGACAGTCGAAGAAAGCTAGCGCGCCGTGCAACAGCGGTGCGCCCGTCCGGCCTGCTCGCCAGGGTATCCCCGCGAGCTTATCGACCGTGCGACCCGATTGCGTCCCGAAGTGCTTGGCCAACGCCTGCTGTTCCGCCCGCAAGACATTAATTGCGAACACCCGGCCGCCCTGAAGAAGCGTGTAAGACGCATGCGCCGGGTTGATGCTAATCGCGAGAAGTAACGGGCGAAAGGAGACTTGTACGACCCAACTTGCCGTAAATGCATTCCGGCGATCGCCGTCCGCAACGCCGATCACGTGGACGCCTGTCGTCAGATGCCTGAAAACGTTCGCGATGCCGTCACTCATAGCGCTTCACCTTTGGATCCCGTGTCCTCCGAGCTAGGTCCGCCGCGACGAAAAGAAGCTGGGCCGCAAACCGGGACTCAGGGAGTCTCGATTCCATTGCGCGTCCGATATCGACAGCGACCGCCTGGCGGCTACCAACGTCATATCGTATCGTCGCCTTAGCTACCTTGCAAATGCGCGCGCCGATTGTCCCTTGGCCGCCTGTTGCCATCGTGAAGGTCACATGCCGACCCTCAACGGTCGGTCGTCTCCGAGCGCTTGCGATGACCGCTTGCACGGTATAACGGCCGCACGCCTCGCTGTTTTGTCCGGTGGGTCATCGGCCCTTACCGAAATCGAAGCCTATTGCGTTCTACTTCGGTTGCCTTGGGGATTTGTTGACCTTGGTGCGATCCAGTCGGTGGAAGCAGCTTCCTGCATTGGCCAACTCACACTTTCAACCCGTTGTCGTCTCATCCACGCCACCCGATTTAGGCACCGGACGCGTGCAGTCGAGGCTCTCTGTCAGCGGTGCGGCGAAACAACCATGTCCGCGATCTCGATGGTCTCGGTGGTGACCGGACCGCTCTCGATGTCCTGAATCGTGCCGACGTACCGGTTGCGCGCGCTGGCCTTCATGGCAAGCCGTAAGACGCGGCCGTCTTACTACCCGCCGCGCTCAACGCGTCATAGGACCCCCACGAGTTCGGGGTTTCCCTATCTTTGCTCAGCAAAAGCAAGTTACGGAAATAGACTCCTCGCCACACACAATATCTGAAACTGCGCTGTCGACCCTTGAAATCTCGACGCCATTTGCGCGGCATGCTTTTTGATACTTACTTAGTCTGGGGCGGCAGGGCTTGCGAATGGACGCGCACGGCCCGCACTATTTGCGCCATCGTCGCCTGTCAGCTTGCGTGCGATGGAAGTTTTTCCGAACATTCCCTGACTGGTCCGGCAATCTACTGTTAAGGCGACGTCCCTGACGCTCGTGGTGTACGCTTGACGAATCAGTCGTCCACGCATTCAAATTCTTTTAGCAAGACTGCCAGTAAGCGTGGCAATCAACATCGTCCGTTATGACAAGCAATAATTCGCCTGAGCCTTCAGCTGACCCGCCCGACGTGACTCGATCTGTCATGCCGTCGCTGGAGTTTCCGATCGTCGGCGTCGGGGCATCGGCCGGCGGGATTCAAGCGCTGACGCGCCTGTTTGAGCACATGCCAAACGAGGCCGGCATGGCGTTTGTGATCGTACTTCACCTGTCGCCCAAGCATGAAAGCCAGGCCGACGCCGTGCTCCAGAGACTCACGAGAATGCCGGTCGTGCAAGTCCTGCAAGCGACTCAGATTGAAAAGAATCATGTCTATCTTATCTCGCCGGCCAACGACCTGTCGATGAATGATGGCTACCTGAGAGTGACGCCGTCGAATCGCGAACCAGGAAGACCGGTGGCGATCGACCTGTTTTTTCGCAGCCTCGCCGAAGTACACCGCACCCGCGCGATCAGCGTGGTTTTGTCGGGCTTTGGCAGCGACGGTACGATCGGAATAGGTCGGATTAAGGAGCATGGCGGTGTCACGATCGCGCAAAGTCCCGAGGACGCCGAATGCGATGAGATGCCTCGTAATGCCATCGCGACGGGCCTAGTCGACATTGTGCTGCCGGTCGTTGAGATCCCGCAAAAACTTATCGAACTGCGCGACAACGCGCGAGCCATCCAGTTGCCTCCTGCTGCCGACGATCCCCTAATGGCAACGTCTGCGGATAGTAGTGCAGGGCCGGATACCACATCGCTCGCGGAAGACGCGCTGCAGAAAATCCTCTCTACGCTGCGCGCCCGCACCGCGCATGACTTCCGGCACTACAAGCGCTCGACGGTTCTGCGACGCATTGAACGCCGACTGCAAGTCAACGCGCTTCGAGACTTACCCTCGTATCAGCGGTTTCTCGACACCCACCCGGAGGAGTCCGCGGCATTGCTTAAGGACATGTTGATCGGCGTGACGAATTTTTTTCGCGATCGGGACGCTTTTGAAGCCCTTGAGCGCGAAATCGTGCCGCGCATCTGCGAAGGCAAGTCCGATGACGACTCCATCCGCGTCTGGGCCGCGGGCTGCTCGACCGGAGAAGAAGCGTATTCGGTCGCGATGCTGCTTAACGAATGTGTTGCGGAAGCCAATAAAGGCTGTGGGATTCAAGTGTTCGCCACAGATATCGATGAGAGCGCTATCGAGACGGCGCGCACGGGCAACTACCCATCGCCCATTGTGACCGACGTTCCGCCTGCCCGGCTTCGAAAGTTTTTTACGCTCACGCACGGGCGCTACCTCATCAACAAATCCTTACGGGAACAGGTTCTGTTTGCCGCACACAACCTCCTGCGCGATCCACCCTTCTCTAAGCTCGACCTGGTGTCATGCCGCAACCTGCTGATCTACCTGGACCGTACGGTACAGCGACAGGTCTTGGAGACGTTTCACTTCGCGCTTCAACCGGGCGGGTATCTTTTCTTGGGTAGTTCCGAGTCGGCTGAGATTGCCGATGACCTTTTTGCCGCCGTTGACAAGAAGAACCGGATTTATCGCGCGAAGAAGTCGGCGAGCGCGCGAACTGCGCCGACGTTACCGTTCGTCGGCCCACTGGCGCAGCCGACTCACTTCAGTAACATAAAGCCAGCGATTGGTCGCACGGACTCTTCGTTCGCAGCCCTGCACCGAAGCGCGATGGAGCATTATGCACCGCCAAGCGTGCTGATCGACCGCGACGGAGAAATCCTGCATATGTCAGAGGATGTCGGCCGGTTCCTCCGATACGTCGGCGGTGAACCGTCTCACAATCTCCTCACCCTGATCAACCCCGAACTGAGACTGGAGCTTCAAACTGCGCTCTTTCAGGCGCTGCGACATGGCAAAAGCGTCGATGCAGAACGCGTGGGGTTCGCACGTGGTACCGCTCTTTCCTACGTCAATATGACTGTGCGCCCATTTTACGATGCGGCCGGTGGAGACGTCCTTGCAGTGTTCTTCGATGAGGCGGAGGAGACCACGTTGCCCGAAGCGTCCGACGTCGCTCCGACTGACGAGAATCCTGTCGTCGCTCACCTCGAGGCCGAAGTACGGCGATTGAAGGAGCTGTTGCAATCGACGGTCGAGCATTCTAACGTCTCCAGCGAGGAGCTAAAGGCCTCCAACGAAGAGTTACAGGCGATCAACGAAGAAATGCGTTCAGCGTCCGAGGAGCTCGAAACTAGCAAGGAAGAACTGCAGTCGGTCAACGAAGAGATCGTGACGGTCAATAGTGCGTTGCTGGCGAAGGTGGAAGAGACCGCGAAAGCCAACGATGACCTTCAAAACTTGATCGGCTCCACTGGCATCTCGACCATCTTTGTCGATCGTTCGATGCGCATCAAACGCTATACGCCCGCTGCCGTGGGACTGTTCAATTTGATCGCGACGGATATCGGCCGCCCCTTGCTTGATTTGACGCATCGCCTGAATTATCCGGAACTCGCCGCTGATGTAAGAAGTGCATTCGAGGACCTGAAGTTAGCGGAGCGGGAAGTCAGCACCTTGGACGGCCATTGGTTTCTCGCTCGCGTGCTGCCATACCGAACCGTGGACGATCGCATCGACGGCGCCGTGCTCACGCTGATCGACATCACCCAAAGACGCCGGGCCGAGGCAGCGGCCCGGTCGAGCGAAGAACGTCTGAAACTCGCTGCGTTGACCACCGACGACTACGCAATCATTGTGCAAGATCTGGACGGCACGATCCTCAGTTGGAACCGAGGAGCGCACCGCATGTTTGGCTTTGAAGAGCATGAGGTCGTGGGCAAGCCGATCGATCTCATATTCGTCCCGGAAGACCGGCCGAGCGCAGCGCTCGCCGAACGAGAAACAGCCAAGAAGGAAGGTCGTGCCGAGGACGAGCGTTGGCACCTCAGAAAGGACGGCAGAAAGATCTATTGCAGCGGTGTCATGACGTCGATCGACACCGTCGGCTTCAAGGGTCTTGCGAAAATAGCGCGCGATTTAACCGACCGCAAGAGCGTGGAAAGTCAGCAGCAACTTCAGTTGGCGCTCGAGCGGGCCATTCGTGCTCAGGCGGAAACGGTGAACCGCCAAAAGGATGAATTTTTTGCCGTACTGTCGCACGAGCTAAAGAATCCGCTTAATCTAATTCACGTCAAGGCTGAGTTACTGAGCCGCTCGCCCGAGGTGAAGGATATTACGCTGGTTCAGGATGCGGCGGACGCGATTCAACGTTCGGTCCTTGGGCAATCCAAGATCATTGACGACCTGTTGGATCTGTCGCGGGTGCGCACTGGCAAGTTGGCGTTGCATTTCTCGCCAGTCAATCTTGCATCCGTTCTTCAAGCGATTGTCGAGGCGAGTGAGGCGGAAGCCGCGAACAAGCAGATTCGAATGTTAGTGTCAGGCGTTGACGCGCCGTTGACGATTCAGGCCGATCCGGTACGCCTGGAGCAGATGCTTTGGAACGTGGTACGCAATGCCTTAAAGTTCACGGCGCACGGCGGACGCGTGAATCTGTCGCTTACGCGCGATGATCGATATGTCTGCGTCGAAGTATGCGATACCGGGCGAGGCATCGCGCCTGATTTTCTGCCCAAGGTCTTCGATATGTTTAGTCAAGCGGACGGCGGCGGCCGACGTGATCGCGGCGGTTTAGGCATCGGCTTGTCGCTCACCAAGCAACTGATTGAAATGCATGGCGGACGCATTGAGGGCTCCTCGGCTGGATTGGGACAAGGATCCTGTTTCCGGCTATGGTTGCCATACCTTCCTCCATCCACACCGGTATTGCGCACGGGTAATACCGCTGATCCCAGCATTCTGAAGGGACTGCGCGTGCTGCTTGTCGACGATTCGCTGGAAGGCCTCGAAGGCTTCCGGAGTTTGCTTGAACTAGAAGGGGCGCAGGTCAGAGCGGAATCGAGTCCCGAGGCAGCTCTCGAAGCCGCGAGCGAAAGCGAGTTCGATCTGATCCTGTCGGATATCGGCATGCCGACGATGAGCGGCTATGAACTGATTGCGAAGTTGCGCGAACTGCCGGCGTGTAGGGCTGTTCCAGCGATCGCTTTAACCGGTTTCGGCCGCGAGCAGGACGCTGCCGAGGCACTACGTGCAGGGTTCGATGGGCATTTGGGTAAGCCGGTGTCGCTGAATGCGCTACTCGTGGCTATTGGCGGAAACTTGGGAAAAAGTAGCGAATATTAAGTCATTAAGTCGATGCACGAATCATTTCCAAAGTCGATGTGGCACAGAACAGCCTCGAAAGTGCCCGGTTTCAGCGCAGAGGTTCCCTTCTTAGCAGACCGTTGCCGCTCAATTGCTGGTCCGGCTTCAAATAAAGCGGCCGCTCGACTACTTCGGACGCGCTGCTCTCTGGCGGCCGATCGGACTCAAGCTCCCGACACGAGTCAGCAGGTACCGGTCACGGCCAACGCCGCCACAATGAGCATTCGCACCAGCGAGTCAGTCGAGTCGGCAGACGCGTCGATCATGAACAGCGATTCGCGCAAAGCTTGTTCGATATTGAAACGTTCATCCAGCCACGCCCGCAAGACCGCCTCTGACATGATGACTATGTTGCTGCGCTTCGCTTCATCCGTGGCCGTTAAATCGGGCATCTCGGGGACGATGTCCGGATCGAAGCCGTTCGTGGTCGCGTGAAAGAAGCCCCACGTGTCGTTCTCAATGAACAGGACGTAAAAGTCCGGAAGGGCCAGCAGTGCTTCTTCGGTGTGAGTGCCTACGATGCGCGCTTGCAGCAGGTTCAACGCTTCGACGGAGGACATTCGCATGCGCGCCGCTGAGAGCGCGCCTTCCGCCGCATCGATTGGCTCGATCAGTCCCGACTCAATCGCCTTTCGGGCCGCCACGGCGACCGTCAGCGCAAGCGGATGGCCAACGCCGAAATCGATCTTGAAGTTGCAGATTGCGCACATGGACTTACCTCAAGGCGTGACGATGTTGAACCAGAAATCGAAATTGTCGAGCCAGGACACGAACTCGCCGAGCTTCTGACTATTGCCGTCGATTTTGGCGCTGCCGGCCATCACGAGGTTCTGCATGTTGGTTTGTCCCATCATGATGCTGTTGAGGTCCGCGCGCGTCATCGTGACCGTCGCATCCGCCGAACTCGAAGTCTTCTCCTTCGAGTAATGCAACGCGCTGTTCTCGACACCCAGAAGGCGGCTCTCCTTCGTGTCGGTCAGCACCAGATTGAACGACGCCGTTTTCCCGTTCGCGCGCTCGGCATTCAGCCGGATGCCGAGGTAGTCGAGGAACATGTCGAGCGGCATTGCCTGGATGGTATCGGGGCTCTGCGGCGCAGGAGCTTGCCCCTTCCTGACGCCGTTGCGCAATTCCATCGCACCCGTCAGGTAGAAGTTGCGCCATGGTGCCGACTCCGACTGATAGCCCAGTTGCTCGTAAGCGTCCGCCAGCAGTTGTTTGGCCGCAGTGTTTTGCGGGTCCGCGAATACCACGTGGTTGACGACTTCCGCCACCCATCGATAGTCGCCCTGGTTATACGAGTCGTGAGCCTTTCGTAATACAGCGGCCGCTCCACCCATGTACTCGACGTACCGCTTGCCACTCTCGGTCGGCTCCAGCCGGTGAAGGTTGGCGGGAACACCGTCGAAGAATCCGAGACGCAGGTTGTACTGTGCAACGGCGTCGTGATAGACCGTTCCATAGTAGCTTCGGCAATACCAATGTTTTGCCAGGCTGTCCGGCAGACGAATAGCTTGACCGATCTCCAGTGGCGTCTGGCCCATATTAGCCATGCGCATCACTTGATCGTGCAGGTAGCGATACATGTCGCGTTGGGCGCGCAGAAACGAGTTGATTCGATCGTTGCCCCAGGTCGGCCAGTAATGCGAGGCGAAGAGGACCTGCATTTCTTCGCCGAACATGTCGAGCGTCGCCTGGAGGTACTTGGACCACAGGAGGGCGTCGCGGACCTTCGCGCCGCGCAACGTGTAAAGGTTGTGAAGCGTATGGGTCGCGTCTTCCGCCGCGCAGAAGGCCTTGAATTTCGGCAGGTAGAACATGAACTCGGAAGGCGCCTCGGATTCCGGCGCCATCAGAACCACGATGTCCACGCCGTCCAGCGTCAGTTTCTGGCCGGTCTTCTCGGCGAACATCGTGGGAACAGCGAGCGTGATGGTGCCGACCGAGGTCGTCTTGCCGAGACCGCCATCGACGATGCCCGTTGGGCTGCGTGGCAACAGCGAGCCGTACATGTAACTCGCGCGCCGTCCCATCGCGTTGCCGGCGATGATGTTCTCACCGACGGCCGCTTCCGTAAAACCGACCGGCGCGACGATTTGGACCTTCCCAGATTTCAGGTCGTCGTCGCTGACGAGGCCGCGCACGCCGCCGTAGTGATCGACGTGGCTGTGGGTATAGATGACGTGGGTTATGGGCTTGTCGCCGAGATGCGGGATGACGAGTTGCTTCCACACCGTGGAAGCAACTTCGGTCGTGATGAAAGGATCGACGACTATATAGCCGCGATCGCCCCGAATGATGCTCATCACGGAAAGGTCGTACCCGCGCACTTGCCAGATGCCGTCGACCACCGTGTACAGCCCATGATTCATATTGAGCTTGGCGTTGCGCCAAAGGCTCGGATTGACGGTTGACGGCGCGTTGTTTTCCGGACCGCCTTTCACGAACGCGAACTGCTGGAGATCCCATGCTGGGAACTCGCCTTGCCCCTTGATGACGACCGGCTCCGGCAGTGTGGCGATGAGACCGCGTTTCGCGTCCTCGAAGTCCTGGGCGTCCGCGAACGAAAGGAACTCGGCATACTGTTTGTTCAGCGCGATTGTCGTCGACGTGGCGGGCTTCGGCGCCGAGCCTGTCGCGGAGGGCGCTGCTCCAGTTTGAGCGAAAGTCTCGCCGACCACGCCCGACAGACTGGTCGCTGCGCCTGCAACGGCCACGTTCTTGAGAAATGCTCTGCGTGCGCCGGTTTTTGCTCCGTCTTCCGATTGAGACATGATCCCTCCGGTTAGGTGTCAATGGCAGGCGCATGTCAGCCCGCTAGCGATGTTCGAATAACTCTTCTTTTTCGCGAAGCTCGAGCGGTTACTACGGCGCCGACCTCATTTAGCAGCCGATGGTCGATTTTTCGGGATTGGACGCCGTCGTCGAGTGGCGGTCGCGGACAAACGATGGTCGCGCCACGCCTTCTCATGCCCCCGGGCCCCGGACAGGAGGCTCCCAAACAATGCTTTGCTTTCGCGCTCGGGGCGGTCTGAGACTGGACTTCCTGTCGCTCACGAGCAACTAATAAGCGAACGACGTGGAGATTTCAAGGTTTTTTCCTAGGTGATGGAGACAAGAGCCCTCGGCTCACCTTTCATCAAGTTTTTCTGGGCCGTCTGTACGGCCGACGCCCGGCCGCATTTTATCGGCGTGCGGTGATCGCGCTGTTCGAGATTGACGCCGACAGAGAAAGGTGAGTTTCGAGCGTCATGCGCTTGCGCGCCGATTGGATGCAAATGCAACCGATTAGGGATCAGAGTCTCATGACCGTTGCCATTAGTGGAAGGGCCATCCAAACGGCACCGCGAGCGTGTGCCCTATGTCCCTTGATGGCCGAGAAGGCCCATTCGGCGTGACAGTTAGGCCGGCCCACCAGGATTCACGCGAGCGTCGCGCTCAACGAGTACGCGTACGCGCGAGGACGCTTACCGCGCCATACGCTACCTGATCAGCAACGGCCGGTGGGACTTCGATGTAGGCCTGATGCAGACAAACCGTAACCTCTGAAGCTGTTACATCATGGATCCAAGTCTCAGGCGTGATTGGTAGGCCAATTGTTTCCGCATGGCGCACGCCTATTTCAATAAGATCGATTATCAGAATAGCGTCGTCTGCGGTGCGGACTAGGCAAGGGTAGCGGCCGCGCCATAGTCTCTGGAACGGCTGCGCGCCTTGGGAGGAGAACGTGAAGCATCGCAACCAGGGTCGATGGGTTCGTCCATTCGTACGTCGCGTTGCTAGCTGCGCGAGGCGCGCACTGCTTTCGAGATTTTGTGTGGGACCTGGACTGAGATGTTGGTGGGCAGGCGCACACTGTTCTAGCCGCAACCGCTTGGCTCATCTTCTTCGCCTCGTCGTCTGACGCAAAGATATTGGCGGAGGTCTATCCTGTCGATGCACCCGCTTTCACCAAAAATGCGATCATCGCATCGATCATAAGACCGAAAACGACTATGAAAGCCCTGAGATTCGCGCGGTTTGGCAATCCCGACGTGCTACTCGTCGAGGAAGTTTTGACGCCGCTCGCTACCGCTGATACTGCCGTCGTCCGCGTGTGCGCGGCATCGATCAATCCGAGCGACATAAAGAACGTCGCAGGCCGCATGAGTCAAACGACGCTGCCGCGCACGCCGGGACGCGACTACTCCGGCGTCGTCATCGACGGCCCGAAAGAATGGATCGGCGTGCAAGTCTGGGGCTCCGGCAACGTCGGCTTTACGCACGACGGCACCCATGCCGAACAGATCGCGGTGCCGGTGGCGAGCCTGCGCCGCAAGCCGGACCACGTGTCGCATGAACAGGCAGCATCGATCGGCGTCAACTTCATTACCGCCTGGTGCGCGATCGCCGAGGCGGCGCAGGTCACGAAAAGTGATACGGTCGCGATTGTCGGCCTGGGCGGCGTTGGAGGGGCAGCCGCGCAGATCGCCCGACGCATCGGCGCGAGAGTGATCGGCGTAACACGCGGCGCGCGGGCGAATTCGTATGTCGATGCGAGTGTCGACAGCGAGGGCGATGTCATCGAACAGTTGCGGGCGCTGACCGATGGGGGTGCCTCCGTTGTCTTCGATACGGTCGGTGGTTCCATGTTCGAAACGGCGGTCAAAATGCTCGCGCTGCGCGGATGTCTCGTCGAAATATCGGCGACAGACCGGCGCCAAGTGAGCTTCAATCTTGCCGACTTCTATCACAATGAAAGTCGGTTGATCGGTGTCGATTCGCTCAAGCGCGACTTGAACGCAGCGGCGGTGATTCTCGATGCCCTGCGGCCGGGTTTCGAGGACGGCAGCTATCAGCCGCCGTCCATCGCGCGGACTTATCCGCTCGACAAGGCCGTCGCCGCGTATCGCGAGGTTGAAGCGGGTACCGCGGGCCGCATCGTGCTGACGCCGTGAGAGCCGATGGCCTCGATGCTCTTCGCGCTCTCCTTGGACGAACTCGCCGCGTCGCCGCCGATCTCGATCGATATCGCGCTGCTGCCCGCGCTGGTCGATATCGACGGCGCCCGCACGCGAGCCGCGGTGCTTGGGCCCCGCGCTCAGTACCTTCATGGCGGATTGCGTGTGATTAATTGTGGCGTTAGTTTGTGATCTGAGGACCGCGCAAGCTCAACTCATTCGCTTCCAGGCCTGATGTTGCAACGCGTCGCGCAGCGCCGCTTGGGGCCACGCTTCATCGAGTGCGCGGCGCAGCAGTGCTTGCTGACTCGCAGGAGCGAGGCCGCCTGTTGGTGGGTCGCGATCAAGATTGGTTGGAAAAGCGTGCCCTTCCGCCATTGATGCGATGACAGTATCGAGGTCGGCCGCACTTATCCGGCCGCTGGCTTTGCACTCGAGGAGCACGGGAAAGACCGCCTCACACATGCGTATGCGGTTGACGGTCTCCATCGCGCGTCCATAGGCAGAAGACACTTGTAACAGGTTCACCATGCGTTGCACATCGAGGGTGCGATTCGCGCCCGCAGCGTGAAACAGCGCCGGATTAAAAAATAGTGCATCGCCTTTTGAGAGCGGCAACTGCACGCAGTGCGCTTCAAAGTATTCGCGAAAGTCGGGGCGTCGCCAAGCAAGATAGCCCTGCGCATAGCGCTGCGAGAACGGAAGTAGTTTCGTGGGCCCACTTTTTCAATGGGCATGTCGCTGTGCGCGACGGCGCCCTGTAGCGTCAAAAGAGGCGACATCGTATGAACGTGCGCCGGAAAGCGCTGCGCTTCTTCCACCGTCTGAAATCCGAGATGGTAATCGCGGTGCGCCTGTTGCGCCTCGCCGCCGGGACGAACCACGTTGACCTAAGTGGTCATCTGAAAGCCAGGGCCGAGCCACGCTTCGGCGATGCATGCGATGAATGCGTTAGAGAAATAGCGCGCAAATATGGAAGGCGCCTGTAGGCAGAGCTTTTCTTGAGCATTCCAGATGCGGTCGTTTGCACCGGCCTTTGCGAAATGGTCCGCGCTCTGAATACCCGATTCACGTTCCTGCCGGATGATTGCTTCAAAGACGCGAAGCGTCGGTCCAGGGGATGGTGACCGGTGCCAGCAGCGGCCCCCTCGGATGGTCTTCTTCGATTGCCCCGTCGAAATCTCGGGCCCGGTCGGCCCAGTGCGCGCGCAACGCGACGAGCGTCGCCGCACTCACCGGCGCCGTGCGCTCACGCTGGCCCTTTCCGACGATCGTCAGCTCCCACACCGGCCGTTCAAGTGTGCCGTACACCGACGGCTTCAGATTTTCACGGCGGGCCAACGCCGCCTCCTCACGCCGCAGCCCCGAATCGCCCATCAATAGGATCGTCGCGCGCACCGCACGCCACTGCGCAGTCGAGCGGCTATCGCCTTCCGCGCATCGCACATCGAGCTCGTTGCGCAGGCGTCGCCACAAATCAGCCGGCAACGCGCGCTCAATCTTCATCGCACTCACGCGTTGAATCACAGGCGGATCGTTGACGGCGGTCCACGGGTTGCCGCCCAGATACCGCACATCGACCCACCACGCGAACGCGGCCCGAAGAGCCCGCACCGCATAGCGCTGCGACTCAGGCGAGAGGTCCTCGGACGCAAACGGCCGCCAGCGCGGCGAGTTCCGTGCAAAGCGTTCCCCGACGAAGCGCGGATCGGGGCTTTTCAGGAAATCCTTGTTCGCTTCGCAATCGTCGACCCGCAAATCACTCAAGGCTTTGCCGCACAGCACCACCGCCCACAACAGAAAGCGCTCGAGTTCCTTTGCACGCGCGCAGCGTTTTCGGCTGCTCCCGATAGCGGTTCAGATAGGCGCGCACTGCATCGAGATCGTGGTTCGCCTGGATGTAGCAGAATGCGGTCGCGCGGTTTTCGCCCGCTGCGCCCGAGAGCGCGTGCGGCACCGACAGCCGTTCTAGTGGCGCGAGCGTCAGTCGGTCCGCCCCGCGGCTCGCCCCCTGATCGGACGCCAGATCCGGTACGACCTCAACCAGTTCGGCTGCCACCAACGGCACGCCCTCTCGCTCGACCGAGTCGACATCCGCATCGACCGTCAGACCGAGCGCGGTCTGTTGACGCCGCAGCCAGCTCACGATCGCGCGTGCCCGGCCCGGACCAATGCGCGGAATCGAGCGCCACCAGCCGGCGCCGCGCCGATTGCAGAACGCAACGAGCTCATCTAGCGTCGTGATCCCCTCGCCTTTCAGCCGCCGCGCCACGCGTGGCCGCAGCCACGCGCTGATGGGATGATCCGCACGCGGAGCCGCGGCGGCCAGTTGCGCGGCGTCAGTCACCATCCGCACGTGACGCCGGTCAGCTTCGCTTGGCCGTGCTGTTTGATCGACGCGCGCAGGTGATCGGCAAGCACCGTCGAGCCGTGTGCGAGCGCGAGCTGCACCAAGGTGTCGAGCATCTTCGCGAGGTGTCGCTCCATCGCGCCAGGGGTCGCCGCATGCGGATCGGCGTCGGGGTCGTAGTAGGTGCGCGCGATCACCGCGGGCGCAATGCGCTCCACGTACGCACGCAGCTCCGTGAAATCCTTCGCCGTATAACCGCGTTCAAGGGTCAGCTTCTCAGCGGTGAGCTTTTCCGGGGCGGGAGTCGGGCCCATCGCGCGCTCAGTCATCGCCACCCTCCTCGCCGTCCGATGCCATCGACGACTTTGGTGGCTGCGGTCGGAATTCCTGCAGCTCAGCCTGCCCCTGCGCCATGAACACTTCCGGCCAGGTGCCGCACAGGATCTCGAACGGCACGCGTGCTGCAAGTAGGCGTGCGGCCAGTCGCAAGTCATCAGAGCGCTCGCCCCACAGGGATCGCTGTACCAGTACCACGGCACCCCACTCCGCGATGCAATCCAGTACGGGCTCGAAATCGGCGCCCTGCAGCAACGCCGATCCGTAGGCCTGGGCGAGCGCTGTCAGCACCCGCAATTCAATGTGGCTAGGTTTGACCGGCAGCGGCACGGACCGCCTTTCGACAAGGTGATGCATCGCGCCCGAGCGGCGTCGCCGCGTGATAGTCCAGTCGAGCTCGAGCACGAGGCGCGCGACTTCCGGGTCGGGAAACGACTCGAATGCCTCGTCATCGTCGTCAAAGTCGTCTCTGCCTTGTGCCACGGGCCCCTGCCCTTTCAGGTAAATGGGAAATGCCTAATTCTACCCCGCAAACGCTATCCCGATAATAGGCTTTATCAGGCATGCGAAATAAACTGACGACGGGTTACTTATGTAGGCGTGGTCCGGCAAGAATCCGAACGGATCTCGCTTTTCGACCCATTGTCACCAGTCGACTGGGAAAGATTTGGACGCCCGCTTTCGAGCCAACGACAGTCATCGATTTCCCTACGCTACGATAGCGGTCTGCGCGACGAGTAAGTCGCGTCACGGACGTCTATCTTGCTTAATCCGTCATACGGCTACTCTCGGGCTGCTGCACAATCCGGCTGATCAGATACCGAGTCAACGAGCCACTCGGCGCCCGGCAGTCCACTATGTAACCGCACCGCGCGCCAAGCAGCGCAATCCCCGCGGGCGACAGCACCGAGATGCGTCCTTGTTGGTAGTCGGCTTCATCTGGATAGACCAGCGTCCATCGATAGACGTCTCCTCCGACATCAACGCGCTCGAGGGTGGTATTCAATGTGATGACGTCCGGAGGAACGTCGGCGGAATTCACGAACACGGCCATCGCTTCCAGTTCCTCCAGGAGCGCCCGCTGCTGAGCGGAGGCGGTAATCAGATACCCGCCTCGCTTGAGCCGCGCGATGTCGGTCTCGGATAAAATCCGCGAATTGTCGGAGCGTGATCGCGAATCCGCGAAGGCGCCAACTTGAACTAGCGGCATATATGTCTCTTGGAAGCGTGAAGGTTAGAAAGGTCCGTGCAATTGCCACCAGACCAGACGTCTAGCCATGAACCGTCCACGAAAATAAGGCGCTCGAGGCTCCCGTTCCGTATTACCTGGCGCACCGTAAGTGGGTTCACGAATACTCCGGGCCGTTCATCCGGAAACACAACTTGCATCAGCGGGGAAAGACGTTGCGTCACTT
>NZ_FCOL02000080.1 GCF_001544515.1 Caballeronia terrestris
GCGAGCGCGTCGCCATTCTCGCATCGTGGAATCAGCAACGACGATCCCGTGAAAACCCCCGCTTCTTCAGCACAGCCTTAGGTCTGCCGCAAATAACGGGGGGATTCTCGTGCTGACTTGTATCCCGTCCACCGGTGCAGGCAAATAACCGATCCGGCAAGGGCAAGCATGTAGGCAGAGGCCGGCCATGAAGAGACACCCGCCTCTCGGCCATGAATGACCGCTGACACTACGAAACGGGCCCGGCGCTCCCGACTTCGGTGCGATCCTCGGTGGGCTGAATGACCGAGTTTTGTCCTCGATGGGCGCTTTCGCCCGCATCATGCAAAATAGCCGCATAAATGCGGAGGATGGCTCGTGGGCGTCAACTTCGACCTGAACGATTTGCAGGCGTTTCGAGCCGTCGTGGAGTTGGGCAGCTTCCGCAAAGCAGCGGAGGCAGTCAACATTTCGCAGCCCGCGCTCAGCCGGCGCATCGAGAAGCTCGAGGCGGCGCTCGGCGTGCGGCTTTTCGAGCGAACCACGCGCAGCGTGACGCTCACCACCGTAGGACGCGTGTTCGCCCCGAGCGCAGAACAACTTCTCGACGACCTCGATGTCGCGTTGCTCGGCATCCGCGACGTCTCCACGAGCCGCCTGGGTCATGTGACCATCGCATGCGTGCCGTCGGTTGCCTACTATTTCCTGCCGAGCGTCATTGCCGCTTATCACAGCCGCTATCCGCGGATCCGGGTCAAGCTGCTCGACTCGAGCGCCAATGAAGTGCTCGGCTCGGTCATCAGCGGCGAAGCCGATTTCGGCGTTAGCTTCCTGGGCAGCCAAGAAACCGAGGTCGAGTTCAAGGTCCTGGTGCAGGAACGGTTCGTCGCCGCGTGCCGCCGCGATCATCCCCTTGCTCAGAAAAAGCGTGTGACCTGGAACGAGCTTTACGAACACGAATATGTATCCGTCGACAAGACTTCTGGCAACCGCCTGCTGCTCGATCAGGCGCTGACCACCGTGGCGCCGAGGAAGCCTAGTGTCTGCGAGACCCACCATGTCACCACCATGCTTGGCCTGATCGAAGCAGGACTCGGTGTGGCCGCCGTGCCTTCAATGGCGATGCCCATGCGCGACCATCCGATTCTGACCAGCGTGCCGCTCGTCGATCCGGTCGTGACGAGACGTGTCGGGATCCTCAGGCGCCGGGGGCGTCCGCTCACGCCGGCCGCGCAACAGTTTTATCAGACAATCCTCGACACGAAGCGCAGCGGCATGGCCGACGCCGCGGCGAAGAAGGCCCCGAAATGACGTTGGCAAGGCCGTTCAGGCTGCTTTACGTCCAGGTCCTGCTCGGCATGGGGCTCGGCATGACCGTTGGCCACTCTGGCCACAGGCCGGCGCATCGCTTAAACCGCTCAGCGATGCGTTCGTCGCGCTGGTACGCATGATGATCGCGCCAATCGTCTTCTGCACGATCGTCACCGGCATTACCTCGCTTGCAAGCGGCTCCAAGATCGGGCGGACCATCCTGAAGGCGCTGGCGTTGTTCTACGTTCTCACGATCGTTGCGCTCGTTCTGGGGCTCGCGACCGCATTCGCGCTGCACCCGGGCGCCGGCCTGCACATCGACGCGCATCATCTGGACACGACGATCCTCGCGCAGTATTCGACGCGCACGCTGTCGCACGGATTCGTCGAATTTGCGCTTCATGTGATTCCGGAGACGCTTGTCGGCGCTTTCGAGAAAGGCGAGGTGCTGCCGGTCCTGCTGCTCGCCCTTCTGTTCGGCTTCGCATTGAATGCGAGCCGAAGCGACGGGCGGCGGGTAGAGGAATTCATCGACGGCATCGCGCACGTGCTGTTCCGCATCCTCGCGATGATCATGCGGCTCGCGCCCGTCGGCGCATTCGGTGCGATGGCGTTCACGGTGGGCCGCTTCGGCATTCGTTCGATTGGCTCGCTCGGCATGCTGATGGTGTCGTTCTATGCGGCGTGTTTGCTGTTCGTCGTCTGCGTGCTCGCTCCACTTGCACGCCTGCATGGCTTCTCGCTCTGGCGGCTGCTGCGCTACATTCGCGAGGAACTCGTCATCGTACTCGCGACGTCGTCGACCGAACCGGTGTTGCCGCGCCTCGTCGTCAAGCTCGAAGCGCTTGGCTGCGACAAAGGCATCGTGGGACTCGTGCTGCCCGCCGGCTATTCCTTCAACCTGGACGGCACGGCGATCTACCTGACGCTCGCCTCCATGTTCATCGCTCAAGCGTGCGACGTACACCTCTCGGGCGGCCAGATCGCGACGATGCTCGCGGTCATGCTGCTCACGTCGAAGGGCGCGGCCGGGGTATCGGGCAGCGGACTGGTTGCGCTCGTCGCGACGCTGGCCGTCATTCCCGATATGCCGCTGGCGGGCGTCGCGCTGCTGGTTGGCATCGATCGCTTCATGTCCGAGGCGCGCGCCCTGACGAGCGTGATCAGCAATGCCTGCGCGGTGATCTTCGTATCGATGTGGGAGCGCTCCTGCGACCGGGTGCGCCTGAAGAACGCATTGAGCCTGGCGCATGAGCCTGAGGATGCCTTCGATCAGCCCGCCGACCTGATGGGCTGAATCGTTGCCTTAGTTTCAATGCGTGGCGACGGAATCGAGCCCGGTCGATGTCACCTCCGGCTGCACGGCGGGCGACGCGAGATAGTCGAGCAGCGCCTTCGCTTCCTTCGGATGCTGTGCGCCGACCGGTATGCCGGCGGCAAAGCGCGTGACGGACTGCATCGACTCCGGAATTTTGCCGACGTACGCCGCCCCCTTCACCGGAAGTAACTCGCTCACCTGCTGAAATCCCACTTCGTAGTCGCCTGTCGCGACAACGGACGCCACCGGAATCTTCGGGATCATCTTCGCCTTGTTCTTCACCTGCTCCTCGATGCCGAGCCGCTTGAACAGCTCGCGCTCGATATAGACGCCGCTCGCGCTATCCGAGTAAGCGATCGACCGGGCATTCAGCAAGGTATCCTTGAGCGCCGCCTCGGATCCGATGTCGGGCTTCGGCGCGCCGTCGCGCACGACCATGCCGATGCGCGAATCCGCGAGTTCGACGCGCGAATCGGGAATTACCTTGCCCTGCTTGATCAGGTCGTCGAGGGCGTAGCCGACCATGATCACCACGTCGGCAGGCTCGCCGCGCTGGAGCCGGTTCGGAATGGCCTCCGGCGACTTGCCCATCGACGGGCCAAGCGCGGTATCGAGCGTATTGCCGGTGGCCGCCGCGAACTTCGGGCCGAGCAGCTTGTAGGCGGCGGTAAAGCCGCCTGAACTCATCACATGCAGATCTGCGGCCTGCACATTCGCCGCAGCGGCGGAGGTGCCGAGCAGCGCCGCGGTGCAGAGTTTCAGAAGAAAGGATTTCATGGGACGATAGAATGTCAGTCTAATGTTCGAGGAGGCGTGCGATGCTTCAGGGAGCCGCATGCAGCGGAACGCGACGGCGCCGGTACAGTGCGAGTGTTGCACCGAGCCCGCACACCGCGGCGAAGCTCATCCAGTAGCCTGGCGCGGCTTTGTCACCCGTCATATGAATGAGCGCGGTCGAGATGACGGGCGTAAAACCTCCGAAGACCGCCGTCGCGAGGCTGTAGGCGAGAGAGAACCCGGCGACGCGCACCTCGACTGGCATCACCTCGGTGAGCGCGACGACCATCGCGCCGTTGTAAATGCCGTACATGAACGAGAGCCAGAGCAGCACAAGCAGCATGTTGACGAAGCTTGGTGCGTGGGCCAGTAGCGACAGCGCCGGGTAGGCGGTCGCAATTGCCAGGATCGTCATCGCAAGAAGGAGCGGACGGCGTCCGATTCTATCCGACAGCGCACCACCGATCGGCAGCCAGATAAAATTGGAGACACCCACGCACAGCGTGACGAGCAGGCTGTCGGCAGTGCTCAGATGCAGGACAGTCTTGCCAAAGGTCGGCGCATACACCGTGATCAGATAAAAACTTGTGGTGGTCATCGCCACCAGCAGCACGCCAGCGATCACGACATTCCAGTTCTGCACGAGTGTAGCGAAGACCTCTTTCATGCTCGGGCGATGCTGGCGCTGTTTAAATTCCTCCGTTTCCTGGAGATTGCGCCGCAGGATGAAAATGAAAGGCACGATCATGCAGCCGACGAAGAACGGCACGCGCCATCCCCACGCGGCGATCGCCGCCGTGTCGAGCCACTGATTGAGCGCGAAGCCGAGCGCGGCTGCGATGACGATAGCCACTTGCTGGCTTGCCGACTGCCAACTCGTGAAGAAGCCCTTGCGGCCCGGCGTCGCCATTTCGGCGAGATACACCGATACCCCGCCGAGTTCAGCGCCCGCCGAGAAGCCCTGCAGCAGACGACCGATGAGAACCAGCGCCGGGGCGAAGAGTCCGATCGTCGCATAGCCGGGCACGAACGCGATCAGGATGGTGCCGCTCGCCATGATCGACAGCGTGACGATCAGGCCCTTGCGGCGTCCGACATCGTCGATGTACGCACCGAGGATGATCGCACCGAGCGGCCGCATGAGGAAGCCTGCGCCGAAGACGGCGAAGGTCATCATCAGCGATGCGAACTCGCTCGCTGCCGGGAAAAAAACAGCGGCGATCTGCGTTGCATAGAAGCCGAACAAGAAGAAGTCGAACTGCTCCAAGAAGTTGCCCGCCGTCACGCGTAATACGGCGGACGTCTTGGACTGCCCGGGGGGCGGGGTGCCTGAGGAGGAATGCATAGAGGTGTCTCCTGAAAATTTTGAACTTTGTGATGTTCGGGCGGATTGTTGTTTGTCGAATATTCGCCCGAACGGCGCGGCACGTTAAGTGCTGTTTTTGGAACGATTGATGTCCGCTGGTTATCAGTGCCGGTGGACGTTCAAGCTACGAAGCGGCACTGGGAAGCGGGCGTGCGCGTGTCCATGTTGCGTCCCCGGTTCAGGTGATCGTCGATTTCCGCCGCGCAGCCGAGCATGCGGGGATAAAGGAAGATCGTAAACGCGGCGGTTTCCAGATCCGTCTCGGTCAGTTCACCACGTCGCAGCGGCTGCCACAGCATCTTCAGCAGCAGCGCTGCGATCACCGCATCGACGTTCACGCAATACACGTTGCGGGACACGCCTGCATCGAACAAGGCCTGCACAAGTTCGCGATAGAACGCATGGAACACGTTGTATTCGCCGCGCTTCTCGCACAGGTCCGCGATGAACACTTCGCGAGGGTCGTGGTTGACCGGCCTGTCCTTGAAGACGGGATGGTTCACGCCTGGCAGCTTCGCGATTTCGAGGCTGCCGGCATGCTTCTGCCGAGCCTTGTAGTTCGCATACCGCTCGACCGAGCGCTCGGCCAGCGAGCGCAGGTCCACGCCATGTCCAGGGTCAGACGGATCGTCGAGGCCACTGTCCCGGAACGCTTCGATCAGGAACGCGATGCCCTCATAGCCGTTGCCGCCATGCGTATAGCCGGTATGCGTGAGAAAGCCGACCAGCGCCTTGTTGAGCTGCACGCGCTCTGGACTTTCCGGACCGTCGGCCGATACCGCGCCTTTCGCACCCTGCGCCGAGATGGCTCCCGGACCGTTGGTGAGCAGCAGACCGACGAGCGTCTTGAAAGCGAACAGATCGTCGGGCCCGGGCTCCCGGTTGAGCAGTGCGGCAAAGCAAATTTCCGTGAGGCTGTGTTTGTTCATCAAAGCTTGCGTGGTAAAGCCGCAGAAGCCGTCAGGACGGTGTCGCGAGGCGTCCGCCGATGCGCCGATCAGCGTCCCGAACAGCATGGTCCACCATGGCAGGCTCTCGGCCGTAACGCGCGAGATGCGCTTGCGCATCAGCGGTCCCCACGCAAGCGTTGTGGTGATTGCGGCGAGTACCGCGTCTGCCGTCGGGTGATCAGGCTGTGACGTGAGCCAGCGGACGACGACCGAATGGGCCCCACGCTCGGCGAGTCCCGCGAGCATCTCCTCAGCACGCGGATCGCTTGAGTCGGCGAAAAGCGGCTCACTGCCGCTCGCGTCGATCCGGGCGATGTCGAAGTTCTCATCGAGCGCGCTCGTAAGGCCGGCTGCCGAGAAGCGATTGGTCATCCATTTTGCAGCATCCCGAGCCGCTCGCTGGCGATTCGGCCCGATGATCGAAGCCGCAGCGGCCAGGATCGCGTTGGGCGCATTTCCGGCCTCGCGAGCGGCTTGCGCCGCCGCGAGTTCCGGCTTTCCGTGCAGATTGATGAACGCGGCGATCGCGACGTCGATGAGCTTCTCGTCGTTTTCGCCGCCGAACTCGTGAAGTAGGGCAAGGCTGACGTTCGCTTCGAGTGAATGCGTCGCTGCGTCTAGCATTGAGGCGCCATGCAGGCTGCTGACCTGCGTTTTCGCATCCATCTGCGAAGCGCCCGATGCGTCCTTGAGCGTCTGACGCGGCGCAATCGCTCCGACCTGGCCGTTGACCTGCAAAACCTGCTCGTCATAGGGCGCGACCGCACCGACCACGGGAATCGCCAGGCCGGACGGAAGCTCGATGCGCTGATCGGAGCCGAACCACGGCTTGAGCGCGAGACTGCCTTCGGGCTCGAAGTCGGGCATCGTCGCGTTGGCGCGCATGACGGCAGTCAACGCAGCCGGGATATGCGCGATGTTCGTGACGACCGCGCCCTTGACCGAGCAGCATGGATCGTCGGGGCTGAAGAGCCGGTCGACGCCGAACTTCTCCATGAACCAGCGTTCCTTCGCTTGCGCGTCATCGGAACCGCCGGCCATCGCGCCCGCATGGCCTACCGCACGCGTCAGCCGGCTCTTCCACCGGCCCACCACGCAGGCGACTACCGGCTTAGTGAAGGTCGCATCGGCTTCGTAATAGCCGCCCGGTTCGCAATAAAGCACGGCGGCCTTGCTGCGCGCATCGTTGGCGAGGGCGAACGCAAATTCCGGCGCGGCGTAGTGGATGTACACGTCCTTGCCGCTCGAAATGACGGTCGACGTACCCCAGCCGCTCATGCGCAGGTACTGCGCGATCGTCGTGCTGAAGCCGCCCGAATTGGAAAAGATGGCAATCGATCCCTTGCGCAGCGAATCGTCCGGATTGTCGCCGCCAAGCGCCCCGCCGATCCTCACGCGATTCCACGAGTCGGCGACGCCCAGCCCGTTCGCCCCGAAAATGTCGATGCCCGCTTGCTGACCCATCGCGCGGATTTCGCGGGCGTCATGCACGGAGATCTTCTCGGTGATGATGAAAATCTTCTTCAGGTCTGGATTCACGCGGATCAGTTCGGCAACGCCGTCGCGGGCGGCCGATGGCGGCAGATACACCACGCCGCAATTGAAGCGGTGCCCCGCCTCCAGCCCTTCGCGGACGTTGTTGTAGACCGGGATATCGCCGATCGACGTGGAGAGCGTTTGTCCCCCCTTCCCCGGCGCAGTGCCGAAGACGATATTGCCGCCCGAGAAGTCATGGCTGACCGGCGTTACGTCCGACGATTCGCCGCCGAGGATGTTGAGCACGCACACGCGATCGTCGCGGGTGGCGATCTGCGCGAGCGAGTTGACGCCGACGAAATACTTGAACGGGTTGCTGTGTTGTTTGTACATGTCGCTCTCCTCAAGCCTGAGCCGTTTCGGTTTTCATCGCGGTCGCGCCGATCCGTGCTGCGACTTCGGCCCGGCCACCCTCGCGCATCCACGCATCCGCCTTGCGCGCGTACTGGATGACCTCACTGATGTCGGAATCGAAACCGAAGAGTCTGTAAGGCAGGCCGAGCGAGTCGCAGGTGTCTCTCAACGCCGCCATGCCTCGCACGAGGTTCGGCCCTCCGCGGCCCAGCACCACGTAGAGCGGCGTCGGTCCATGCTCGCTGAAGTGTTCGCGAAGGGCATCGGCCATCGCCCGCAGCGTCTCGAAGATGTCCGTATTGTTCGACTTGCCGCCGATGATGAAAAGCACGTTCGACTGCTTGAGCCAGTGTTTGAAGCAGATGCGGGCGACTTCCTTCATCTTCGCGTACGGCGGATTGCCGCCGAAATCCGACGAGATGATCGCGGCGTCGCCGAGCATTTCGGTCACGAGCGAGTTGGCGCCGCCGCCGAACGTCGGCGCGAGGATCGTTCCCTTGTCGTTGATCACGTACACATCGCTTTGGCCCTGATGCGTGCGCAACTGATTGATCTCCTGCTCGAAGTCGGAGTAGTCGGCGGCGAACAGGTGTTGCGGGAGTCCTAGGCGCGTCCAGCGCGGATCGTCGCGATCGAAGCCGCACTTGAAGTCGCAGGCGACCGGTGTCAGCCGTCCGTTCCTGTCCTCGCGCATCCGGATCGGATTGAGCTCCAGCGTCGTCATGCCGAAGTCGTGAAAGAGCTCCCAGAGTTTCGGCAACTGCTGCACGAGCGGCGAAATGATCTCCTTCGGCGCGCCGATCTCGCTCAGCGCGTTCGCCACGACGAACGCCTTGAGGCCCGTCAACGCATCGAAAGGCACCATCGCCACGTGCTTCGGATCGACCTCCTCGATATCCATGCCGCCCTTGTGCGAGAGCGTCATCGTCGGCGCCCGGAAGCGGGTGGAGTCGGTAATCGAGAAATAGACTTCATGTTTGGCCGGAACGCCGGCTTCGAACGTCACGCCATTCGCCTTAGCTTTCAGGTGGCCGACGGTATGCTCGGCAAAGTACAACCGCTCTTTTTCGGCCAACGCTGTCTTGAGATCGGTGGCGCGGCCCAACAAGCCCGCCTTGCCCTTCTTGCCAACGCCGCCCTTGAAGACGGGCTTGATGAAAACCTGACGATGACGATCGATCAAGGCCTTGATTTCCTCCTCGCTGGCGCTCGGGCCGAGGATTTCACTCGCCGGGAATCCGACGAATTGCAACAGGCGCGCGCCGTGCAACATACCGGTGATCTGCATGAAGTTGTCTCCTGAAGGGCATTGCTATGATAAAGAAACGGGTTTTCGGATTAGTCGTTAGGCGAATGCGCCAGACGTGACGATCGGCAGCTACAAAACGTTGCGTCGGGGATGCGAGTTCTGATGTGCGCCGAGTTGTCTAGTGCTCGAACCGGTCGAGCCGCTAGCGTGGGCGCGACGTGAGGGGCGATCGCTAGCGCTCGAGATGCGCCGCACGCTGTGCGAAGCCTTGTCTCCGATGCGGTTTACTTTGTTCCGATCTCGGTGGGAATCTTGAGTACAGATACTCACGCCAAATGCGCGACATGATAAGTGCAATTTTCTGAAGCATTGATGTTCGAAGATTATCAATGCGTATGGCACCTTCGCCGCGTCTCTCTTCTTGGCCGGTTGAGCAGACGGCACAGTCCAGGCACAAAATGGTCACTTAGGTAAATGGTCCATTACTCGCGAACGAAGGGACATTCGCATAAGCCGGAGACGCCTGTCCAGAAACCACAGCAACGTCTGACGTACCGAAACAATTGCGCGAACTGGCGAAACACTAAGCGAATGGCCATCCTGCCCGCGCGAATCCGGATCCCGCCCGAGGCGCCGGTCTTCGGTCTTGCAGTAACCTACAGGCGCCGCGACGAGGAGTTCGCCACGTTTTGCCCTCTCTCGCCGCGCTTTCCAGCGGGCGCTGCCGCAGCAGATCCCGCTCGTACTCATTGAGGCTCCCTTTAGCCCGAGCAGCAAACGGTCGTTGCTTTGTCGTGGAGCCTACACGGCTTCCTGATCGACGAGCACCGCGTCAACCACGCGGCAACATCACCCAGCTGTTGCCACTCGCGGCTGTTGCGTGCAAAGCGCGAAACTTCGCGGGCGGCAACCGAATCCTTACGCCCAAGACAGACCTCCGCCACCATGCCGGTGCGCGTTTGCGTTCCGGCCGCGGCGCGCCCCAGATCCTCGTCGATCACTTCGATCTCGTTGCTGCCCAACGGCTGCAGGTGATCCTGCATCGCATACTGCAGTCTCTGGCTCTCCGGGTTATGAATGACCTGATAGGCCGATGTCGATAAAACGACAATTATCGCGCGCGGCTAGCCGGGGGACTCGTTTTGCATCCGTCAAATGGCAGTCTCTGATCGTTCCGCTGCGCCACCGCGGCGGTAGAGCGCGAGCGTTGCGGCCAGCCCGCACACAGCGGCGAAGCTCATCCAGTAACCCGGTGCAGCCTTGTCACCCGTCGCCTGAATAAGGTAGGTCGACACCGCGGGGGTAAATCCGCCGAACAGCGCAGTTGCGAGGCTGAAAGCGAGCGAAAACCCCGCGACCCGGACATTTACCGGCATCACTTCGGTCAAGGCGGCGACCATCGCACCGTTGTACATACCGAAGAAGAACGAGAACCAAAGAAGCACAATCAGCATGCGGCCCAGGCTCGGAAGAGCAGCCAGCCATGAGAGAGCGGGGTAAGAGGTGAGGATAGCAAGCACGGTGATCGCGATCAGGATTGGCCGGCGTCCGATGCGATCCGATAGCGCACCGCCGATCGGCAGCCAGACGAAGTTGGAAATGCCAACACAAAGGGTGACGACCAGGCTGTCGGCCGTAGTCAGTTTCAGAACCGTCCTGCCGAACGTCGGGGTATAGACGGTAATCAGATAGAAGGTCGTGGTGGTCATCGCGACAAGCAACATGCCTGTGAGCACGGTCCGCCAGTTCTGCAGCATCGTCTTGAACACTTCCCTGGCCTTCGGATGATGCCGCCGCGCCTTGAATTCGTCGGTTTCCTGCAAAGAGCGGCGCAGGAAGAAAAGGAACGGTATGATCGCACAGCCGATAAAGAAGGGGATGCGCCAGCCCCACGCGCCGATCTCATCCGCCGTCATCCAGCTATTGAGCGCGTAACCGAGCGCCGCTGCAACGACAATAGCAACCTGCTGGCTCGCCGATTGCCAACTCGTGTAGAAGCCTTTGCGGCCCGGTGTCGCCATTTCTGCGAGATACACAGATACGCCTCCGAGCTCGGCGCCCGCGGAGAATCCCTGAAGCAGCCGTCCAAGCAGCACGAGTCCTGGTGCGAGCATGCCGATCGTCGCATACCCTGGAACGCATGCGATCAGTATTGTGCCGCTCGCCATGATCGAAAGCGTAACGATCAAACCCTTTCGACGGCCCACCTCGTCGATGTATGCGCCAAGCACGATCGCCCCTAATGGCCGCATCAAAAATCCGGCACCGAACACTGCGAACGTCAACATGAGCGATGCGAACTCGCTGCTTGCCGGGAAAAACACTTTCGAAATGTAGGTCGCGTAAAAGCCAAACAGGAAGAAGTCGAATTGCTCGAGAAAGTTGCCACTGGTTACGCGCAAAACGGCACCAATCTTTGACGCGCGGGGATTGGCCGAGTTGGCCAGGGCGGCGGTTGAGGGGTTCACGATGTTTGTCTCCTTGTGTATCTTATTTCGTTGGTGGCACGTCAGGCCTTGAAGCGGCACGGCAATGCTAGGGTGTGCTTGTGCTTGTTTCGACTGCCATTCAGCTGGTCATCTCTCTCTGCGTGACCCAAGACTCGGGGATCGACCAAAAGGGTGAAGGTTGCCATCCTGTCCGGTTCGCCGAACTCCCAACGGTGAATCTCGATCGCCATAAGATCTTCAAAAACAGCGCCGTGATACCGCATCTACGTTCACCAATAGAAATTGCGTACTGCGCGGGGAACTGCTGGACTGGGGACGAATTGTTTCCTTCGGTTTGGCCGATCTCGCCGAGCGCGTTTGCGTCCACGAATGCGTTCAGGCCGCTCAACGTGTCGAACGGTACCCTTTGATTGCGTATGGAAAAAATGGCGATCTCAGAACACGCAACGGCAGGTGTTTTCATCGTCAGTCGTGCCCTGCGCACTCGTCGGCCCACGCCGCGCCCGTCGCGCTACGTAAGGGCGCAGCGAAACGGTCACGAACAAGCTATTCCGAGCCGACCTGCAATCCATTGGCTTGTCGCTTTTCGATAGCCGACTTTAGCAATGCCGCTGAGCGATAAATGCCATGAGCGAATTTCCCGTACGGGAGCGTTGAGAAAAGTGCCAGCACGACCCCCAGGTGTACCGCCAGAAGCCACGCCATCGCAGCCGTATCACGCCACGCCAGGAGCGCTAGTCCCGTCGCGCTGCTCAGCAGCAGCAACGCAATGAACCCCCGGTCCATCGGCCGCTGCTTTGGATCGCCATGGTTAGGGTGGCGGCGCAGGTTGAGCCAGAGCAGACCGGCCGGCCCAACCAGCAGCCCAACGCCTCCGGACACGCCAAGCACAACGGGCAGGCTGAGCAACGCATAAGGCGCATGCAGACCAAGAAAGTAGTGGTAAAACGTCGCTACCACGGTCGCTGCGAAGCACAGCATGAAGCCGTAGAACGTGAAGTGGTGAAATCGACGGCGCGCGAGTGTGAACCGGTCGTCCGACTCGTTGCACCCGTCGCCATGTCCTCCATCAAGGTACGTGAGCCCCAGTACATTCTTTGTCGCTTCGGCAATCGCGGGGGCTGAGGCAGCACCCGAGGACACGTCTCGCCAGAATCGCGTCACGCCGATTCCGAGGGCAAGAATCGCGAATCCGAAGACTGCGCCAAAGATCGCGGCCAGCAGGTTATGCGGGAAGATCGCGTAGAAATCGCCAGCCAGTCGCTCATTGAAGAGCGACCCCCTCAAGGCGATCCCGAGCATCAGGGAAAGCGCAAGACCGATTGCCAGCGCGAGCGAGACAGTCAGGCCGTTTCGCTTGTAAAGCGCGCCCATGAAAGAAGGCCACGCGTATTCAGCGTACGTTTCGACGCGGACCTTCGCCATGGCCGCCGGGACGTTGACCGCGAACTCGTGAGGTGGCGCGTACTGGCATGCGTGATAACACGCTCCGCAGTTGTGGCACAGGTTTGCCAGGTAGTTCACGTCGGCCTTTCCGAACTCGAGCCTTCGGGTCATGGCAGGAAAAACCGCACAAAATCCTTCACAATAGCGGCACGCATTGCATATCTGCATCTGTCGCGCCACCTCAGTCTCGTTTTCGGTGAGTGAAAGGACGCGGATGGTTTGGAAATGTCGCCCGTTCGCGGAGCGATTGCCGCCAGGCCCGGAAGGGGATGCAAGTTCCTGCGCCTCGCGCGCAAGTGCTTCAAGCTTCTGCACGGTGAACTCCAAGTTGTTCGCTCAAGGCCTTCGCCGCCTCGGCGCCGGCGATGCGCCCAAAGGCGGTGCCGATCGACATGCCGACGCCAGCGGTATAACCCTTGCCGAGTACGTTGCCGGCCATCATTTCTCCTGCCACGAACAGGTTTTCGCTTGGCTTGCCGCCGAAATGCACCTGAGCCTTTTCATTGACCTTGAGCCCGAGGTACGTGAACGTAATGCCCGGCTTCAACGCATAGCCGTAAAACGGTGCCGTGTCGATCGGCCGGGCCCAGTGAGTCTTCGGAGGCAGCAAATATTCGGTATGGCAATCGTCGAGCGCCGTGTGGTCGAATGTGCCGACCCGACAGGCGGCGTTGTACTCGGTGATCGTTTGCACGAACGTTGACTCGGGTAGCTCCAGCTTTCGAGCCAGTTCCGACAGTGTGTCGGCCTTCACGCCAGGAAAGACGGGCGGCATGAACCGGCCGATCGCCTTGGCGTCGATAATTGAGTAGCCGATCTGGCCGGGCTGCTGCGCAACCAATCGCCCCCATATTGCGTAGCGCTTCGGCCAGAAGTCCTCGCCCTCGTCGTAAAAACGTTTGGCATCGCGGTTAAGTACCACGCCGAGAGAGACGCAGTCGATCCGGGTGCAGATACCTCCGTCGTACAGTGGCGCGCGCGCGTCGATGGCGACGCAGTGGGATTGCGAAGGGTCGCCAATCGCATCGGCGCCCGCATCGATCATGTACTTAAGTAGAACGCCTGTGTTGAAGCGCGTGCCACGAATCAGGAAGTTGTCGGCGGGCCATTCGCCGCGCTCGTTCTGCCCCCAGGCCTGTCTCAACCATTCGCGATTGGATTCAAAACCTCCGGCGGCCAGCACGCAGGCGCGTGCCTCGAAACGCTCGGAGCCGGTCCTTGCCGCCACAAAGCGATCGCCTTCCAATTCAATGGCGTCCACCGGGGAGTCGTAACGGATCTGTATGCCAAGGGATTGGGCGCTGCGATAATACGCATTGACCAGCGCCTTGCCGCCGCCCATAAAAAAGGCATTCGTTCGGGCTACGTGCAGAGCCCCTGAAAGAGGCGGCTGGAAACGCACGCCATGCTTTTGCATCCATGGCCGGCACGTTGACGACTCACGGATCACCAGGCGCGCGAGACGTTCATTAGTAATACCGCCGGTGACTTTGAGCAAATCCTGCCAGTATTCTTCCTCCGGATACGCATCGATCAGCACATCTTGTGGTGCATCGTGCATGCAGCGCAGGTTGCGTGTGTGCTGGGAATTGCCACCGCGCCATTCGCGGGGGGCCGATTCGAGAAGCAATACCGAGGCGCCTGCTTCGCGCGCCATCAGGGCGGCGCAGAGCGCAGCATTGCCCCCTCCGATTACCAGAACGTCGACCATTTGCGTTGTCTCCTTGTGAGACCGAATGTAGCGGGCGACGCCGTGTGCCGCCATCAGCAAACCGGCAAGAGGTGTTCAGCTTTCGTGAATACGTGTTTTACCTGAGTTTTGCTCCTGGCCAGCGGCCGTCATTCACGAGGGCGCGCGCCACGTCGGCAAGTACGACGCGCGCTCCGAGCCCGGCTGGCGACAATTCGTCATCCGACACGCTGACGAGCAAATTGGGTCTTGTAGCATCGGCATCCGCAACCTGGACGCTTGCAAGTGCTGCGTTCTCGGACCGCGCGAGCGCCGCGCCCGGCTGGATGGTCGCCCCCAAGCCGCCCCGCACAGCGTCCATCAGCATGGCGAGGCCATCCACTTCGGCGGCGATGCGCGGCTCGTACTTCGCCCTTCTGAAAGAGGCGGATAGCAAGGCCCTCAACCCGTGAGACCCGCTCGGCAAAATGAGGGGAAGCTCGCCGAGCGCCGAAATCCGCACTTCGGCGCCCGCGGGCATTCCGGTGAGACTACGAGCGCCGATCACGAAGAGACGCTCATCCAGCAAGGGCATCACGCTCCAACGTTGCGTTAGCTCCTCGTGGAAAAGAATCGCGAGGTCGATCTGCCGCGCACCCAGCATTGAGGCCAGATACCCGGACAGGCTTTCTACCATGCGCAGGCGCACATCGGGATATCGCTCGCGCATCGCGCGCATGAATGGCAGCCCCAGTACACCCGTAGTACTCGGAGCCAGCCCCACGCTGACATGGCCCGACAATCGCGCCTGCCGCGCGGCGAGCGCCGCGTCGTCGACGTGGCGCAATGCTAGTTGCGCCTGCCTCCAGAACGCGAGTCCCGCGTCGGTCGGCACCACGCCGCTGGAAGTGCGTTGCAGCAGTCGAGTCGACAACTCGCTTTCGAGGCGACTGATCTGCTGACTCAGCGCGGATGTGACCACGCCAAGTTCGAGTGCCGCTTTACCCATGCTGCCGTGCTCGATCACACTGATGAAATAACGCAACTGTCGCAGTTCCATCCATTCTCCGCGCAGGTCGTCTTGACCGATATCTTCAACAGTAGCAAAGTAAAAGGCAAATGGCAGGTCCGGCCCTTGCTTCGATAGCTAATGCACAGTGTCTGCTCATCGCTTCGATCATCAATCCAGCATGTCGTGGGATCCGCGAGGCAGATCGGCCCCCGGAGGTGATCGCGCGACTTATCTTCGGTAATGTCAACGACTTGCCTAAAGGGTCATGCGCAACAGTTTCGTCATTGGAAGCGTCTCACTGGATTTAGCACATTGCCGGCAATACTCTCGCGTAGCAATCCCCAAATCCGATGCGTGCAGCGCCGGCCTTTTGGCACCAGCCGCGCATGATGACGACGTCGCCATCTTCAAGAAACGTGCGCTGTTCGCCGTTGGGCAGGTCCACCAGTTGCTTGCCGCCTGCGGTGAGTTCAATCAGGGCTCCGGCCTGATCCAGGGAGGGGCCGGAGAGCGTACCGGTGCCCAAAAGGTCCCCGGGCTGCAGGTTGCAACCATTCACCGTGTGATGCGCAACCATTTGCGCGATTGTCCAATAGGCATGCCGGTAACTGGTGAGGCTGAGACGTGCGCCTGGCGTGCGGGCCGCACGCATCGCTTCCGTTTCAATGCAGACTTCGAGCTGCACGTCGATCGCGCCCGCTTCGCGCTGTTGTGTCGAATCCAGATAAGGCAGAGGCTGCGGATCGCTTTCCGGCCTCGTGAAAGGGACACGATATGGCGCAAGCGCGTCCATCGTGACGATCCAGGGCGAGATGGTCGTTGCGAAGTTTTTGGAGAGGAACGGACCAAGTGGTTGGTATTCCCAAGCTTGGATATCGCGGGCTGACCAATCGTTAAGCAGGCATAGGCCGAATACATGCGATTCAGCCTCAGTGATCGGCACCTGCATCCCAGATTCATTGCCAGTTCCAACAAAGATTCCGAGTTCCAGTTCGTAGTCCAACCGCTTGCAAGGACCGAGCTCCGGTTGCGTCGCGCCTGGCGGGAGCGTCTGGCCAATGGGACGCGAGAACGCCTGGCCCGAAACGCCGATGGAGGACGCACGGCCGTGATAGCCGATGGGGACCCATTTGTAGTTTGGCATCAGGGGATTGTCCGGGCGGAACAGCTTGCCGATATTGGTTGCGTGATGCACAGAGGTGTAAAAATCCGTGTAGTCACCGATGCGTGCCGGAACCGTGTACTCCGCCTGCGCTTGCGGGGCCAGCGTGCCAGCCAGGATCGTAGCCTCGGGCGCGCCTGTGCGCAATGCTCGAGATAGCGCGAGCCGCAGTGCGGACCAGATCGAGGGTCCCATCGCCATCAGCCGGTTCAGACTTGCGTCGCCGCACGCAGTTGCGCCGGAGGCCGCTTCACCCGAGAAAACGCCGCTGCCTGCGGCCGCCCCAAGATCGACGATCTGGTCGCCAATGGCTATGCCACCGCGGAACGCCTCGTCGCTACCCTTGCGGCGAAACACGGCGAATGGAAGATTTTGGATCGGGAAATCGCTTCCCGGTTCGTTTGCCTGCGCGACCCAACTCTTCAGACTCGGGTCGTGCGATTCATTGATCAATGACATACGGTATCTCCTTGGTGCGGATTCAGCGCTGCGCCGGATTAAAATGCTTCTTCAGACCTTGCCAGCAACGGTAGTACTCGCTCTGCAATTGGGACGATTCGAGCGCGTAGCGCGTCGG
>NZ_FCOL02000081.1 GCF_001544515.1 Caballeronia terrestris
AGCCGCCGACAGTCCAGCCGGGCCACCGCCAACGATCACGACGTCATATTCCATCGACTCGCGCGGACCGTACTGCTGAGTGCTGAGTTGAGACATGACTTGGTGGCGAACTGAGATCTAAAGGGAGTTGTATGAGGCGACCACACCCGTCGACTATGCGCCGGATGTCGACGTTATGCACGGATTAAAAGTGCGGTCCGAAGTCCATCGATAATGACAACATGCACTCCTAAATCTCTAGGATGGGGATCATCTCCTTTGTGTCACTCGCGAGCGTCACTGCGTCCCCCGACTTCCACGCTAAATTCCAGCAAGCCTTCGACCTGCCTATTATTAGTTCATGCGCTAGGAACTCCCGCGCCGATTCCGGTACGCCACCGTACCGATTCCTGATCCAGTTCGGTGCACAGTCTGTATGGGTGTCCCGCGACCCCACCTTAAGAGGTAACTGGCCAGTCACACATCCGTGAGTCCCACATGACGAAAAGCGGAGTATCGCGATCGTCCCTCTGCCTGGCGGCCCGATCCAGTAATACCAGTGTTGCGGAAGACGAAGGTCGATCGTTTCGGGTCTTATGACCGAAATACATCCCGATGGCTCAACCGCGATCCAATGGAGACAGCCGTGACTCGCATCGACCCGTATGACTTCGGCCTCGGCAAGAATGGCGCGAACTATGTTCCGCTGTCCCCCCTTAGCTTTATCGAGCGCGCCGCGTGCGTATACCCTAATCACGTTGCAACGATCCATGGGGATTGGCAAATCACCTGGAAGCAATGCTACGACCGTTGCCGGCTCCTTGCTTCGGCCCTGAGCAAACGCGGTATCGGGAAAGGCGATACGGTGGCGCTGATGGCACCAAACGTCCCGGCCATGTACGAGGCGCACTTTGCGGTGCCGATGATTGGCGCGGTGTTGAATACGCTGAATCTGAGGCTCGATGCGGAAGCTATCGGTTTCATGCTCCAGCATGGCGAAGCCAAGGCCGTCATTACCGATCGAGAGTATTCGTCAGTCATGGAGCATGCTCTGCCGATGCTCGAAGAGCGGCCGCTCGTCATCGACATCGATGACCCTGGATTTCAAGGCGGAAAGCTGCTCGGAGAAATGGACTACGAGGCGTTCCTGATGGAAGGGGACGCGGACTTCGAGTGGTCGCTGCCTGCGGACGAATGGGACGCAATCGCGCTCAACTACACCTCCGGCACAACGGGCAATCCGAAGGGGGTGGTCTACCACCACCGGGGGGCTTACCTCAACGCAGTGTCTAACATTCTTTCATTGGGCATGTCGCACCACGCGGTGTATCTGTGGACGCTGCCCATGTTTCACTGCAACGGCTGGTGCTTTCCGTGGACCATGGCAGCCAACGCCGGCACTAACGTATGTTTGCGGCGCGTGGAGCCCAAGTCAATTTTCGACGCAATCAGGACGCACAAGGTGACGCACTTCTGCGCCGCCCCGATCGTGCACAGCATGCTGATCAACGCGCCCGATGAAATGCGCATTGGTATCGAGCACAGGGTCTCGGGTTGCATCGCCGGCGCTGCGCCTCCTGCCTCGGTCATCGAAGGGATGGAGCGTATCGGATTCGACATTACCCACGTCTACGGTCTGACGGAGACCTACGGGCCGGCTGCAGTATGCGCCAAGCAGGCGAGCTGGAACGATCTGCCGCTGGACCAGCGCGCGGCGCTCAACGGTCGCCAGGGCGTACGCGCACCGTTGCAGCAAGACATGATCGTGATGGATCCGATCAGCATGCAGCCCGTGCCCTCCGACGGCGAGACGATGGGCGAAATTATGTTCCGTGGCAACCTGATCATGAAGGGTTATCTAAAGAACCCCCATGCGACAGAGAAGGAATTCTCGGGCGGGTGGTTCCACAGCGGCGATCTGGCGGTGGTCGATCCTGATGGCTATGTGAAGATCAAGGACCGCTCGAAGGACGTGATCATTTCGGGCGGTGAAAACATTTCCTCGCTCGAAGTGGAGGATGTGCTCTATCGCCATGCTGCTGTAATCGGCGCTGCGGTCGTGGCACGCCCGGACGAAAAATGGGGTGAGGTTGCCTGCGCCTTCGTCGAACTCAAGGAAGGCGGTGTGGCGAGCGAGAGAGAACTCATCGACTTCTGCCGTGAGCGGATGGCGCGCTTCAAAGTGCCGAAGAGCGTCGTCTTTGGGCCGCTGACACGAACCGGGGCGGGCAAGATCCAGAAGTTCATATTGCGTGAGCAAGCGAAGGCGCTCTTGCAACCTGAACTCGCCTCAGCAGCGAGGGAACCATGAAAATACTCGTTACAGTAAAGCGGGTCCTTGACTACAACGTCAAGGTCCGCGTCAATCCTGACGGGAGCGGTGTTGACCTGGCAAACGTCAAGATGTCGATGAATCCATTCGACGAGATAGCGGTCGAAGAGGCGGTGCGGCTGAAGGAAGCCGGCATTGGATCGGAAGTGGTCGTGGTGTCGTGCGGCGTGGCCAAGTGCCAGGAGACGCTGCGCACCGCACTGGCGATCGGCGCAGATCGAGCCATTCTGGTCGAAACCGATGTCGAGTTGCAACCGCTGGCGGTCGCCAAGCTCCTCAAGGCTCTAGTCGTCAAGGAGGACCCGCAACTCGTCTTTTGCGGCAAGCAGGCAATCGATGACGATGCCAATCAGACAGGCCAGATGCTGGCGGCGCTGATGGGTTGGCCTCAGGCAACCTTTGCTTCCAAGGTCGTGGTTGATGACAACGTGGCCACCGTTACGCGCGAGATCGATGGCGGACTGGAAACGCTGGAGCTTCCCCTCCCGGCCGTCATCACCACCGATTTGCGGCTTAACGAGCCCCGCTATGTGACGTTGCCCAACATCATGAAGGCGAAGAAAAAGCCGCTCCAGACGCTCACGCCTGAATCGCTCGACGTGGATGTCACCCCGCGGCTCGATACCCTGACCGTAGTCGAGCCAGCCAGACGTGCTGCCGGCGTCCGCGTGGCGGACGTCAAGCAGCTGATCGACAGGCTCAAGAACGAAGCGAAGGTGATCTGAATGACGATCCTGGTTATTGCGGAGCACGACCATGTGTCGATCAAGAGCGCGACACTGAATACCATCGGCGCTGCGACGAAGATCGGCGGCGACATCGACGTGCTGGTGGCAGGCAACGCCTGCGCTGCGGCCGCGCAGGCGGCGGCCATGATCGACGGCGTCGCTCGGGTACGGGTAGCGGATGCCACGCACTACGCCGACCAGTCCGCCGAGAACGTGGCCGCGCTGGTTGTCGCCCACGCCGGAGGGTATAGCCACGTCCTGGCTCCGGCCACCACCTTCGGCAAGAACCTGTTGCCAAGGGTTGCGGCGTTGCTCAACGTCGCACAGATCTCTGACATCGTCGCAGTGGAATCCGGCGACACCTTCATACGGCCGATTTACGCCGGCAATGCGCTGGCCACCGTCAGATCTCGCGACGCGGTGAAAGTAATCACGGTCCGTAGCACGGGTTTCGAGCCAGCCGGCGCGGGCGGAGGTGGCATAGTCGAAGCGCTGCCAGCCGGCGCCGATCTCGGCCTGTCGAGGCTCATCGGGCGCGAACTCACGAAGTCGGCGCGACCTGAACTCGGCGACGCAAAAATCATCGTTTCAGGCGGCCGGGGTCTCGGCAATGGCGAGAACTACCACAGGCTGCTCGATCCCCTGGCCGATAAGCTGGGCGCCGCGCTCGGCGCCTCGCGCGCGGCGGTGGATGCCGGCTTCGTGCCCAACGACTATCAGGTGGGCCAGACGGGAAAGATCGTGGCGCCGGAGCTTTATATTGCCGTGGGTATTTCCGGCGCGATCCAGCATCTAGCCGGCATGAAGGATTCGAAGGTGATCGTGGCCATCAACAAGGACACGGACGCGCCGATCTTCCAGGTGGCGGATTACGGCCTGGTGGCTGATCTGTTTGAGGCAGTACCGGAAATCACCGGTTTGCTGGCCTGAAGCCCGCAGACCCGTTGCGAAGGACACAGAGATGACAACGTACGTGGCACCCACACGCGACATGCTGTTCGCGATGAACGAGCTGGCAGGACTTGCCGCGATTGCAGCTTTGCCCGGCAACGAGGAAGCAACGCCCGACCTCGTGGAGGCGATCCTGGAAGAGGCGGCGAAGTTTGCAACGGAAGTGCTAGCCCCTATCAACGCTCAAGGCGACCGCCAGGGATGCACTTGCAAGGACGGTGCGGTCACAACCGCCGACGGGTTCCAGGCGGCCTACGGCAAATTCGTTGAAAGCGGTTGGAATGCGATGCCGGCAAGTCCGGAATTCGGCGGGCAGGGCCTGCCCTCGCTGATATCCACCGCGGTACTGGAGATGTGGAAGGCGTCCAACATGGCGTTTTCCCTGTGTCAGATGCTGACGCTGGGCGCCGTGGCGGCGCTCGAAAACCACGGCTCCGATCGGGATAAGCAGCGCTATCTACCGAAGATGGTGTCGGGAGAATGGACAGGCACGATGAACCTCACTGAGTCGCAGGCAGGCTCGGATCTGTCGGCGGTGCGGACGAAAGCGGAGCCCGAGGGTGACCACTACCGAATCACAGGCACGAAGATCTTCATCACGTGGGGCGAACACGACATGGCGGAAAACATCATCCACATGGTGCTTGCACGCTTGCCGGATGCACCCGAGGGAACAAAGGGGATTTCGCTGTTCGTCGTGCCCAAGTTCCTGGTGAATGCCGACGGCAGTCTGGGCCGGCGCAACGATCTCGTCTGCGCGTCGATCGAGCACAAGATGGGCATTCACGGCAGTCCGACCGCGGTCATGGCCTTCGGCGAGAACGAAGGCGCGATTGGGTACCTGGTGGGTGAGGCCAATCGCGGCCTCGCTTGCATGTTCACGATGATGAATCACGCGCGTCTGAACGTCGGGCTGGAAGGCGTGGCCATTTCCGAACGCGCCTACCAGCAGGCCCTGGGCTTCGCTCGTGAGCGCGTACAAAGCCGGCCCATCGGCGCGACAAGTGGCGGTCCCGTGGCGATTATCCGGCACCCCGATGTCCGACGCATGCTGATGAACATGAAAGCGCGCATCGAGGCCATGCGGGCGCTCGCTTACTTCACGGCTGCGCAGATGGACACCGCGCATTCCCATCCGGACGCGTCTGAGCGCGCGAAGCACCAGGCGATGACGGACCTCCTGACACCTGTGGTGAAGGGGTGGTGCACCGAAAACGCCCTCGACATCACCTCCACCGGCATTCAGGTACACGGTGGCGTCGGATTCATCGAGGAGACCGGGGCATGCCAGCATATGCGCGACGCGCGCATCACCACCATCTACGAGGGTACAACAGGCATCCAGGCCAACGACCTGATCGGGCGAAAGGTAGCGCGCGACCAAGGCGCTGCAGTCAAGCTCCTGCTCGCCGAGATGAACGACACCCTGGCCGCGCTCGAAGCGGCGGGAGACAACGAGCTCAAAGTCATTGCGGGGTCGCTGTTGGGCGGCACGCTGGCGCTGGAGAAGTCAACCGATTGGCTCCTCGCGACATATGACCAAGACCCGGCAAGCGCGGCAGCTGGCGCTGTGCCTTATCTCAAGCTGTTCGGCACCGTTACGGGAGGCTGGCTCATGGCTCGCGCTGCCTTGGTAGCGATGAAGATGCTGGAAAGCCCGGACGCCGACTTCTACCGGGCCAAGAAGATCACGGCGCGCTTCTATGCCGAGCACGTGCTGCCGGAAGCGCAGGTCTATCGAGAGGCTATCGTCAGCGGCGCCGGTTCGGTCCTCGCCCTGGATGAAACGATGTTCTGAAGCGAAGCGGAGTCAGACTGCACCCACCAAAGGTCGGCAGCACCGACTGCAGGAGTATCGAACATGCAAGCCCAGCAAAACGTCACAGAGACGAAAATTCTGATGTCCGACCCCACCGCGCTCGGCGTCTTCGGACTAGCGATGGTTACGTTCGTGGCCGCGTCGCAAAAAATGGGGTGGACCACCGGTGTTACCTATCTCATACCTTGGGCATTGTTTCTGGGGTCAATGGCGCAGGTCTGGGCATCGTTCGTCGACTTCAAGAAGAACAATTATTTTGGCGCCATTGTGCTCGGAGCATACGGTCTATTCTGGGTCGCAGTCGGAATGCACTGGGCGATCAGCCTGGGCTGGTTCGGGGCGGTCGGGGACAAAGCTGATCCTAGGCAGCTTGCCTACGCCTGCTTCGGTTACACGATCTTTTCGCTATTCATCATGGTTGCTGCGTTCGAGGCGAACAAGGTATTTGCGGCCATCCTCGTGCTGATCAATGTTCTGTTGCCGTCGCTGGGACTATCGATATTGGGTATCCACCGCGAGTTCTTTTCCTTGCTGGCCGCCTATTCGGAGCTGCTCATTTCATTGCTGGGCTTGTATTGCGCTGGCGCCGTCTTCTTGAACACCTACTTTGGCAGGGTGCTGCTGCCGCTGGGGAAGCCTTTTGGTTTCATCCAAAAAGGGGCTGGGGGACAGCGAAAGGGCGCGTTGCAAGCGGCGGACCTCCTCGACCTGAAAAAGATCGCCTGAGGCGTGACGCTGCGCGACAGTCACAAGCCTCCAGAACCGGCTCGCAGCAGGAGAGTCGTCGGCGCTTGATCGGTGGGAAGTGCCCCACGAGTCATGTCATAAAAGGCGTCGGTTCGCGCCTGACTACCGCTCCCACGGAGGAGTTATGAACGAGCTTAACGGCTACGACTACGAAGATTTGAAACCGGGCATGAGCGCTACGTTTGCGAAGACCATCACCGAGGCAGACGTCGTGCTGTTCGCCGCGGTCTCTGGCGATAACAACGCGATGCACATCAACGAGGAGTTCGCGCAGACCACCCGGTTCAAGGGCAGAATAGCGCACGGCATGTTGACCGCGAGCGTCATCTCAGCGGCCATCGCCGGCAGGTTGCCCGGGCCGGGAACCGTCTACCTGAGCCAGACCCTTCGCTTTAAGGCGCCGGTGAAGCCCGGCGATACCGTCCACGCCACCGTGACGGTGGTTGCATTGCTGCCCGAGAAGAGGCGTGTGTCGCTGACCACCATCTGTCGCGTGCTCAACAAGGTGGTGATCGAAGGGGACGCGTTGGTTATGCCCACCTCGAGGCAAACCGCCAGACCTGAGGACGGGCGCGATGGCCCGAAAGACCGTGCCCTTGCCAATGCCTTAGCGGCCTAAGTGGCTATCACCGTCCTTCCAAGTGCAATTCGCGAGACAAATGAACTATCAGCACACCGCTGAGATAACGGTAGCCACCCTACTGGTTGTTGGGGAACATGTCGAAAGGAGAATCAGCATGGCAACACCTTTTACCCAGATTACTGATTTCAGCAAGATGCTGGAGAGCTTCAAATTTCCCGGTGTTGATATGACGTCGTTGCTGGAAGCGCGGCGCAATGACGTCGAAGCTCTCGCGAAGGCCAACACGCTCGCGTATGAAGGAATGCAGGCGCTGGTTCGAAAGCAAACGGAAATGCTTAATGCGAGCGCGCATGAGATCCAGGCGGCAGCGGGCCGCATGAGCGGCGACACCCCGACGGAGTCGATGGCAAAGCGGGGAGAGTTCATCCAGCAGTCGCTGCAGACGGCGTTCGAAAACATGCGCGAGCTTGCCGCGATGGCACAGGAGTCGCAGACGAAAGCGTTGGCAGCGATCAGCAAGCGCGCTGAACAGACGATGCGCGAGCTCAAGGCGCTGTCGGACCGCACGTAAGCAACAGGGGCTTTACCGGCGGCGGCGGAGAGGCGCCGCCCAGAGAGCCGATTTATATGGCCTTTAGATCGGGCAGCAGCCGGTCGAACTCCCGCTTCACGACGCGATAACACTCACAGACGCGCTTTTCGAGCCCCGGTCGGTCGAGCACCTGGATGTGTCCATGACCATATCGAATCAGCCCGGCGTCCTGAAGCTTTAGTGCTGCCTCCGTCACACCGGAACGTCGCACGCCGAGCATGTTCGCAATGAGTTCCTGCGTCATCTTCAGTTCGTTGGATGGCAGGCGGTCCATGCTAAGCAGCAGCCACCGGCACAGTTGCTGGTCGATCGAATGGTGCCTGTTGCAAACGGCGGTCTGCGCCATTTGCGTGATCAGGGCCTGTGTATAGCGCAACAGCAGCCTTTGCACGGGGCCGCCACGGATGAATTCCTGCTTCAGAATCTGTGCGTCCAGTTGGAAGGCCGTTCCGGCGCTTTGCACGATTGCACGGCTCGGCGTCGTTTCGCCGCCCATGAAGAGCGCGATGCCGATGAGCCCCTCATTGCCGACGATCGCGATCTCCGCGGACGCTCCATCCTCCATCACGTAAAGCAAAGATACGATGGATGTCGTAGGGAAATAGACGAAGTGCTGGCGGTCACCCGATTCGTACACGACGTCCCCCAATGTCATGTCGATCGGAACCAGATGCGGGGCTAGGCGGGCCCTTTCCGTTTGTGGCAAAACTGAAAGCAGATGGTTTTCATTGAGAAGTGAATGGTCAGGCATAGCGGCTCCCTTCGGTTCGCCGGAATCGCGCCGGATAAGAGCGGCGGCAGACCGCGTCATATAATGCGCCAGCCGGGCTCGCGACTGTTTCAGTTTATCGAACAATCGCACTGCGCGCGATGATCACCTTCAAAGTATAGTTTCCGCGCGCCACGGTGCGACAATGCGACCGGGGCGGACGAGGCCGCGTTCAAGCGGCCATGGCGGTTTGCTTGCTCCGACCGTCAATCCGTAGGATCCAATCAAATATCCTAAGTTTTGTGCCGTATCTTGAGTCAGGTGCTTTTTTCCGACGCACCAATCACACGGAGGATTCGGCGGCGTATTCGAGCAGCGGTCCTGTTGATAGTGTCTATTCCATCTCGGTCCAGTGCGGAAGTTCGCCTGCTCGTCGGCGCGGATGACCTCGCGCCAGCCTCGTCTGCCGATTGCCGCAACCCCGGCCACGAAGCATCGCCCACCTACATCGACCCTCGGACAGTCGAGAGCCGTCCCGTCGAATTGAAGTCAGGCGGAGAGTTCCCATGTTCGAATGGTTTAAGAAAAAATGGGCTTCGCTCAGTTCTCGCGATGAACCTTGTCAATCGAGGTAAGCGTCGCGCGAGGGTCGCGCGAGGTCGTGCCGCGACACTTACGGAGAGCGTCGAGGTCACGCATGCGAAACTGACTCCCGCCTCGTGGTAAACCCACCGGGCGTGGCCTGGCACTTGTGTTCCTCTGGACGAGAATCACCCTGTTGCGGCCGCTATTGGCAGGCTAGTGCAGCCGCGCTCGATTCGCGAGAGGCCGCCGAAATCGAGGATCTGGACCTGCTTGCCTTGAACGTTGATCAGCCGCTGCTGCTGAAACTTCGAGAACATGCGGCTCACGGTTTCGAGCTTCATCCCGAGCAGGCTGCCCATTTCCTCGCGGCTCATGCGCAGGCTCAACTCGGCGGGCGAATACCCGCGCACCTTCAGCCGTTCGGACAGGTTGACGAGAAACACCGCGAGGCGCCGCTCCGCGGACATCGCGGCGAGCACCATCATGAGACGCGATCCGCGCACTATCTCGCCGCTCATCATACGATGGACCTGATGCTGCATCGCGCTGACTTCGCGGCATAGCGATTCGAGCAGCGGAAACGGAATGATGCACACAGTGCTGTCCTCGAGTGCGATCGCCGTGCAGTTGTGTCGCTCCGTACAGATGCCGTCAAGTCCGAGCGGTTCGCCCGAAAGATGGAAGCCGGTGACCTGCTCCACGCCGTCACCGTGCGCAATGAGCGTTTTGAAGGATCCCACGTGGACCGCATAGATGTTGTCGAACGGATCGTTCGCACGGTAGAGCGATTCGCCACGCTTTACCGTGCGTCTAGCCTGAATAATCGCGTCGAGGCGCGCCAGTTCCCGAGGACCGAGGTCCCGCGCGAGGCACACCGGCCGGGCGCGGCAATCGCCGCAGCCCGGCGAACTTGCCGGTTTTAGTGTTGGCATGCCGTCGGCGGAACTATGACGCGACGTCGAAGGTGACCGGCGACAACAGTCCCGGTCTCAGTGGCGAAAGACATGATGAGCTCCTGCACATTCAGCGGCGTCTCCGTTCCACAAAGTGGGCGATGCGTGGGCGGTTCCTGGTTCGAGCGACCTTTCAGTGAGAGAGAAGCAGGGGAAGCGTGGACGACTTGAGCAGCGTGCGGGTCGCTCCGCCAAGGACGAGTTCCCGCCAGCGCGCATGCCCATAAGCGCCCATGACGAGAAGATCGGCACCGAGGTTGCTAGCCCGCGACAGCAATACGTCCCCGATCGAGGCATCGTGTGCGCCTTCGATCGCGTTCACCTCGACCTTTACGTCGTGACGGCCGATCGTCAAGGCGATTTCCGCACCGGGGATCTGGCTCGCGAGCGACCGGGTCGAGAGTTCGTTCACGGTCACCACGGTGACCTGCCGCGCGCGTTGGAGGAAAGGCAACGCATCGTGAACGGCTCGCGTTGCCTCGCGGCTGCCGTCCCACGCAAGCATGACGCGCGTGCCGATCGTCGGGAACTCGCCGGCGTACGGGACGAGCAGCACCGGCCGCCCGCTCTCCATGACGAGGTCCTCGATGAAGTGATCGGCGATGAACGATTCAGGATCGCTGGGGTCGTCCTGGCCTGCGATCACCAGGTCCGCGCAGCGCCCATAGCGCGACACCGACGGCTCGTCATGCTCGCGGGCCTCGACCCATCGGCCCGGCACTTCGGCGCGAACGGCTTCAGCCCTGAACAGGCGTTCGATCGCGCCAGCGTGCCGGGCACGCGTCTCTTCGTGGGCCGCATAATAGTCGGCTGATCCCGCCATCACGCACATCGGCTGCGGGACGGGCATGAAGATCGCGAAAACGCCGGTAAGCTCCGCTTCGAAGTCGCGGGCGAGGCGCAGGGCGATCTCAAGGCGCGCGTGGGCCCGCTTGCTGGTGTCCAGATGAACGGCGATGCTTTTGTAGCTCATTGACGACTCCTTCGATCCTGGAAAGCGGTGGATGACGCCATGCTCAAGACGTAACCGGGCAGGTGCCGCAGCCGCCTGCCGCGGATCGGACCTCATCAGACCGGTTCGGCGACCGGGGCCGCGGCATCCTGGCCCGGGCTTGAGCCGGCAGCGGCGTGTTCGGCCGGGATCAGGAGCACGGGACAGCACGCCATACGCACAAACCGCTCCGCAACGCTGCCGAGCACCAGCCGTTGAAATCCACGCCGCCCATGAGTGCCCATCACAACGAGATCGGCATTCATCTCGGTCGCCACCAGCAGAATGCGTTGCGCGATGCCGTCGCCATACAGATCGGCTTCGGCCACTTGCGCCACGCCGCGCACGTTGTCGCGATGCATCCTGCCGAGCGCGTCGTTGGTGACGCGCGTGCCTTCGCTCAGCATGGCATCGCGCAGGATCGATGGGTCGTAGCCAGGGGCCTCGTAGGCCATCAACGGCGCATCGACGGTATACAGCGGCCTGAGTTCGGCGTGATTTTCACGGGCGAGTCGCAAGGCTTCGTCAAGTGCGCGGATGGAGGTTTCGCTGCCGTCGATGGCGGCGAGGATGCGTCTGTACATGGTGGTCTCACTGTGTTGGCTGGTGTCACACTCTGGAAAACTTGCGCCGCGCAGTCGCAGATACCGCGACTCACGGCAGCCAACGTTGTCCCTGAGGAAGCGTGAATGGGCACGCTGGAGCAGCGGCCTTCGCGCATTACTCACTCTGTCCGCAAAGCCGTGTCGTGTTATACGTCACCGGTCCAACGTTATAAGAATGTGTTCGAGGGCCTTTCAAGGCAGTCCCGGACCCTACTCAGATACGGGCCGCTATGGCTCGCCCACGGATCTCATTTCGCATTCGGGTCCACCGCATTCACGCATTGCCATTTAGAAAACTACATGACCGATTGGCTGGTCGGTCATGATAAGCAGTCGAAGTGATCCAGCGATATCCTTTACGGTTGCAATGTCCCATCCCCACATCCTCATCACGAGGAAGGCAGAGGGCCGATTGCCTCCAATGCGGACTGCGAAAAGCCTCCCGAGATATTGCAGGTACCGCGAACGGCACAGCACCAAAATGTCACATCCGGAGAGATACGTCTGTACGGTAGCAGTCAACCGCGACATTTATGCAAGGATTTCTCGGCCATGCGATATCGCCGCCCATTCCAGCGTTCGCGTACAAGACGCGCGTTCACCGCTACAAAAGAACCCGAAACCCTTCGCATCGTTGATCCACTTTACGGTACCAGTTGCAATGTCCGTTTCTACCTTGTGATGACGTGAACCGGATGCCCGGGATCTACCTGCGTTATCAGCTGTTCACCGGGGACGATAACGAGGCTTTGATTGCCGCCGTGCCGTATGTGGCCGTATGGTCGATGGTCCGCGTACCCCATTGCTAACGAGGGACCACGTCGCACAGCTCCTGCTTCGACTGGCAGAGGCTATTACTGTGGAGCGTCGCCACTGTGATAGATACGGCCCACAAGCGGTGGACTCGCCGCCGGGGACGTAATAACAGTATCCGTACGACCGGCCTTCACCCGGGCTAAGGAAAGGCAAGACACCTGAAGCGCCCACAAAAGCTCGCTGAAGCGCTGCGATTGCGTCGCGAGCTTCACGATCATGAGCATGCTCCATTTGTCGCCGATGCGGTCGAGCACGTCGCGTCCCGCGCAGTGTGCGGACTGCGCGTCGCTCTAGGTGAGTTATTGACGGCGGAGAGAGCATCCTGCCGTAGGTGGAGGCAGATTATCCACCGGATGATTGTTCGTCAAAGCAGATTGCAGAACTCGTCGTGGAGGGTCGGGTGTGTCTCCGTGCTATTTAGCGGATCGGCGCTGCGAATTGCGCATATGATGGGTTGATGCCGTCGATGAAGATCGACGCGTATCTGTTGCAGGAGGAGCTATGCACACGCTTGAGCACCTTGCGGTGCCGATGCACAAGCCGGCGGCTGTTGTCATCGATAGTCGTGACACGCTTCGCTTCCGGGTTCTTTGCGCCATTCTGTTGGCCTTGAGCGTACATGGTGCAAGTGCGCTTGCGGCCGGGCCGATGCCAAACGGGGAGCGGTTCGTCGCCGGCGCGGGCACTATTTCCTCAAACGGCACCGGGCTCAACATCACGCAGAGCACTCCGCGCGCGGTCATTGATTGGCGCTCCTTCTCGATCGGCAATGGAAACAGCGTGAGCGTAAACAATGGTACCGGTGCGACGCTGAGCCGCGTGACGGGTACGGCTCGCTCGGTGATCGACGGCAGGCTCAGCGCGACGGGCAGCTTCTACCTGATAAACCCGCAAGGCGTGCTCATCGGTGCGAGTGGCGTCGTTACCATCGGCGGCCGTTTTGTCGCGTCGACGCTTGATGTGGGCAACGACGCGTTCATGAGCGGCGGGTTGCTGACGCTCAACGGCTCCGGCGACGGCGCAGTGGTGAACCTCGGAAAGATCAGTTCGAGCGGCGGCGATGTGTTCCTCATCTCGCGAAAGCTGACCGAGAACGACGGTTCGATCCTCGCTCTGAATGGAACCGCAGAACTGGCCACCGGCGGACAGGTCTTGTTGAAGGATTCGGCGAGTGGCCCGCAGGTGTTCGTGCAGGCAGGAACGCGCGGCGACGTCGTCAACAACGGTACGATTCGCGCCGTGCAGATCCACCTCGAAGCGGCGGATGGCAACGTGTTTGCGCTCGCAGGCAAGCAAGGCGAACTGCATGCAACCGGCACCGCCACCCGCGACGGCCATGTATGGCTGGTCGCCGAGCGCGGCACAGCGCACCAACATGATCTTGTTGTCGCCACGAACGCGGACGGAAGCGGCGGCACGGTTGATACAAATGCGAACGCGCTGCATCTGGATGACGCTAGGGTGAGAGCGGCACAGTGGAATGTGAGAACGCCCGAGTTCAACGCCGGTCCGCATAACGCCAAGACGCTCTCAAAAAATCTTACGCGCGGCACGTCGGTGACCGTTGACGCGACCGGTGCCAATGGCTCAAGCGGCGACATCAAGATGCTATCGACGTTGCGCTGGCGAGGCGATGCGTCGCTCACTCTGAACGCGAACTACTCGGTGACACTGGGGTCAATCACGACGATTTCAAACAAGGGCGCGGGCCATCTGACACTGCGCGCCGATGCGAGCGGCATCGACAACGGCGGCAGCATCACTAGTCGCGGGACGATTGATTGGTCGAAAAGCACAGGCGTAGTATCCGCTCTCTATGACATGAATGGCACCTACGCGCCGGACAATATTAGAAGCAATGCGACGTGGCTCGCCGCGCCCTACAGCGGCCTCAAAACTCAGGTGACCGCCTACCAGCTTGTGAACTCCATGGAGGATCTGACCAAAGTGTCGCTAAACCTATCGGGCATTTATGCGCTTGGCAGAGATTTGGACGCAAGTAGCCCAAGTACACCGTTCGAGCCGATTGGGCTTCGAAGCGAAACAGGGTTCGCAGGGCAATTCGATGGCTTCGGACACCTGATACGAAACGTAAGAGTTTTAGACAGTCAACAGGCAGAAGGTGCTGATTCCCCGCTCGGACTTTTTGCAACGATCGCCAAGTCGGGGGTGATTCGCAACCTAGTGTTAGCAGACGCGAGCGCGAATGCGATATCCGGGCCCTTGGGAGTCTTGGCTGGCCGCTCAGCCGGATTGATCACGTATGTGTTCACCAGCGGTACAGTTTTGGTTTATGGGATCATCGGGAATGATGCAGGCGGGCTTGTCGGCGTGAACACCGGCGTTATCTCGAGGTCGGGAAGCAGTGTCGATGTCGGTTCTCAGGGGTGGTTGGGCGGACTGGTCGGGGAGAATATTGGGACGATCACGCAATCGTATGCCAGTGGCGCAGTGGGAGGAGGGTCGCATGGTTACTCCGGTGGGCTCATCGGCGGAAACTCTGGGTTGATTCGACAATCGTACGCAACGGGCTACTCTAGCGCAACAGGCAATGGCGGGTTGGTCGATTTCAACGGCGGGACAATCGAAGAGTCTTTAGCAACAGCAAAGGTGGATCAGGTGTTTCTGCCAACATACCGGGGAGGAATAGCGAGAGAGAACTCCGGCCATATTGCCACCGACGTCTATTGGGATAGGCAGGCGACCGGAGAGTCTGTCGGCGTGGGAAGTGGTACTCAAGTGCCGAGCCAGAATGGATTGTCGACTGCGCAAATGAGCGTGAAAGCTAGCTTTGGGCCGACTTGGAACTTTGGTGAAGGCGGAGCGTGGGTGATTCCTTTAGGCTATCAGCATCCCATCTTGCAATGGCAGCTGGCAAACTGATGGCTCAACTTCGCAGTTGCGCCCCAGGAACAGTCGAAGTCGCTGCGCGCAACGACGCGTCCCTCAGCACGACGCGCGGCCTTGGCAGAATCCCGTCCTCCGGCCCGCGCAATCCGTGTGCACCTGATATGCCCGCGTTGCCGAGTGGGCAGAAGGGCTATTGGCCACTGTGCATCCCATTGCCGACCTTACACGGATGACGGCTCGACGGTCCGCTACGGGTCGGGTGCCGAAGTTCGGGCGTGGTTGCGCAGGGCGCGAACTGCAGTTTCAGCAACCGGGCCATCTTCTGTCCTCCGGGATCATTTCCCAAATCGTCACCAATCGCTTGGCGCGCAGTAGTGAGCGATTGTCGCGCGCAGTGGCGTGATGTGCCGTCACATGGTCGACAGATCAGGAATAGCGGACCGGATGCGGATCCTGCCGTCCAACTTGTCCATAGGCCGTCGTTCACGGAACTTCGGCTGTCAGACAGTGACGTATCCCTTTCGCGCCAGTCGGGACCTACGAAGCGACGTCTGCGTCGGACACCGATCGGAGGATCAGACTGCTCGCCGGTCGACGTTACCAATGAGCGCGATCGCAAAAAAATCATGGGCAACGGAGAGGAAAATATCGGTAAGGTCTGGATCGAAGTGGCCCGCACGGCCCTCCGCGATCAGCCGGATGGCTTCCTGATGACTGTAAGCGTCTTTGTAGATTCGACGGCTGAGTAAAGCATCGTAGACATCGGCCAAGGCCGTCAGACGGGCCGAAACGGGAATGTTATCGCCTGACAGCCCCTGTGGATAGCCGCTTCCATCCCATTTCTCATGATGGCAGTAAGCGATCTCCCAGACATAGTCCAGGAACTCGTTGGGCCCGTCGTGGAGCTGCCGCGCGCTATTAACAATATCGCGACCGATCGAGGTATGCAATTTGACTATTTCGTACTCGGCGGGTGTCAGCTTTCCCGGTTTCAGCAGAATACTCGCGGGTATCCCGATCTTGCCGATATCGTGGTGTCTCGCGCCCGAGCACATAAGTTCGATGGCGTCGCCGCGCAAGGCGGCGGCAAAGCGCGGATGGCCCTTCGTCGCCTGCGCGAGGCAGCGAACGTACCGTTGCGTTCTGCGACAATGTTGGCGAGTTTCGGTACCGGGCCCGCCAGCGTGAGGGACATCACGCAGGGCAGCCTGAAGCGCCCGATTCCCGGTTCGGACGGCCTCACGCCAGCGCTGTCGTGAAAATCCGACCGAGGCTACGACTTCGCGGAAGAGGCGTGTTGTCATGAGTCGATTGAACGAATCACCTTTCCCCATTCTGGCAGCGACCAATTGAAATTGCCACGCCTATTCGGTTGTCACGCGGACAAGGAGAAATTGACGAACGTCTACTTGGTTCTGCTAGGGCAGCTCGATGCGACCTCATGACCGGCCTCGCTTCCACACCCGCGCAACCGCGCACCTTCTTAGGCAGGCAATAGCGGATTGGCATGTTGTCGGAACCCGTGATCCCGAAGGTGAGGCTCGGATTGCCGCCCGCGCTCCTGCCGCATGGACGATCGCGGTTCGCGACCTTCCGCTGCCGAGAGACTTGAAGGGCGGCTCAGGGTCGGGTTATGCATTTTGCATGACACGCCCGAGTTCGACTGTATGCGGTCCATCAGCCTTTCGATTACCCACAATTTTTGGCGAGTTCAAAGCCGAGTTGAATATCGATGAGTCTTCGCAAACCTCGCCAGATC
>NZ_FCOL02000082.1 GCF_001544515.1 Caballeronia terrestris
CGCCACGCACCGCGCAGGGATGCTTTGATCGTCGGTGCGTCACGTCGCGATTCGCGATTCGAGTTGTCTCATCGCTGCGTCCAGGCGCCGCGCTCAACGCGGCGCCGGTTCGGACGCCTCGGCCGTTTCCCCGCAGACGCCGCGTACCGATACTTCGATCCGCCCGAGCCGAGCCCCGCATGCCACCGATCGCGTGCGATGCGAACAATCCTTTCTCCGCGAAGTTCCACATCGGGTCCGAATCAAACGCGTAGCGCGCTCGTGCCTCGCAGGGCGAGCCGCTGACATCGTCAGCCATAAGCGCGGCCACTATCGCGTAGTCGTGCCCCAACGCTCGCGCGCGAGCCATCCCCAGGCACGCCATCTGCACACAACACCGCATCCACCGTGCCCCAACACGCGTATTCACAGCACAGCATCAACTGCACCGAGCCCCAATGCCGCCCCTCACTGTCGCCGCCATTGCACTCGCCGCGCTCCTCGCGGTGTTCACCGCCGTCTGGGCCTGGCAACTCCGCTCGCGCAACGCCGGCATGATCGACCCGGTCTGGGCGTTCTCGCTCGGCGGCGTCGCTGTGCTCTACGCCACGCTGGCGAACGGCGACGCACACACACGCCTGATAGTAGGCATCGGCGGGATAGTGTGGGGCGCGCGGCTCGGCGTGCATCTCTGGCGGCGCAATTCAGGCCGCGACGAAGACCCGCGCTACCGAAAACTGCGCGACGAGTGGGCCGAAGTGGCGAACCGCAACATGCTTCTGTTTTTCCTGCTGCAAGTCGTGATTTCGATGCTGCTTTCCATCGCCTTCCTGATCCCCGCGTACCGCGCGACGCCGCCAGCCCCCGCGTGGGTCGCGCTGGCGACGCTAATCTGGGCAACATCGATCGCAGGCGAAGCGCTCGCCGACCGCCAGTTGCGCGACTTCAAAGCCGACCCGGCGAACCACGGACAGGTCTGCCGCGCGGGCCTCTGGCGCTATTCGCGGCATCCGAACTACTTCTTCGAATGCGTGCACTGGGTCGCGTACATCCCGCTCGCGGTTGGTTCAGGCCCGGGCGGCGCGGGAGCATGGTTCTGGGCGATGCTCCTGCCGCCAGTCCTGATGGCGTGGCTCCTGATGCGCGTCTCCGGCGTGCCGATGGTCGAAGCCGAATCGGCGAAAAAGCGCGCGGGCTACGCCGACTACATGCGCACGACGAGCGCGCTGATCCCGTGGCCGCCGCGCCATCGAACCTGACGAGACCATGAGCGACTTGACCTTTCCCCGACGCGCCGCGCCGGATGGCTGGCTGATCGACTGGTGCGAGCGCGGCCGCATCCCCGATGCCCTCGTGCGCTTCGCGATGCGCCAGTTGCTGAAAACACGTCTCGCCGACGAATCCGCCGGCGACGGCGAAGCGCGCTCGCTGCGCCTGAATCGCCTCGTCGACGAACTGCGCGCGAGCCCGATCGCGATCGAAACGCATGCCGCGAACGCGCAGCATTACGAGCTCCCGGCGACGTTTTTTCACGCGCATCTAGGGCCGCATCTGAAGTATTCGTGCTGTTTGTATCGAGAGGGCAGCGAGACGCTCGCCGAAGCCGAGCGCGCGATGTTCGAAGAATATGCCGCGCGCGCCGAACTCGCCGACGGCCAGCGCATCCTCGATCTCGGCTGCGGCTGGGGATCGCTCGCGCTGTGGCTGGCGGCGCGCTACCCGGGCTCGGAGATCGTAGGGTTATCGAATTCGCGCGGGCAGCGTGAGTTCATCGAGGCGCGCGCGGTCGAGCGCGAGCTGTCGAACCTCCGCGTGGTGACGGGCGATATCGTCGATTTCGAGTTCGGTGGGACGCTCGGTGTCGGCGGATTCGATCGCGTGCTGTCGATCGAGATGTTCGAGCACATGAAGAACTACCGGCTTTTGATGCGGAAAATCGCCGGCTGGATGCGCGTCGACGCCAAACTCTTCGTGCATGTGTTCGCGCATCGCACGTTGGCGTATCACTTCGAAGTGAAGGACGGCCGCGACTGGATGTCGAAGTACTTCTTCACCGGCGGGACGATGCCGTCGGAGTCGCTGCTGCTTTATTTTCAGGACGATGTGGCGATCCAGCGCCAGTGGTGGGTCAGCGGCATGCACTACGAGCGGACCGCGAACGACTGGCTGAGTAATCTCGACGCAGCACGCCCGCGCCTGATGCCTCTATTCGCCGACACCTACTGCCCCGCCGACGCCGCGCGCTGGTTCCAGCGCTGGCGCATGTTCTATATGGCGGTGGCGGAACTATTCGGCTACGCGGGCGGCACGGAGTGGGGCGTCGCGCATTACCTCTTCACGCGACGCCAGGCCGCGCTTGTTTGAGATGTTCGCCGAGGAACACGAGCGTGCGTCCGTGCGCGAGCGCCGATGCCTGCGCGTTGTACGACGCGCGATCGCCGCAATTGAAGCCGTGATCGGCATTCGGATAGACGTGGACTTCAGCATCGTTGCGGCCCGTGAAGCGCTCGCGCACTTCGCCAACCGCCGACGGCGGAATGTGCGCGTCGAGTTCGCCGTAGTGGAACTGCATTGGCACCTTGATGCTGTCGGCCTTGTCGAGCTGCGTCTGGATGCCGCCGCCGTAGTACGCCACGCCGACGTCGATCGCGCCCTGCGCCGCCGCCAGATACGCGAGGCGTCCGCCGAAGCAATAGCCGATCGCCGCAACCTTGCCGCTCACTTCAGGGAGCGCGCGTAATGCTTGCGCAGCGGCACCGACGTCGGCGACGGCCTGCTCGACGCCGGTCTTTTGCAGCAATTCCATCGCTTTCTGCCGGTCGGCGCCTTCGTAGCCGAGCTCGACACGCGGTTGCGTGCGCCAGAAAACATCAGGTGCGAGCGCGACGTAGCCATCGGCGGCGTACTGGTCGGCGACGCTGCGAATGTGCGCGTTCACGCCGAAAATCTCCTGCAGGATGATGACGGCAGGGCCTGTGCCCGTCTTCGGCAGCGCCAGATAGCCCTGAAAGCTGTCGGTGCCGGCGGGAATGTCGATCCAGCGGGAAGTCACGGTCGTCGTCACGTCGTTGCTCCTTATAGTGCGTGAAAGAGGTCAGGCGAGGGAGTGTGCCACCATTCAGCGCCCAATGCCGGCGCGGCTCCCGGGTGCTTTCGGACACCTTTCCGTCGCGCCGGAAACGCTCGGGAACCCGACCGGGCACGATGCTTGACGACACTTCTGAATTAGAGCGTCGCTTCTACAAATAAGCTTTTAAAAACAAGGTTATAAAAAACGCGTCCGGCGATTAACGGCGCGCAATCGTAAAACTTGAATCGACTCGCCGCCAAAACCATCGCCGACTCGCTCCCGATGCTCGGAAACCCGCATGTACAGGGGCTTTGCGCGGACTCCAGCACATTCCTCAGCGCTTCTCAACAAGACTTTAATCAGTAGTGTCACCACTATCTTAAAAAACTTCCCCAAATTAATTTGACAACCCTACACTTGCGCGCAGTGCGGATGGCGGCTGCCAAAAACGGCCGGCCGGAAGGACTTTGCCAAGTGCATGACGATGCATCCGGCGTGGTCGTCCACGGGACTGAGCGATCGTGATGAAAGACGGGGCACAGGGCGATTACGTTGTTTTTGGGACCGAAACTGGAGACTTACATGAACACCAAGCTTCAAAAATTGTTGCCGATCAGCGCTGCAGCAATGATGTTCGCTGCGTTGGCAACGACCGCGGCAGCCGACGAAACCGTCAAGATCGGTCACGTTGCACCGCTGACCGGCGGCATTGCTCACTTGGGCAAGGATAACGAAAACGGCGCGCGGCTCGCAGTCGAAGAAATCAACGCGAAGGGCCTGACGATCAACGGCCAGAAGGTCACGCTGGTCCTCGACCCGCAAGACGACGCAGCCGACCCGCGTACCGCCACGCAAGTCGCGCAAAAGCTCGTCGACGACAAGGTCGTCGCCGTTATCGGTCACTTGAACTCGGGCACGTCGATCCCGGCATCGAAGATCTACAGCGACGCAGGCATCGTCCAGATCTCGCCTTCGGCCACGAACCCGACCTACACGCAGCAAGGCTTCAAGACGACGTACCGCGTCGTCGCGACCGATGCGCAACAGGGTCCGGCGCTCGCCAACTACGCGGCCAAGCAGTTGAAGATCAAGAGCGTCGCGATCGTCGACGACTCGACGGCTTATGGCCAGGGTCTCGCCAACGAGTTCGAGAAGACGGCGAAGTCACTCGGCCTGAAAGTGATCTCGCATGACGCGACGAACGACAAGGCCGTCGACTTCCGCGCGATTCTGACGAAGATCAAGGGCGAAAACCCGGATGCCGTGATGTTCGGCGGCATGGACGCGACGGGCGGCCCGTTCGCCAAGCAGGCGAAGCAACTCGGCCTGCGCGCCAAGGTACTGGCCGGCGACGGCGTCTGTACCGAAAAGCTGGCCGACCTGGCCGGCGACGCGACCGACAACGTCGTGTGCTCGGAAGCCGGCATGGCGCTCGAGAAGATGGAAGGCGGCGCGGCGTTCGGCGAGAAGTACAAGAAGCGTTTCGGCCAGCCGATCCAGATCTACGCGCCGTTCACGTATGACGCGGTGTATATCGTCGCCGACGCGATGAAGCGCGCCAACTCGACCGATCCGGCGAAGATCCTGGCCGTGATGCCGAACACCGACTACAAGGGTGTGATTGGCCAGACGACCTTCGATTCGAAGGGCGACCTGAAGCACGGCGTGATCTCGCTGTACGACTACAAGAAGGGCAAGAAGACGCTGCTCGACGTGGTCAAGATGTAAATTTTCTGCTTCGGGCGGTTTCTTCGGGAATCGCCCCTTGGGATGAGAAAAGGCACGCGGATTCGCGTGCCTTTTTTTTAGCGGTGGGTTGAAATTCGCCTGGGCTGCAGGCGCGGGGCGGGGCGAACGCGAAGCCCAAAGCGTAGGCTGAGAGCCGGGAAAGCCGGGAAAGCCGGGAAAGCCGGGAAAGCCGGGAAAGCCGGGAAAGCCGGGAAAGCCGGGAACCTTGAGGAAGCCGCGCAAGCCGGGAACCTTGAGGAAGCCGCGCAAGCCGGGAACCTTGAGGAAGCCGCGCAAGCAGGGAACCTTGAGGAAGCCGCGCAAGCCGTGAGGCCGTGAGGCCGTGAGGCCGTGAAAGCCGCGAACGCCGCGAACGCCGCGAAAGCGAAGTTGAAGCCGAAGAAAGTAGCCGACGAAGAAGCCGACGCGAGAGGCCGACGCGAGAGGCCGAAGCGAGAGGCCGAAGCCGACCGCCCGCGCTACGAGCCGCGCTCCGCCGCCATCAAATCTTCAACCGTCTTAGAATCCTCGGCCCGACAAGTGCGATCAAAGCGCAGCACGCCGCGACCACCGACAGCCCGATCGGCAGCGTGCTCACCTGCGCGACTCCACCGATCAGCACCGGCCCGATCAGCAAGCCGAAATACGCGAGTCCCGCCACATGCGCGAGCCCTTCGGCCGCGCTCACGCCCTTGACACGCGTCGCCGCGGCGAACAGCACCGGCATCATGTTCGCAAGACCGAGGCCCATCAGCGTGAGGCCGATCATCGTTGCGAACGCGTAGGGCAGCACGAGCGCCATCACCATCCCGACGAACGCCAGCGCCGCGCTGCCGAACACGAGCTGCGGCGCGCCGAAGCGTGCCCGTACGATATCGCCGCCGAAGCGGCCCGCCGCCATGCCGCCGGTGAACGCCGCGTAGGCCGCGCTCGACAGCGCGGGCGTCGCGAGGACGACGTCGCGCATGTAGACGGTCGCCCAGTCGTACATGGCGCCCTCGGCGATCAGCGCGATCAGCGCCACGCCGCCGAGCGCCCACAGCGCCGACGAATGCCACCGGTTCGACGACGACGCCTTCGCGTGCGCCGCGTGATGCGGCACGTGCGGCAGCACGGCGGGCATCGAAACGAGGAGCACGGTCACGCTCACCGCCGACGCCAGCGCCAGATGCATCTCCGGCGCCATGCCACGCGCGAGCAGCGCGCCGCCGACGGCCGCGCCCGCCATCCCGCCGACGCTGAACATGCCGTGCAGCGACGACATGATCGGCCGCCCGAGCGCCTGTTCGACCGCGCTAGCCTCGGCGTTCATCGCGACGTCGAGCGTCGCCATGCCGAAACCGAATGCGGCGAGCACGCCGAGCAGCAGCCAGTACGACGGCGTGACGAGGATCAGCGCGCAACTCACGGCCATCGCGATGCCGCCCGCGAGGCTGGCGGCGCGCGTGCCGGCGCGGGCGATCCACGAGGCGGTGGTCAGCATCGCCAGGATCGAGCCGCACGCCACCGCGAGCAGCGCGAACGACAGCATGCCGGGGCTGAGCGCGAACTTGTCGCGCACGGTTGGGACGTGCACGCCCCACGACGCGTAGATCATCCCCGCGATGAAGAAGATCGCCATCGTCGCGTAGCGGGCGCGCTCGCGCTCGGCGGGCGGCAACTGGCGATGCGCGGCGAGCGCGTGGTCATGCTCGTGGTGGTCGGGAGAAGTGGCGGAAGGCGTCGATTCGGACACGAAAAAGGCTCGTTTGAAGGTGATCGCGACAGCTTAAAGCGAATGCGCGGAGCTTTCGATTCTATCGAACGGCCTAGAGACATGCTCGCGCGTGGTGCATTAAGATCGATCGATGCCTGGCGCCGAGCGCGTGACGGCACAACGCACAGGAGGACCCAAGCTGTGAACATTCCGCCGCAAGCGCCGCTCCATCTGCTGCACCGGGTGCCGGACGGCACGCTCGCCACGCATTCGCGTGAACCGCGCGGCTTCCCGTATCCGACCGCGCTGCCGTTTGCGCCGACCGCGCGCCATCTGCCGATGCTGCTGATCAGCCATCTCGCCGAGCACACGCGCAACCTGCAGGCGGACGCGCGCGCGGGCTTCCTTGTCGCACACGCCGTCGACGGCAGTGTCCTCGAAGGCCAGCGGCTCACGATGCTCGGCTCGTTCGCGCCCGTGCCGCCCGAAGACACGCCGGCTTTCGCGCGCCGCTATCTGCGCTATCACCCCGACGCCGGGCGCTATCTCGAATTAGGCGATTTCACCCTTTGGACGATGTCGCTGGAACGCATGCGGTTTATCGGCGGATTCGGGGCGATGGGCTGGCTCGATGCCGAAGCGCTCGATCCGCTCGATCCGGTATTGGCGAATGAGGAGTCGCAGCTTTGTGCCTTTTTCGATAATTTTGAACAGCGCCCGCCGACACTCGATTTATTGGGCGTCGACCGGTATGGATGCGATTTCCGGCAGAACGGACGTCGCAATCGTTTTACATTCGATAAACCTAAACTTTCCTTTACCGAACTGAAAGCGGCTTTGTTCGACTGGATAGAGCGGCATCGCTAAAAATTACCGCATATTTCATCGCGCGGCGAGAAACGATTCGACCCGATATATTTGCGGGCGTAACAATCCGTTGAACATAGGAAGGTTTAGGTGGAGCTCTCATCCTATGAAACTTTGCTCGCTTGGGTTTTGACTCAATTTCATTTGGCGGGAACTTGGAACCGTCTTGGATATCCGAATAAGCGAACGTCACACGGGAAAGGTTCACTGTGCATCAGTTGTTACGAACTAAACTAGAAAAATCGATTTTTAGTGTCCGCGCCAACATGCATATCTAATTCGATCTGTGTTAATCTGCGTTCCAATCCGAGGCCACACCAAATAATTGGAAGCGAGCATACGACTCGCCTGTTTAGCAAACCACAAGGGAAATACCATGTCTTCATACAAGGAACTCCTCGCCCAGCGCGAGAATCTGGAACGACAGATTGAAGAGGCCAAGTCGCGGGAATATGCCGAAGTACTTAATGAGATCAAGCAGAAAATGGCTGATTACGGCATCACTCTCCAGGAACTGGCTGGCGGTCGAAGCGGCAAGAGTGCCAAAACCACGCGCGCACGCGCGGGCGTCGCCCCGAAGTACCGCGACCCGGAAAGCGGCAGCACGTGGTCTGGGCGGGGCAAGCCGCCGAAGTGGATCGCAGGCCAGGAACGCGACAACTTCCTGATCCAGAAGTAATCGAGCCAGTGCCCAAAGAGCCGCGCCATGTAGCGCGGCTTTTTTGTTTTGGCGCGCCCGTTTTAGCGAGCGTACAGGCGCGCACGGTTCGAAAAAATGAGAACGCGTCCCGTTCCAATAACTCGATGATTTTCAAGGGAAATTTGTTGACCCAGGCAGCGATTCGGTCGTGCGCTTGGTAATATGAAGCATTGGATTTAGTAAGAGCTATCTCATGTCGCTTTCTGTTCCGCGGCCGGCGGAGAAGCAGGAAATCGCGCGCAAGACAACGTATGCGAGTATCGCGCTGAACGCGGTTTTGATGACGGCGCAGGTTCTTGTCGGAATATTCGCGCACTCTCAAGCGTTGATCGCCGACGGTATTCACTCGCTCGCTGATTTAGTCTCCGATTTTGTCGTCCTGATCGCGAACCGGCGCGGTGCCGCCGCGCCCGACGTCGACCATAACTACGGTCACAACCGATATGAAACCGTCGCTTCATTATTTCTCGGCGGATTGTTGATCGCGGTGGGCGTCGGAATGTTATGGCGAGCCGGCGAACGCATTGCGAATCTTCAGGATATTCCGCCTGTCCATTCGAGCGCGCTTATTGTGGCGCTCGTCGTACTTGTTTCGAAGGAAGCGCTATTCCGCTACATGTTGCGCGCCGCCCAGCGCGTTCGATCCGCGATGCTGATCGCCAACGCGTGGCACGCGCGATCCGATGCCGCGTCTTCACTCGTCGTCGCGCTGGGGATTATCGGGAATATGGCAGGGTTTCAGGTGCTCGATCCGATCGCGGCCGCGATCGTCGGTTTCATGGTCGGGAAAATGGGCTGGAGTTTCGGCTGGGATGCGCTGCAGGATTTGTCGGACCGCGCACTCGACCAGGCTACCGCCGACGATTTACGCGCGGCCGTATTGAGCACGCCCGGCGTGCGCGAAGTGCATGAATTGCGCACGCGCAAAATGGGCGATCTCGCCATTGTCGACGCGCATATTCTCGTCGATCCGCTGATTTCGGTTTCGGAGGGGCATTACATCGCGGAATCTGCGCGGGCGGCATTGCTAAAGGATGCGCGTGTCGTCGATGCGCTGATCCACGTCGATCCCGAAAACGACGCCGATCATCCGCCGCCACGCCATCTGCCGGCGCGGACAACAGTACAAGACGCCGTGCGCACCGCGTTGAGCGCGCAGAACCTCGCCTGCGACACGTTGAACCTGCATTACCTGAGCCGCGGCTTCGACGTCGACGTGCTTCTGCCGGCGGCATCGAGCGCGGAGGAACTGGCGCAGTCGCAGGAGCGCCTCGCAAACGTCGATTTCGACGCTTTACAGCGTCGCCTCGGCGCGCGGGAGATCCGCATCGCACGCGCGATCAAAACGCCTTCGACGCAGCCCGCAGCCACGCCGCGCTAAAAAATCACAACGGCAATTGCGTATCGAATTTGATTTCGCGCAGCACGACGCTCGTGCGCACTTGCGCGACAGCCGGAATCTTGAAGATGCGATCGTGAAGAAAGGCGTCGTAAGCCTTGATATCAGGCGCGACGATTTTCAGGATGTAGTCGGATTCGCCGGTCGTGCTGTAGCACTCGGTGACTTCCGGGCAGGTCGCGATTTCGCGTTCGAATTGCTCGACGCCGCCTTCGGTGTGCCGCGTGAGGTGAATATGCGCGAGTGCGCAGACATGCAGGCCGAGCTTTTCGCGATCGAGCAGCGCCGTATAGCGCTGGATCACGCCAGACTGCTCCATGTCCTTGATGCGCCGCCAGCACGGCGTGCTCGACAGCCCGACCTGATCTGAGATTTCCTGAACGGAACGGCGCGCGTCCAGTTGCAGGAGACGCAGGATTTTTTGTGAGAACGTATCGAGAGTCAACTGCGCCTCCGTGTGGTCGCGACCTGACTCTCATGGTAGAGGCGCCGGAAAATAAAGGCAATGCGAAGCGCCCGAACTGAGGGAGATTCCCTAACGCACCGTCAAGACTGCGCGGTTTTACCTTCCGGATTTGTCTGACTTGCGGGTTCGGCGGAAGTGTCGGTTTTACCGGCGATCGGTCCCGACGCGCGCAGTTCCGCGAGCATGTTGCAAAAAAGCGCGCCTTGCTCGATGGCGTCATCCAGCGCAACGTGCGTGTGCGGCAACTCGTCGAACCAGTGCTTGGGCAGACGCGGCTTGATCGCCTTGCGATACGGCAGGCCGGTCATCGCGAAGGCGAGCGTCTTGATGTCGAGCGCCGACCACGAAAACGGGCAGCGCTCGGCGAACTTCATCATGTACCAGAACATGTAGGTGAAGTCGAAACCCGCCGGATACGCGACGAACACGGGCTTGCCCGGCAGCGCCTCCACCCACTCGACATAGGCGCGCAACGCCGTTTCGGGCTTTTGCAGGTCGGTGCGGCAGGCGGCCCAGGCTTCGGGCTGCGTCTTCCACCACGCCGCCTGCACCGGATGGGGCGTGGCGCCCACGAGCGTCTCCAGATTCGCCGAGAACGTGCCGATCAGCTCCTTCTCCGCCGTGTAGGCAGCCGACGCGAAGCTCAGCATCGAATGCGGGCCGGGGATGGGGCCGTCCGCCTCGATATCGGTGCTCACATAGATTTCGGGAATTGCGTTGATGGTCATGCGGGGACTCCGTCGCCGACGTAGGGATTGGTGCGGCGCTCGTCTCCGAACGTCGATGCGGGGCCGTGGCCGGGCACGAACGTGACGTCGTCGCCGAGCGGCCACAGTTTTTCGCGGATCGCGCGGATCAGATCGGCGTGATTGCCGCGCGGAAAATCGGTGCGTCCGATCGACCCGGCGAACAGCACGTCGCCGACGAACGCCACCCGATGCGCGCGGCTGAAAAAGATCACGTGGCCGGGCGTGTGGCCGGGGCAGTGGTAGACCTCGAACGTTTCGTCGCCGAATTCGACGGATTCACCGTCTTCGAGCCAGCGCTCCGGCGTGAACGCCTGCGCACCGGAAAAGCCGAAGCGCTGCATCTGTTCGGGCAACTGGTCGATCCAGAACGCGTCATCGCGATGCGGGCCTTCGATCTTCACACCGTAGTGGTCGGCAAGCGCCTTCGCGCCGCCGCAGTGATCGAGATGCCCGTGCGTCAGCAGGATTTTTTCGACGCTCACGCCTTGCCGCTCGACCTCGCCGATGATCCTCTCGATATCGCCGCCCGGATCGACGACGACGGCCCGCCGCGTCGATTCGCACACGACGATAGAACAATTCTGCTGAAACGGCGTCACGGGGATCAGGGTCACTTTCATGGCTACAAGGACGCGTAAAAATGTCCATTGTACCGGGGCCGGATTGGCCTCGTTGCAGCGCCGCAATCGAGCCAAAAACATCTCAAAAACGGCAATCTTTACGCTCATAGCGAAAATCAATGACAAAAATCATAGTTCGCCCGGTCGAACTAATGTTTTTGGCTATAATGGCATCACTTGTGCATGTGTACTTCCATGCCATCAACAGGTGAATTGTCGGACGCCAGCGCGTTTTTACAATCACCGTCAGTAAGCTGTTGGGGGCCAAAAGCCTCGTAACTGCAACTCAAGCATCGTTTCATTCGATGCACACGTCTTGTCCAGCCAGGTGCGATGCGCCTGCTGCGGCCGAAGCTGCCGCGATGTTGGATGGGGCCTACGCCGCCGTTCCTGCGCTGTTCATCGCGCAAGAACGTGATTGCCACGTTCGATGGCGGCATGTGGGGTCTGGTCAGGCTGCCGGGGACAGGTTGCGCCAGACGTGAAAATTAACCGGGCGTTTGCGGCGAGGTACGTCGCAGCCGTGCATTGATTCGCCGTTCGCGAAGATCGAACGGCGTGTCGCGTTGCGCGGAAAAAGCCTTGAGTCGCCAGCATGCGCGCGGTTTTTCGCGGCGCAGAGGCGGCTCGACAACCGTTGATACACGTCTATGAATGCTCGACTTACTCGACATATTGGGAGTCTCTTTGCCGTTGCGATCCTGGCTGGCTGCGCCGCGCCGGGTTCCAGCGACTTGAGCGCTGCCAATCAGCAGCCGGGGAACAATTTCCTCAGCACAAACGATGCCCGTGCGGTTGCACCGCTCGCGTACGCGTCGAAGCTCCAAAACGTCCCGGCCGTCGCCGATGCTAAGCCGGCGGAAGCGCCGTCGCTCGCGAATGCGGAGCCGATTACGAGCGGCCCCGACGTCAGCGACTTCGAACAAAACGGCCGCGCGTCGTGGTACGGCCCGCGTTTCCACGGTCGCAAGACCGCGAGCGGCGAACGCTTCGACATGCACGCGCTGACGGCGGCTCACCGCTCGTTGCCGCTGGCATCGTGGATTCGCGTGACGAACACGGCGAACCACAAGACGGTCGTCGTGAAGGTCAACGACCGTGGTCCGTACGCAAAGGGTCGTATCCTCGATTTGTCCTATGCCGCGGCTGCAGCGCTGGGCATGCGCGGATCCGGCACGGGTAACGTGAAGATCGAAGGCCTCACGCAGCAGGAAGCGCGCGAAGCACGCGCCGAGTACGCTTCCACCCAAGCGATGAACTGATCTGCCCCTTTCAGGCGCATCACAAAGAACGGGCCGTTTTTTAACGGCCCGTTTTCTATTCCTCTTCAGATTTGTTGAGCAGCAACGCCCTCGCATAGAGCGCATTGCGCGACGCTCCCGTCAGCGTCGCCGCGAGCCGCGCCGCACTGCTCACCGACAACTCCTCCAGCAGCATCGCCAGCAGCGCGTCGTGGGCGTCGTCGGCGTCTTGCTGCTGCGGCGCGCCTTCCACCACCAGCACGAACTCGCCGCGCTGACGATTCGCATCGCCCGCAAGCCACGTTGGCCCTTCGGCCAGGGTGCATCGATGCAGGCTCTCGTGTAACTTCGTCAGTTCCCGGGCGATCAACAATTGCCGTTCCCCGCCGAGCGTGTCGGCGAGTGCCTGCACCGTTTCGACGATCCGATGCGGCGCCTCGTAGAACACCAGCGCCGCAGGCTGCTCCGCGTACGCCTGAAGTTGCGCCGCGCGCTGCTTCGATTTCGTCGCAAGGAAACCGACGAACGTGAACGCTTGCACCCACGCGCCGGCCGCGCTCAGCGCGGTCGTGAGCGCGCTCGCGCCCGGCAGCGGGACCACGGGAAAGCCGGCGTCGCGCACGGCATCGACGAGTTTCGCGCCCGGGTCCGAGATGCCCGGCGTGCCCGCATCCGACACGCACGCGATCCGCTCGCCGTTGCGCAGGTGCTCGATCACGCGCTCGGCGGCGCTGCGCTCGTTGTGCTCGTGCACGGCGATAGACGGCTTCGAGATGCCGTAGCGGGCGAGCAGTTGCGCCGTGTTGCGTGTGTCCTCGGCCGCGATGCGGTCGGCGAGGCCGAGCACGTGCAGCGCGCGCAATGTGATGTCGGCGACGTTGCCTATCGGCGTCGCGACGATGTAGAGCGCGCCCGCTGGATAGTGCTGGCCTTGTGCGAGGTCCGTGAGTTGAGTCATGAGGGCGCCCGTTTGAAGGACGACATTGTGCCACGCGAGCGCGCGACAACTTTTAGGGAGGAGCGGTGTCCAAGACGGTCGGCGATGCCTTTGAGACGCGCGAGCTCGAGTATTTGCAGCGCCGGCGGCTGCGGCTCGTCGCGCGTAACGTGAGGTGCCGCGGCGGCGAGATCGATCTCGTGATGCGCGATCGCGATGGCGCGCTTGTGTTCGTCGAAGTGCGTGCGCGTGCAAGCGGCCAGTTCGCCGATGCCGCCGCGAGCATCGGCGTGCGCAAGCGGCAACGGCTCGTACGCGCCGCACAACATTATCTGAGCGCGTGGCGCGGTGCGTGGCCGGCATGCAGATTCGACGTCGTCGCGTTCGATGCGGGGAGCATCGTGTGGCTCGCCGATGCCTTTCGCGCCGACGACGCTTGAACTCGCCGCGCCTGATGCATGCGGTAAACTGCGCGGAGCCCGAATCCTTCGCCGACCTCGAGCGCGCTTGCTGCGAGCTCAAACGTCACACGCAACGAACCGCCGCGCACGACGCGGCCAAACACAAGACTCGATGTCCGTCGAACGCATTCAACAGCATTTCCGCGACAGCGCGGCAGTCACACTCGAAGCACTCGAAACGCTGGCGGTCCCGATCGCGGCCGCCGTCGATGCGCTCTTCGGCGCGCTTGCCAACGGCAGCAAAATTCTTGCGTGCGGCAACGGCGGCTCGGCGGCCGGCGCGCAGCATTTCGCCGCCGACCTGATCGGCCGCTTCGAGCGTGAGCGCCCGGGCCTGCCCGCGATCGCGCTCACGACCGATTCGTCGATTCTCACCGCTATCGGCAACGACTACGCGTTCGAGCAGATTTTTTCGAAGCAGGTCCGCGCGCTCGGCCAGGCGGGCGACGTGTTGCTCGCGATCAGCACGTCGGGCAATTCGGTCAACGTGCTGGCCGCGATCCAGGAAGCGCACGAACGCGAGATGATCGTGATCGCGCTGACGGGCAAGGGCGGAGGCGTGATCGCCGAAGTGCTCGCCGACACCGACATCCACCTTTGCGTGCCGGCGGAGCGCACGGCGCGCGTGCAGGAAGTGCATCTGCTGACGCTTCATTGTCTGTGCGACGGCATCGACGCGATGCTGCTGGGCGAAGACTGACGAACTGACTAACGATTCACCAAGACTGATTAACCAAGGGGAACCGAGTTGATGAACAAGACACGCGTCAAGGCGACGCTGGCGCGAGCCACGCTGATAGCGAGCCTGTTGTCGGGCGTCGCGCTGCTGCAGGGATGTCCGCTGCTGGTCGTGGGCGGCGTGGCGGGCGGCGCGCTGGTCGCAACCGACCGGCGTACGCTCGGCGCGCAGACCGAGGATCGCGAGATCCAGGTCAAGGCCGCCACGCAGATCAACCAGAATCTGCCCGACCAGGCGCACGTCAACGTGACCGTGTTCAACCGGCGCGTGCTGCTGACCGGCGAAGTGCCGAACGATGCCGCCAAGCAGAAGGCCGAGGAGGTCGCGCGCGGCATCAATAACGTCGGCGCGATCGTCAACGAACTGGCTGTGCAGGGCGCGAGTTCGATTTCGTCGCGTGCCAACGATTCGTATCTCGAAGGCCGCGTGAAGTCCGCGATGGTCGGCGAGAAGGATCTGTCGGCGAATTTCTACAAGGTTGTGTGTGAGCGCAGCACGATTTATCTGATGGGCCTCGTCACGCCCGACGAAGGCGCGCATGGCGCCGATGTCGCCGCGCGCGTGCCGGGCGTCGAGCAGGTCGTAAAGGTGTTCCAGTACATCAAGCCGGAAGAGGCGACCGCGCTCAACGCGGCTGCTGCGTCGGGCGCGAGCGCGACCACGACGGCGGCGCCGGCATCGACGGAAGCGACGGTCGGTGCTGTGCCGGATTCGTCGGTGAGTTCGAAGCCGCTGGATCAGCAGGCGCCCGCGCCAGTGAAGAACTCGGATGTGCATCCGGGGAATCCTTCGAAGCCGGTTACTAAATGATGCGGTTGGTTTTTTTGTTGTTCGCTGTGATGTTGATGGGGGCGTCGGCTTGGGCTGCGGATCAGCCTGTTTCTGCGGCCGATGGGATGGCGGTCGCCCGCAGGAACGCATGCATGGGCTGTCACGCGGTGGATCGGAAGCTCGTGGGGCCGTCGTTTCAGCAGGTCGCCGAGAAGTACAAGGGTGACCCGAAGGCGTCCGAGAGGCTCGCGCTGAAGGTGAGGAACGGCGGCTCGGGCGTGTGGGGCATGATCCCGATGCCCTCCCATCCGGCGATGAACAACGGGGATATTCAGGCTGTGGTGAACTGGGTTCTGGCAGGGGCGCCGTCGAAGTAGGGCGGCATGTATTCGGGTCCGGACCACTTGTCAGACGGTCTGGACCCTGTGCTAGAATCAAAATTCGTTGGGGGGGTAGCTCAGCTGGGAGAGCGTCGCGTTCGCAATGCGAAGGTCGGGAGTTCGATCCTCCTCCTCTCCACCAAGGGTTCACGCGGAAGCGCATTACATCGGAAGGTGTAGTGCGTTTTTGCTTTTGGAGGCCCTAACTCTGCGCTTTGGGTTTCAAGGTTTTTTGTCTTTCGGCGGACGCGGATCATTGCTGTCGCTGTTCGCTGTTCGCTGTTCGCTGTTCGCTGTTCGCTGTTCGCTGTTCGCTGTTCGCTGTTCGCTGTTCGCTGT
>NZ_FCOL02000083.1 GCF_001544515.1 Caballeronia terrestris
GTGAACCTCACGTCGGAGCGAAGCGAGGACGGAGCCAAACGGAGCGCATACCACTCCGAGGAAGTGCGCGTTGCCACAGTGGGTCCGCGAGCCAAGCCCGGCTCTGCCGTGAGGGCGACACTTACTCTCCAGCGCCAATCCGTAAAAGCGCAAGTGAGGGTTCGTTAGCACTGGCGGTTGAAAGCTGCTTTCTTTGCTTACTTTCTTTGCAGCAGCAAAGAAAGTGAGTCCCGCCCCGGACAGGGGCAGAGCAAAATAGACCGCTAAGAAAGCAAGTTCCACAGAAGCCCAGGCGCATCAAACGGTTGAAACACCAACCCAACTCCAGGCGCCTACCGCCAACGAATTTCAAACCGCCGGATTCAACTGCGTCTTATCGGAACAAAAAAGATCCTGCGCATGAACGACGACGGCCGAAATATTGTCCCGGCCCCCGCGCGCGAGCGCGATATCGACCAGTCGTTCCGCCGCCCTCTGGCAATCCCCCGAAGCAAGCTCGCCGAGCATCTCCTGCTCGGAGACCTCATTACTGAGCCCATCGCTGCAAAGCAGGAACGTATCGCCATCGTTGAGCGCGACGGCATCTTCATCGAGTTGAAGCGTATCCATCGCACCGACCGCGCGCGTAATCAGATGCTGCGCCGGATGATGCAGTGCTTCCTCAGCGGTAATCTGGCCACGCGCCTTGAGTTCCTCGACATGACTATGATCACGCGTCAACTGACGCAACCGCCCGTCGCGGCAAAGATAGATGCGGCTGTCGCCAGCCCACAGATATCCGCAGAAACGCTCGCGCGCCACCAGCAGCACGACCGTGCTCCCGATGCGCTGCACCTGTCGTTTGGCCGCCTCCAGGCGAAGCTGTCCATTCACCCGCACGAGCCGGTCACGCGCATCGGCGACGAGGCTCGCAAGCCCGTCCGGCGACGACACGCCCGTCAAACTCTCGATGACAAGACGGCTCGCGAGATCGCCCACCGCGTGGCCGCCCATGCCGTCGGCGACGGCCCAGACGCCCAGGTCGGGCTGATCGAGAAACGCGTCCTCGTTGATGTGCCGCACGCGTCCCGCATCCGTGCGTGCGGCCGACGTCCATCGAAACTCTGTGGTAAAGGTCACGACAACCTCTCCGATCTTCAATAGCGCGTGACGGCAAACGGCACCGGCAGCCAGTCAATTGTGCACCAACGCGCCGCGCCACGAATGGCATTTTCCGGCCCCGCGCGAGTGAGCCGGCCGGCGCGCGCAACGCTATCCCTTCGTATTGCCGGCGATCGCGTTCGGGCTCACGTTGATGTTCGAGTTGGCGCCGCTGTTGTGGACATCGACCGACTGGAACTGGTTGATCATCTGGTCCGCGGTGAAGTTGTTCGTGATGTCGTAAATGTTGACGACACCGCCGAACCCCGGCTGTGACGGCGAGTACGGCGTGATCCAGCCGTAAATCCAGGGCGCGCCGCCGCCTCCGCTGATGGAGGCCATTGCTTTCTGATCGAGCTCGCGATCGTATTCAAGGTCGGTGACGGTAAGGGCGCTCATTTGGTATCTCCAGGGCATGTGCGACGGGGAACGCGCTTCTTCTTGCAAAGCTCATGCCGGGTTCGTCGATGCAACCGCGAATCGTTCTAAGCGCTTGATTCCTTGGGCTTTGCTGGACCCTCGCCGTCGATCACATCGTTTCCCGACTCGCGATCCGTTGGCTGGCGGCCAACACAAGTGTCTGGCCGCCACGCGCCGGACCAACACTCCCTTTTGTCGCCCTTTGCATGGACTTTGCCGCTTAAACATGTGCTCAAAGCGGTGGTGGTTGATGCCCAACAAACACCTTTGAAAAGTGTTGGTCTACCCAACACACTCATTGGATTTCATCCGTGACAAATTTCTCTATTTTTCTTTTAAATCATAGACTTGCAAACACTGGCCCGATTGATGCAAAGGAGTTGGCAACGAAGCGTCAAAACAAACACATCGACGCTTCGGACCCAGCTAAAACAAATCGGAGCGAGCCATGTCAACCAACCAACTTTCCGCACTGTTCGAACACCAAGGCACAGCCTTTTCGTTCGACACGGAACCGGCTCTGGGAACCCAACTCGTCACGCTTCGCTCCGGCTACGAACACCACGGCATCTATATCGGCAACGGTCGCGTCATCCACTACGCAGGCTTCGCAAAGTCGCTGCATCGCGGCCCGGTCGAAGAAATCTCGATCGAGCAATTCGCCGCCGGCCACGACGTGTCGCTCCGCCTCAACCCCGCCGCGAAGTTCGTCGGGCTCGAAGCGGTTCGCCGCGCGCAAAGCCGTCTCGGCGAAGACAACTATCGGTTGCTGACCAACAACTGCGAGCATTTCTGCACGTGGTGTCTGTTCGGTGTGAACCGCAGCCAGCAAGTGGATGCCTGCTTCGCCAGCCCGCGCGTCGCGATTCATGCGGTCGCGGGACTTTTCCGGGCGTTCATCGAAGCCAAGCGCAGCCGGTTCTTCACCGGCGCGCAAGCCGCTTAACAGCGCTCACGAAAATCCAAGGGGAAGATCATGCACACCGACGAAAAGTCACTCCGCTCCGCCGTCGACAAATGGCTCGCGCCGACTCCGGCGATGCCCGCCCGCGTCGTGCGATTCTGCGTGCGAGCGCGTTATGTCTGCGTGGAAGCGCTGCGGCCGACCGGCGTGCTCGCGATCGTCTTCTTCCGCCACGACGACGGCTCGTGGAACGTGTTTCCGCCGCAGATCAAGCGGCCGTCGATGGGTGTCGAGCGGCTGGCTGCCTGAGTCCCGCGGGACGGCATGCTGCTTGCAAGTACGGTCTCGCACTGTCTTGCGTGCCCCCGAAGCGATCGCCGGCTTTGACATTCCGAGCGCGCAACCGCTACTCTACGGGCAACTTTTCCAGCTTTGCAGGATCAGCCGCGCCGTACGAAGCTGCGCGCCGCGAATGCGGGCCTCTTGGGCCACGCCGCGGTGCAGCACCCGCTGCCGGCGCCGCTCGCATGCCGACCCTTTCGAGACCTAGCAGATGACGCATCCCGACTCCGATTCCTCCGCCGACCCGACGCCCGACGACGGCGCTCCCGACAACCCGCTCGGCATCGCGGGTCTGGAGTTCGTCGAATTTTCGAGCCCGAACCCCGAGAGTCTCGCGACGCTCTTCGGGCGGCTCGGCTTCGTGCCGGTCGCGCGCCACGTGAGCAAGGCGGTGACGCTGTTCCGCCAGAACGACATGCGGTTCCTGCTCAACGCCGAGCCGGATTCGTTCGCGTCGCGCTTTGCCGAGACGCACGGCGTGGGCATTTGCGCGATCGGCATTCGCGTGCTGGATGCGCAGACGGCGCACGAACGGGCCGTTGATTACGGCGCCTGGGATTTCGAAGGCGAGAAGATCGGCCCGAACGAACTCGCGATTCCGGCGATCCAGGGAATCGGCGATTCGCACATCTATTTCGTCGATCAGTGGCCGGGCAAGCATCCGGGGAGCAGCAGCGAGTCGTCGATCTATGACGTCGATTTCCGTCCGATAGAAGGCGCGAGCGAAACTGCGGCGGCGCGCAGCACGGGACTGCTCGAAGTCGATCACTTCACGCAGACGGTCGGCGCGGGGCGCATTCTGGAGTGGCTGGAGTTTTATCGCGAGGTGCTGCACTTCGAGGAGATCCATCAGGTGCATCCGGACTGGCATGTCTCGCAGGATTCGGCGGTGACGGTGTCTCCGTGCGGCTCGATCCGCATCCCGGTCTACGAGGAAGGCACGTATCGCACGGACCTCATGCAGCAGTATCTTCCCGATCACGCGGGCGAAGGCGTGCAGCATATCGCGCTGGCGTCAGCGGATATTTTCGCTTCCGTCGATGCCTTGATCCAGCGCGGCGTGCGGTTCGTCGAGCCGCCGGCGCGCTATTACGATCAGCTCGATACGCGCTTGCCGGGACATGGGCTCGATGTCGAGCGGCTACGCGCACGCGGGATTCTCGTCGATGGCGAGATCGGCGAGGATGGGGCGCCGCAGTTGTTCCTGCAGACCTTCCTCGAGCGCGAGCCGGGGGATATGTTCTTCGAGATTGTCGAGCGGCGCGGGCATCATGGGTTTGGTGAAGGGAATCTTGGAGCGCTTGCGCTTGCTCGCTCTATGGGATAGAGAAAGCCGGCGTCAAGCCTTGTCGGCCGCCTGATGCCTGAAATCCTTCGAATGAAGTCCGTGCTTCTTGAGCAGCATCTGCAAGTGCGACCGGTTCATCTCGAACCTGCGCGCCAGCTCCGCAACCGTCCCTCCGACTTCCTGCAAACCTCGCTCAAGAAACGCGCGTTCGGCCTCATCACTCGCCGTGCGCTTGGCCTCGCTGAGCGACGTCGCACCCGCGATAACGCTGCCGCCCGCCTGTACATCGTTCATCACGGCCGATAGCGCCGACTTGGGCCGGATATCGATCGGCAGATGCTCGACGTCGGCCATGTCGCCCGCAAGGCAAGCGATGCGGTAGATGATGTTGCGCAACTCGCGAATATTCCCGCGATAGTCATAGCCCTTGAGAAAATCACGCAGACGCGGCGACAGCTTCACCGGCCGCCGCTTGAGCGTCGCCGCCGCTTCATCGCCGAAGTAAGCGAGCAAAAGCGGTATCTCATCGCGACGTTCACGCAACGGCGGCAGCGTCAAATGAATCACGCTAAGCCGATAGTAAAGGTCCTCGCGAAACCGTCCCTCATCGCAAAACTGCCGCAAGTTGCGATTGGTCGCCGCGACGATGCGCGTATCCACCGCGATCGGCTCATCCGACCCGACGCGCTGAATCTCATGCGCCTCTAAAACACGCAGCAACTTCACCTGTCCCGACAACGGCAACTCGCCGATTTCATCGAGAAAGATTGTGCCCGTATGCGCACTTTCGAACTTGCCCTTGCGATCGTTCGATGCGCCCGTAAACGCGCCCTTCTTGTGCCCAAAGAGTTCCGATTCGAGCAGATTGTCCGGAATCGCGCCGCAGTTGACCGAGATATACGGCTTGTCCGCGCGCGAGCCGTTCGCGTGGATCACCTTCGCCATCAACTCCTTGCCGGTGCCGCTCTCGCCATCGATGAGCACGGGCAGATCCGTCGGCGCGGCCTTCTCCGCAATTTCCAGCGCTTCGAGCAGCTTCGGGTTATCGCCGAACGTGCCCTCGAAGATGAAGCTGCGTTCGAGCAAGCCCTGCCGCCGCGCACCGGGCGTCAGATCGACGCGCTTCGGCTCGGCCACCGCCGCCTGCACGAAGCGCTCCTTGTGCGACAACTGCATGACCTCGTCGCGCAACGAACTCGCCTGCTTCAAGAGCTTCTCGATCTCGGGCCGTTCGAGCTTGGACGACCATCGCAATGTTGAGCGAAGAATCTCGATCTTCTCGATGAGGCCGGCGTATGAGATCGCCGAGCCCGGCGACGGTGCGCTTTCTTCGGGTTGGTCGAGTATCTTCATGCCGCGCTCAATTGCTTCTGCACCAGTTGATAGTACATGCCCTTCCTCGCCACGAGTTCATCGTGCTTGCCCTGTTCGACGATGCCGCCCTCGTACAGCACGAGGATCTTGTCCGCGCGCATGATCGTGGAGAGCCGGTGCGCGATGATCACCGCCGTGCGGCCCTTCAAAATCTCCTGCATGTTGCCGAGGATGTTGCTCTCCGATTGCGTATCGAGCGCGGAGGTGGCTTCGTCGAACACGAGCAAACGCGGATCGTGATAGAGCGCCCGCGCGATGCAAAGCCGCTGTATCTGTCCGCCCGACAACCCGACGCCGCGTTCTCCGACGATCTGTTCATACCCCAGTGGCATCTTCGCGATGAACGCGTGCGCGTCGGCCATCTTCGCGACTTCTTCGATGCGCCTTCTGTCCGGCGCTTCGTCGCCGCTCGCGATGTTCTCCGCGATCGTTCCCGAGAACAGCAGGTTGCTCTGCATCACATAGCCGATCTGCGCGCGATAGTAGCCCTTGTCGATCACGCTCAGGTCATAGCCGTCGACGACCATCTTGCCTTCAGTCGGCGCATAGAATCCGACGAGCAGTTTTGCAAGCGTCGTCTTCCCCGAACCGCTGCGCCCGACGATCGCAATCAGCTCGCCCGGCTTGATGTCGAAGCTGATGTTTTCGAGCACGTAATCCGTGTCCGACTCGCCATACTTGAAGTAGACGCCGTTCAGGCTGATCTCCCCTTGCAAATCCGGCAGCATCACGCGCGACGCCACCTCCCCCGGCTTCTGCTCGGGCTCCATGTCGAGCACGTCACCGAGCCGTTCCATCGCGACGCCCGCATCGTTGAGCAGACTCCACAGGCCGATCAGCCCCATGAGCGGTGAAAGCACGCTGCCCATGAACGCGTTGAACGCGATCAGTTGCCCGATCGTCATCTCGTGCGTCAGCACCATGTTCGCGCCAACCCAGAGAATTGCGATCGTCGTCGCCGTGTTGAGGATCTGGCTCGCAAGTCCGACGCCGATATTGAAGGTCTGCGCCCTGTACTGCACTTCCAGCGACTTCGCGTACTTCTTCTCCCACTTGATGCGAACCGGCCGCTCGATGCCCATGCCCTTGATCGTCTCGACGCCGCCCAACGCTTCCATCAGGAACGACTTCGCATCGGTGGCGGCGGCGAACACCTCGCGCGCATAGTGCTTGATGCGCGGCGTGGCGACGGCGGTGAGCACCATGATCGGTATCACGAACACGATCAGGATGATCGTCATCTTCACGTTGTAGAGGAACATGATCGTGAAGTAGATGAAGATCATCAGCAGGTTCAGCACCGTCGTGACCGTCGATTCCGTGAGGAACGCGCGGATCGTGTGGTTCTCCTGGAAGCGCGCGAAGATGTCGCCGGTCTTGCGCTTCGCGAAGAAGCCGAAGGGCAGCGAAAGCGTGTGCTTGAAGAACTGCGACATCATCGCGAAGTCCATGTTGCGCACCATGAAGTTCGCGAGGTACGCGCGTATCGTCGACATCAGTTGAGAGAACAGGTTCGAGATGATGAGCCCGACGATCAGCACATGCAGCAAGCCGACGTTCTGATGGACGATCACGCCATCGAGGATGTTCTGGATGATGACCGGCGGTATCACGCCGAGCACCTGGATCACGAACGTCGCGAGAAAGAGATGCAGCAGGATCTTGCGATACGGCTTGAGATAGCCGACGAACCTGATCCACGGCGAGCGCGACACCGACTTCTGCGCCATGTCCTGCCCTGCCGTGAACAGCAGGCAAGTGCCGCTCCAGCCGCGCTCGAATTCGCCGACGGTCATCTTCTTGAAGCCGATCGCCGGGTCCGCCACCCACACGCATTCCTTCGAGACGCCATACACGACGATGTAGTGGTAGCCCTCCCAGTGCACGATGAACGGCAGGTCGAAGCCGCGCAGCGATTCGAACGTGCACTGTACGCCGCGCGCCGTGGAGCCGAGCGATTCACCGGCGCGCGCGAGGCTGTCGAGCGTTGCGCCCTGGGTCGTGACGTTCGCGAGTTCACGTAGCTTGCCGAGCGTCATCGAGATGCCATAGTGCTTGCAGATCATCGCTAGGCACGCCGCGCCGCAATCCATCTCCTCGGCCTGCTCGACCCACGCGAAGCGCTTGATGATGTGCTCGCCCATCTCGGGCTTCGTGTGCAGGTCGAGCATCGAAGGAATCGTGCGGCGCTCGGCGAGTTTTTTCTGCCGCTGCAGTTCGCGCTCGGTGAAGCGGATGCGTTCCTCCAGCACTTCGCGCAGCTTCACGTTGCGTTCGAGGATGAAGTGGACCGTCTTCTCGGGAATCACGAGCAGGCGCGTGTCGGCGCTCGCGACGGCCGACGTCATCTGCTCCTGACGCATCACGCACGCCTTCTCGCCGAAGATCTCGCCGGGGCCAAGGGTCGCGAGCAGATGCTCGGCGTTGCCTTCGTTGCGCACGATGCGCACTTCGCCCTGCCGCACGACATAGAGGCGCCGGTCTTCGCGCGAGTCCTGCTTGAGAATCTCCTTGCCCGCGCCGACGCGCTTCACGCCGACGCTGCGCACGCATTCCTCGAGTTCACTCTTGTTGAGCTTGCCGCGCAAATCGAAGAGACGCGCAACGAACCCGCCCGCCGAATTGATCGCGACATAGCTCGTGACGAACGCGAGCGCCGCCGGATTTCGCGTGATGATTGGCTCGATGATGCTGCGTGGAATGAAAAGAAGCTCGGTCTTGCCCGAAGAACGCACCGACGATTCATGCCGGTATTCGCGCAGCATCGCGATGTCGGCGAAGACTTCGCGTTCCTTGCGCACCCCCATGCTGATTTCCTTGCCGTGCTCCTCCGTGAAGATGCGCACGGACCCGGCCTTGATCACGAAGAGTCCGTCGGCGGCATCGCCCGCGTTGCACACGGTCTCGCCGAACGCGAAGAAACGCGACTGCGCATGCTCGGCCAGCAGCTCAATCTCTTCGCGCGTGAACGGCGACAGCAGTTCGACTGTCGCGAGGAAGTCGGCGGGCGAATCCAGTTTGGGTGGCGCGTCCATGTAGTCTCAAGCCCTCGTCAACGCGCTTCGATGATGTGTTCCTGCGCCCGCGCGATCAGCCAGTCTTCGCGCAGCAGGCGACGGATTTCGCCGGCGACGTCTTCATCGAGCGTCGCCGGGTGCTTGGCCGTTACCGAGAAAATCTCGAACTGCGATCCGTCGCCGGCGGGGAACGGTCCGAGCAGATCGCCGACGTTCGCGTTGAAGACCTTCGCTTCAATGTCCGCCTTCAACTGCCCGCGCAGCACGCGGCCGATCACGCCGCCCTCGTCGCGCGTATCGGCGAGCGAATGCTCGCGCGCCATGTCGGCGAATGCGTCGGGGTCATCGTTGAGATAGGAGATCATCTCCTTCGCCTTGCCCTCGGTATCGAGCACGATGTGGCTCACTTCGATGCTGTCGAACTTCGGTGAATTCAGCTTGAAGTACTCGTCGATGGCGTCGTCGGTGCCGACCTGCTCCAGCATCTTCTCCTGATAGAGCGTATCGGTGATGAAGACCTCGAACTCGTCGAGGCTCACGCTCAGCGCGCCGAGATAGTTGTTCATGTCGGCCGCCCGGTGCAGGCTGCGGATGCGGCGGAACTGGTCGGCCCGCGTCTGAATGTCGTCGGCGGTCACCACCACGCCGTGCTGCTTCGCGGCGCGCACCGTGATCTTGTCCCGCACGAGCTGTTCGATGAGAGTGTCGAACTGGCCGTTCAGCTTGAGCAGCCTCACGAACTCCCCGACGTCGACCACTTCCTCATCGATTCGCACAATCGCCGTCATCTCATTCGCTCCTTAAAAGTTGGACACGCGCTTCAAGCGCAGTGGATACGTTATCCAGCCATGTTCCTGAACGGGTCGAGCCCGAGGTCGATCAGCCGCCGCTCGCGCACGACGACCTCCGCCGTCGCCGTCATGCCGTAGCGCAGCGGGTATTTCGTTTCCGAGATCTGGTAGTAGTCGCGATTGAGCGTCACGCGGCCTTCGTACACCGGCTGCTTGGTGGTAGGGCTTGGCTTGGTCGCAGGAGAAATAAACGCAAGCGTCCCTTCGATCAGCCCATAGCGCTGATACGGAAACGCGTTGAACTTGAGCTTGACCGGCTGCCCTTCGCGCAGGAACGCGCGGTCCTGTTCGGCGATTTCGATCTTCAGCACGGCCTTCGCGTTCTTCGGCGCGATGCCGCCGAGCGGCGTGTTCGCCTGGATCTTGTCGCCGGGCTGCGTCGAGGTGACATCGGTGATGACGCCCGATACGGGTGCCAGGATCAGCAGGAAATTGTCCTTGTCGATGTTCTCGAAGCGGATGCGCGCGGCCGCATCGGCGACAAGGCGTGCCGTCTGTAGTTGCAGACGCAACTTGTCCTGCGTGCTCGCGATCTCGCGCATCGCCGATTCGTATTGCAGCCGCAGGTTGATCGCTTCCTGTCCGCTCGTCTCTAGCTGCGCCTTCGCTTGCGAATACTCGTGGCTCAGGCGAAAGTCGAGTTCGGAGAGCTTCGACTGCGCGACACGAAACGCGCTGTCCGCTTCGAGATACGCATTGCGCTTCTGCTCGACCTGCGATTCCGCGATCCCGCCGCCGCCCGGCAGCGCGAAGAGGCGCGCGAAGCGGTCGAGGTCGATCTTCGCGTTATCGCGGGCACGCCTCGCACTTTCGAGCGCGCTGCGCGCTTCCTGCAACTGCGCCTTCTGCCCTTCGGCGAGCTTGGTCGTGCCTTCGGATACGCGGTTCTGGTGCAACCGCTCTTCCACTTCCATCTGATCCTTGAGCGCCGCCGCCTTGCGTTCCATCAGCAGCTTCTTCTCGGGGAACTGCTTCCATTCGCGCTCGGCGTCGTCGAGCTTGAGGCGCGCTTCGAGCGCGTTGCTGGCGGCCTCGATCGCACCGCGCGCGTTGATGCGCGCGAGCACGTCGTCCTTCTGCACCGGCTGCCCTTCGGCGATATAAAGGTCCGCGAGCTCGCCGTCGATCGGCGCATAAATGCGGCGCACGTCCGACTCGGGCGAGAGCGTGCCGACTGCGGTCACGATCACGTCGGCGCGTCCGATAAACGACCACAGCACCGCCGACACGACGAGCGCCACCATCCCGAGGACGAGCGCCTGCGTGAGCTTCCACGGCTCGGCCGTGAGGATCGCGATGCCCTCAGGCCCGTGATCCTCCAGCGCCTCGGCGAGGGGCTTAAGGTGCGCGTCGTTCTTCACTGGCCGGCCCTCCTATCAGTTCGAGCTTGGACTTCAGGAGCCCGGGTTCGAGCACCATGCGCAACTCCTGCAGCGAACGCCGCTGCAATAGCGCTTCGGCATCGATCTCGTCGGCCATCTTCTGCCACTTCGCGGCGCCGTCGGCCTTCATCTGCTTGAAGATGCGCATGCCGTGCCGAGCACCGGTCTGCGCGTCCGCGAGCAGGCGCGCCTGCGTGCGGAACGTATCGGAAATGCCGGCTTCGAGCCGCTGCGTGCCGCCGATCGATCCGTTCTCGCGATACTGCAACCATTGCGACTGCGCCTGCGTCATGAGGCTTTGCGCACGTGCGAGGGCCTTGTCCTTAAACGCCGCGACATCGGGATCGACGGCCTTCGCGAAGAACGCATCGTCCTGCGGATCGAGCGTTTCGTAGAACGACAGCAGCGTGTCTTCGTAGCCCTTCGTGCCGCGCGCCTTCTGCACGTCGGCGAACTGCGCGGCTACGGCCTTCTTGTGCGCGAGTTCTGTCGCGACCACATCCGACCACGGCCCGGCAGGCATCTTCTGCAAGCCATCGATGGCCTGCGCGCTCTTGCCGTTCTTCCACGCCCCGCGCACCGCTTCGTATTGGGCAATCGCTTCAGGCGACGGCAGACGGCTCGCGCTCATCTGCCGGAACTGCTCCTGAAACGGCGGCGTGGTGAACTTCACCTTGCCGAGCGTCGCGACGAGCGGCGCGAGACTCGTGCCGCGCGCCTGCGTCTGCAGATCGAGGTACTGGCGCAAATCCTCACGCACGCGATCGAGTCCGCCGAGGCGCGGGTACTTCTCCGCGTAATCGTTCAGCACCGGTTGCAGCGCTTCCGGATGATCCTGCGCCAGTTCCTTCGCGATGCTCGCCTTCAACCGCTCGATGGCCGCGAGATACACCGAGTCGTCGCTTTGCAGCTTGCGCAGATGGCTGAGCGCTCCGGCGTAAGGCGTCGCGAACTCGGGCACGTAGGACGCAATGCGGTCGAGCGAGCGCTGATGGCTCGAAGCATCGTCGTCCCAGTGCTTCAGGATCTCGCCGATGCGGTCCTCATCGGCATAGATTCGGATCGGCGCATCCGGACCGCCGCGGCCCAGCACGAAACTTTCCAGCTTGCCGATCCAGTTCAACTCGTTGATGAGTGGCCGCACGTCCGCGTTGTTCGCACCCAATCGATCCATTTGCGCGATTCCCGCGTTCGCGCGGTCGAAATCGCCTTTCTTCAGCGCCGCTAGCCATTCAGGCACCTTCGCCTTTAGCAACGCCTCCGTGTTGAGCGCGGAGAAGCGCGGATCGTTCGGATGCCGCCGCAAATAATCGTTCGTGACGATCGCCGCCTGCTCGAACTGCCCGCTCGCGATGAACCCTTTCGCTTCCCGCTCCGTCGATCCGCTGAAGTAGATCGTCCCCGCGATGGCCACGATCACCGCGACCAGTGCACCGACGACGATCAGCCCGCGCCGCGTCGTCACGCGCTCGTTGCCGGTGAAGGCCGTGCGCAATTCGCCGAGCATCATCGCGAGCTTGCTCCGCTCGCGGCGGCGCTCGCCGTCCTTCTTTGCATCGGCGGCGTCCGGCAGCGCTTCCTGATTGACCTCGTCCTCCTGCGCGACCGGCTGATCGACGCAGAAGATATCCAGGAACGAATGCGCGGAGCCAACGAAGGTCGTCTTGTCGTTATCCTCATCCGCGCTGGCCGACGCTTTCAGTTGTGTCAACGTCGAATCGCCTTCCGATTCCTTGTGCACGGTAACGCGATAGACGAAATGCGTACCGCCGAACGCGACGACATCGCCGTCCTTGAGCGGCACCGCCGACGCGTCGAGCCGCGTGCCGTTGACGAACGTCCCGTTGGTGCTGCCGAGATCCTCGACGAACGGCGCGCCGCTCTTGAGGAACACGTGCGCGTGACGCCGCGATACGTAATTGACCTGATGCGGATACGGCTCGCGATAGCGCGCGAAGAGCGCATCGGCCTTGCTGACGAGAAACGGAAACTGCACGACGTCGATCGGTTGCAGGCCGAGATCGTCGCGCTCGGGCGTAAGCGTAAGCGTGGTCGGACGCGCAAGCGCCGCGCGCGCCTTCACGCGCGGCACGAACTGCACGCGATAGCAGAGCTTGCTGCCGAAGCAGATCGTGTCGCCGCTGCGAAGCTGCGCCGGCTTTTGCCGCACCTCGGCGCCGTTCAGCGACGTGCCGTTCTTGCTGTCGAGATCGGCGAGATAGACGACGCCGTGCTCCGTGAAAATACGCGCATGACGTCGCGACAGTTGCGCGACGGCTTCGGGCGCGCAGGTATCGAACGGTGCTTCGGCCCGGCCGATCGCGAACAGGTTTTCGTCGATGCGAATCTTTGAGAGTTCCGGATGCGATAGCGGCTTGAGGACGACATCGAATGCCTCGCCCACGCTCGCGTGCACCTCTGCTATCGAATCGCCTGGAGCCATGTCCACGTCACAGGGAACGTCTAGCCGCTGACGCCCGCGCGTCAGTGGAAAGCCCGCAAACGGCCGGGCAAATAGACTTTGTTGGACTGATCCGCCCGCCGGGCGGCAACTGTAGAAAGTGTAAGTCACGCATTGCCGTAGTCAATCGCCGGGCACTGGCTCGCGACGCCATATCCGAGCCACTGATCGCGCTTCTTGAACCTCATACGAAAACACATTTTTTATTTCAGCGTTTCTTTAACAGCGTTCTGCACGTTCGTGGTCGGCCAGCCGCCGCCGAGCGCCTTGTAAAGCGTCACCGTGTCCGACAGCATCTGCTGATGATTCGCGAGCAGGGCGAGTTGCGCGGCGAGCAGCGTGCGCTGCGTCTCGAACACCTGAAGCTGGGAGATGACGCCTTCCTTCAGTTGCGCATCGATCTGCGCCGCGACGATCGACAGATGATCGACTTCCTGCTGCAGCTCGACGCGCTGCTTCGTATGCGAATCGAGATTCACGAGCGCGTTCTCGACCTCTTCGAACGCGGCCATCACGGTCGCGCGATATTGCTGCTCGGCGACGGTCGTCTGCGCTTCGGTCGTCTTGACGTGCGCGCGCACGCTCGGATCGAGGATCGGGATGTTGATGCTCGGCAGGAAGCTGAACGTGAAGCTCTTCAGCAAGTCGGTCAGTTGAAAGCTCGCGCTGCCGCCACGGCCCGTCAGGCTGATGGTCGGTAGTTGCGCGAGCTTCGCCTGGCCGACCAGGTCGTACGCTTCGAGCACGCGAAACTCTGCCGCGATCAGGTCGGGCCGGCGCGCGAGCAGTTGCGAAGGCAAGCCCTGCGGCACCACCGGAATGTTCACGCGTTTCTGCAAGTGGCCGTCGGGCACCTTGAATTCGCCGGCCGCCACGCCGATCAGCGTGGCGAGCGCGTTGTCGGCGAGATCGCGCGAACGTCGCAGTTCAAGCATTTCGCGCGTCAGCCGGTTCAGTTCGGCGCGCTGCGACAGCACCTGCGTCTTCGGCACGAGACCGTTCGTCTGCATGCCCTCGAAGATCGTCAGGATTTTCTGGTTGGTTGCAATCGTCTGCTTCTGCTGCTCGATCTGGTCGTCGAACTGGAGAATCTGGAAGTACGTCGTCGAGACGTCCGAGACGAGCTTCAGGTAGCCCGCGCGCCAGTCCCATTCGGTGGCGCGAAACTCGGCCGTCTGCGCCTGCACACCTTTTTCGACCGCGCCCCAGATATCGATGTCCCAGTTCACCTGCGTGCCGAGGTTGAACTGCTTCGAGAACGGTTGGCCGGTCGTCTTTTCGAAACTCGCGCCAGCGCCGACGTCCATCGTCGGCAACGCGCCCGCACGCGCCTCGCCGATCTGCGCGCCCGCCACCTGGATGCGCGCGGCGAGCACCTTGATATCGAAGTTGCTGTCTATCGCCTTCTTGACGAGCGAGTCGAGGTAGGGATCGTGGAACTGCGTCCACCAGTTGGGCTGGATCGTTTCGCTCGCCGTGACGACGGGCTTCGAATACGCGGTTTTTTCGGGCGTATCGGGACGCTTGTAGGTCGGAACCTTCACATCGAAGCATGCGGTCAGCAGCGTCGCGCACATCGCGCCGCACAACATGATCCGCATGCCACGCGTGATTGCAGAGCGCCACGAAGGCAACAAGGCTTGCACGATCTCTCCCCGATGAACGGACCGAACAGTGCGTGGTGGGACGATGAAACTCAAGTAGAGCACACGGCGCGCGGCGACTCCATACAGGTTCGTCACTAGATGCTTGTCGGCCGCGGGAGTTTCTAAACGGAAGAAACACGCGAGGGTCCCCGGACCCTCGCGTTTTTGCTGCTTTTTTACAGCGCGCCGCCGCCGTACACGTTGATCGTGTTCGAGTTGTCGGCCTTCTGGATCGGCTTGACCTTCGAGTCGATGTCGGTCGCGAACGCGACGTTGTTGCCGTTCAGGTTGTGAACGTTTTGCGTCTGACCGATCGCTTGTTGCGTGTCGAACGAGAAGTCCGTCTTCGAGACGCTGTAGCCGGGGAAGTAGAACGTGCCGCCGCGGACTGCGGACATTTCGGCGCGGCCGAGTTCGGTGGCATTGGACAGATCGCGGATCGTGAGTTTGGACATGGTGGTGCTCCTTGCGCTATGGATTGGGAAAGTACTGACTGATCAATCGTGCCTTAGACCGGAACGCCGCCGAACACGTTGATGGTGTTCGAGTTGTTGGCTTTCTGGACCGGCTTGACCTTCGAATCGATGTCGGTGACGAACGCAGCGTTGTTGCCGTTCGCGTTGAACACGTTTTGCGTCTGGCCGATGGCTTGCTGCGTGTCGAACTTGAGGCTCGTCGAATATTCGCTGTAGCTCGGCAGGAAGAGCGTGCCACCGCGGACGGCGGACATTTCGTTGCGGTCGAGTTCGGCGCTGTGCGAGAGATCGCTGATCGAGAGAGTGGTCATGGAAGTGCTCCTTGCGTTTCGGATTGAGGGTTAGGGTGCGCGAAGGTCCCCGGACCTCCGCGCAGGTGCATCTGAGTTCTACGTTCAGGCGACGCCGCCGTAGACGTTGATCGTGTTGGAGTTGTTGGCCTTTTGAATCGGCTTGACCTTCGAATCGATGTCGGTGACGAAAGCGGCGTTGTTGCCGTTCGCGTTCGAGACGTTTTGCGTCTGGCCGATCAGTTGCTGCGTATCGAACGAGAAGTCGGTCTTCGAGACGCTGTAGCCGGGGAAGTAGAACGTGCCGCCGCGGACTGCGGACATTTCACGGCTATCGAGTTCGGCGCTGTGGGACAGGTCGCGGATCGTGAGGGTCGACATGGTGGTGCTCCTTGCGTTTATGGTGTGGATGGTTTTAGTCAGCTCAGAACACGTTGATCGTGTTGGAGTTG
>NZ_FCOL02000084.1 GCF_001544515.1 Caballeronia terrestris
ATTCCGTAATCCGGCAGCGCAACCGCCAGATCGGACAGGTTCAAATTGCCCCTTGACCTTTAGAAGGGCGTCCAGGGCAGCCAGTTCACAGCGACAGACTTCACCGACGCGGTGCTCCGCCGGGGCATTCGCTTGTCCATGGACGGCAAAGGTGCCTGGCGCGACAACGTGTTCGTCGAGCGTGTCTGGCGCAGCGTGAAATATGAAGAGGTGTATCTGAGGGCCTATGAATCGGTCAGTCATGCCCGCCGTTCTATTGGCGATTACCTGAATCTTTACAACCAGAAACGACCTCATTCGAGTCTGTCCGATCAGACGCCGGATGAGGCATACTTCGCGACACTGCCAGCGATCAAATCGGCAGCTTGATGACCCCGGCGCTTCCACTTATAAACTCGATCTGACTGTCCGAACCAACGGCGCCACCTCTCTATAATGCCATGAGTTTTATGACACAGTAAGACTAGTACGCTGGTATAACCACGAACATCGTCACAGCGCGATCCGCTTCGTGACGCCGGCCCAGCGTCACGCAAACCTTGACCAGCAGATTCTCGATCGCCGCGCAACGCTCTATGAGGTGGCCAGGCAGCGTAACCCGCTGCGATGGAAAGGCCCTACGCGAAACTGGAAGCGCGTGCACACGGTCCATCTGAATCCCGATCAGGTCGGTAAATCTGAACTCACTCGACACCCTCAAACGCAAGAGCAAAAAGCCGCCTGAAATCCAATCGTTGAGGCGACATCTAGCTTGAAAATTTCCGTGAAACCTGGAAACTCCAACGAGCTTTGAGCTCTTCCCCGGAATGAGGCACGAGTCAGCGGATTTCATAGGGACCCGCAGCGGCGGCATGGCTGCAACAAGGTCGCATATAGAGCTGCAACCTATTCTGCTCTGTCATTCATGAGAAAGCTGGCGCAAAAGGGGCCGTTCATATAGAGGAGTTTGCCGACGAAGCTTGCGGGGACCCAAAGATCGCCTGGTAGCGACGGATCGTCTTGCGATCGATCCCCGTCAGTCGCTGGATCTGTCGCTGGCTCTTGTTGCGCTCGAGTAGCGTGAATACGGTACTTTGCAGGTGCGGCTTCAAGACGTTCACCTCCCCATCTCCTTCTTGTTCGAAGGAGATAAAAATAAACGTTGACCTTGCCCGCGAATTTCGGATCCCTTAGCCGAGCGGAGATTATGCCACCCGTCGATTCTGGGCGGCATGCCAGTGCTGCTCGAATTGCATCGGACTGACGTAGCCCAATGTCGAATGCAAGCGCGAATGATTGTAGAAGCTCAACCAGTCGATCACCTCGTCCATCGCTTCGCGACGTGTTGTAAAGCGCTGGCCAAGGATGCGAGCGCGCTTGAGCGATCCCCACAGGCTCTCGGTCGGCGCGTTGTCCCAGCAATTGCCTCGACGGCTCATAGAACTGCGCATGCCGTAGGCTTTGAGCAGGTTCTGGAAGTCACGACTGCAATACTGGCTACCCCTGTCGCTATGGACGATCAGGCCCGCTTCCGGCCCGCGGCGAAACCACGCCATACGCAGCGCGTCAGACACCAACTCCGTGCGCATGTGCGGCTGCATCGACCAGCCCACCACCTGACGGCTAAACAAGTCGAGGATGACCGTCAGGTACAGCCAGCCCTCGTCAGTCCAGAGGTAGGTGATGTCCGTAGTCCAGGCCTGATCGGGGCGAGCGGGCGAGAAGTCGCGTCGCAGCAGGTTTGGCGCGACCGGCAGGTCGTGGTTGCTGTCGGTGGTCGCCCTGAAGCGGCGTTTGGTCTTCGCCCTGATGCCGTGCAGCTTCATGAGCTGCTGGACGCGATCCTTGCTGACACGAACGCCCTGGGCAAGCAGCTGCTTCCACACGCGAGGCCAGCCATACTCCCCTTTGGATTCAGCGTGCACGGCCTTGATGTGCACCAGCAGGGTGTCGTTGCTGATGCGCCGGCGCGGGCGGTCCGTGTCGACATCCCGGGCCTTGCGCGCGTGGTAACCACTGGGGCTTACGCCCAGCGTCTGACAGAGCAGCGAAACCGGCCATTGTCGGCTGTGACGCTCAATCCAGGCGTACCTCATGCCGACCCCGTCGCGAAGTACGCCGCTGCTTTTTCCAATATGTCGCGCTCCATCTTCACGCGCGACAGCTCCGCGCGCAGTCGGGCAATCTCCATCTGCTCTGCAGATGTCTGCTTGCCTGCGCCGTTCAGCTTGCCAGCAGCATCGGCCTTCACCCAGTTGTGCAGCGTCTTCGGGCTGATCGCCAGAATCTTTGCCACCGCCGCCATGCTCTGGCCGCCTCGCACCATGCGCACGGCCTCTATCATGAATTCCTGCGTGTATCGTGCTCTCGGATTACCCATCATTCCTTCCTCCTTGCGTGAGTTTTACATACTCAGCAAGGGATCCGTTTCGCGGGGGGGGCAAGCTCACGTCCTGCTACGCCGATCCCGGCTGTCAGGCTCCTAGCCGACGATCGTCAGGTGGGTGGGGAATTTGAAGTGACCATCCCCGGGGGAATTTGGGTGACCGCCCGGGGTGGAGACACCGCATGTCATGCTCAATGAAGCACACGGCTCGGCTCTCAGGAGTTGGGCCGCCGCCGCATGAAATTGATTGGGAGGTGATGTCTCAGGCGCCTCACTCCTGTAAGAAGACGGCGACGTGATAACACATCGCCGCTGCGCAACGCTAGGTAATTTTGCCTATAATAACTTTGAAAGTAGGTTATTATTGCCGATAACGTATGGATACATTCAGCGGCAATGTACCGCTTAGCATTCTCTGAGGGAAGATTATGGCCCCGCTCACCGAGCTCACATACAAGGGCTTCACATTGATTCCAGTCATCGCGCAGGACGACAATATGTTTGCGGCGATGCTAATCATCGGCGCGCCCGACGGCGTTCGGCGCGCTACCGGCGTGCTTGGCGACTTTCCTTGCCCGCTAGAGGCCCAGCGCTTCGCCCTTTCCTACGGAATGGCAGAGATCGACCATCGGACCTCACCTCAACCAGAGTGGATCCCGAAGTCGGCGCACCACATTCATTTTGAGATGGCGACCTTCCGCTAACCCTGGGCATTCGGGGAAGCCGCGTCGTCGGATGTCGATGCGGCTTCCCACGAGATGACGCGGCATTCGGGGTCCTCGAGGCCGAATTTGTTCAGGACGTGCTCGCGTTAATGGGCGACGACTCGAACGAGCCGATATGTTCGACGAGCTGGACCCTTGAGCCAACGGATCAGCCGGTTGCCACGGATCGGCGTAATCGGTCCATTTCATGACCGGCGTAATCGAGCCACCGGATGATCGCCGTAATCGAGCCAGTGAAACACGGGGGCCATCCAAACGGCAGTATCACCGCCATTAGGGGGCGGCTCGTCTGCCCCATCGACGGACGTTCGCACGTCAGATTCACCCAGATATCACCTGTGGACGCCTTGGCCCTCATCGCCCGCCATACCTTCCGTCATCCACCAGAAATCTCAAAGAGGCGGAACCCCGCTCGAAACCCAATAAATCCATGACGCAAAATTCTTGATGAACGATCTCCATTTCTTAACCAGGGTGGATCGATCGCCGCAATGCACGGAGAATAAGGTTTCCGGAAGATTGTTGCTAATCGGTTCAGTAAAATTCACACTACCACGCTACGGCGAACTTCAAACATGCCATTGGCTGGCTTGTGTTGGTCACAATCAGATCTTTTCCGCTGCAGCGAACCGTCAGGAGCGCACTCATGTTCCACCGGAAACTGAAAGACTTCCCTCCGGATTTTCTCTGGGGTGCCGCCTCGGCGGCTTACCAGGTAGAAGGCGCCTGGAACGTGGACGGCAAAGGCCCGTCGGTATGGGATTCTTTTACCAAGATTCCCGGCAAGACTTTTCAGGGCAGCAACGGTGACGTGGCAGTCGATCACTATCACCGCTTCGCCGAGGACGTGGCGCTGATGGCCCAGATGGGTATGAAGGCGTACCGCTTCTCAGTGAGCTGGCCGCGCATTTATCCGCAAGGTCGAGGCGAGGTTAATGAAGCGGGGTTGGCATTCTATGAGCGCCTGATCGACGAACTGATCGCTCACGGCATCGAACCTGTGCTCACACTGTACCACTGGGATTTGCCACAAGCTTTGCAGGATGAATACGGTGGCTGGGAAAGCCGCGAGATAATTGCGGATTTCGAGCGCTATTGCGTAACGCTGTTTCAGCGCTTTGGGGGCAAGGTCACGTATTGGGTTTCGCTGAATGAACAGAACTTCAACTTCACCAATGCCTTTCAGTTGGGCACTCACCCGCCCGGCGTAGAAGACCGCAAACGCTTCTTTGCCGCCAATCATGTCGCATTCCTGGCTAATGCCACAGTTATTGCCGCATTCCGCCAGCACCTACCCACCGGCCAGATCGGCCCCAGCTTTGCCTATTCGCCTGCCTACCCGGCCTCCAGTGCGCCGAGCGACATTTTGGCTTTTGAAAACGCTGACGAATTCACCAATTACTGGTGGCTGGATGTCTATTGTTTTGGTCGCTATCCGGAAGCGGCGCTGCATTATTTGCAGCAAACCGGCGAAGCGCCGCACATTGAACCGGGCGATCTCGAAATTTTTCAGCGCGGCTTACCTGACTTTGTCGGGGTGAACTACTACTACACCACCACGTTTACCGAGAACCCGCTTGATGGCGTGGGCATGAAGCGTATCAACACCACCGGCAAGAAAGGCACCACACTATCAAGTGGCGCGCCCGGCCTGTATCGCACCACGGCCAACCCAAATCTGGAAACATCCAATTGGGACTGGGCTATCGACCCAACTGGTTTGCGTATTGCTTTACGTCGTATCTCCAGCCGTTACGCCCTACCAATGATGATTACCGAAAATGGTCTGGGTGAGTTCGACACTCTGGACGCGGATGACACCATTCACGACGCATACCGTATTGCCTACCTGAAAGGCCACCTTGAAGCCTGCCAGCAAGCGATCAGCGATGGCGTGCAATTGCTGGGTTACTGCGCGTGGTCGTTTACCGATATCTTGAGCTGGCTGAATGGATATCAAAAACGCTATGGCTTTGTATATGTTGACCGTGATGAGACCAATGAAAAAGACCTGCGCCGGATACCGAAAGACAGCTTTCATTGGTATCGAGATGTGATTGCCAGCAATGGTACGAAACTTTAGTGGGGAGCGGACGTTGGTGTTGCGGAAACTGGAATGCCGGCAACGGGTCCAAGTACCCATCCTTGAGTTATAGCACGTTCATCCTCGAGTATTGAATGGCCGCTTGCTGGATGGATCCGACGTCTGAACGTCCGGGCGACGGCCCGGGCGAATGACGCTTCGTGGCCGGCAAGCGCCCGCTCGCCGGCCATCACCTGTCAGACTTCGGTTTGCTCGGCCATCTCGACGTTGCTTCATCGGCCAGAGCCGTCGCCCAGGTACCGGCACCGGGAGGCGGCTTCGGGTCGCTCTTCCGACATACGCAGTTGTGCAGCGGCGAGTGGCAGCTGAGCGCGTGGTCAGAGGTGGCCCCGGAATACATCAAACCCTTTATTCCGCAGATGGTGGATGGGCGCCGGTGGGACGGCGTTCTGTCCCAGAAATAACTTTTTATTCTAATGATCAAGCGACGTTGAGCGGAGACGATCATGGGACGCAAGGAATCGAGGTAGTGGTTTCGGAACTAGAGCGGGAGCAATTGCTGTCGATGAGCCGGTCGCGTTCTCTGCCTCATTCTCTGGTCCCCTTAGGGCAAAGATTGTCCTGATGGCTGCAGACGGCCATTCGGCAAAGGAAATTGCGATGCGGTGTGAGGTGACGCCGCCGGCGATCACGCACTGGAAGAAGCGATTTGTCGCGCAGGGACTGGCAGGTCTGCATGACCAAGCGCGACCGGCGCGACCGCGCTCGCATGACGATGAAGCTGTGGTGGAACTGCTTGCGAAGGTGCTACACGAGAAACCAAACGGGGCTACACACTGGAGCGTGCGTTCTGCTGCTGCGCAAACGGGTATTTCGAAGAGCTCGGTGGCGCGGTATCTATCGCTGTTCGGTGTGCAGCCTCATCGCTCGAAGAGCTTTAAGCTTTCTACTGATCCGTACTTCGTCGAGAAGGTCCGCGATATTGTCGGGCTGCATCTGAGCCCGCCGACCAACCCCCTGGTGCTGTGTGTCGACGAGAAGAGTCAGTGCCAGGCGCTCGAGCGCACCCAGCCGGTGTTGCCGCTGGGGCTGGGCTACCTGGAAGGTGTGACGCGTGATTATATACGGCATGGCACGACCACCTTGTTTGCTGCGCTCGATGCGGCAACCGGCGATTTCATCAATCTGCTGCATCAATCGGCTGAATCCGCAATGGACTACGGTCGTTGGCAAGTGCGCGCGGATCGATTCCGCCTTGAAACGGGGCGCCCGGGGTCGCCTCGCGGCGATCCGTCATCGGTTCGACTGGCTCGTCACCCGGCCAGATCGTGCCGCCCGATCTGGCAGGCTGGTGCGCAGCCCCGGTCGCCACGACATCAACCCGGCGAGGCGAACCGATTCTAGCGTTTGACGATGGTGGAGCGCCATCTATCTCCGATGCACACAACAATCCTGCGCTCGGTGAATTGCTAGACGCCGGAGCGATCCTGCAAAGTATTTTTGCTGCCGCTGGCATGATCGACAATAATGGGGAGGGAAGTCACGGCAGTGCTTGAACACGATCAATCCATGGAGACATGTCATGCTCAAACGTCTGATATTGACGCTCACGGTTCTGCTGATGTTGCCTATTTCTGCTGCTCGGGCCGACGAATATATGGATACCCTCAACCTATTCAAGAACGCGGGAGCAAGCGGCAGTCTTCTGCATAGTGCCTATGGTTACGCTGTGTTTCCGAAGATTGGCAAGGGGGGGGTCGGTATAGGCGGTGCCCATGGGAAGGGTCGCGTCTATGAGAAAGGGAAACGTATCGGCGATACATCGATGACTCAGGTCACTGTGGGCTTCCAACTTGGCGGTCAAGTGTACAGTGAACTCATCTTGTTCAAGGATGAACGAGCCCTCAAAGAATTCATCAATGGTAACTTTGAATTCGGCGCAGATGCCAACGCGATCGCGATCACTGCGGCGGCTGGCGCACAGGCAGGCACGACGGGCGGCACGTCTACGAACGTAAGTGGCGGCAAGAAAGATGCCAAAACAACAGGCGCCTATCGAAAAGGCATGGCTGTGTTTACAGTCGCCAAGGGTGGGCTGATGTACGAGGCAAGCGTTGGTGGCCAGAAGTTCTCTTATACGCCTCGTTGATTTTCGCCGAGTGTTAAATGTAGGCCATTGACGGCCGAAACTCGCGCGAAAGAGACGCATGGGTGTCCGGCGAAAGCGAAAGCATGAAGGGCTGCAACCGGCCGAGGTTGTGGTGCAATTCCAATGCGTCGGTCTTCTACGCTCGATCTTTTGACCAGCACGAGCCAAGAGCAAGCTGGAGGACCTCGACGGGTTGTTCAATGGGCGTCATTTCGACCGCGAAGTCATCATCCTTTGCGTGCGTTGGTGCCTGCGCTACAAGCTGAGCTTCCGAGATCTTGCTGAAATGATGGCGGAGCGCGGTCTATCGCCGGTGCACACGACGATCATGCGCTGGGTGAGGTGGTACACGCCGGAGTTCGTCAAACGCTGGAATCGGTTCGCCGCGGCGGCCGGTCAGTCGTGGCGAGTCGACGAGACCTATGTGAAGATCCGTGGCAAATGGACCTATCTTCTACCGCGCAGTTGACCGAACGGGAGAGACGATCGATTTCCGCCTCAGCGCCAAGCGCGATGTGGCTGCAGCAAAAGCGTTCTTCGTGAAGGCGATCAGAACTCAGGGGCGCGCTCCCGCAACGATCACCCTGGACAGCAACGCAGCATCGCATCGAGCCGTCCGCGAGATGAAGACTGACGGGTTGCTCTCCCACCGAACGAAATTGCGTTCCTCGAAGTACCTGAACAACCTGATCGAGCAAGATCATCGGCTCATCAAATCAGGGGTGAACGTGATGCTCGGGTTCAAACGCTTCCGCAACGCGGCCGTTACCATCTCCGGCATCAAACTGATGCATCGCATTCGCAAAGGTCAATTTGATGTGTCCAGCGTGCATCTCAACGCGATACCACTGCGCCCTCGATTTGGACGGCGGTCGTTTCAACTCGTTGAGTTCTCCGAGTGACAGGCGGTTTCTCGCCAACCTACCGTATTGCACCACAACCGCTAGAAGTTAGGGTATCTTACGAAGAGACACCGTGAATCAAATCATGATCACTCGCGCGACGTACGCCAAGCTGTTGCAGGTCGCGGAGTTGACGCACTTGGACCCGCAGGAATGGGCCGATGCGATCCTCGCGCAAATGGCGGACGAGCTTATTATGGCTGCGGAGAAACCTGATGTTCAAAACGCGTGGACGGTGACCGCCGGCAGCGAAGTCCGTCCGGATTGCGAACCAACAGACAAAAGCACAGGCCTCTAATGGGGGAACCGATTCGAGGAGCAGCGGCTACCACTGGTTGAGGCACGCAGGGAATACCGGCTGAGCATTAGACGCCGGGGAAGTGCTACCTATAAAAGTCGTCTCGAAGCCGCCGAGAAAGCGCTCGGCCGAGCGCGCAGCGGACGCGCTTCGGAGAGTGCTACGCAATCGCGGGTTGAAAAGCGCGAGCGTGATCCAGGAGGACAGGCCACCTAAGTCAGCGATCGCTTACGTCTTATATGGTGCTCGTTCCCTTGAGAATGACCGCCTACAATGTACCCGTCGACACCTCTCCTTTGAGAGCGTGCCTCGCCCAAGAGGCATGTCCCGCTTTGTACCAACAAGACCCGGTGCGCCTGCGTGCGCGATCCTTGGAGATATGTCTATGCTGATGCTGCAATCCGATCTACACGGCAATCATTTGCTGAGCGGCCTTCGCACGCCTGAGTGGAAGGCGATCGCCCCTGATCTCGAACTCGTCCGTCTCGAGTCGTCGCAAGTGCTCTGCGATGCGGGAGCGCGCGTACGCCATATTTACTTCCCGATCACGGCTGTCGTGTCCTTGCTGCATACGATGGAGGACGGACGCACCGTCGAAGTCGCCTCGATCGGGCGCGAGGGAATGACCGGCGCCAACGTGCTGATGAACAGTGATGCAATGCCATCGAGCGTCGAGGTGCAGTGCTCGGGATCGGCGTATCGCGTGAATGCTACGGCCCTGCGCCAGCATTTCGACCGCTCCGAAGCGATGCGTCGCCTGATCGTGCTGTATGCGCATGCGCTCTTCACCAAGATCGCGCAGACCGCCGCCTGTAACCGGCATCATTCGGTGAGCAACCAGTTCTCGCGCTGGCTTCTGGAGGCGATGGATGCGACCGGCTCGGACAAGCTCGTGATCACGCAACAGCGGATCGCGGATCTTCTCGGCGTGCGCCGCGAGGGGGTGACTGAAGCGGCGAGGCGCTTGCAGTCGGCTGGAATCGTGTATCAGACGCGGGGTTCCATCCGTATCGTCGATCGGTGCGGTCTCGAGGGACGTGCGTGCGAATGCTATGGGCTGGTGAAGCGTGAGTTTGCGCGACTGCTGCCGGCTATGTTGACCGAGGAAGCTGCTTGAGACCGTCAGTGGTCGGTTGGCTCTTTTCCAGCAGCATGATGATTGGGCGCTACGTTCATGCCGTGCGCTGCGAACGGTTCAAGCGGTCGGAATAGGCCGAGCACGTTGAGGGTCCAGCTAAAGGCCAAAATCGACGCGAGCGTGTCGCCATTCTCGCATCGTGGAATTAGCAACGACGACCCCGTGAAAACCCCCGCTTTTTCAGCACTGCCCTAGTCAGTGCTCGTCGATTCCGGGCCGCACCGCAGCCGAGCGGCGGTGCAACCTGCGTCATCGATTCTTCTACGCTACACGGCCGATGCATTAGGTCGTCTGGTCCGGATGGCCGTGCAGCAGCCGGCCGGTGAACGGGGTCCAAAGCAAGCGGCGCTCGGCAGTTTCAGCCTCGACGACCTCCCGCAGATGGACAACACCTCCGTGCATGCGTTTCGCCGTTTTGCCATATCTCGTCACGCGCGCCGTTCACAGCGCGATATGCTGGCCACGTGGCGCAGGCAATTTTGGGCCACGCGTCGCTGCAGAGAGCCGGCGGCGCGGCATGTTGGAGGCCGCGGTGCGTTATCACCGGAGAAGAGGAGTAGGGACGCTCCCGGCGCTCCTGTATTGCCGAAGCAACAAGGCGACAAGCGACGTCTCATCGGTTTGCCTCGCTAATTGATCTGGAGCATACAGCCGATCGCGCAAGCTCGCTGTCGGACTAGAACGACAGCGAAGACGACTCTTTGCGCGATCCTGAGAAGCCGGCTGGATTAGGAGCGGAGCATTTGAAATTCCGCTCATCGTCGGTAAGAAGTTCCGCAGGCGTTGAGAGAAGCCCTAAAAAATAATAGGGGCCGTTGACCCTATTAACAAATCTTGTACTCCAAGCACATATTTAGCACGTAGCGTCTAAAAGTAGGACGTTTGCGGTTGCCGTATGGTCAACAGCGGCACCTGAGAGAGGATGAGAGAAAAAAGTCGCACCCGGGGCGCTTTCACTCCGAGAAATATTGACAACGAGATTGCGCATCTTGAGCGAATTCTCGCGGGAGAAGGCGCAGCTCATTGTTCGCCCGGACGTACTGGCACAAGCGGGTGCTTGAGGTTCGAGCTGCCCCTGGACTGCTGCCACAACAAATGAAGCGCATCGAGCGACTCCTGACGCAACTTGGTAACCCCTGGGAAAAAAGAGTTGAGTCGTGCCGCTCGAACCTTCCGGACGGTCGGTATGGCGCGGCCGTTGCGCGGGCGGGTTGGAGCGCCCCTCACAGGATCGGGTTCTCGGGGCCGGGTTCATCGGGCGCGTGGAACTCCCTGTTTGGCCGATCGCCGTTTTTCAGGTTGCGCTGCCGTCCGTGTTCGTCGACGAAATCGCCGTTCGGCGAGACGAGGAAAGGCTGATGAAATTGGCCGCCTGAGCTGCAAAAGCGTGTCCAAACAACCGGAGCCGGTACAACTGCTCTTCGGCCATCGGTTGATTGATCATCGGTTCGTTATTCATTTGCCTCGATCAGTGAGCCGGGAACCCCGTCCGGCACGGTACAGCATTCTCACCTGCCGGCGCCCGCCTCGATGCCCTGATAACCGGGTAGTCAATGCCTTTATCCGCCTCGCTTATGCCGCTTCGCCGACGCCGATCATGCCGGCAAGCTTCAGCGCACGCGCGACGGTCGGACGGCTCACGCCGAGTGTGCTTTCGATCTTGCTGTAGCTCATGCCGAGCCGCTTCAATTCGACGATGCGCGCGTGCATATCCGTATCAACGCGGCGCCCGCGATAACCGCGCTCTTCGGGCGCCTTGCCTTCATCAGCCTCGTTGCGACGCTGTACGCTTTCCGCAGCGCGGCGCTTGCGGTCGAGCAAATCCTTCCGGGCAACCGCGGCGAGCATGTCGAGCATCATTTCGTTCACGGCATCGAGCAACCGGTTTGTGAAGTTGTCAGCATCGGCGCTAACCTTCAGCGCGCGACAGCTCGTCGGCAGATCGATCGAGACAACCCGCACGCCCTTGGACTTCAGCAACCCGCGCAACTTGCCCCAATCGGCCTCACCAAGACGTGAAAGGCGGTCGACTTGCTCGACGAGCAGAACGTCGCCGTGCTCGCTCTCTTCAATCAGGCGAAACAGTTCCGGGCGGTCAAGCTTGGTGCCGCTCTCATTCTCACAGAACCAGCCGGCAATGCGAACGCCTTGCTCTTTCGCGAATGCCTTCAGCGCAATCTCCGCACGATTGGCGTCTTGGTCTTGTGCCGAGGCGCGGAGGTAAGCCCGGATAAACATCGTTGCCCCCATCGGTTTCGTTTAACAGTCACGAGCGGCAGTCGTTCAAGTGTCGTTTCGGCGCGCTCGCGCTAGATCTATGTTCTACAGCTAACCACTATTCGAAGTGCGGCGGCTATATGTCCGTGCTCGAAGTCATCAGGCACCGTGACCCGCTTTGTCCAGATTAACTAGTTACGTTTGGACGGTCAAGAGATTTTCATAAGTATCCGCACAACGGCGAGCGCGCGCGGCAAATCGGTTAAGCGGAAGCGGCGACGAGCCGATTTCCGAGTTCAGAATCACCGTCGTCTCACCGAACGGCGATTTCGTCGACGAACACGGACCGCAACGCAACCTGAAGAACGGCGTCCGGCAGGTGTCGCACGCAGCGGCTCGTTTGCGCCAATCATTCATGCCGCCGACGAGCCGGCCGCGAGGGCGAAGCTTGCGAGCGAATGCGAACTCCACGGCGTTTTGAGCGGCGAACTTGCGCCGCCTGACGGCTCTAACCTTGTCCAGTAGACCGGCGTGGTGACCGGAAGTTTTCAAGCTAGATCCTATGCAGTGCGGGGCTACTGGACACGCACCACGCAGATCATAAAATCAGTGCGTGTGGGCCTTACTCAAAGGAGAGGATCATGCGCACAGATCATTCAGACATGACGCATTACGAACTGCTCGTGCTGGCAGTGTCGCTCGAACTGGCGGCGGCAAAGTGGAAAGTAGCGCTGCACGACGGCCGGCGCGACAACCCGGCCGTGCACACCGTAGCGGAGCCACAGGCGGCATCCCGTCTGCAGGCCGTGCTGACCCTAATTGGGCAGCACAAGGAGAAGTGGGCACTACCAGCGAATGTACGGGTCGTCGTCAGCTATGAAGCGGGCCAAGACGCATTCTGGATCTTTCGTGCGCTGCAGGCTCGCGGGATCGAATGTCATGTCGTCGATCCCGGGAGCATCCCCGTTGAGCGCCACAAACGGCGCGCCAAGACCGACCGGCTCGATGCCGTCAAGCTGGTCATCAACCTGCGTGCCTGGCTACGCGGCGAACGCGGACGCACGCGGGTAATTCGGGTGCCGTCACCGCAGGACGAAGCATCCCGCCATCTGATGCGAGATCGCGGGCAACTGCAGAAGGAAGTCCTGCAGCACCGCGACCGCATGCGCAAGCTGCTGGTCACACTCGGTTGCTGGGACGAGGTCGACAGCAGGAAGTTCGCCGGCCGGCTCGCCCGTGGCGAGCTACGGTGTCACGATGGCGCGCCGCTGCCAGTAGAGCTCCACGAACGGCTGGTTCGCGAGTGTGCGCGACTGACACTCGCCGAGCAGCAACTGGCCGCACTGGAGAAGACGCGCCAGAGCAGTCTGCCCGAGCCTGCACGCGAGCGGATTGCTCACCTCACGCGCCTGAGCGGCACCGGGCCTGTTGGCGGCTCAAGACTGGCGCTGCAACTGTTCTGGCGGCAATTCACCAATCGCTGTCAGGTCGGTGCATGCGTTGGGCTCGCGCCGCAACCCTACGACAGTGGTGAGAGCCAGGTGGATCAGGGCATCAGTAAAACAGGGCAACCGACGGGTGCGTGCGCTGCTCATCGAGATGGTGGTCCTGGATCCGCTACCAACCCGTGAGCGCGCTGACGCAGTGGTTCAATCAGCGCACCCAGGGCACCGGACCCAATCGACGCGCGCGTCGCATTACGATCGTCGCCGTGGCGCGGCGTCTCGCGATTGCGCTGTGGCGCTATCTGAAGGATGGTGTGATTCCAAAAGGAGCGCAGCTGAAACCCGCATAAGTCGTCAGAGTGCTGGCCGCACGAGGCCTGATCAACGATGTGTAGTGAAGCAAATATGGTTTGAAGCGAGCATGCCCGTAGGCGACAAGGGTTGCACAAGCAGGCAACCGATTCTCTAGATGGGGCATGCTCCCGGTAATGATACCGGCGTAACGCGCGTATAGGATGAGGCTGGCTTCCCGCCAGCGGATAGAAGTTAGTGAGACATCAGGTCTCACGAGCGCAAGGATCGACTTCGAACCATTGCAAATTCACCGCAACGGAGGGAACTCGTTGTACACGTTGACGGAAGATCGATTTATTGCTGATCGGCCTGCTCGCCAAATGGCTTGACAAAGGACTACTCATAGAAGTTGTCGCCTCGACGATTGAAATTCAGGTTGCTTTTAGCTCCGGGCTGCGAGGTTGTAAGGTGGCGGCGTTGCGATCAGCACGATCGGGATTCAGGTGCACGACATGAATGCGCTGCCAGTCGCGCGTGGCGCCTTTCCACCGTAGCGGATGACGCTCGCGTGCTGCCTCGTAGAGCAGCGTGCGGCGATCCAGGATGTCCTGGTCGAGATTTGCATGGCGCTGGGCCGGCGTGACGAACGGATTGCACTGTGGTGGTGTTCGTGGTTGTACCAGCGCACCAGTCCTGCAACCCAAGTGCGTGCCGCGAACAGGGTATCGAACGCTTCTAGCGGATAGGCGGGACGGGGTTTTGAACAGCGATTCCGAATAGGGATTGTCGTTGCTCACGCCCGGGCGACTCAACGACGGCATCACGCCCAAGGCCTGCAATGTGGCGAGCATCGTGGCGCCCTTCATCGGGCCGCCGTTGTCGGAATGCAGAATCACCTGGTTGGGCTGTATCGCCTCACGCGCACAGAGATCCTTGAGCACCTCACTTGCTCGCTGCTCTCTTCGGCATAAACCTGCCATCCGACGATCATGCGGCTGAACACATCCACAAAAAGGTACAGATAAAAGTACTGCCCGCGGATCGTCGCTGGCAAGTACGTGATGTCCCAGCTGTAGAGCTGATTCGGCGCATCGGCACAGACCGCGCGTGGTTTGCTACACGATTTGACCGGCCGCTCACTACGCCGATGTGCGAGCTGTTTCTCGGCTTTGAGCACCCGGTAGAAAGTCGATTCCGAGGCGATATAGCGTTGCTGATCTGCCAGGCGTGGGACGATCTGGCTCGGTGGCAGATGACCGAATTCTGTCGAGTTTGCCACCCCTAACACCTCCGCGCGTTCGTCGGCAGAAAGCTTGTGGGATGGCTCATAGCGCCGTAACGAGCGCCCATCCACTGCGTCCGGTTCACCGCTTTGCCAACGCTGCACTGTACGCGCGCTCAGCCCCAGCCCCTTACACGCGAGTGCTTGGCGGGCACCGGCCAGGGTCGCCTCGCCGATCCAGGCAATCAGGCTTTGCGTTCCTCAAGGGCCGTCATTCGGCCTCGCCCTCGAACAACGCACGATACTTTTTTGCAGCAGCAGCACCAGCAGCGCTGCCGCTTCAGCCAACGCTTTCGTTGGACTGCTTCTAATCCCGTACTTCCTGGGCGTTCTCGCGCCGGTTACCGGTCCCGACGACGACGCAAAAATCCATGCGCCACTGCGCGAGATGATGAGCAAACAGGCCCCGTTCACGACACCACGCGTTCAGTGCCTCGTCGACCAACCCGTGGCTCTCCTGCAAAGCCAGTAGCCGTTCTTCCAGCGACCAGTCTTCTGGACGTTTTGCGTGTCTGGAGCCCGAGCTCCGATTCGCAGCGGCGCTACCTCTCATCCACTTCCTTAATGTCAGTAAGTTCATGTTCAATTCGTCGGCCACGGATCTAACCGTGCGACTCCCGCGCTGCAAGACCTTCGACAGCGCTTGCTCTTTGAAACTCGACAGAATACGTTTGTTTCGTCTTCAACCTATACCTCTGATCTCTTCAAATTATGAAAATTCAGAGGCGACAAATGGAATGAACGCCCCCACCTACCACGTGGGTGACGCCGAAGAGTCGGACCCTCACGGGCCGACGGCATCAAAGTGCCCAAATGGAAGATCATTGAGGTCTTCACAGGCTAACCGGAGGTCCGAAATGAAGTATACGACGGTCGGGGTGGACATCGCAAAGAACGTCTTCCAGCTTCACTGGGTGGATGCCGGCACGGGCGAGATTATGAACAAACAACTGAAGCGCGCCGCATTCCTCGAACATTTTGCGAATCGCGAGCCTTGCCTCATCGGAATGGAGGCCTG
>NZ_FCOL02000085.1 GCF_001544515.1 Caballeronia terrestris
CGCAGTCCACCCGCATCGCATGAATTCAGGATCGCAGAAGCCATCTTGTCCTTACGTTCGACTTATGCAACAACGCCGCATCAGTCTTGTTCCGAAGTACGAAGGGGCGTACCGAGCGGGCAGATATGAGCCTCACCTCATGTCCAAGTGCTTGTAATCGTCTCGCCCAGTCGTGGGCACTTCCGCAGGCCTCCATCACGACCGTTGAAGTTGCACGTTTCGCGAAGAACTCGAGCACTTGTGCACGCTTGAGTTTGAATCGTTCGACTTGGCCGCTTTGCGGATCGAGCGCGTGAAGTTGAAATACTTGCTTGGCAATGTCCATCCCGATAATCGTGAGCTTCATTTCGAGTTCTCCCTGAAGAACGGTTGACGAGCATGATCACTTTCGCACATCGGCCGCGAACGCGACTTTCACGGCCCGCTTCCGGGGGGAGGCGTCCATACCATCTGCACAAGCGTTTTGGATGCCTTCGGCCTCTGTGGATGCAGGCAAGATGAAACCGGGCACGTTGTGGCTTGTCTTTTCGCGCCACGCACGGTCTGTCGGGGGACGAAGTCGATAGGATCCGGAGTTTGTGACGCGCGGCGAGCGCGCGGAGGCCAGGTTCATCGTGCGCGGCATATCGTCCCGCCGGTGAAAGAAAAAGGCAGACAAGCCTTTCACGAGTTATGGTCGAAACTGGTGTTCGGAGTGAGGCAGGGATTTGAAGGCGGTGGCGGTTTAGCTGAGAATGTTGCTTGTCGAGAGTAACAACCAGTCAAACCGAGATCCACCACCAATGAAGAAGCTTACCGAAGAAACGAGCTCCGGTAAATCGGAAGCAGCAACCAGCGGCCTTGACGATTTGATTCAACAAGGCGCGCGGCAAATTATCCAGCAAGCGATCGAGGCCGAATTGGCGACACTGCTTGAGCGGTTTGACAACGTGAGGACGCTCGATGGAAGGCGGACCGTGATTCGCAATGGCTACCTCCCCGAGCGAGAGATCGTCACGGCGATCGGTCCGGTCACCGTAAAAGTGCCGAAGGTGCGCGATCGCTCAGGCACGGGCGTGAAGTTTAATTCGAACATCGTGCCGCCCTATATTCGTAAGTCACCCCGCGTCTCGGCGGCTTTGCCCTGGCTGTATCTGCGCGGCGTCTCAAGCGGCAACATGAGCGAGGCACTGAGCGTGCTGCTGGGTGAAGAGGCCAAAGGTCTTTCGCCCAACGTGGTCAGCCGTCTGAAGGCTCAGTGGGCCGAAGAACACGCCCTTTGGAATCAGCGTGATCTGTCACAGGCTCGCTGGGTTTATTGGTGGGCCGACGGCATCCACACGGGGCTGCGAAGCGATGATTCGGATGGCCAGTGCTTGTTGGTCATCATCGGCGTGAAGCCGGACGGAACGAAAGAGCGTGTGGCGATCGGCGACGGCTACCGCGGTCTAAGGACGCCTGGTGCGAGCTTTTGCTGGATCTGAAAGCGCGAGGCCTACAAAGTGGTCCGCTGCTCGCGAGCGGCGACGGGGCAATGGGTCTGTGGGCGGCATTGGCCGAAGTCTTTCCAAAGACGGGGCACCAGCGCTGCTGGTTCCATAAAACCGGAAACATTCTCAACGCCTTGCCCAAATCACAGCATGGTCGGGCTAAAGTCGGCCTGCAGGAGATTTGGCAAGCCGGCACACGCGAGGAAGCATTCGCGGCTTTCGACCGCTTCGTTGACGCCTATTCGGCCAAGTATCCAAAGGCGGCTGAAAAGCTCACGAAGGATCGCGACGAGTTGCTGGCCTTTTATGACTTCCCTGCTGAACACTGGCAGCATTTGAGAACGACCAATCCGATTGAGTCAACCTTTGCCACCGTTCGGCATCGAACAACCCGCACGCGCAATTGCGTTTCGCGCCCGACCTTCCTCGGCCTTGCATTCAAGCTCATCGAGTCGGCCGAACAATCATGGCGGCGCATTCGCGCGCCAGAGAAGGTCGCCTCGCTGCTCGAGGGCATTCCGTATAAAAACGGACTACCGGTGATCGACAGCACACCGGCTCAGCAACCGCTTGCCGCCTGATCGAGCCCCGCCTGGCAAACACCAGATTTGACAATAGCTCGCCTTTCACGCCGGTTGCCACCAAGTGGCGTGTCGCATTGTTATTCGCCGTCGGCAGCAAACCGGACGTCCTGCTTGACGTTGTCCACATTCAAGTTGTGCGAGGCGGTGCCGTAAGCATAGGTATGTCGACCACCCTGTTCCCCACCGACGGCTCGGCTCGGCGGCTCTCCCAGATCCAAGCGTACGGAACAAGAAAAAGCCTCATCAACGGTCAAGGTTGATAAGGCTTTAAAAATACCCCGATTCATCGGCGCTCTTGGGAACCCATCGAGTCCAGCGTTCTGGCCGTTCTGTGACGGCACCGCAAATCTATGTTTTAAGCGGATGTTTGAATGTGCGCTCGCAGACCTCCGTGCCCTACTCGTGTCCTGCGAGCATCGGCAAAAAGATGACCGCCGTAAAAGACGGGCAATCCATCGAGTCGAGGTAACGCAAAGGAGACAGTTCTGTCTTAGCAGGGCATTCCTACAATGCAAGACTGAGCCTGTTGGATAGATAACTACCCGTCAATAAGCGGTGCAAGCACCTGTTCAACAACGCGAAATGATTGCCAAGTAGTTGGTTCGAGCGGCGCGGCTGACGATCGTCAAATAAAGCGCATTCCCGCACAGCCGGCGCGTCAACGAACGGCTGATCACGCCGCGTAGACCGTTCGTGAATTGCGGCCGCGGTCAGTTCCTTGCCGGTTCCCGACGCCTGAGCTAAAAGCGGGCGCATCGGTCATCGCGACCTTGCGGATCGAGTGAAAGAGGCCAAGCGCGTCACAGGACGCCGACCATTCCTCCTGTAAGGTTCTCCCCGTCAACCGCACGCTCGCCGTCTGAGGCCTCATCGTGTAATGACACCATGCCGTGCGCGTGGCCGACGGCATTGACGATCCGGCTCGTTTGAGATCGGCAGCGATACATAATCGAAGCAGTAGTTGCAGATAAGTCGGCGCACCACGGCGTCGTTGAAACTGTCGGATAGCCAATTGCCGCTGAAAACCACCACAAGGCGCCGGCGCGCGGAGCCGTGCGCCTAGATTCACGCTTTCGGCTTAATGTTCTGGTTGACTCGCAACAGGTTGTTTGGATCGTACTTTGCCTTGATCAAGGCAAGGCGCGCGTAGTTTTCGCCGTAGCTTAGTTCGACGCGGTTCTCGGCCTCGTCGACGTCCATGAAGTTGACGTAGGCGCCTTCCAGATTGAACGGGTGGATGGCCGACCAGTAGGCACGGCCCCAGGTCTTAAGCGTATCGGCGTCCTTAGGATCGGGGCTGATCGCGGCAATTACCATCGAAAAAGACGCGTCCCGTGCGCTCCACGGCGTTGCATCCTTGGGGACCCGCCGAACGGCGCCGTCTATAGGGTAAAGGTGCATCAGGCAGAAGGGGGTCGGCGCGTTGAGCGCGTTAGCGATGTGCACGTCGATCGCCTCGTCAGGCAGCGCCTTGACAAAGTCGCCCTTCCAGTACCACTGCAAGCCTTTAGGGAAGAATGGGTCGAACAGACTGTTAATGGCAGTCCACGGCATCTCGCCCATCCAGTTGAATAGCGGGGCGGGCAGTTTCTCGAGCAGCGAGGCCATGAGCTTCTGACCCTCTGCGACCGGTCCGTTGAAGGCACCGATCAGAGCACAGGCACGTTTGCTCCAGTGCTCCTTAGGAAAAGGGTCGATCGGAGGCACGGATTTGAGGCCGACAAACAGGCCAAGCTCTTCGGGGGCGTTTGGGATGAAGTCGCGGTACGTCGCCATAACTTGCTTGGCGTCCTTGGCGTCCCAGAAGATCGGACCGGCGAACACCATTTTGGCTGGGTGGGCCTGAAATAGAAAGCTCGTGACCACGCCGAAGTTACCGCCGCCACCGCGCACCGCCCAGAAGAGATCAACGTGCTTGTCCTTGCTAGCGGTGACGAAAGATCCGTCGGCCAGCACTACATCCACCTCGAGCAAATTGTCGACCGTGAGGCCGTGCTTGCGCGTGAGATAGCCGGTTCCTCCGCCCAAGGTCAGACCTGCGACGCCCGTACTGCCGACAATGCCGAGCGGTACGGCGAGGCCAAAGGCGTGGGTCGCGTGATCGAGGTCCGCTGACGTGCAGCCTGGATCGACACGCACGGTGCGGCTCGCTGGGTCAACGCGCACGCTGCGCATCTGGGACAGGTCGATGACCAGCCCACCGTCGCAACTGCCCAAACCGGGGCCGTTGTGCCCGCCTCCACGGATTGCGAGAAGCAGCTTGTTACCGCGCGCGTAGTTGACTGCCGCTATGACATCGGCCGCGTCGGTGCAGCGAGCGATCGCCTTGGGCCGCTTATCGATCATGCCGTTGTACAACGCTCTCGCCTCATCGTAGTCCTTGTCTGACGGACAGATCAGCCTTCCGCGAAATCCCTGAATCGCAAACTCGCCCATGATGCTGTCTCCTTGAAAAGTAAATCCATCCCGCGCACGCGCGACGACGAGCTGCCGTAGCAGAAGCCTCGCGCCGAACAGTCGACGAAACGATCGGGCGCGTGGGATCAATCGGCATTTACGCACTTATTTGGTAGCCGTTCGGAGCCTTAGCCTGGCACCTCACTTGATGAAAAGCATAGTGCTCCAACGCAACTGCACGAAGGAATTTCCGATTGACGACGACGACAGCAAGACACGAGCAGCCAGTCGAATGAAACCCGACCAATCGTCTGCCGCTCTTTAGCCCAAGAAAAAAGGGGCACGTACAGTCGGAGACTTGAACGTCAACCCATGATCGGTGCGAGCGCGGTGCTAATTCGTAGCGCTTGTTCCGGCGAGATCATTGCATTGAGCGTTTGGCCGAACCGCGGAATCTGCACGCCTGACACGATGTACTGGAAGCGATACGCTGCAAGGACGGTGGACATCACGGTCTCGATCTCGACGGGCGTCATGGAGCGGTCGCAAAGTCCGATGAAGTAGCGCCCGTCTGCCGCCGACTGAGCCTGCAAGATCGCGTCTACGGCGCCGACCAGCGAAATCAGGTCGTCCACGGCTGCATCGCGCGCGTGCGGCATAAGTTTCGTGTTCTCGCGTACCCATTCCAGTTCATCCAGAATCGCGTGCTGCGATTCCTCTTTCCAGTGGAACAGGAACACATCCTTGAACAGGGGCGAAAGCTCGCTGTCGGGCTCGATGCTGGCTCGATAGTGCGCCTGTGTGAACAGTTCAATGAGGCACGTCAGCGCCAGCACCGACCAAGTCGACTTGCCCAACACGACTGATGCGACGTCATCGGGCCGCGGCTCGAACGTGTATCCCGGAGGCATCCCGGCGTCGATCATCGTCTCGATGCGGCGAAACAGTTCCTGGTGCTTTAGCTCTTCCTCAGTGAAGCGAACCAGCGCCTCGAGTGCGATCTGGTCGCCAAGCCAGTGGTCGCGGCTCACTTCGAGCATCTTAGCGCCGATGAAACGCTCGACCAGGCCGAAGATGTTGGCATACGAGCGACCTTGAATCTGCGACAGCAGGCGGCGCTCTATGGCGTCAAGGAACGGCAGGCGATCGACGAACGACAGGCCGTCAGGCAGAAACTTCATCGTGAAGTCGAATTCGCGATGGCGAAGCACGTCGCGATCGATCTCCCACCGGATGCGCTTGGACACTTCCACGCACTTCGCGTAGCGCACCGTATCGACGTACGGTTGCGAGACAGGTCGCTGATTGTCGGCAACGGCATGCCGGATCTTGATTTTGGCGAGATCCATATTGTGCAAGGAAGGTGAATCAACTGCGGACATGAGACTCTCCTGAGAGACGGGATGTTTGCTGTGAAAACGCGGTCGACGTATGTCTGAAGACTGACGACATCTGCGAGGTCCACGCCGGTGAATTCGCATTTGTCCCTCGACGCCTGCGCCGCTTGCCCTCATAGCGTTGCCGTTGATGTGAGCAAAGCAGTGCGAGCGCTCGTCGATGGCACGACGGGCCACATGAGTTTGCGAAATCACCAAGTTGGTCTGGAGCAGGCGCATACAACTCGTACCTGACCCGCCTGGTCCACGGTGGACGCCACGACCCTCATGGCTGCCCTCGCCGATCGAATCTTCTCGTCGTGTGTTGGCCTTCAGGCATGGTGCTAGTATCCCGACGGTAGGCGCGACATTGAATAGCTGGGCGTCCAGCTTTCTTGTGCGTGGCCCCAACATTGCGCAACCGCTGCCATGGACGCCCTCTCCGATGTCTTGCGCGTCATCCAGTTGACCGGGGCAGTCCACCTCGACGGCAGCTTCTCTGCGCCCTGGTGCGTTATCGGCCAAGCTGGTCTTCGTCGAAGCGGTGCGTCGTTACGTCGACACGATGGCCCGGGATCGCAAGGGCTGGCTGGCGGGATTGCGTGATCGCTTCGTCGCACAGGCGCTCGCGCTGATGCATGCGCGGCCGGTGTACGCCTGGACTGTTGAAGCTCTCGCCCGCGAGGTAGGCATCTCGCGTTCGGGGCTGGCACAGCGCTTCACCGAACTAGTCGGGCTACCACCGATGCAGTATCTGGCTTTGTGGCGCTTGCAACTCGCCGCGCGGCAGCTTCGCCTCACTGATTCGTCGCTAGCGTCAGTCGCTGAGGCAGTTGGTTACTAATCGGAAGCCTCATTCAATCGCGCGTTCAAGCGAGAGTTCGGTGAGCCGCCGGCGACATGGCGCAGGAATACAGTCCGCGCCGCGACTCGGGGCAAAGACCACGAGAGCGGCGCTGCATTGGACGGTAGTGTCTCGGACTGACGACCGACAAAAGAGGGCGGGGCTGCCGAATTTGAGGACGGTGAACGCCTTATATGCTTAAGCCAGGGGACTAACTCTGCGGCGACGTGCCGTGACATTCGCGACGACCGACCGTCATCGAACGCGCTCTAGCCAAGTTCGCTACCTGCAGATCTTTGGGACCGCGCTTGGCCTCGAAGCTCACTTTTTGGTTCTCAGCCAGGGTCTTGAAACCTTCGGCACGCACCTCAGAAAAACGCGCAAAAGATCATCGCCGCCGTTGCTTGCCGCCAAATAGCCCGTATGGAGCTCTCCGCCACCGAGATCTGGTTTGAGTGCTCGGCCTGCTTCTGCGTTACAGCGGCTTGATGTGTCGGGTGTGATGAAGTCGAAGCCCTTGGCGTCGTTGAACTATTTGACGGTACCGGTTTCCATGATGATCCTTGGAGAAATAAAACCATGTCGCCTTAGCGAAATAAATCCAGAGTTGAGCCGGCCGACCCATCCATCCGCTATGCCCGCAATCCTCCAAAAGCGGACTGCCGGCGCGGCTGGGATTCCGGTTTCGAAACTGTCCCCTGGTCGATCTCGTCCATCCCATGCTTTAAGGCAAAGCGCCGTGCGTCGAGGGCGCATGCGAAACTACCTAGTACGCCGCTGGCAGTTTGAATGCCGTCGCCATTTCGAAGAATCAGCATAGCGACATACATGCCATCGTCATAAGCTGCAAGTGGCCTAAGAACGAAACTCTTATAAGTAACCTCGCCGTTTTCCATCTGCTTCTCCCTTAAAATATTATGTGATTGCAGGCAGGCGTTTAAGCGGCTTGTCCGCCCACGATCCGACATCTGCGTCTAAATTCTTGGTGCAAATTAGAACGCGCGCTCTCAGTATTTAGAGTCTGTAAGGAGTAACGTGCGAAAGAAGAGTCTTTCGCCAGAAGAGGTTTCTAATCGTGCCAAGACGGCTTGATGTAAAGAAGCTCGCTTCGGGCGAATGCATTTGCGTTTATTCGACCTCTCCGCTAACGAGGCGTTATTCAGCCGTTCCGCTCTGTGATGACAGTTCGTTGTCACGCAGATGTCGAAGCAAGATTTCGCGTCGGTGTTCGCGGACGTAATGCTGGATGATTAATGGGATGCAAACCAGCATTGCGGCGCCGGAAACCGCGCATCCGATAACTGTCTCCGTCATGGCGTCTCCCTCATTTATCGGTGGCCGACGCGAGCACTTGCTACTCGTGGCCAAAACATGTAGGCAGCGACTTATATCTGAACGTTCGAAACATTTTAGCCAAACAAAAGGTGTGCGCAATACCTACGTCACGGGGTTTACCCCCAATTCATGGATTATCTACTATGGGTGTTATATCTATGAACGATCGATCGTTATAAATAAGTGCATTGTTACCGATTTTGCTAATTTAAATATATTAATGATACTAATGCGAGCTTCGCACCGCACAACTCGCTCATATCCGAATCAGCCCAAACTTTCATGGCACTTGATTCCTGACTTTTATTGTCACGAACCAAAGTTCGGACGTGCGTGCGCACTCCGGATGCAATCGGCCCGACCGATCGGCCGAATCGTCGTCGATCTCGGTTACGCAGGCGAGCCAAGTGACACGGCAATTTCGCGCGACAAAAGGTTTGACGATCGCTTTCCGGCGTGGGTACGAAGCGGGGAGTGATGTAAGGAACTAACTGCACAGCTTTCGCTCCTCCTTGCAGTTCGGCCTGTCGACGACGTTTTCCAACTGTGGTTTTCGAATAAAGGCTTGTGGAGACAACAACCCGCTGCTGGAATCGCCGCAAGGTCGCGGACGGGCGACCCAAACTAGCCGCATAGCGATGTTGACGCCCTGAGTCGAGCCTTAAAGTTGCCTGACCTAGTAGTTGGAGCCTTGGGAAAGCGGTCAATATATGTACTTCGGCATCCTCCTTCCAATGTACCGATTGTTTGCTTACATTACATTAGGCCTAACTGAGTTCATAGAATGTTTCTTGGCATCGATCTGGAACGTCGGAACTGAAAGTCCTCTTGCTCGCTAGCGACGGACATATCGCGGGAACCGCAGGCCACCCGTTAGAGAATCCAGGCCGAAGGCTCGATGGTCTGAACAAGACGCAGAGAATTGGTGGCGGGCGACGTGCGCAGCGCTGTCAGCATTACGCGGGACACATCCCGAGGCGTATGAGCGCATTGAAGCCATTGGCCTCTCCGGTCAAATGCATGGGGCTGTCCTCCTTGACGAAATCAGAAAACGTATAGTTGGCAGAGTAGTTGGTAGCGTTCCAAAATCACAAAAAGTGAAGCAGGCGCTGAAAGCGCCCCCTTTTAGCGGCGCACACCCATTTCGGTCGTTCCGGGCACCGTCGTGGATTCGGCCGATCTCCCAAGATCAATTGGCCTTTACCTACCGATGACCCGTTTGTGACGCTGAATGCGGGGAGTTCGGAGCAACTTCCCAGGTCGACCTTTCGGGAGGTTGCAGCGAAAGGATTGACAAAGCGCTCGACGAGCTTGAGGTATCAAAAACGTCGACGGGCGAAGTTCAGGCGGCAAAACCCGATACTGAAGGGTCCGATTCATCGAGTAGAGCCCTCGATGAACAAATTGATTGAATGCCTGATCAGCGCCAGTCGACGCGATCTTGTGGCCGTCTTCAGGCGAAACAAAACGATAGCGACCGCCAGACGACAACCACCATTTAGATGTTAGGCATGCGGGGTAATATCACCGTGAATATGCTAGGGGCGTACGAGCCGTTCGTTTTCTGGCTCGTCCAGCTCGCGTCGGCCTTTGCCGACATTTTGAATGAGGACGTCGGCGAATACTGAACGGTAAGGACCATGTACTGTTCCTTCCACTTATCGTGGAAGCAGAGAGCAAAAAGGCACTTCCGTGAAATCCACTTATTATACGTCTACATAAGTTCACAGCCTCAGCGATCTCTTTGCGAAGAATAGTTTTCCCCTGCGAGTCAGGCGGAGAGTTGTAAATATGGCCGCGGAGGCGCAATGGACTCACCCCAAGTTCGATTCCAGGGTTTTTCCCTGCCATCGCATACCTCGTTCGCCGCGGGCACCTACTCTGTAACCTTGTTCATACGTGCGCCGAACGGCCTTCAGCGAGCTTCCGAACTTATAAGCAATTGCCCCTGTCAAACAGACGCCCGGAAGTTCGCGATCGAGTATGGAATGGCCCAAATCGCCGAACGCCCGCTTCCCGACGCCGCGTGGGCGTAGCTTGGTCGATCGCATACTGGTTGTTATCTCCTACTCTTCGCACTTTGGCCATAAATCGTTTGACGCTCCGCTTGCTCAGCGCCCGACGCGTCTGATTCGAACGCGGTCCGACTCTAGTTTTGGGCATGGCTTTGAATGATTGCGCCACCTCGCCTTCATCGACGAACAGCCCGAACCGACGTGCGCAACTTCGACGTGGAGCGCGACGGCTGGCCTGCATATCCTCGGGCTACCGGCCGACGCTCAGCCGGCTTTTTTTTAAGCGATCAATAAGCTCCTTGCCGATGCGGTGGCTATGTGAGGAACATTGAAGTCTTACCGACATCCGACCCTGCCTCCCTCGCCTCTACAGTGTCCTAGATAATTTCAGCAGTGCCGAACCGTGCCGATCGGTCCGGGCGTCGACGTCTGGTCCGGTCGAGCCCGGAAAGAGCTCCGGAGAGATGCGGGCAATCGTGTGTCCGGCTTGACGACGACATTCGGCTTGTATAAATCAGCGTTTCCCTAGAATATCCTCGATGCACTTCTCTGAGTTACCAATCCTCCACGATCCGGGTGAACCTATGAAGGGTGCCAGCAAGTTGCGAACGAAGTTCAGCAAGCGGCTTTCGTCCGAGAGCCACGTCTTGGAAGCGGTTGAACACACAGATGCCGAAACGGTATCTTTCGATCTCTTCGACACGCTGGTTTATCGGACCCTAGCTCGGCCAGAGGATCTTTTCTTGCTCCAGGGGCAAGCGCTGGTTGAGGCTTGTCTGTTCTCGGGAACGGCCAGGGAATGGCAGCGCCTGCGGAAGTGGGCCGAAGCGGAATTAGACCTAGCCGCCAGCCCACGTGAGGTCGAGCTCGCGCAAATTTACGAAAAGCTGGTTTCCGAAGGTGCCTTGAATGGCGCGGATTCCGCTGCAATGGCGATGGCCAGAGAGCTCGAACTCGAAGCCGAAGTGATTCGTCCGCATACCGAGGTTCCAAGCTTAATTGCTTCAATTCGAAAGTTGGGGCGCCGGGTGGTTGTGTCGACCGACACCTACCTGCCGGAGAATTTTATCCGATCGACACTTCTGAACGCCGGCATTGAAGTTGACAGCATCGTCTGCTCTTCAACAACGGGGAAGACGAAGCGATCAGGTGAAACCTTCTTGGCGATGCGCCGGGACTTCCCGGGCACCGTTCATTTTGGCGACAATCATCACGCGGACGTACGTAATGCTCGACGCGCGGGTGTCCCAGCCAACTGGCTAGTCTGGCAATTTTACGATCACCGCTCGATCTACGCGCCGGAGATCGAGTACCTTCAGAACATTGGACAATATCGGCTCCCTGCATCCCTGATGACGACGGGGACGACGCCGTTGGAGGAATTGGCGACCAGATGGGCTGTGGTGCTTTATGACTACCTCCGCGATCTTCGTCGATATGCCGTTGAACAGAACGTCACTGACATATGGCTGCTTTCGCGTGACGGTGAATCGCTGGCCGCAGTCCTTCAGGACCATCCGGATTTCTTTGGCGCCGTCCCGGTGAGCTACGTGCGAGCTTCCCGGCAATTCACCCACTCAATCACTGCCCGCTTAGCTCCCGACAGGTACGAACGATGGACCGACCGTAAGCCGGACGCGGTCCAGATAGAGCTTGGCGCCCTTGCCGCTCGCTATTATGCGTCTCTGCTCCGTCCCGGATCATCGCGCGTTCTCGTAGTAGACTTGACCGGAAAGGGGCGCCTGCAGACTTCCATCCGTGACGCTTTACCTTCGAGGATCAGCCTTGCAGGATATTATTTTGCGCTAGATTTTGGTCATGAGGCGCTGGACAATGTTGGTCAGTTTTTGCCCTTAAGCTACTCGCATTTTCATCAAGCTCCTGTGGAAGCGTTTGCAGGTACCACCGATGGAACGTGCGTGGGAGCGGTTGACATCGCCGGGCAGGTTGCACCAGTAATGGAAGCGAATCCGGTTGATGTCGCTCCTGAAGATTATGCCGAGACTCTTCGAAGAGTGCTTCACGAGCTTTGTGAACTCGACCACGCCGCATTGCCCGTCGACAAGGTTGTGTTGCGGCAGCATCGCAAGAAACATATTCGACAACTTCTCATGCACCCCAACCACCGAGTAGCGAAGGCGATGGCCGAATGGCCGTTCATCGACAGCTACGGTGCCCAGCCGACTTATCTCGATAGGCCTCGCGTTTCCTATTCGTCACGCCTTCTCGCGCGAAAAAGCGCGGTTAATTCGTGGCCGAGCTTGGGCATTTACTCCGCCCTGCCGACGTGGGGAGTGCCATTCGCTCAAGCTGCATCCCAAGCTCGGCTCATTATGAAAGACTGGTTCGTGAAGCGTCGGCAGAAAAGGTAAGCTCACGATCTGCCGTTCGCGATGCTTGGCGTGGCTTCGGATCTTCGGATAAACGATAGGACCTTTAGCCTAGATGTTCGACTTCCTGCCGAACCTCGATTTTCAGGTCTTCAAAGCAGACTGCCTCAAAGTCTCGCCGGGTGGAAACAATAACCTCCTGCGGCACATGCTGAGGGCATTCGAGGCATTGGGCGCCGCCTAGCACGACTCGAGCAGGGCGACAGCTCCATTTTGGAGGTGCTCGAAACGCTGCTCGGCGAGAAGTTCACTGCACATGAAGCTCGCCCGCATCAAGCTAGCTTTGCAGACGGCGCGCATTGGTACGATCAAGACGCTTCCAGTCGAGCGGAGATCGCGATCGCGTCATGGCACTCGCAAAACTCGGCTTCGTCTTACGACGCCAGGCCGTGCATCTTCTCGTTCCACCAAGGTTTGCGCCTGAGCGTTGAACGCTTCGCGCGAGAAGCGTCGCCGAAAGTCCTGCGATAGCCCGTCTATCGGTACCTCTCGAGCCGCAAATATCCGCGCCACAAATGCATCTTGATCGTCGGCAGGAAAGAGCAGTGCATCAGGTAGATAACACTCAAGGCCAGACACACGCGACGCGACAACGGCCTTTGAGCGAGCACCGCTTCGATCATCACAAGCGGCACTCCTTCAAATGCTGATGGGAGCACCAGCGTATCGCTCGCGACAACGAACGGAAGCACGTCTTCCTGTGCCCCTAGAATCTGCACACAGGCAGAGAGCACGGCGCTCGCGCTCACAATGTCCTTCAAACAGTCGGCATCCTCTCCGTGTTCAACCGGGCGCTGGTTTTGAGGATCGATGCATGCAAGTGTCTTTCGCGAGACGCCCCAACGCGCCGACGGGTGCCCGAAGCGTTCTTCCATCGCAAAACTAGCATGGCACGCGATCGATGGGCACAACGTGATCATGGCGCGAAAATTGCGTAAAGTCATCGCACGGGAAAAGCCCGATGTCGTCAATACCAGCAACCTGTCTTGCCTGTCAGTCAATCTATGGCGCGTCGCACACGCGGCCGGATTGCCGGTGGCTCATACGGCTCGAGATTATTACCTGATGTGCCCGTCTGCGACAATGTTGTCCAAAAACGAGAGCTGCGAACGTCAGTGCACCCTTTGCGCTTGCCTCGCCAGCCATAAAAGAACGGCTTCCAGACAGGTAGACATCGCCATTGGCGTTAGCCGCTTTGTGCTCCAGAAGCATCTCGATAATGGATTCTTCGCAAAAGCGTCTTCCACCAACGTCATCGGTGACTGCTACCTGCCGGAGCCGTCTTCCACTTCCAATGCAAATGCTCGTGCATCTAACGACTCGGTCCGCCTCGGGATGCTAGGCAGGATTTCGCCGGAGAAAGGGATTGAACTCCTCATCGACGAACTGCTAGCGGACTGTTCTCTCGATTGGACGCTCACGATCGGCGGGACCGGTGAGCTCGGATACGTGCATTCCCTCACATCCCGATATGCAGATCCGAGAGTTCGTTTCGTCGGCCACGTTGATGCGTTGGCTTTTCTGTCCGACATCGACGTGTTGGTTGTACCCTCTAAATCGAACGAGCCATTCGGACGGGTGATCGTCGAAGCCTACGCGCTAGGCATACCGGTGGTGGGAGCGAACACCGGCGGCATCCCGAGGTGATTGAACCTACCTCCAGTCTTGTCTTTTGACATCCGTGAACCGAGTTCGGTAATCGGGCGGATTCACGACGCGATCAAGGTATCGCAGGACCCGCAGACGCACACCCGGTTACTCCAGTACGTCGATGCACTGAGTCCACAGCGAATGGTCGCTGCATACCTTAAGATCTATACGCACGCACTTTGGCACAAAGCGTCAAACATGAGCAAAAACGCACAGCGTCCTCCATCGGGCGACTGACAACCCCATAAGACGCATTGCTTTTCTGTATTCGTCTGCGGCAAAATGCAGCAAGGCGCTGCGGTCCAGGAGGAAGCGGCTAGCCGATTAATCGACTAATCCGCTTGGGTTAGAACGCGAGGCGATGTTTCAAACGGGGAGTCGCGCTTAGGATGGTCCGGGGCGACCTACGACACTGCGATGTTCATCAGCGCAGAATACGAAATTGGGGTCCGCATGTCGCTGCTGAAAGAAATCAAAAGATTCCTTAAAGACTTGTTACCGGACCCCTTATTTTTGTACCTTTCACATCGGCGACGGATCGGTCGTTTTCCCCGGTTGAAATATCCGGTCACATTCAATGAGAAAATCCTTTATCGCTGCCTGTACCCGGACCCGGGCTTTGCTGCTCTGACGGATAAGCTCCTTGTACGTGATTACGTTCAACGCAGAATTGGCAAAGAGCATCTAATACCAGTGCTATTGCAACCGGATAACTTTACGTGGGAGCAGTTCGCTGCGTTGCCCGCGGCCTTCGTAATGAAGGCCAACCATGGGAGCGGCTATGTGAAGATCGTCCATGACAAGTCGCAGACTTCGTTTGAGGAATTGAGCAAGTTAGCCAATGAGTGGCTAGGCAGCAACTTCTACCGGGTCGCCAGAGAACGCCACTATGAACGCATCAAGCCGCGGATCTTCTTTGAATTGTTGCTTACTGATAGCCACGGAAATGTGCCTGCAGATTTTAAGATTCACTGCTTCAACCGAGGATGCGGACGGCAGCAAGCCTATATTTTACTCATCTCCGATCGCTTCACTCCTCATCCGCGTGGCGATTTCTATGATGAAGACTGGAATCACCTTGATATCCGGATCGGCCACTATCCACGTAGCGTGGTCCCTGCTCCGCGGCCGCTTCAACTCGAGTTGCTGTTGCGGAAGGCGAAGGCACTTGCCGCCGACTTCGACTATGTGCGTGTCGATATGTACGCCCCGGACAATCAGATTTATTTCGGAGAATTGACGTTCACACCGGGCGCAGGCGTATATCGGCTAACTCCGGACGTAATCGACTACGATTGGGGACGGCTGTTGCAACCGTGTCCGTCGGCTGCTGGAATTCCAGAAGCTCGGGCCGGGGTCGCCAGATGACGAAATTCGCTCCTCTGGAACCCGTCGAGCATCGCTCCTCGTCCGAGATTAATGTTTTGGTCGCTTAGCCTCGTGAGGCGACGTGGGACGCAGGTCTGGCAACGCACGGAAATCTTAGAGACGGTTTCAAAAAGACATGAAGGGGGCTGTTAACTTCATGGACATGCTGTAATGGGATGGTCACC
>NZ_FCOL02000086.1 GCF_001544515.1 Caballeronia terrestris
TTCGTCTTCAACCTGCACCTCTGAGTTCTTCAAATAACAAAAATTCAGAGGCGACATCTAGTGTGACGCCGGGGGACATCGTTGGATGTTTCTGCGCTTCTAGGCCCGTTCCAGAGTCCGTCACTTCATCCACCGAGACAACACGAGAACATACAGCGCCGACACAGCGAGCTGAATCACGGTGATGGGCAGACCGAAGCGTAGGAATGTCGCGAATGTGATCACCCGGCCATGACGCGCACAAATGCCCGCGGACACGATGTTGGCGGACGCGCCGATGAGCGTGGCATTCCCACCGAGCGTCGCACCGAACATCATGGCGACGAACACTGGAATGGTCGCTGAGGGCCACTGGGTGAAGTGAGCATCCAGCGCAGCATCGGGCACCGCTTCGGCTGCTACGAGGTAGCCCTTCACGACCAGGATCGACGCCGCAGCGACAGGCACGTTGGCGAGCACGGCCGAAAGCAGTCCGATCCCTCCGATCATCGTCAACGCGACCAGAGTCAGTTCGGTCCCAAATGCGGCGTAGAGCTTTAACGCGAGCTGCGGCAACAACCCCGTCTTCGCCACGGCCTGGACGAGACAAAAGATCGAACCCAAAAATAGAAGCGTCTTCCAGTCGACGTCGCGCAATACGTTGTCGGTTGGCTCGACTTTTGCAGCGAAGCCCACCAGCAATCCAAGGGCGCCCGCGATCATCGCGACCGTCGGAGGCACGACACGCGTCGGCAGCCGCTCGCCCAGAACGAAGAGGACAATCATCGTCCCCAGTACCGCAAGCGAGCACGCCGCGTAGACCGGCCGAGCGATCCGCGCACGAGCCGCTGGCGGCGGAAGCGGCATGCGCACGCGCCAGACGTCGCGCATCAGCAGGGGCAACAGCGGCACGATGACGAGCAGTGCCAGGACGCCGCCAAGGCTCACGCGCCGCAGATATTCACCAAAGCTCATGCCAATCGAGCTGCCGATCAGAAAAGTCGCCGGATCGCCCACCAGCGTGAGCAGCCCGGCGGCGTTGCTGACGATCGCGGTCAGAACCATCGGCCCGACGATGTCCGTTCCGAGTGCGGTCGCAACCCGGATGATGATGGGCGCAAGCAGGATGACCGTGGTTGCGTTCGGAAGGAATGCGCATATAGGTGCAACCAGCGCCATCAGCAAGAAAAGGAAACGCCTGCCGCTGCCGCCTGTCGCGCGCAGATAGATGTCACCGATCAGTTCGAAAAGACCCGTGGTGGACAGGATGCGCGCGACTACCATGCCGCCAAACAGCAGACTGAGAGGCCCTCCAGAAATGCTCGTTGCGATCAGCAGGTCGTCTTCGTTCAATATGCCGAGTGCGATCAGCACACATACGCCTATCAGCGCGGCCACGGCCATGTCTACTATGTTGAACGCGATCGCGAGGATCACAGACCCGAAGACGCCGAGGACGATGTAGATCTGCAGTTCGCTCATGAGCGCGCCCCGGCAAACTAGCGTACAGGTGGCGCGTACATCAGGCCACCCTGTGTCCATAAGCGGTTGAGCCCGCGCTCGAGATCGAGCGGGCTGCGCGCGCCGAGGTTGCGCTCGAACATCTCGCCGTAGTTCCCAACGCTCAGGATTGCGCGCTCGACCCAGCCCGGTTCGACTCCGATAGCCGTGCTCACGTCGGTCCCAGGCTCCAGTGGTCCCGCAATCAGTGGATCTCGCATGCGCTCCTTCCCATTGCCCTGTGTGACGCCGGACTCTTCAGCGGCAATCAGCGACAGCAACACCCAGCGAACCAGTACCAGCCAGGTCTCGTCCGTGGCCCGGACCACCGGCCCGAGGGGTTCCTTCGCGATCCGCTCCGGCAGGATCACATGGTCCTGCGCGCGGCCAGGGAGCAGCAGGCGAACGGCGGAAAGATGAGCAGCATCGGCCGTATAGGCGCTGCAGAGCCCTTTAATGTACGCACTCACCACGTCGCTTACCGAGTCGATCGCAAGCGGCTTTACGCTCAGCTTTCTGGCTGCGAAGTAATCCACGAGGTGGACCTCGCTCGACGTACCCTTCTCGACGCAGATCGTTGTGCCGTCGAGACGGGAGACGCTCGTCAACCCGGATTTTTTCGGGACCATGAACGCCTGTCCGTCATAAAAGAGGACGCCCGCGAATTGCACGTCAAGCGTGCTTTCCCGAACGAGCGTCCACGTCGTGTTGCGACTGAGCAGGTCGACCACGCCGGTACGCAATGCCGGGAATCTGGCCGAAGCCTTCAACGGAACGAAGGCGACGCGGTCCGCACTGCCTAACGCCGCCGCCGCCACTGCGTGGCAGAAGTCCACATCGATGCCTGCCCAGCGCCCAGCTGAGTCCTTGGCCGAGAATCCCTCTACGCCTTCGCTAACCCCGCAGCGCAGGAAGCCGCGCGATCTAGCCTGAGCCAGGGTGTCTCCCCGCGCCGCTTGAACCGGCGGATCGACAACCATGAGCAGCGGCAAACACAGCAACAGCAAGCGAATGATGATGCGGCGAATGAGAGCCATGGATGCAAACCGGACCTCAGCAGAATTGTTGCTTCTGATTCAGCCAGGAGGCTGGCCGTTCAATGTCGTGTCAATCGGTATTCGCGCCTCAGGTACGCACAATGCCAAGGCGTTCCTGTCGCGGAGGGGAATGCCGGTCGGCAGCGTTTCATCTGCATCCAACGAGGCAATTCATCCACAGGTCATGCGCGATGTCACGCAAAAATGAGTTACATCTTGACAGTTATAGGCGATCTCCATAGCGCGACAAAGGATTACAAACTGAACGCTGCGCGTGAGGAGCAGCGCTACCGTCCCTGCCCTTGGTCCGATCAGTCGGTCAAACATCGACGGTAATTCCGGACTCTCGACCTATACTTTCAACGATACCTGTGAAGATCGATCACCAAGGACTCCGGCGCCCGCCCTCGCAGAAAGGAGGTTAGTCGATGAACGGAATGGTCAACCGACTGCTGATCCCACTTGTCATCGCTTTCATCCTGTCCAGTTGCGCCTCAACGCCGCCGCCCGCCGGCGAACTCACCTACAAGAGCCGCGCCGTGACACGTACTGAAGGTGGCCTGCGGGTATCGGCGGCAGTCCTTTCGGCTGAAGAAAGCACGGCGACTTATGGTGTAGCGCTCGCAAAGAAGTCCATTCAGCCCGTCTGGGTCGAGGTCTCGAACGACGAGACCCTTGGCTATTTCCTAATGTCACCGGGCGTCGATCCAAATTTCTTCCCCGCTTCGGAAGCTGCCGAGGCGTTTGCGAACGCCAATTCGCCTGGCGGGAAGGAGGAGCTCGACCAGCGCTTCCGCCGACTTGCCTTTCGGAACCCCATCCTGGCCGGCCAGACCAACTCGGGATTCGTGCTGACCCACCTCAACGAAGGCGCGAAGCTTGTCCAGCTGGACCTTGTTGCGAGCGCACAAGCAAGGACATTCTCAATCCTCATCGTCGTGCCGGGCTTTTATGCCGATTATCACGTCAGCGAAGTCTTTCGCCGCGATATCTATCCGCCCCAAAAAATCGTGGACCATACGGATGACGACGCTTTTCGCTCAGCTCTCGAAGCCCTCCCTTGCTGCGCAACGAACCAAGACGGTTCGAGCAATGGCGATCCGCTCAATCTGGTCCTCGTGGGAGGACTCGACGACGCCTTCCCCGCACTGGTGCGCCGCGGCTGGAGCCCGACCGAGCAAAAGTGGTCTGGCGCGATCATGAGGATGGTCACCTCCGCGCTTTCTGGCGATCGTTATGTCAATGCGCCAGTAAGCGACCTTTATTTGTTTGGTCGAGCGCAGGACCTCGCGTTGCAGAAAGCGCGTGACAATGTTCACCAGCGCAATCATCTGCGCCTCTGGCTAAGTCCGATTCGCTATCGGGGTAAGGCCGTGTGGGTAGGCCAGATCAGCCGGGATATCGGCACCCGTCTCACGATTCACTCACCGACGTTCACCACGCACAAGATCGACCCGGACGTGGACGAAGCGCGCAGGGCACTCGCGGAGGATATGGCCTACTCCCAGAACCTGACAAAGATTGGATTCGTAAAAGGAGTGGGCCCAGCCCCGCAAAACGTGCCGAGTCAGAACCTCACCACCGATCCCTACTACACCGATGGGTATCGACAGGTCCTCGTATTCGACCGCTATCCCACCTCGCTTTCAGAGATCGAAATTCTTCCGTGGGAGATGAGTGGGAAAGCCAGGAGGGACCCGCCCTCGGAAGCAAAACAATGAGCAGGTTGCCATCGTCGCTTCGTGCACTGAGAAACGCGGCCGGCAGCGTTACACTCCTTCTCCTTTTGGCAGGCTGCGCGAGATGGACCGCTCCAACGGACCTCGACGATGCGCCGCTGCGTGAGCGTGCCGCGAGTGCGACCAAACTGAACGTGCATGTGCGAGCGGCCATTCTGTCATCCGAAGACAGCGAGCGCATGTTCGGCGCCGACCTCAACAAGACCAACGTACAGCCGCTATGGATCGAAGTTCAGAATTTGACTTCACAACCGCTTTGGCTGCTGCAGTCGGGAACCGATCCCGACTACTTTTCGCCACTCGAAGTTGCGTGGTCCATGCACACGCTGCTCGGAGGCGCTACGAATGCGAGCATCGACGATCACTTCAATAAGCTCGGGTTCAAGAACCCGATTCCAGCGGGGGAAACGCGCACCGGGGTTCTGTTCACCAACCCGGATAGAGATCCCAAGCTCGTCAATGTCGACCTGTTCGGAAACAGGATCTTGGTTCCCTTCTCCCTTTTCGTGCGCGTGCCGGATGACGTGTTCGATACTCGCCTCGCACTGACCTTGTTTCAGTATCCCGATGAGGAAATCGCCGACTACCACGACCTCGCTTCGCTGCGTGCCGCGCTCGAGCGGCTGCCATGTTGCGCCAGCGATCAGCACGCCACGACCGGCGCGGATCCGCTGAATTTCATCGCCATCGGCAATCTGGGAGACATCGGTGCGGCGCTGGTGCGACGCAGCTTTCGCCGCACCCTGCGCGAGGACGATCTGGACCAATGGGTCTTCGGACGCAGACCGGACGTCGTCCTGCGCAAGGAGGCGCAAGCGAGCGCGTCCGCCACCTCCATACGCGCGTGGCTCACGCCGATTCGCTTCAACGGCGCCCTCGTGTACGTCGCCCAGGTCGGACGGCCGGTCGGCGGCCGCTTTGCGCGCGCCGGTACTGGAGGGGACGTGCTACATGAAGATGTCGACGAGGCGAGGAATTTCCTCGTTCAGGACATGATGTATTCGGGCGGTCTGGAAAAGCTCGGATTCGTCAACGGGGTCGCTTCGGCGTCGCGGACAGGTCCCCGCACTACACTAAACGGTGCGTCTTACCATACCGACGGATTGCGCGCGGTGATGTTTTTTGCAACGCGGCCGCTTAGCTTTACAAACGTCAAAATACTGGACTGGGTACCTTACCTCGAGCAACGCGAGTCCGCCGTACACAAGGAGAACGGCGATGCAGGAAAGTAACCCCGTCGCCGGATTGCGCGACAGGCGCGAGGCCCAACCGGATCGTCACCGGCGTGCGTTGTGGCGTGACGGAGCCGGAGTAGCTGCCGCCCTAGCCTGTCTTGCGCTTGCGGCATGTGCAACAAGGCCGCTCATCCCTTATTCCGCGGACACGCCGCCGCTTGCCCTTGTTGCAGCAACCCAGGCAGGGATCCAGGACAAACGGGCGCGATTCCGCGAGATCTACTGTGCGGTCCTGGAAACACACGGCGCCGCGCTTGACGACTACCGCGCTTGCGAAGACGCGCTGACACGAGTCGGTGTCGAGCCTGCGGGCACCGGCGTGCCTGTCGATCTGGGGCAATCTCGGCGACACCTCATCGCGGTAATGGTGCCCGGCGTCGGGTACGACTGCTTCAAGCCTTGGCTCAGTTCGCCCGGCACCGTCGTGAAGCACTTGCGGCGATTCGGCTACGACGCGATCATGCTCGATGTCGACGGGTTGTCGAGTTCGACGAACAATGCACGCCAGATTCGCGATGCCATATTGGCCATGCAACTGCCGCCCGGAGCGCCACAACTCGTGCTGATCGGTTACTCAAAGGGAGCACCGGACATCCTGGAGGCGCTGGTCGCCTATCCGGAGATCCGTAGCCGCGTGGCAGCGATGGTAAGCGCGGCTGGAGCGGTCGGCGGATCGCCGCTTGCGAACGAAGCCGAGCAGTTCCAGGCGGACATGCTGCGACACTTTCCTGGCGCGATCTGCACCTCGGGAGACGGTGGCGCCGTGCAAAGCCTGCGGCCGGCAACACGCAGGGCGTGGATGGCTCATCACGCGCTTCCTCCCGGCCTTCGCTACTACTCGCTCGTCACGTTCCCCGAACCGGATCGCATTTCTTCCATACTGAGATCGAGCTACGAGAAACTCTCGCGCGTCGATGCACGCAACGACAGTCAGGTAATCTTCTACGATCAGGTCGTGCCCGGGAGCACGCTCCTCGGATACGTCAACGCCGATCACTGGGCTCTGGCCGTGCCAATTGCCCGGACGCACTCCGTCATCGGCTCGCTGTTCGTCACGCAGAATGCCTATCCTCGCGAGGCGCTGACGGAAGCGATGTTGCGCTTTGTCGAGGAAGATGTGGCGATGTTCGGGCAGTGAAACGCCATCCGCATGAAACAGCACTATTGCGAGTGGTCGCAGACGCTTTGTGAAGCAGGTACGGTGTCGTTGTCATGTTGGTTGTTCACAGACTGACTATCATCGCGACGTCGCAGGCCCGCGAAAGGCCCGCTCGAGAGACGCATTGCATCGCTACCGGCGGACCCTCGCCATCAGATATCGAGCTTGCTGACCTTGGTGCCTTCGAAGCTAAGATTGGCCATTAGACCGCTGTTCGTCAGCACAAACCCGACGATCGGAGAGTTCGTCGTTGCGGTGTCGAGTGCACCATTGGCGCCCGTCTTCGCGACCGCTACCGATCCATCCACGCCCGCTGTCCAGCCCTTGTCGCTCGTCCGGAATTTATTGAGCGCGTCCTGGGTCATGAACATCAGGATCACCGCCTTGGATTGGGCGCCGATCTGCAGACCGAACGACGCGGTACTGGTCTTGTAATAGCCGATCGACGCGCCTCCCGCGCGAAGGGCGCCTTCACCATATTCGCCGCCGACCACGAGGCCCGCCGCGATCACCGACGGAAACACGAGAATGCCCTTGGCCTTGCTGCCCTGTTCCCGCGCGCCTGGAGTCGAACTGTAAAGCTTGTTGATGGCAGCATCGACGCCGGCATCGATTTCCTTGCGCTTGTTGGCCGCTTCCGTCGGATTCGAGGTCGTGCCGCAAGCGGCAAGCGAGCTGGCGAGGGCAATGGCGGTCAGAGAAACGAAAGTGCGACGGTTCATGAGACTCTCCTCGGTTCAATTGCTCCAAATTGGGGCCTAAGGCTGCTGAGATTGCTGTCCCCACACGTCGGGAAACCACGAAATGCGGCCTACCGACGCGCCGTTCAGAGGCAGCCGCCGATACTCCCGCTCGCGCCGCTATCGGCCCCGCTTCCCGCGCGGAAGCCAACCCACGTCTTGCTGTTGCCCGTCCACGACGGCCGCACGACAGCGGCCGCGCCATTCGGAGGCTGCTGCCCCGGAACATACACATCCATCGCCTGATTGTTCGCCACGATGACTTGGGATACCACCTGTCGTTGCGACTGATCCGCCCATTTCTGCGCGATGCATTGGGCAACAACGGCGGGCGCTTTTTGACTTTCTCCTACGGATTGCGCGTTAACTGGCGTTGGCTGGTTCGCACAACCTGATATGGCAGCGACGCCGAAGAGGACGAGCGGTAGCAGTTTCACGGTAACACCTCCAGTTGGGTTAACATTCTTGTTCCCATTTATCTCTTTCTACTGCTAGCAGGCACTTCCGACGACTTCATCGATGATGCCGCGCGGCACGAGGTTTAGCCGAAGTGTCCATGACAAGCCATGGGTACAAGCAGTTCCTAAGCCTGTCATTTCATCCATCGCACAATCCTCCAGTTGACGTCTCACAAGGCCAAGACGCCTCGAAGCCTTACACGACAATGTTCTTTTCAAGCCGTCTTTAGAAGAGGACGTCCACTGATGCAGGCCAAGCGTGCTCTCCCGAACCCGTTTCCACGACGTGTTGCGACTGAGCAGGTCGAACACGCCGGTACGCGATGCAGGGAAGCTAGCCGAAGCCTTTAGCGTAACGCCGATTGAACCGGCGAATCGACAACCATGAGCAGCGTAAAGAAAAACAGCAGGCGAATGATGATGGGGCGAATGAGCGCATGAATGGAAACGGACTTCAGCGAGATATCGCTTCAGATCCAGCCATAGGCTGGACCTCTTGTACACTGTCAATCCGCGTTTGCGTCTCGCGTATTCGGGACGCCAGGCATTCTTGTCCTGGACAAGAATGCCTGGAGGTGGCGTTTCATCCGCATCGCAAAAACGCCGTCGAATCCGCAGCTCATGCGCGATGCCGTGCAAAAGAGAGTTCTGTGTTGACTGTTATAGGCGATCTCCATCACGCTACAAAGGATTGTTCACCGAACACAACGCATAGGAGCGCGCTATCGTCACTTCGCCTCGGTTAGATCGAGCGCGATATCGGACTTGATGCTTGTATCCCGCGGCGATCGCTTTGATGTTTCACATCAGATGGTAACGATCTGGGAGGCAAAACCCGGCCATTGTCACAAAGCGATGACTGAGTTCGATGCCTCGCATTGCCTTAAATGATTCTTTGCCTGCATCGGCGACCGCAAGACGGGCCGAATGATCAACCGGATGAACGGTTGATTTAAATCGGGCCGATCCGCGCTCGATTCAACAAATGAACAATCCTTTCATACGGGCATGTCTCTGCCTAGAATATGTAAATCAGTTTTGCGATCCTTGGCGGCACAGGTAACTTGAGCGAGAGCACCACTTACCGTAACGATTACCATCTTCTCAAAGGAAAAGTAATTACCGGCTTAGCAATGTTCGCCTAACACGAGTAGGCACACGAAGCGCACAAGTGCCAGTTCCCAGGTCCAAAGCGTCTTTCAAGGAAAAATTACGATGAAAGCCACGAAAGTCATGACCATTGTCGCCGTTGCATTCTTTGCACAGATCGCGCTGGCTCAGCCGCAGACCAACGTGGAAGTCACGAAGGGACCGGACCAGACCACCGTCAAGGGTCTCACCAGGATGATGGCGACGGTGGTAGGAATCGATAAGACCACGCGTACCGTCACGCTCAAGACGCACGAAGGCAAGGTCGTCGAACTGGAGGTCACGAGCGAGGCCCGCAACTTCGACCAGCTGGCTTTGGGCGATACAGTTACGGTGGCGTACAGCGAGGCGCTTACGGTCAGCCTCATGAAGAAAAAAGGGGAAGTGGCTCTTACCGAACGCGGCACGGAGCAGCGCTCCGCACCAGGCGCCAAGCCTGGAGGCACGCTCGGGCGAGAAGTGACGGTCATCGCGGACGTGGTCGCAGTGAATCACAAGGCGAAGACAGTCACGCTCAAGGGTCCAAAGGGCAATACGGTCGATCTGAAGGTGGAGGACCCGGAGCGTCTCAAGCGCCTTCACAAGGGCGATCAAGTCGAAGCCGTCTACACGGAAGCTCTGGCGATATCGGTGGAACCTGCTGGCAAGAAATGAAGCGACGCACTATCGTGCGTCGCTTCGGCACTTGCGAAAGCACGGCTTGCAATTCTGACGCGCGGCGTGATCGATGGCGTCATTCTTGAAGCCGGCGATCGCGCGCACCCTGCGACGCCCGATGCTGCCGCCACGGCACCGACTCCTTTTATCCCCCACGCTGCGCTCGTTCCGGCGTCCCAAGCGGCCTGCCCATCCTCAAGTCGAGCTACGAGAAGCTATCGCACGTCGATGCGGGCAGCGACAGGCAGCTTGCCCTCCCGCGATCAGATCGTGCGCGGGAGCGCTCTCCTCGGCTACGTCACGCTGGTCATGGGGCACTTCCAAATCATCATCGGCTCGCTGTTCTGACGCGAAGGGTATACGCGCGTGAGGCGCTGACGGACGCGGCGCTGCGCATTGTGGAGGAAGACATTGGGAATGTACGAAAAGTGAAACAACTCACGCGGGTGATACCGGCACTGTAACGATGCCGATGGCAGAGCCACATTTGATGCAGTAGTCTTGGGCGAGAGCTGAATGGGCTTAGATCCCCAAAGGAGGTTTGCAGATCATTGGATCGCCGCCGGATGGTTCGTAGACGCCCTTTTGATGCCTGCACCTCAGGCAATCGGCCGACATCCCGGTCAACCAGTGCGACCTCTTTCGCAAAGGATCGCCATGAACGCATCGCCCGGACGTGATACCTGCGCTACCCCGGACTTCGCCGGCTCGGGGACTTTCAATACTTTGCCCCTTTCCCTCCGATGCACGCGCTGCTTTCAGATCGGTGTGCGGCGTGCAGTATGGATTGCCTGCGTATGGCTCGTCGTATCGGGACTGGCTTTGTCGACGCCAAGCCTTGCGCTGGCGGCAGTGACGCCGTTATCCGCCGGATTACAGCGCTTCGCCGAAGGTGTCACAGGCGCATCCGCACCGGCTGCCTCGAGCGCACAGGCGGCATCCGCGCCTGTCCCTGCCAGTCGGGTCGACCTTGCGCGCTCGCTGGACCACCTCATTGCCACGCTCGACAACGACAAAGAGCGCGCAGCGCTCGTGACGCAGTTAAAAAAACTGCGCGAGGCCACCCAGACCGTCGCGCCCGAAGCCCCCGCGGAGCCGAAACGCGATTTGCTCGGCACCATTGCTCTGAGCGTTGCATCGGTCGAGGCGAATCTTAACGAGGGCCGCACACCTTTGCATTACTGGGCAGGCCGTTCGGGCGCGGCAGCAAATGAACTGAAGACCATCGTCACCGGGCAGCGCGACGAGTCGCTCGGCGAGGTCGTCCTTGGAATGTTCGTGACGCTCACCGCCTGGGGTGCCTGTGCAGCCGGACAGTTCCACGCACAGCGGCGCGTCCGTGCGCACTATGGCTGGGATATCTCCCTGGTGCCCAATCCGACGTCGCTCGAACTGTTGAGCTTCGGGATGCGGCAGACGGGCCCATGGATCATCGCGTTTCTCGCGGCCCTGCTGCTCGTCGGGACCAGGGCGGAAGCACTCGGCCACACGCTCGGGCTTGTGATCGCCTATTCGATCGTCGCGGGCGCGATCTTCTCCGCCCTCTGCTCGATCGTGTTCGCGGTGTTCGGCTCTGCGCACCGGCGAGTCGCGGTCCAACTGCTGCTCCCGCGTGCCCGCTCGCTGCTCTTCACGATTGGCGCGTGTGGCGCGCTCGGGGACGCAGCTTCGAATTCTCACGTGACGCAACTGCTCGGCCCAAATCTGGCCGGACTCGTTTCGACCTTCGCCAACATGGCAGCCGCCATCATGAGCGCATATTTCGCCCTCGCGTACCGGCGGCCGGTCGCCCATCTGATCCGCAATCGCGCCTACACGCGTAGGCACGATCACAAGCTGGCAACCGAGGCGCTTGATATCCTCGCATCGCTGTGGCACATTCCGATCCTGCTGATCGCGGTTGCGTCGATCGTTGCGATCGTCGACGGGCGTGGCGCGGAAGGCGGTGTCCTGCAACCGTCGCTTGTCAGCGCACTGCTGCTCGTGCTGACCCTGTTCCTGTCGGCGCTTCTGCTTCACCTGACCCGTGTACGAAACAGCCGGGCTCACCGCCGCACTCCGCATCTGATGAGGCTGCTGCGCTTTGGCGGCATGCTGCTGACCTTCGTCATCTGGCTCGTCTACATCCGGTTCGAATTGGATCTGTGGAGCAGCCCGGTTGCGCGGTTCCTCAAGCAAAGCGCGATGACGCCGGGCGTCAAATACACGTTGATCGCGCTCACGACGACTGTGTTCGGGGCCTGGTTCGTATGGATTCTGATCGATACCGTGATCCTTGAAGCATTGAGCCCGAGCAGCGCGCGCACCAAGGCGCTCGATCCGGGCGTGCGCGGGCGCACCATCCTGCCGCTCGTGCGCAATGCGATGCTCGTCGTAGTCGTCACGATCGCCGCCGTCGCCGTTGCCGCGAGCCTTGGCGTCAATCTGACACCCTTGCTCGCGGGCGCGGGCGTGATCGGCCTTGCGGCGGGGTTCGGTGCGAAGTCGCTCGTTACCGATCTAATCACGGGGCTCTTCATCATCGTCGAGGAGACGGTCTCCGTCGGTGACTGGATCGACATCGACGGCGGCCACGCCGGCACGGTCATCGACCTGACGATCCGCACGGTCCGGCTGCGGGACGGGCAAGGTGCGATCCATACCATTCCGTTCTCGCAGATCAAGATCGTGAAGAACCTGTCGCGTGATTTCGCCTACGCGGTCTTTGAAGTTCGGGTGCCGTTTACTGTCGAAATGGATCAGGTCAGGCGCCTCATTGGCGAGGTCGGCAACGAAATGTTGGCCCATGCCACCTTCCGCAACGAGATACTCGGCCCCGTCGAGGTGTGGGGGCTCGACCGGTTCGACGCCAACGGGATGCTGGTCAAGGGGCAGTTTAAGACCCGGCCGTTACAGCAGTGGAGCGTGGCGCGCGCATTCAACGAGCAGCTCAAGCGCAAGATGGACGACGCAGGAATCGAGATTCCCCTGCCGCGGATGGAGGTTCATACGTCGCAGAAGGCGACGGGCCTGTCGCCGGTACCCGGCAACGACGCCGGCGTGGATGTCTCTGACGGGTCGAGTGCGGGTGCTCCAACGTCGTCGGCACCGCACCTTCAAGAGCCGCCGCGTACACAGCCTGCAACCGGTTAAGACCCGCGAGATACTGTGAAGCTCAAAAGGAGCGCGCCGTTTCGTCGAACATATTGGACCTGGCTACTGCATTCCACAAGTTCGCTCATTGAGCCAGCCGCTATCCATTTGCCAACATCCGGATCGGCCCGACCTATTCACGGCACGGTGCAATCATCGATTCTCTTGAAAGCAGCGATTGGATCGCCCACTCTTTATACGACGGCCGAATGATTTCACCCGCCCCTCGATTTATTCCGCCCACGGAGCTGAAAGGCAGCGCATCACCGCATCAATTCGTGAAGCGAATCATCCAGTCGTTGCCTATGATGAAGCCAGGGTTCGACGGCCTTGTAGCGCGACTCGCCCGCGATTCACGGCTTTCACCCTAAGCCGATAGCCCCTGAGACCACGCTCATCCGCGCCAGCGAAGACAATGCTCTGGTTTCGAATTCAGGCGTTTCGACCGAGCGTCAAACGCAAGGAGTCGCGTACATGAAAGCTCCGCAGCGTCCAGTACACATCGATCTGATGGCGCCGGTCTCGGGCGTCATGGTGCCGCTCGAAACCGTCCCCGATCCGGTCTTCGCCCAGAGAATGGTCGGCGACGGCGTGTCGATCGACCCGATCTCGAATGAACTGCTATCCCCGCTTGCCGGCAAGGTCACGCAGTTGCATAGCGCCGGCCACGCCGTGACGATCACCGACGACAACGGGCTTGAAGTCCTGCGTCCCCCGCTCACTTGCGCCTCCAACACTTTAACGTGACAACGCCCTGCAAGCGCCTCCCGCACGTTTTGCTGCTGGTGGTGAGCTCAGTGCGGCTGACACGAGTGTAGGCAAAGGTGCGCTTGGCCGTTAGCTTGATAAGGGAGGTTAAGGGGCGCCATCGATGTACGAATTATGCACACCGTTCGAAATAGGCTCACGTTATATATCGCACACCCACTCACACCGTGTTCATAGAAACACGTGTCCGCACACGCACTCTTGCGAGCAATGTACCACGGTATATCACCGAGGGCCCCTTTTGAAGCCGGTAAAGCTTCAGCGCTATTTTTGCTGCTCGACCTGTGCGGTGCGTGGGCTGCCTGGGAAATTCGCGGCGAAAAAAAGCCCGCCAAAGGGCAACTAGGCGGGCATCAAGTCCAAAATGATTACAAAGCGCGCCTCCGTCATGCTGGGCGGAAACGCATTCCAAGTATAGGAGGCTGCGGGTGCAAAAGAAAGCTGGGGCTCAGAACCGATCCCTTCAGCCTAAAGGCCCGGTGTTAGTAGAGTGTTGACGATCCGTCGCCCGGCAGAGTATCCGGCCATCAATGCTTCCCCCTGAGTAGAAAAGTAATAGGGCTTGCCACTGCCATCGCCGAGACGGGTTTCATAGAACGTTGCGACCGTGCCTTCGGGTCTTCCGATCGTAACGTCTACCACGTACCCTGTTGAACCTTGGTCGTTTCCCAGCACCAAATTGAAGTCCGTTTGAACCGCGACCTCTAGTGTGAACCCTTTGTACCCGTAGAGCCGGAGCATGATTCAACCTTTCGCCTAGGGCAGGCATACATTATCCCTTCCAACTGACGCCAGGATGTTTCGAAAGGGTGCTCTGGCCGGGCGCCCTTTATTAGTGAACGCGGTCTTGCGCCAGTTGAATCAGGGCAGCGCCGTCACAACGTTCATCGGACAATAGATTCCTTTCACCGGTCTCTCTATCTTCTGCTGCCTTAGATTTGCGCGCCACGGCAAAGTTGGACTGCTGCCACCAGGATATCGGCGCCGATTTCTGCTTTGCGATGGGGAAAATTCGGAAATTCGGGCTCGCGTGAAGCAGCCACGGCGTTATCGCCGTCAGTTCTGTTAACGCGGCATTCTTGGCCAGGCGCTCTATCTCTAAGCCGCGGGCGGGCGAGCGTGCGACAGGGATTGGCTGCTTTTTCGATGATGAGATGCTCGCACTGCAAGGCATGGAAGATCACGAATGGCAAAGCCTGTATTCTTCAACTTCGGAGGCGCGGTCGACGATCCGCGCCCGACAGTATTTCCGCCGCACTAGGCGTTCGGTCGACGGGCGATCCTTGCGAATGCCACCTTGCCGGGACGGAAACGTGGTGCGCTTTCGCTTCACGGCTGAACGGTCGCGCGTGGCCCTCATTTTCCTTGTCATTGCGCGGCGAATCAAACCAAATCGGTCTGGGAAAAAAATAGGAAAGCTTTACACCTATGCGAAGAATGGAACTGTCGTCAGAGAGGTTGCGCTAAGGTCTGCTCCAGGCACGAAAACCAGCGTGTTATCGCCGAGAGGTATGAACGAAAAAAACTTCTCATCGGGGCCAACGAACCGTTCTCTGGCTGTAACGAGGTCTTCCGGGAACACGGCATGACAGGGGCGGCCATCGCACGGGGAACCGGAAGCAGCTGAACCTCGGCCCGAAGCGGCCTATAGTTTGGCATTCCTCGCATGGTAAAAACTCTGTAATCCGCTATTCTCTATACGGGACGGACAGGTGTTAAGAGGTGTTCGAGCAGAAGGAGTTAATAAATTGATCACTCACATACTGCGCCGCGTGTCCAGGGCTACCTGGATATCGGTTGTGCTGCTGAGCGCCGCACCTTACGGCTACTCTGCCTCCGAACAGAAAGGACCACCGGTCCGTGCCGTGCGAGGCGAGCCTGAAACCGCCTCACAAGCCCAGGCTCGTGCGATTCTGACGAAAATGGCGGAGTTCCTTGGCGGGACGCCGAGCTTTCGTGTCGGTGTGCGCAGCGGGTACGACGCCGTGCAGCCATCCGGGCAGAAAAT
>NZ_FCOL02000087.1 GCF_001544515.1 Caballeronia terrestris
GTACGGTGCTCGATGCTTGCCCATTTTGGCACCCCCTTATCCAAAGGATAGGTGTCCGTTTTCCCGGGTCAATCTCAGTCGTAGGGAAGCGGTACAGGACGGCGCGCCCATGGCCGGCCTGTTATGGCTGCGCCTCGCCCTCGCCACTTCGGTTTTACTGAAGGATGACGCTGTGACTAAGACGCCCGAATCCGCAAGCGAAGCTACAACCGAGCAGCGATTCCAAAGTGAAGAGAGGCGTCAATCATGTTAGGAATACCCCACTTGCAGGCACATCACCTGGCTCATTCTCCAACCCGTTGTGGCTGAGCCTCGTCGCCACTGCGGCCCTTGTGTCTACCTTGTAGGTCAGCCCGGTTCGCGCCGCAGACCCTTTCAAATCATCGGCGAAGCCGCAGTCGAGTGTACTCACCATCGACCCGAGAGAGGTGCAAAAGTCTTAAGACTGGCGGCCTCGATGGAATGGTGAAACGAAGGATCATTCGAGTACTCACGGTTTATAGCAAGACCTTCTACTTTACGGAACAGGAATCTGAACACGAAGCTTGACTACGAAGCAAGCCCGCATCTGGATGCCCTGCTGTGCCGCATGAGACCAGTATTACCCTGCCTCGCGCCTGGGCGTACCGACGCCATGTGAGGCTGAACGCGAAGTACGGTCTCGCTCGAAGGATATTCACCTGCTGTCCAGCACTACTCCGGATGAGCACTGCCATTAGATAACCCACGTAACAACTACGACGGAGGTTGCGATGAACAGAAGGGACTTTGTACGGACGGGCGCGGTGCTAGTTGGCGCGGGCCTTACGCTCACGTGCCATCCGGGGATGGTAAGCGATGCCATCGCCAACGAGTCCGACGAGTCCAAGCGGCGGGCGATCGATGCAAAGGTCCATGAGACCCTGTCGAAGCTGTACGCGAACGTCAAGGGTTCCAGGGAATTGGTCGACAAAGCGAACGGTGCGCTCGTGTTCCCATCGGTGATCAAGGTTGGCTTCGTCGCCGGTGGCGAGTACGGCGAAGGCGCACTGCGCGTAGGAGGGAAGTCCGTCGGCTACTACAGCACGGTATCGGGGTCATTCGGCCTGCAGGCGGGTGCTCAATCGAAGGCCGTCATCTTCCTCTTCATGACCCGTGATGCGCTGAACAACTTTCGCCATTCCAAAGGCTGGTCGGTCGGTGGAGAAGGATCGGTCGCGCTGTTGAAAGTCGGTGCGAACGGTGCGATCGATACGACAACCGCGACCGCACCGGTCAATGCGATCGTGCTGACCAATGCCGGTCTGATGGGAGATGTGTCGCTCTCGGGAACCAAGGTCTCGCGACTCAAAATTTGAGTGCGGCAATGGCCGCGCCCGTCTTGCGAAGCTTTGGTCGGCTTCGTGAGCCGGATAGCGGCTTGCGGGTGCACAGCGATGCATGAGCGTCGAGGCGACTGTTGAAAATGATCCTTTGTGGCAGGGAGCCGCGCTTCCCGATGTCCGGCGAAAGCGCAGTCGGGCAAGTCCTCCGTTTCAATCTCACATCTAGCATCGCTTCCCTGACTATGGCGCGAACTAGCGCCGGCCGCCACCGCGCGCGCCTCCGCCTCCACGGGCTGCGCCACTCCCACGGTTGAAGTTCGAGGATTGCGCGCTAGTCTGCCCGCGATTGTAGTCGCGCTGTGTCGCGGCGCCTCCGCCAACGCCTTGAAATGCCGAATCTCTGCCGCCTCCCGAGTAACCACCGCTCCTGTTAGCGGTTTGCACGTTTGACGAACCGGCACGAGCGGGCGTTTGCGCGCGATTGCTCGCCACTGCGCTTCGATTGGAGGTCTGGGCGCGATTGCTGGCTGTAGCGTCGCGGTTGGACGTCTGCGCCCGATTGTTGGCTGAGGCCGTGCGATTGGATGTTTGTGCCCGATTACCGGCTGTGTCACCTCGGTTGGATTGTTTGGACCGGTCGCTGACGCCCGCGGCATTCGGCCGGCTTGCGCGGTTCGCAGCACTCACGTCGCTCTGACGACCCGTGCGAGTTCCGGTTTCCGCTCGATCGGCGACGCTCGCGCGCTCGGTGGCGCCGCCCGTGCGACCGCGATAGTCGCGTCGCGCGTCAGTGCCCTGCACGCCCTTGGCGTATTTGTCACGTGTTGCGTTGTCGCGATAGGCTACCCCCTGACGATGTCCGGCGTCGTGCTTCCACTTGCCGCCCTCTACTTTGCTACTGTTGAAATTGCGGTCGATGTTGGCGGCCTTGTTCACGTTGACGTTGACATCGTTGTTATTCCAGTCGCAATTGCTGAAGATTGCGCCTGCTGCCGCGATGCCGAGCCCCCATGCGAACCCGCTCGCGAGTGCGGCACCGGGGTAATAAGCCGGGGGCGGTGGCCAGTAGGTCGGCGGGTAAGCCGGAGCGCTCCATCCGCCGTAGACGACGGTCGGGTTGTAGGAGGGCACGTAGACGACCTGGGGGTTGGATGGCTCGATACGCACAATGGTTTGTGACGCCGGGACCGCCTGGCCGCCTTGACTCGGCGTGGGCGCTTCGACAACCACCTTCTGTTGCTCGTTGGACGTCAGGTGTCCGGCTTTTTGAGCACGCACTCTCAGCCGCTGCACGGCGTCGAGCACGTCCTTTTCGTTGGCGAGGAATGCATCGCCGAGCCTTTGGGTCCAGTCGAGCTTGTCGTTCATCGGTTGCAGTATCTGTGGAAATGCGACCAATGACTTGACGCTGACGTCCCACGGCTGGTCCTGCACGGCTTTCACCGCAGCCTCACCCTTGAGATCCTTGTGCGTTTTCACCCAACGCGCAGCATGGACAATTTCGAGCGGATAGGTGGACGCCATCAGGACCTGGGATAACAACGAGTCGGGATAGAGCGCGATCGGCGCGACCAGCGCCTCGATCTCCTCCGGCGGAAATTGCTGGGCCTGAGACTCGGGAGTTGAGGCCGGGAGGGGCACCGAGGCTGCGGATGCAACAGACGCTGCGGCCGGAACAGACGCTGCGGCTGGAGCCGAGGCCGGCGGCGACTGAGCCTGCTGATCCTGCTTTGATGGACAGCCCGCCAACAGGACGACAAGGCCGGCGCTCAACAGTCGTGCAATCCTTATCGCCATGGTCACTCCCCGTGTGTTCCTTCAGGCAGCGAAATGTCCGTGGGCTTCGATCTCACAGAGGCGGACGATCAGGCGGATGAATCCGGTGACGGCGGATCGCGGCGCCTGCACTGTGAGCAGATGATGCAACGCATACTAGATTAGTACTCGCCGTGCGATCGGTACAGTTGAATGTGACATGATCGACTATCGCCAGGCGGAGGGGACTCGATCGAGGTTTTGACGCGGGCGCAGCGTTCAATTGGAGTCGTCGAGATGAAGAGGAGCAAGGCGATCGATCGATAGGACGCTCGTAGCACGCGGCGCTTTCGATCTCGCATTAGCTCACGTGCCCCTCTTTGCTGAAACAATGCGGCTTGCGAAGTCGCTTTTCGCACTGCGTGTCGTGCGTATCTTCGGTAGTAGATGCCATGTTCGCCTCGTTTGTCTGTGACGACCGGAAATCGTACAGCGATGTCCATCGCGTGGGCTGGCTTGCCGGCAATCCAACTGAAGCTCGCAGTTCCTCTAAAGCGTATTCGGGCAAGCGAAAGAGTCCTCGTTGTCATGCGTCGATCCAGTCGGCGTTGGTTGCCGTAGTTTTTGCGGCTACCGGCGTTGCGTCCGTTGACGCGCGCGCTGGCGATGAACTTCTTAGCTTCAGGGACGCCGAGGACAGGCAGTTCGACGTGAGTGACTTCCCGCTCAAGCACAAAGGCGCGCTACCTGTACCCATAGTGATCACAGAACCCGCTGTCGGCTACGGTCTGGGAATTGGCTGTTGTTCTTCTCCGGACCGGTCGCTGACGCCGCATCGGATCCGTCACGCGACGTCAAGGATCGTGTGCCGCCGAATGTTACGGCGCTCGGCGGCCTCTACACTCAGAACGGTACGTGGGCCGCCGCGGCGGGTCACTTTCACACTTGGGACAATGACCGATACCGGTATCTCGGCGGGATTGCCAAAGTCGACGCGCATCTTGACTACTTTGGTCCTTCCAGCCAGCCGATGGCCTATACCCTCCAAGGCGTTGCATTGATGCAGCAGATTCTGATGCGTATTGGCAACAGCCGCTGGTATGCGGGTTTTCGCTACGTCTTTGTCGATTCGTCATCGACGTTTGGTTCCGGCGAAACGCCGGCTGAACTTAGCAGCTTTCAGAAGGATCAGCGAATTGGTGCTGCGAGTATCCTTCTTGACTATGATTCCCGGGACAATATTTTCTACCCGGGGGACGGCAACTTTCTCGAGTTCGAGGCTCAGGCGGTCAGGACGGCCTTCGGCGGCACTGAGAATTACGATGTGTACGCCGCGCGTGGTTACACATGGCAGCCACTGACACACACGCTGATCCTTGGACTACGCGTGGACAGCAAGTTTTCGAGCGGTGACATTCCGTTTTACGCGCAACCCTACGTCGATCTGCGGGGTGTTCAGAAGGGCCGGTACCAGGACCGCAATGCCGTGGCCGCGGAAGTGGAACTAAGATGGGATTTCGTTCCCCGATGGTCGTTGCTTGGCTTCACTGGCGTGGGCAAAGCGTATGGACGATGGCACACCTTTTCTGAAGCGCAGAACGTCCAGAGCGTGGGAGCGGGCGTTCGTTATCTGATCGCACGCAAGTTGGGCTTGGCGGTAGGCATTGACGTAGCGCACAGCAAGGATCAGAACGCGTTCTATAAACAGGTCGGCAGCGCGTGGCGGTGACCGAAATTGGCGCTGCTGCTATCGCGGGAATGAGACGCAATGATGACCATGCGTGGCGAGCTATGACGAAGGGTCGCCACGCCGATGAGAACCGCCGTAATCCCGTAGCGAAACATCGCGCTCAATCCATTGGCGAACCGCAATTCGTGCAACCGGCGCCGGACCCGATAGGCCACCGAGCGGGTCCGACGCCTTCCGGCTGGTAGCGCTATGTAGAGGACAAAATAAAACGAAGAATCTTCAGCTCGATCTCGATGGGCGGTGCTCCCGGCGGCGATCATTCCGGATATGACCGCTGTCCCCATTCATAACGAAGCGCCACCACCGCGCCCTTGACCCGAAGAGTTCTTCATCGGCGACACCGTGGGTTGCACTGACAAACATCTGAACGAGCGTGTTCGGCTTGTGGCGATTCCTGCCACCTGCAATCTAGTCGATTTCCCCGGCACGGCGCGTGCGTTGATTCGTTGATTGGTGAAGTCGCGAGCGTCCTTCCAGCAGTTGCGTCAGCGGGTGCTTGTCGTGGACGTTGGCCAGCGCAAGCACCGCGCTATGCGTCGAGCGGCTTTGGCTGTCGACTCCGATGTGCAACTTCATGCCGAAATACCACTGCTTGCCTTTGCGCGTCTGATGCATTTCGGGATCGCGTGCTTTGTCGCTATGCTTGGTCGAACTCGGCGCGGCGATCAAGGCAGGCGCCGGAATTTGCGCAGCGTCGCCGCATCCGGCACAGCTTCACAACCCAGATCGATGCCCACGAAGCGGCGCGAGCTGGTGCTGTCGTATAGTGCCTCTTCGCAAGCGAAGTTGGCCAGATTGGACCAATGCTGAACGAAGTGAATCCGCGGCATGCGCTCCGGGCCAATCGGCGGGCGGCCGTTGCCGCGTTTTCGGTAGTACGGTTCAATCACCGCGCGCAGTTCGCCTCACGGCACGATGGTGTTCCTCGTGTCGAGGAACTTGTCACGCCGCGTGCGCTTGCGTCGCGTCTCGAATTCCGCCCCTCATCTGCTGCCATCGCAAGCGTCTGCTGTCTCATCGTCTTTTGTCAATCTCGTTGCACGTACGCTCTATAACGTTTTGCACCCATTCGGGGTGGACCTGATCAGTGTTGCCTTAGCTGACGGACACGATGCAACTTCAGAAAAATGACCTGCGCCTTCGATTTGACCTAAAATTGTGCTTGAGTCGGCGCGGAAAAAAATTGAGCCAGCGAGACGAATTGATCAGCGAGGCTGCAAACAACATCAAGGCACAGATTGCCGTCATACAAGACGGCGCTGTTTTCCTTAAGGAGATGAGCATGCAAGCTGCCGATATCATGACGACGTCGATCGTTTCCGCCGGTCCCGAGATGTCCGTGCGCCTGGCCGCAGGGACGATGGTATTTGCCGGCATCAGCGGGATGCCCGTGATCGACGAGGACGGCAAGCTTCTTGGGATTGTCACGGAAGGCGATCTGATGCATCGCGCGGAGATTGGGACTGGCGTCAAGACGCGCGCGTGGTGGCTTGAAATGGTCGCATCGACGCGCGAGCTGGCCGGCCAGTATGTGAAGGAGCACGCAAGGAAGGTCAGGGATGTGATGAGCACCGACGTCGCGACCGTGACCGAAGCGTGTCCGATTGCGGACATTGCTGAGCTGCTCGAACGCCGGCGTATCAAACGCGTGCCGGTCATGCGCGACGGAAAAGTAGTGGGTGTCGTGAGCCGCGCTAACCTGATTCGCGCGCTCGTGACAATGGCGCCTGAGTTGCCCGTTGCGGCCGATATAAAAGATCACTCGATCCGCGAAGCGGTTCTCGCTGCCATGGAAGGGCTTCCCTGGGCGCTTGCGCGTGAGAACGTCATCGTCGAGAGCGGGACGGTTCATCTCTGGGGCCAGATCGTCAGTGCAGAAGAAGGGAACGCCATTCGCGTTGCGGCAGAGAACGCACCTGGCGTCAAAGCGGTCATTACGCACTTCGGGCTTCCGACGCCTGATCTGTCGTCGGGGAAGTGACGATCATTGCCTCGTCTGGATCGCGTGAAGTTTTTCCATAATCTGCTCAAGGCATCGCTGTCAGTCGCAAACGCTGGCAACCCCAGAAATGGTTAACTGTAGCTATGCCGCCATCGACACTTCAGCGAGTTACTCATAGTAAAGCGCGTCGGCTTTGGTCGGCGGGACGTCGCGGATCGGTGCGACCGGTCGCCCTTAGTCGCGCCGGTCTACCCATCTGATTGCGCGCTACCCACGCACCACGGGCCGGCTACACATGGATCCATCCTCATACTCCGGTAGGTGTTCGGTTCAATGATGCGTTTCAGGTTTCGTGCGTTAAGTTCAGCGCGATGATGTCACAGTGACTGCTTTTACCAAGCCACGCATTACGCCTTGGTGGCTGGTCACTAATCGTCATCGACAGAACTTGATTGCGGCTTCTCGCTTTCGACACACGCCTACGGTTCGACCTCGACCAGCAGCCTGCCCGGTTGGCGATCGACACAACGAATGCACGTTGGGTACGGTCCATAGAGGGCTCGAGCGTACTAAAGGGGCAACAGGATGCGCAAGGCATGGATGGCGGCCGTGGTCGTTGCAATGAGCGGCGGCCTGGGGGCGTGCGTGCACCGGCTCTCGCCCAGCGCGGAGGTCGTGCGAGCGGCTGACTATGGCCCCTACCCAGCCGACTACAAGTCGATCATTGATCAATATCTCAAGGCGCGATTCAAGGACCCAGGGAGCATACAGGTAGAGTATTTGAGCACGCCGCAGAAGGCGTGGGACGGATTTAGCTTCAGCCCGTACTTCGGCTATGTGGTGTGCCTGACCGTGAATACCTCGAACAGCGACGGCGGCGTGATAGGGAGCCAATTGACTGGTGTGTTCATTAAAGATGGAAGCGTGGTGACGTATCGGTCTGCAGGCTATTCGGACAAGGGCGCGGACTTGGGGGTGCGTGACATGTGCAAAGATGTGGTCGGTAAGTTTGATACCCCCGCCTAGATCGAATGGTTGCCAAGTCAGATTCACGCCGATCAACACCGCTGTGCATCAATGCCTAAAGCGATGTAGCTCTACCGCAACTCCTAGAGGCTTACCATCACGCACCTGTCGACACGCAGCGCGTCGGGCGCGGGCGACCCGGCCTAGGGGAGCCATCCGACAATGGTGGGTATTGTCGGACAATGGAACGTCCCGTTTGGAGATGGCGTGCTCTGCAATGCAGGGCTCGCCGGATATTCGCCGATTCGACGGACGCGGCTTTCTATCGCATCGCGCCTGCCAGGTTTTCCACAATCAGGTCGAACTCGCCGTTGGTCAAGGATTGCGTCGCGGGGACGCCGGCCGCCTTCAGTGCGGCCGTGTCGAGCCGGGAGGCGTCGGACAGCGCAACCCGCAGGCGCGTGGCAGCCAGCGCTTCGAGCTTCTTGATGTTGGCGGCGCCACCGAGCGCTACGCGGATCTTTTCCGCACGTGCATTCTGCTGCATTGCGCTGTGCGCGGAGGCCGCGGCAGCTTCGACCGGTGCCGCGGTTTCAGCGGCAGTCGCTCCGCCCGGTGCGAGGTCGGCGTCTGCGCCTGCCGTCTTCAGGTATTCCTGCATGTCGGTCTTCATGTTCTCCGACATCGTTCCGAAGATCGCCTGCACGCCGTTGCCAACGCGCACGACGCCCGCAGCGCCGAGCGCCTTGAGCTTGCCGTCGTCGACGCGCGCCGGGTTGTTCACCGAGACGCGCAGACGCGTGATGCAGGCATCCAGGCTAGTAATGTTGGAACGGCCGCCGAAGGCGAGCACGAGATCGCGCGAACGTCCGCCAATGCCGCTCGTGCCGACCGCTGCCGCTTCGACGGTGTCGTCCTCGCGGCCGGGCGTCTTGAGATTGAAGCGGCTGATCACGAAGCGGAACACGAGATAGTAGATACCAGCGTAGATCGGACCGAGAATGAAGACGTACCAGGCATGGGTCGCCTTGTTGCCAATCAGGTTGAACATCAGCAAGTCGATGGCGCCTTGCGAGAAGGTGAAACCCATGTGCATGTTCAAGGTGTTCGCCACAAACTGCGCCGACGCCGCGAGGCACGCGTGGATGAAGTAAAGGACCGGGGCGACGAAGAGGAAGGCGAACTCGATCGGCTCGGTGATGCCGGTGAGGAACGAAGTCAGCGCGGCAGACACCATCATGCCGCCGACGGCGACCTTCTTCTCTGGCTTGGCGCAGTGCCAGATTGCGATCGCCGCGGCCGGCAGGCCGAACATCTTGAACAGGAACGCGCCCGACAAAATGCCGGCGGTTGGATCGCCCGCGAAGAAGCGGTTGATGTCACCGTGAACGACCTTGCCGGTCGTCGGGTCGAGGAAGCTGCCCGCCTCGAAGAAGAATGGCACATTCCAGATGTGGTGCAGGCCAAATGGAATCAGGAGACGCTCGACGAAGCCGTATACCGTCGCAGCCGTGCGCGGGTCCGAAACTGCCGCCCACTCCGAAAACGCCTTGATCGCGCCGCCGACCGGGGGCCACACCACGGACAAGATTCCGCCGAGCACGATGGCGCCGATTGCCGTCACGATCGGCACGAAGCGCTTGCCCCCGAAGAAACCAAGGTAGGGCGGCAGCGTGATCCGGTAGTAGCGGTTGAACATCCACGCCGCCAGCCCGCCCGCCAGGATGCCGCCGAACACGCCGGTCTGGATCGATGGAATGCCCATGATCGTATCGGGCACGACGCCTTCCGCCTTGGCGATCACGCCTAGTGTCGCCGTCATGACGAGATATCCGATCGTCGCGGCGATGCCCGAGACGCCGTCGTTCTCGGTGAAGCCGAGTGCGACGCCGATGGCGAAGATCAGCGGCAGGTTGCCGAAGATCACGTCGCCTGCGTTTTTCATCAGCGCAAGTACGATGACCGGCACGTAACCGTGGAAATCGGTGGCGCCGAGGCCGAGCAACAGTCCTGCCACGGGGAGCACGGCTACCGGCAGCATCAGTGATTTGCCGACTTTCTGCAAAACTCCGAAAGCATGCGTGAACACGGACGGTCTCCTGTTGATTTGTTTATTCGTCGAAAGGGGCGAGGAGGGCACGGACTTCAGCGGCGGTTCCGAGCTTGAGCACATCGGCGGCGAGCTGGCGCGCTTTGTCCATTGTCAGCCGCGCAAGCTGGGCCTTGATCGAACCGACCGCGGGAATGCTGACCGAAAGCTCGTCGACGCCGAGGCCCACGAGAACCGGGACCGCCATCGCGTCCGAGGCGATGCCACCGCAGATGCCGACCCATTTGCCGTGCTTGTGCGCGCCTTCGACCGTCATGCCGATCAGGCGCAGCACGGCAGGGTGAAGCGCATCGGCCTGTTTGGCGAGCTTGGGATGCCCGCGGTCCATTGCAAGCGTGTATTGCGTCAGATCATTCGTGCCGATCGAGAAAAAGTCGACTTCACGTGCCAGCGGCTCGGCAATCAGCGCGGCAGCCGGTACTTCGATCATTACGCCGACCTTGATGTTGTTCGCGCGATCCCCGGCCTCCTCGAGCAGCATCTTTTTCGCCGCAAGCACCTCCTCGATCGTGGCAACCATCGGGAACATCACGTGCAGGTTGCCGATTGGCGCTGCGCGCAAGATCGCCCGCAACTGCGTGCGGAACATGTCCGGACGGTCGAGGCTCACACGCACGCCGCGCAGACCGAGGAAGGGATTGTCTTCCTTGGGCAGCGGCATGTAAGAGAGCGGCTTGTCGCCGCCGACGTCGAGCGTGCGGACCACCAGTGGACGCTCGCGGCCGAGCGCTTCGGCCACGGCACAATACTCGGCGGCCTGCTCGTCCTCGGACGGCGCCGTGTCGCGGTCGTCGAACAGGAACTCGGAACGCAAGAGGCCCACACCTTCGGCGCCGGCCGCTACCGCATCGCGCGCTTCCTGCGCGTTGCGGATATTCGCGACGACTTCGACCCGGTGACCGTCGGCCGTCATGGCGACCTGGGTCGCGGCGAGCTTCTCTTGTTCGCGCTTGGCCGTCTGGCGCTTGATGCGTTCGTGCGCCTTCTCGAGTTCCTCGGCGCCCGGATTGCGCCGCAAGCTGCCATGCGAGCCGTCGAGCACGACGAGCGTGCCGTTTGGGAGTTCGAGCGCGCCTTCGTCGATGCCGCAGATCGCCGGGATGCCGAGCGAACGCGCGAGGATCGCGACGTGGCTCGTGGCGCCGCCAGTCGTCGTACAGAAACCGAGCACCTTGCTGCGATCCAGCGACGCGGTGTCGGACGGCGAGAGTTCCTCGGCGATCAGGATCGAGTCGGCGGGCACTTCGATCTGCGCCTGCTTCACGCCAGCTAGCAGCGCCAGCAAACGGCGCCCGACGTCCCGGATATCGCCGGCGCGTTCGCGCAGCAGCGGGTTGTCGAGCTTCTCGAGCGTGCTCGCGTGGTTCTGGAAAGCGTTGCGCCACGCGAAGCCCGCACTCTTGCCTTCGCTGATGCTGCCGATCGCCAGGTCGTTGAGGTCAGGGTCTTCGAGCAGTTCGAGGTGCGCATCGAGGATCTGCGCCTTCGACGGATCGGACAGCCTGGCCTTGAGCGCTTCGATTTGCTGATGCGCTTCGTGCCGGGCCGATTCCAGCCGCGCACGTTCGCGCTGTGGCGACTCGCCCGCTTCCCTGACCTCGATGACTTCCTGACGGAACTGCACGATCTTGCCGACTGCGAGTCCAGGCGAGGCCGATACGCCGGTTAGCTCGTCGGCGTCGGTGGCCGCCGCGCGCCTGGCGACGACGGGCGCTGCAGCAGCCATAGCGGGCGCCGGTGCGGGCGCGTCGCCGGGCTTTTCGCCCGAACCTTCGGTGAGCAGACGCGCGAGCGTGCCGGCGGCTTCGCCCGCATCGGGACCGGCAGCCTGGACGCGCAACTTGTCCCCGAACTTCGTTGCGAGGCCCATGATTGACACGATCGACTTGGCATTCGCGCTGTCACCGCCGCGCAGCAGCCGGATCTCGGACTTGTACTTCTTCGCCTCGGCGGCGAAGACCGCGGCTGGCCGCGCATGCAGGCCCGCGGGATTTGGCAGTGTGACTTCGTCGGAGAGAATCGCGCCGGTCGCGACGGTTGTCTCTTCCGAGACCACGCCGCCGACAAGTTCAACGGACAGCGCAGCGTCCTGTCCCGCGGTGACGAGGCCGATCGCGGGTACGTAGCGCGTCACGAGCTCCCCGTTGGCGATCACGATCTGGGTCAGCAGGCTCACCGCCTTGGCGCCAACGACGATCGGGTCGAAACGGATCAGCGGCTGCCCCACCGTGACGATGTCGCCTTCCTTGACCAGCGGGGTGAAGCCCTCGCCGCGCAGCAACACGGTGTCGAGCCCGATGTGCATCAGGACTTCGAGGCCGTTGTCACCCGTGATCGTCGCGGCGTGGCCGGCGCGGTGCAGTTGCGTGACCTTGCCGGGAAGCGGAGACAGCAGTTCATTCGAGGTCGGATCGATCGAAACGCCATCGCCGACCATTCTCTGGGCGAAGACCGGATCGGGCACAGTTTCGAGCGGCACCATGACGCCCGAGAGCGGCGCCAACAACTCGATGCGGACCGGAGACTGAGGAGCTTTCATTCGCGCGACTCCTTTTGTTCGACACTCGGCTGATACGGTTGATATGAGCAACGCGAGCGTGGTCTACGCTGGCGCAGAGGGACCTGTGCTCAGGGTCTATCGAGATCGAGCAAAATTCTGTGTGTGCTGAGTCGCCGTGCTGAACGGCCTTGAACCGCCTAAGCTGAATCATAGGCAACGACTTGATGATTCGCTGCCAAATTAATGCACGCCAGTTCGGGAATTGATGAAGGGCTGAAGAAGCAGTCAAGACCAGTGTGTTGGGGAATCCTCGCCATTTGTTCGCTGTGTGCAACAAATCCAGCGATTGAGAAGAATCATGAATCGGTCGGAGAATAGGGGAGCTTTAGTATTTGGAAAATCAAGCAGCCCAGCCGCAATCGGGGAGATTCGTGATGAATCGCATGAGCCTCATTGCCATGCTCGCCGGTGCGGCGGTCGCGCACGCGGCAATGGCCGAGTCGGAAATTAACGTGGATATGACCAAAGGGTTAAATCAGACAAATTTGACGGGCACTCCGAAAGTTAACGCAACTGCGGTCAGCATCGATCCGGCAACCCGCACCGTCACGCTCAAAACGACGAAGGGCAAGGTCGTGGAACTGGAGGTCAGGAACGAAGCGCGCAATTTCGACCGCATTGAAGTTGGCGACCTGTCACCGCCGAATATCGCGAGTCGCTCTCGCTAAGCTTGTCGAAAAAGAAGACGACCGCCTCACGGTAGGAAAGCGGATAAGCTGATCGGGCCATCGCGGGGGCAAAGCCCGGAGGCGTGCTCGGCCGCGAAGTGACGATCATCGCGGTTGTCGTGGCACATCTGAGTCAGCAGGTCGAGCCTGGCGCGGCTCAATCCGCAGTCGTTGCGCGTCTCGGATCCACTAATGAAACTACGATCTCCCTGGCGGCGGTAAGCGCACATCTGGCCGATCCAAGCTGATGGGGTCACGACGACCACCGCTGTCGATATCGACGCATCAGGCGAGGTATTTGGCGTCCGGCAGCGCTGCAGGTGATCGAGGTCTGTCGGCCAATGTCGGAAAGTGGACACGCGATGATGTGCTTATTGACTTTGGCCGCCGTTTGAGACCTCGTATTTCTCGCGCATGAAACGAGACGCGGACCCAAGGTACTTCACGTGGCTAGCCCGGGCCGTCTCAAGAATGGCAGCGCTTTTGAGGTCAGCGGCTGTAGTCGTTACCTGCTTGTCCCGTATGAGTCGCTAGAAGCTCATTGCAAACCCGAACGAGACGCCATGTACGTTTTGCCCGAACACGTACCGCACCATCGCGCGTGTCCTCGTGATCACGACTGGGTACTTGCTGCTGTCGAGTTCCAGACCCACTCCAAGCGACGTGAGGTTGTTGAAACCGAGCACGCCGGCGCTGTCGCCGAAGTATTGCGAATAGGCGGTTTCGAGTACATAGCGAACCGGCCTGTCGAGTGCATGCCAGCCTGTGGGCGCGCGCCAGCGTGCCCACAGGCTCAGTTGCTGCGCGTCCGCCGTTCCATGAACCGCTTGAGATGAGCTGCCAAAGCTCTGCAGATGAATGTCGGTGGCCCGCAATTCGACGTCGATCTCGTAGTTCTCGCGGTAGTGCTCGAAATCCAGCATGAGCGAGCCGCCGTATCCATAGGCGTTGAGCGCGCCATCGTCGAGAAATTGAAGGTTGCTGTCGGTGACATGGTTGACGAGCGACTGCGCCACCCTCAAATCACTAGAAACGCGTCCGATGACGCCGTTGAGGATCGGGCGTATCGCCAGTTCATCCGTGATCGGGAAGTTCCATCCGACACCGACTGTCGTGCTGAACGAGTTCCATTTAACTGGGAGTGGCCGCTGTTGTGTGCCGTCCGTCGCGATGAACGTCGGGTCATAGCGGCTGTATGCGAGCGTGCCCTCAAGGTAGAGGGGAAACGATTTGCTGAGCACGAAGCCGCCTCCGAGCTGTGACTGACCGAACCCGGGATTACCGGTCGCGCCGCTGTTGATCGAAAGGGAACTGGTGGTGACGTCGGGAACGGTAGTGTAGGTCATGAGCGCCAGGACGGCGTCGGCGTGGTTTTTGACATCGCCTCCTATGACTGTGCGATTCGACAGCGGAGGCTGGGTCCCCGCAGAGGACTGCGCGCCGCATTCGGCCCACTGCAGGGCCGAGGCGAGCGCGATGCAACATGCGAAAGACGTCCGACGCAGGGAATGTGCAATCAACGGTAGCCGTTTCAACTGATATCGGCAACGAATCAACGTGCATGGAATCATTGCGCACCTCGCGTGGACGATCGCTGCAATCCGGGAGACGTTGACGCCAAGGGTACACGGATGCCCGAAACGAACATGGTCCGCGCGTCGGATGTCGTCAGTGCACTCGACCGCAGGGTAATTGCCCATACTTCAAATTCCGCTGCATAGTATGTAGGCGCCTGACCGTCTTTGGGAATGGTGAAACGTCGCGGCTTGGGTAAGTCTGCTTGATTGCAGCATTCGAATGGTATAGAACTCAATGCGTCCATCAAAACCTCGACACGCTCGCCGGGATGCGGCCGGCGAAGCCGAAAGTGCGCGAAGCACTTAGCCCGGCTATCGGTCTTCCGGCCGCGACCGGAAACGCTGATCTGAATCAAGTCGTCGAGACGCTTTTCAGGCCATGGTTTCCGGCTGCCCCATCAAACGTTAAGAACGTTACGAATCCAGCGCATCCCGGGCGCCGGTTCTCGGCCCGCGGTGCTGCTGGCTTTCAACAACGTCGAGCCGCATTCGCTGCGCAGTCTTGAAGGGCGGATTCACAACCTGTACTGGAAGAACCGCACGATCAACGTCAACGTGGTGCCGCCGTGCGAAGAAGAGTAGAGGCGGCAGGAAAGCGACGTGGGCATTCTGAGCTGACTTGTCGGCGGCAAGCGCGAGAGCGACGTTCACGCGGATGCGCGCGTGACGGACGCGCTCGCGCGCATCGTGCGGCTCGATCCGCAGCTTCGGCTCGTCGACAAGCACGAAGCGCGCATGGCTCAGGCGCTTGCTACTTGCATCGGCTATGTCGATGGCCTCGTCGGCGGGTTG
>NZ_FCOL02000088.1 GCF_001544515.1 Caballeronia terrestris
CCGAGCATTCGGGCCATGGCCCGAATGCTCACATCCTGCAGTCGTAGGCTTGCGATGGCGAGGCGTTCTTCAGGTTGCAGCTGCTGGTACGAAGTAGTTTTGTCGGGCATTGCAACACCTTATACGAGACAAGTGTTGCACCTCGCTTTTGAGGCCGTCGAGGTTAATCTTGAAGTCGCTTCCTAACCATTTCCCAATCTATTCCTACAGTACCGATATGCCACCTGGCATTTGCAAAAAGATCTACCCCGATGGTCGGTCCGAGTTCGTGAAATTTGATTTGGAAAGCAACGAAGAGTTGGTTGTGCCGCTAGCAGAGGCTCTCGATCGCTTTGCGAGACTTGCTTCCAACTCAGACTCACTAAAATAACCGCCGTGCTCGCTTTGACATTACGTGCGACACCCGCATTCGACTGTGCCGCAATGCAGCCCACCACGTGCTTAAGGAGTGCCAGCCGCAGTCCCACCCCACCGCGTGAGCGGTCGACGACCGCTCAGCCTGAGCGAATAGGTCGAACGCACGCGTGGTCGCCATGGGCCTCCATGTCGACGCCCTCGTCGCACAGGTTATCTCCAAATTTTGCCATCGCCCTCGGCGTGTATCTCAATGTCGGGCCGATCGGGAGCGTACTTGTCCGCGTTGTTAAGCAGCTTGGCTACCGCCTGCACCACTCCCGCCTCCCACCCGGGACGATCACCTCCTCCAGCGGTAGGTGCACCGCCAGTTGCGGCCGACACAGCTGTTCAGCGGCAGGACCTCGATTGATTTGATTGATTCCCCACGACAGTCTGAGCGGTAATCGGGGCCCTGACCAATGTCATCAGCCCTCGCGTAACGCGCGGGACATCCCGCAGGTCGCCCACCAGCACCTTTATGCGCGCCACTTGGCGCCCGATGATGGCACTGCTGGCGCCCCTGCGTCTCGGCAAGCTTGCCACTATGAGCAGTTCTGTCGCAGCAGAAAAATGGGCGCCAGCGGGTTGCGCAACTCGTGCGCAACCATGCAAAAAACCCGTCCTCTGGTTGGTCGGCCGCCCTCAACTTCTGCTCCTTCGTTTTGCGGCCGGCGATGTCGCGGAGGAGCGATGCGATCCCGCCTTCGCCGGTCGCGCAGGCGCGCATTTCCTCCGATTGTCATCGATGTAGATTACCTCTGGCGGTATTGTCACGTGGGGGCCCCGCCGCTTTACGTCACCCCGGCGCATCGCTTCGGATCAGAAACCCAAGTTGTTACGCCCGATGACCGCGTTGCGAAGGCGCGCAATGCGCATCCCTTCCGCGTTTATGACGACCATCCTTTACGCGAAAAGAAGCCCGCCGTAAAGACGGGCAATCCATCACGTTGGGGAACACGCGAAGGAGACGCTTTCGTTTTAGCAGAGCATTGCCGCAAAGCAAGATTTATTAGCGCTTCAGGCAGGCACGCTTTCGCAAGTCACGCGCTCACGTCTGTATGCTTCGCCCGGTGCGGCACAGCGCGGGCGGAATGGAGGCGAACGTGCTCGATCACTCGTGCCCTTGAAGTCGGTCTGCTTTGTCGGACCGACCAGCAGGCGGCGCTATCAGCCGCCCGGCCCACATCCGCGCATTGGGCCATTGCTTGGCGCGCGTCATTTGATCTGGCGTCTTGGCAGCGATGAAGCGTTCGATTGCCGAATTCATCCGGCGCCGGGCGTACTCCTTGATTTGATCGGGGGTTTTCATAAAGCTCCTTTCGCCACAACGAAATCGCGCCCAAGCGGGTCAAGCGAAGGGCTCACACGCCCCGCCCCCGCCGGAGGCTACGAGGCAAATGCAAAAAGGAGGCCCGCCGAATCAGCTGCACCGGCTATCGTGCCAATCGCTGCGGACCAGCGGGGCAGATGACGTCGACCCTCAGGTGAGGAATCGATAACGCACGCTCGTGGGCCCTTACTGGATCCGAACCGGGGAGCGACCGATTGAATGTTGGCTGCCCTACCACGAGCGGACGACCGAGACTACACCGCTCGCGTTATCCCAATCTGCATGAGCAACGTCGCTGCCCAATGCTAGCCAATATCAATTGTGCGGCTCACAGATCGTGGCGGCTCCTGTTTCGGCACGGTCAGGGTTAGCACGCCCTTGTCAAACTTTGCGAGAGCATGGTCCGGATCGGCATCTTCTGGCATCGGGATGGTGCGCGTGAAGGCCCCGTATGCGCGCTCAAGCCGGTAGCAGCCGTCCTCTTCGCTATGCACATCCTGCTTTTTCTCGCCGCGCAACACCAGCGCCCCGTCCTCGACGCTGACCGTCAGGTCGTCCCGCTCCATGCCTGGCAGCTCGACGCTTACGCGCAGTATTTTTCCCTCGTCGACCACGTCGATGCGAGGCTGGAAACGCGACGAGCTGAAGTCGCCAAACCATCGATCGAGTGCCCCGCGGGCTGCCAACGGATCGTGAAAAAATTCCTCCATCGCACGCCACGGATCGCGTGAGAAAAGTCGCGGAATGTCAGGCCACGTGCCACGCCATTGTTCGCTGCTCGGCGGACTTTGCGGACTTTCCGCGTCTGGCTTGCGTCCTGAACCGCGGAGAAATTTGAAAGGGTTCCACTTCTTCAGGTCAGGGTTCATCTTATGCTCCTCGATGATGTAGCCGGAGTACCGGGCTCGCACTGCTACTTTTCTGCTGACGTCCCCGGACAACACGCCCTGCGCGGCGCTGGCGCCTAGCGCCATCGGGGGCGAATCTACCATTTGCCGGCAGCCTGACGGGCGTGCTGCGAGGGCGTCACGCTGCACCTTATCAGCGGCCAGTACCGCTGGGCACAGCGAGGGCTGATGCCAGTCGGTCAGCAGCGGCGCATCAAGCTTAATCATGACTGGCGGGATTCGTTCAACATAGGGCTGGTCCGCTTGAACCGCGGCACCGACGTCGTCCAAGTGCTAATCGTGTCTCCGCACCACCATTTCGCACGCCTCTGCTGGTCTTCGTGGCTCAGTTCGTCTGGACCTCGATCCGTCGCGGCCGTGCTTCGTCGCGACGCGGAATCGTCAGCTTCAGCACGCCCTCCTGCAGGTTTGCATCGATCTTTGACGTATCAAAGTCCGGGCTGAGTGAGAATGCGCGCGCAAAGTGCGGTTCTCGAATCTCGGCGTGCTCCAGCCGCAGACCGGCGGGTGTCGGCACGACCGCCTTGGCCTCGATGTACAGATTGCCGTCGTGCACCTTCACGTCGAGTTGGTCCTTCGTGACGCCTGGCAGGTCAGCCCACACGGTGATGCCCTGACTATCCTCGAATACGTCGACAGCCGGCGTAAGAGTCGTCCGTCGTGCAGGTTGATCGCTATTGCGTCGCGCTACCACTTCCTGGTCGCGTTCAGCAACCTGTGTCCTGTCGTTCATGGTTTGCTCCTTGAATAAGTGGCATTACTGGACGGTGATGGCCCGCGGCTTCGACGCTTCGCGCTTGCCGACGGTGATCGACAGGCAGCCATTGGCGTAGCGCGCCTGCACCTTGTCTGGGTCGGCGTTCTGCGGCAGCTCGATCACGCGGCGGAACGCACCGGTGAAGCGCTCCTGCGCATAGGTGCGGATGGCGTCGCGGGTCTGGCTATCGGGGGTGCCACTGCTGAGCTCCGGCCGCGCTGACTTGCGCTCGCCGGCGATCGTCAGCAGCCCCTTGTCAGTCGACACGTCCAGTTCAGCGGCGCTGAGGCCCGGCGCGAACGCAACTATCTCAATCGAGTCGTCGGTCGCGCCGATATTCACCTGCGGGAAGGCGCCAGCGCGGCCGGAGCGAATGCTGGACGGAAAGCCACCGAACAGGCTCGCCATCTCGCGCTGCAGTCGGTCAAGTTCGCTGAACAGGTCGGCTCCGGAATAGAGATCACTCATGGTCGTATCCTCCTTGAATGCAGCACGGAGGCGAACGGGCCTACGCGCTCCAGTCCGCCTGCCATGCTGCTGGCAAACAAATCGAAACACGCAGCGCGCCTGATACACCAGCGCATCTGCCTGAGCGAAATCTACGATAGGCGCTACTGCACAAATTTCAAGGGGCTGGACTGAAAATTCGGTCTTGAAAACTGACTGCCAGCCCCTATTGTCGCGATGGCGGCAAAGCACGTGGAGGAAGCAATGGAATTCAATTCGGACTGGCTCACCGTAGGCAGACATCGCGCCCGGCTGCGCTCCAGCAAGGGCTTTCCGACTGAAGCGATGCGCAGCGTGGCGGAGGTCGTGAGGCTGGCCATCGACAACAACATGAGTGCACGCGCGCGGCTGGTCGAGATCGTCTTTGACCAGGAACGGACCTACGAGATCGCCGTCGGGACGACGTTGGTCGAAGACAGCATTTGTGCACCGCAACTAGAAGCGGCGATCGCGGTGGTACTCGGCCTGCAGCCCGAGCAGGTGAACATCGACGTGACGACGGTCAGTCAGGAGGAGGTCGACCTGCACTTCGGCGTCTACGAGCGCATGCTGGCCGAGAAACTGGGCGTTGTGCCACCGATCCAGTGATCGGCCGTTCAAGCGTTTCCTCGCGATGCTGAAAAGGACGCTCACGCGGCAGCGCGCTTCGCCCGACGGTCGGATCCGGTGCCGGTTGGCGCTACTGGAGGACTTGACGCAGCGCAGATAAACGAAGCTCGACGGCATGGCGGATGAGCAAGGAGTGTGATGAGCCGCCGTTTGTGTTTACTGCTCCGATACGTTTGTTCGAGCATCCAGCGTGCACGCCCGGGTCGCCTCGTGCCGGGCGATCGCGCCCAAATATCTTCGTCATCGGCCCAGGCGCGCATTGACCTCGGCCCATGCGTGCGCGTCGATCTGTGCGGTGGAATCGTCGTGAAATTGGCCAATTATTGCGCCCGTCATCAACGATGCGCTCGAGTGTTTGTACCAACCCCCGTAGCCAATGCCGCTCCACCAGGAGCCGCACAGCCATTGCCTCGAGATAGTCCCAAGCTTCGACGGCGTCACGAATGTCAGCCACGGCCGTCCGAATAAGCTGCCTCCTATCGACTCGATAAAAAAATTAAAACAGCGATATCAAAGTCTGGGAATACGCGCTGCTGAGGTTCTGTTTGGGCATCCCGGCATCCCGCCGCCGTCCATCACGCATGCAGAACTCAACTGCTTTTCATGGAGGAACGCCATGTTCGTTCACAACAAGCGTTTGCAGTACACCGTTCGCGTCGCCGCGCCGAATCCGGGCTTGGCTAACTTGCTGCTGGAGCAGTTCGGTGGCCCGCAAGGGGAATTGGCTGCCGCCTGTCGTTACTTTACCCAAGCTGTCGGCGAAGATGATCCGGGCCGCAAGGACTTGCTTTTCGATATCGCGACGGAGGAACTGAGCCATCTGGAGATCATCGGTTCGATCGTCGCGATGCTGAACAAGGGCGCGAAGGGCCAACTGGCCGAAGCCGTCCAGAGCGAAGCCGAGTTGTATCGCTCGCTGACAGGCGGCGGCAACGACTCGCACACGACCGCGCTGCTCTATGGAGGCGGCCCGGCGCTCACGAACTCGGCCGGCGTGCCTTGGACGGCGGCCTACATCGACACCATCGGCGAGCCGACCGCTGACCTGCGTTCGAACATCGCGGCCGAAGCGCGGGCGAAGATCGTTTATGAGCGGCTCATCAACGTGACCGATGACCCCGGCATCAAGGAAGCGCTGGGCTTTCTGATGACGCGTGAGATCGCGCACCAGAAGTCGTTCGAGAAGGCCCTGCATTCGATCCAGCCCAACTTTCCGCAAGGCAAGCTCCCGGGCGTGCCCGAGTTCACGAACGTGTATTACAACATGTCGTCGGGTAACGATGCGCGCGGTCCGTGGAACGACGGCTCTGACTGGAAGTTCGTTGAGGATCCGCAACCGGCAGTCGACGGCGGCGACGGCCTTGCGACGGTTGATGTTTCAGCCGATGACATCGAGGTGTTGAAAGCAATGGCGTCCCGCACCGCGTCTGACACGAGTACCGACCTGACCACGGGTGCCGACCTAGGCGCTGGTCAAGCATAGCGGTGCACAAGCCTCGGTACTTGCTGGCAGTACCGAGGGAGCGCCCTTGCCCACGCCCACACACGTCATGCAAGGGCGTGCACCGTTCGTATTGACGCGCCCCGCTGAAACAACTTCATAGACTTCGTCAGGACAATCACACTGCGCGTTTTTCAGCTCGCTTTTGCGTTGCTTGATCAGTCGGGCGCTCGTGCTCGGCTGCTCCGGCGCGGGGGTGCGCCAGTGCGCAGATCGGCCGGCTCTGTTGCTGGATCGCACATTCGTGCCGACACGTAAAATCCGCACGTGGAAAAGTTGCGCCGGGCGTTGGTTCCGGCAAGAATACCTTACCGCCCCTCCAGAGACTCACATGCGACTCGCTGAATTCATCTTGCGTGATATGGAAGGCATCGTGGCGCAGTGGGAAGCTTTCGCCGCAACCCTGTTACCTGCGGCCGCCAGTATGGAAAAGTTGGCATTGCGTGATCACGCAGAACAGATTTTGGAGGCGGTCGCAAAAGATTTGTCGACCTCTCAAAGTCGGGAGGCACAATCGGAAAAATCAATGGGGCGAACTGGAAAATCAGCCAATTCTCCTGAAACAGCAACGCAGACACACGCCCTGCTGCGGGCGCGAAGCGGCTTCGATATCAGGCAGCTCGTTGCCGAGTACCGAGCGCTTCGCGCCAGCGTTTTGCGGCGCTGGATGGATGACTGCCTCCCTGTTCCCCCGGATGTAGACGACATCATCCGGTTCAATGAGTCAATTGACCAAGCAGTCGCTGAGTCGGTAGGCCTCTTCAGCGCAAACGTCGAGCAATCGCGCGACCTGTTCCTCGGGATGCTAGGACATGATATGCGCAGTCCGCTTCAAACCATTCAGATGACCGCCTCTTATCTTTCGGCACTAAACGCTGGAGAGAAAATATCGGGAGCGGCGTCGCGCTTGATTAGCAGTGGCGCACGCATGCAGGCGCTTCTGGACGATCTGATGGATTTCAATCGAACCAAACTGGGTCTAGGCTTTAATATCGCACCGGTGGAAGTCGACCTCGCAAAGGTATTCGACGATGAACTCGAGAGGGTGCGAGCAGCACACCCGGATCGACGGATCGAATTGACGGTGCATGGAGACGCCAAAGGTGTTTGGGACGGTCGGCGCCTGCAGCAGTTGCTTGGCAACCTCGTTCTGAACGCCATTAAGTACGGAGCACCGGATGCGCCGGTGCATGTGGTAGTCGCGGGTGAATCGGACGAGCTTCGTTTCGAGGTGAAGAACAGCGGACCCGCAATCGAGCGCTTGACGCTGGTCGGGATCTTTGACCCGCTCAAGCGCGGTCCGGACCAACAAAAAAGACATGACGCGGATGGTAACCTCGGGCTGGGACTGTATATCGCCCGCGAGATAGCCAAGGCTCATGGAGGGGATATCGAAGCTCGTTCGGATGCGACTGAGACGGCATTTTCTGTACGGTTGCCGAGGCACATGTAGATCGGATCGCCCGACGCGCGTTGAGCCCTGTCCGCACCAAAATGTACATGCTGAAACCGGATCCGCGCCTGGCGCTGGGCGGCGTACAAGGACCCGGCGACCGAGCGACAAAGCGCCTCGACCACTCAAGGACAGCACCCTCTCTACGTACCGACCTGCTCCTCTGTTAGCTTCTGCTCTGCCAGCATCGTGAGCTTTTTCGTCAGTTCCTTTTTTCCTTTTTTTCCTGCGGCGTTCCAGCAGCAGTTTCATCCGATCAGCGTATCGGAGCTCCCCTTAGCGAATGTGCGGGCGCGCCATAGATCGAGATTGCATTGCTGGGCTGACCAGGAATTGCGCTCGTGCCTGCCGCCCGCCTCGGCACATCGGTTGCTCCGACAGAGCATCAACGTTCGCCACCTATTCTGTCATGCAAGCGGGTATTCGTCGTTTTCATCAGTTGTGGACTACGCGCGCGTTCGAGGCGGTACGACCGCCGGTCACAGCGCTCATCGCCGATGACGACGCCGCGCTGGCTGAAGCGTTGGCCCAGGCGCTAGCGGCGGGCGGATTGAAAGCCAATACGGCGCTCGGTGGGGTCGTCGCAATCCGTGCGACGCGACACTGGACACCGCCCTTGTGGGGCTGGACATTCAAATTCCAGGGTGCGACGGCTTTCATGTTGCCCGAGCGTTTCGGACCTCACCCAGTCTGGCGGTGGTGCCGATCATCGCACACACGTCACTTGCCGAACGCGAGATCATTGAGCGCGGCAAGGCAGCCGGGATCGACGCCTACTGTCGAAAGGGAAACTCGCCGCGCTCGTTGCTGCGGCTGATTGCGCACCTTACCCCCCCCCGCCGGCACTTACCCGCGACTTGAGCATGTAGACCGCGTTGCGCTGTACCCGTCATCTGGCCTGTAGACAGTTGCAAGGTTGCAAGTCGTGATCGCAACCCCAAGGCACAGTCACTGCCAATTTCAATCGCTCGGCGGTGTCCGCTCCTGCTCCTCTGCCAGTTCTCGCTCCACCATCTCTCGCGCCTGTCGCCAGTACTCGTCAGCACATCCCTCCATGCCTCCGTCCTGCTGCCAAAGTTCATACGCTCGTATCCGAATCCGGAACTCCAGAGTCTGCGCTTCCAACTCAACCTCCATGTTTCGGCGAGTCGACGCCCCGCATGAGTCGGCAACGGGCGTGCTCTGGTTGGGAGAAAATTGTAACGCGGAGCTAGTCATGGCAAAAGCCGAGGGACCTGGCGTCTTTACGAGTCGCCACGGAGGCCCGCATTCGTGGCGAAACTCGTGTCCTGCGTGCCGAATCTGCTACGCCGTCGTGGGATCTCATGCCGGGTACGATGCGGCGACAAAATGTTTTGGCGAGCGGACCGGCTAGCCGAATCAGCTACTGAGGCCGAGGCGGACAGTCCGCGCCAGATCATCGAGTTGAAATGGTTTGCGCAGGATAGTGAGGCCCTTTTCGGTCAGCTTCGAGATGTCAACATCGGCGTAACCGGTCGCGAGAATCACCGGAAGATCGGCGCGCAGCCTTCGAGCCTGCGCTATCACCTCCATCCCATTCATGCCCGGCATCGCAAAGTCGACCATCAGCAAATCGGGATCGTCATCCGCAATCCGCCGCAGACCGCTTGGACCGTCAGGGGCATCGGTGACGGTATAACCCAGCGTCTTCAGGCACTCAACAAGCATGGTGCGCACATCTTCATCGTCCTCGACAACCAGAATGCGCTTGACACCATCTGCACTCTGTTCTGGATCGGGCGCTGCTTTCGTCTCAGACAGGTCTTTCGCTCCGAGCGGGAGCCAGAGTTCAACTGTCGTTCCCTTGCCTTGCTCGCTATCGATGCGAGCAGTACCGCCCGCCTGCCGCGCGATTCCATAGACCTGGCTTAGGCCGAGCCCCGTTCCCTTTCCGATAGGTTTGGTGGTAAAGAAGGGATCGAAAACCCGCGCGATCACACTCGCCGGAATTCCTGAGCCGGAATCGCTCACCCCCACTACGACATACTGCTCCGACGTAAAGGTCGCGTCCGGCGCCGGCCGCGTTCCCGTACGTATGGTCAGCTCGCCGCCGTTGGGCATCGCGTCTCGCGCATTGATCGCCAGGTTAAGAATGGCCAGCTCGAGCTGGTTGGCATCCGCCCGAGTCCATAGTTCATCGCCTTCGAAGGCGGTTATGTATTTGATCGACGAGCCCAGCGAAATGGAAATGATGTCGCGCATTCCCTGAAGCAAAGCGATGACGTTGAGCGCTTTCAGATCGAGGTTGCTGGTGCGGGAGAAGGCCAGAAGCTGGCTCGTGAGCTTGGCCCCACGCTCGGTTGCCCGCTTCGTGGTTGCGGCCATATTGCGGATTCGTTCATCGCCGCTAATGCGCGCGATGAGCTCGGCATTAGCCATGATGACATTCAATAGATTGTTGAAGTCATGCGCAATGCCCCCCGTCAATTGCCCCAGCGCTTCCATTTTTTGTGACTGTACCAATACCGCCTGGACCTTTGCGCGCTCGTGGATTTCCTTCATCAACCGGTCGTTAGCGGATGCGAGTTCCTCAGTTCGATCGGCAATGCGGGTTTCGAGCGAATCGTTAAGGCGCTCGAGCGCCTCTTGGGCCTTCGCCCGCTCCAAAAGATGCTGATGCGATTCCGCAAGGTGCCCGCGGGAATCATACTGCCTGGCTCGTGCGCGAAGGGACGACGCGACCGCTCGGCGCAGCGTCTCTGAATGCAGCGGCCGTTCGAGGACCATGGCGTTACCAAACTCTCCCAGCGCCTGCAGGCGAAGTGCCGAGCGCCGCTCAACCCGCTTTCCGGCGAGCACGATAATCGGAAAGTCGGACCAGGCGGGTTGCCGTCTCAGCCAGCCCAAGAAATTGACGGCGTCGTCGACGAACAGCGCTTCCTCGGTAATGACAGCTGCTCCTGCGCCATCCTCCAGCTCGGCCGCCAGCACACGTAAGTTCTCGCATGCGAAGCATTCACGGCCGTCCGCCGCCAGCACGTCCGCGATCACATGAGCGTCACGGCCGAACGGAGCCAATATCAGGACCCGATGCTCCATGGTGTTACTGTCGTGCTGGGTCGAGGACCGCACCTGCCGGCGCGAGCATGGCCGTGCCGCCCTTGTATGCAGGCAAGCCGCTCAAAATGCCTTCGAAGTCACGCAGGGCCTCCCCGACATCTAACCCGGCGTCGCTCAGCCGGAACTGACGTATGGAGCGCTCATGCGCATTCGCCCGGCTCTTAAGCGCAGTCACGGCGGTCAGGACTTCGCCCTGGCGCTCGAAATAGCGGAATAGCAGTACGACGTCGCTCAGGTAACTGATGTCAATATCGCTTTGGATCTCACCGATGATTCCGTGCTGCCCGAGAACCAGCACCGTGACTACGCCCCGTTGATTGAGATACCCAAGCAGTTCATGCATCTGAAGCAGGAGATAGCGCTCCCCGGGCATGGCTTGCAGAAATGCATTGAGACTGTCGATCGCGACATACTGCGCCCCTCCATGCTCCACACGGTTGCGCACATCGCTGGCGAACTCTCCCGGCGATATCTCGGCGGGATCGACCTGGCGAAGCGTCAAAAGCCCGCTTTCGATGTGCGGTCCCAGATGCATGCCAAGCTTCGCGCAGCGCAGCAAAAGCGTGTTAAGGGTCTCGTCAAACAGGTAGTAGACGCACGGTTCGCCACGTTCTAGCGCGGCCAAAAGGCACGAAACGACCGTGGTCGTTTTGCCAACACCGGACGGACCAATCAACAGCGCGTTGGTGCCGGGCACTAACCCTCCTCCAAGCAGCTCGTCGAGGCCCTCCGTTCCCGTACTGCGTGCTTGCCCCGAGAAGTTGCTGTGATGCTCCGCGGCCACCAGCCGCGGGTAGACCTTGATGCCACCCGTATCAAGTGTCATGTCATGGTATCCCTCGCGAAACTTGATTCCGCGCATCTTCGCGATTCGCAAACGGCGGCGTTCGCCTCCGTAGTCGTGCGCGAGGTTATCCAGACTAATTACACCATGCGCGATGCTGTGCAGTTGGAGGTCACCGGGCTCCGCGCTGTTGTCATCGAGAAGCATGACCGTGCAAGCACGCGTGGCGAAGTAACGTTTCAAAGCCAGAATTTGCCTTCGATAGCGCATCGGATTTTGCGAAAGCAGCCGCAGTTCGGACAAACTGTCGAACACGAGGCGCGCCGGCTTGAGCTCGTCCACCTTCTCGATCACGTCCCTCACCGTTTCGCCCAACTCCACTTCCGCCGGATGCAGGACGGATTGTTCGTAGCGCGGATCGAGCCCCTCGTCGGATAAAAGCTCGACGATCGTGAACTGATCAACATCCCATCCGTGACTGGCCGCGACGGCAACGAGTTCGGACTTAGTCTCCGAAAGAGTAATGTACAACCCAACCTCGCCCGATTCAGCACCTTTAAGTAAAAACTGCAAGGCAAACGTAGTTTTGCCCGCGCCAGGCGCCCCCTCGATGAGATACATCCGGTGCGGCGTAAGTCCGCCGCCGAGAATGTCATCGACACCGTCGACTCCTGAGGCGAGGCGAGTCGGCGCGGCCTCTTCTATGTTTTTTTCCATGGCTAATAGTGGTTGAAAATCACTGTTCTTGTTGCGAGCGCGCCGGGTTGGCTGGCGACCGGTGCAGACGTCCCGCAATAAGTGGGCCACGACACCGATCGCGCAATATCCGCTGTTGCGACGCTCAAGTGAATCGCCTTCTGCGCCGTTTGCCGGTCGAAAACGAACGCTCGGAACGTCGCTCGTGAATGTTCTTTAACCCGCTCTTATCTTTGTGAAACAATTACTGGTTGATAACCCACCGGGCCCTTCGCGATGAGTATTCGAACCCGCAACAACGTGCATGTCCATGGCACCGGTCCCGCGACAATCATGTTCGCTCACGGTTTCGGCTGCGACCAGAACATGTGGCGATACATGACGCCAACGTTCGGCGAACGGTATCGAACGATACTGTTCGATCTGGTCGGAAGCGGAAACTCGGACCTTCGTGCATATGACCGGGCCAAGTACGGCTCGCTTCACGGATATGCCACGGATCTTCTGGAGATCCTGGACGAGGTTGCCACGGGACCCGTCATCTACGTCGGTCACTCGGTGAGCGCGACGATCGGCATGCTTGCGGCGATCAAGTCTCCCGAGCGCTTCGCGGCCAACGTCATGGTGGGACCGTCGCCCTCGTTCATCAATGACGGCGACTATGTGGGAGGTTTCACGCGAAGGGACATCGAAGACCTTCTGGAGACGCTCGAAAGCAATTACCTCGGATGGTCGAGCACGATGGCACCCGCGATCATGGGGTCGCCCGAGCAACCGGAGCTGGCCGAGGAGCTGACGAACAGCTTTTGCCGCACCGACCCCGACATTGCCAAACATTTCGCGCGCGTCACCTTCTTCGCGGATCACCGCGCAGACCTGACCCGCGTGACGACGCCGACGCTCATCGTCCAGTCCAATGACGATTTGCTCGCACCGCTCGCCGTGGGCGAGTACATGCATCGGGCAATCCCCAACAGTACGCTCAGCGTCGTCGAGAACGTTGGCCATTGCCCACATCTGAGTGCGCCTTGCGCCAGCATCGACGTGACTAAAAAATTTCTCCGCGAGCTGGCGCTCTAGGTATGACCGGCGCAAGCAGGCCGCTGCCCCCGATGAGCGAAGCGTTCGAGCGCGCACCCTGCGGCCTGCTCACGACGACGGCGCAGGGAACCATCGTTCGCGCGAATTCGACGTTTTGCCGATGGACCGGGTATCAACGGGAGGACCTCGTCGAAAAGCGCCGATTGCAGGACCTGCTGACGATCGGGGGCAAGGTCTTCCATCAGACACACTGGGCTCCGCTGCTGCAAATGCAACGCTCCGTCGCCGAGGTGAAGCTCGACATCGTCCATCGCAGCGGGACGATCGTGCCAATGCTCATCAACGCGGCACGTCAGCGCTACGGCGACAATGAGTTCGACGAGTTCGCCCTGCTGGTCGTGGCTGACCGGCATAAATACGAGCGTGAGCTGCTCCGGGCCAGACAGCAGGCCGAAGTGGCGCTGGAGGCCAAACTCGCAGCACAGAAGGCGCTCGAGCTTGCCGACCGTCGTAAGGACGAGTTTCTGGCGACCCTGGCTCATGAACTGCGCAATCCGCTTGCCCCGATAGCATCGGTGGTCGAGCTTTTGCGGCTCAAGGACCTCGCCGATCCGCAGCTGGTTTGGTCGCGCGACGTATTGGAACGTCAGCTCGGCCACATCGCCCATCTCGTTGACGATCTGCTCGACATATCGCGTATCGCCGAGGGAAAAATCGAGTTGCGCAGAGAGAGCGTTGATTTGACGACCGCCATGCGTCACGCAATCGAAGGCTCGCGCTCGCTCATCGACGGCTCATCACACACCTTGTCAGTCGAGTATCCAGAGCCCGCCATTTTCGTCGACGCCGATCAAACCCGCCTCGCCCAGATCATTCAGAACCTGCTCAATAATGCCGCGAAATACACGCCTTCCGGCGGCAAGATAAATCTGAGCACAAAGCGCGACGGGAACGACGCTGTCATCCGCGTTCGAGATACAGGAATCGGGATCGCAGCTGAACACTTATCCGATATTTTCGACATCTTCTCGCAGCTCCCTTCCGGTCGCGAGCGCGCGCAAGGCGGGCTGGGCATCGGCCTGTCTCTTGTGCATGGCCTGACCGAAATGATGGGCGGGTCTGTTTCCGCGAAAAGCGATGGCGTTGGCAAAGGAAGTGAGTTTGTCGTACGTCTTCCGGCCGTCGATCCAGAAGTGCATGGGGTTTCCCGTGAGGAGCCGTTCTACACGGCGCCAGCATCGAAAATGCAGCGAGTTGTGATCATCGACGATGACGACGACGCCGCGACCGGCCTGGCAATGGTGCTGGAAGCGGATGGCCACACGGTCCGTACTGCGCCAGGCGGAAAAGTCGGTTTGCAGCTTGTCCACGACTTCGATGCGCAGGCCGTCATCCTCGATATCAGCCTTCACGATATGAGCGGGTATGACGTCGCGCGCTCGCTGAAAGACGCCCCTAACCGATCTGCCGCCGTGGTCATCGCGCTGACCGGATGGGGACGTGCTCAGGACAAGGAAGCAGCGCAATCAGCGGGCTTCGATTTTCATTTCACTAAGCCGGCCGACATCGACGGCCTGCTTCGAGTGTTGCAAGACTGGGCGATCAACCCGCGTCGCCAGAATTGAGCTGCTCACTTTTGCGACGGTAACGTCCAGAGCGATGGTCAGCCCAGGGCGTCGGATCACCTTCGCTCGAACAGGCTCGCCAGAAGCACATCTACTTGTGCATACTCGACCTGAACAGCGCTAAGGGATGTCGCGCGAAGGGCTTCCCCGCAGCCATCGCTGGGCACCTCAAACGCCGCCGTGGCTCGCCGCCGATATCGCCGGGACCGGCATCGGGCTCGCTGGCTGGTGTGTTATTGCGTGATCTCGTTCCCTAGTCTCCGAAGTAACCGGTATGCCAGTGCTCGTCGCCCGGATTGCGTCAGGCCTGTGCTGTGCGGCTCGGACATGGCGCTCGAGCGCTTGGACCAATTCGCTAAAGCATGTCCTTAAGAATAAGCATGAGCTATCGTTGAATCTGGTGTATGCGGCGTAGGGAAGCAGGAGAAGGCGGTGGCGATTGAAGGAGAATGTTGCTTA
>NZ_FCOL02000089.1 GCF_001544515.1 Caballeronia terrestris
TCGCACAACGCAGGGCGTCCCTCGGCACACGGTGCGCAGTGCCCGCAACTGGGCACGAACACCACGACGACATGGTCACCGACTTGAAGGTCAGTCACGCCAGACCCAAGTTCGTGCACGATGCCGGCGGCTTCATGGCCGAGCGCCATCGGCATCGGACGCGGCCGGTCGCCGTTGATGACAGACAGGTCCGAGTGGCAAAGACCCGCAGCCGCGATCTTGATCAACACCTCGTCGGGCCCCGGCGGCGCCAGATCGATCTCTTCAATGTGCAGGGGACGCGAGACGGCGTAGGGAGACGTTGCACCCATCGCTTGCAGAACTGCTGCTCTGATCTTCATTGGGTCACCTCGTTTACGCGGTTTCTCAGTTCATCGACCAGCACGCGGCTGTTCTCCGAGTAGTCAACGGGCACGACGACGAGTTGCACTCCGCCTTCTTCGAAGGCCGCCTCCAGTGTCGGAACCAACCCTTCCGCCGACTCGACGCGTCGTCCTTTCGCCCCGTACGCCTCCGCGTACTTGACGAAGTCGGGATTGCCGAAACTCAGGCCCCAATCGGCGAAATCATCCACCGCCTGCTTCCAGCGGATCATGCCGTAGGCGTCGTCCTGAATGATCAACACCACGAGGTTGAGTTTCAGCCGGACAGCGGTCTCGAGTTCCTGCGAGTTCATCATGAAGCCGCCGTCGCCGCATACGGCCATCACGCGACGGTCGGGGTAGAGGAGCGATGCCATCATCGCCGACGGCAGACCTGCGCCCATCGTCGCCAATGCGTTGTCCAGCAGCAGTGTGTTGGCACTGCGCGTGCGGTAGCAGCGCGCGAACCAGATCTTGTACATGCCGTTGTCGAGCGCGACGATGCCATCGGCCGGCATCACTTCACGCACGTCGTGGACGATGCGCTGCGGCGTCAGAGGAAAACGCGATTCCGTCGCGCGATCCAGCGTGCGCTTCAGAATGCCGTCGCGTAATGGCGCCAACGTTGCTGCGTTCGGGAGCTTGCCTTCGACCACATCGGCGAGACGCGACAGGCTCAAGCCCAGATCGCCGACCACCTCGGCGTGCGGAAAGAAAACCTGTTCGACGTTCGCCGCCGTGTAGCCCACGTGAATGACCTTCGGCCCTTTCGGCCCCATGATGAACGGCGGCTTCTCGACTGTGTCGTGGCCGATGGTCAGGATCAGGTCGGCGCGGTCGATCGCCTCGTGCAGGTAGTCCCGTTCGCTGAGCGCGGCTGTCCCCATCCACAGTTGCGCCGCTTCGTCGCTGCCGATTGCGGCGACGGTGCCTTTACCCATTTGGGTGTTGAAGAACGGGATGCCAGTGCGTCGAATGAAATCCGTCAATTGCCCGACGAGCCGCGGCCGGTTACTCGCTGCGCCGAACATCACGAGCGGTCGCTCTGCGCTTCTGAGCATCGCAGCGGCCCGCTCGATGGCAGCTTCTTGCGCGACTGGCAACTCCACCGGATGCAATGGAATAACGGCCAGCTCATCGCTGACTTGTTCGCCCGCGACGTCTTCCGGCAGTTCCAGGTGAACTGGACCGGGCCGCTCGTCCTGCGCGAAGCGGAAGGCCTCACGCACCACGGTGGGAATGCTGGCGCCGCTGATGATTTGCCGGGAGGCCTTGGTGAGTGGCTTCATCGTAGCGACGATATCGACGATCTGAAAGCGTGCCTGGCGTGCCGTCATGATCGGCTTCTGCCCGGTGATCAGGATCATCGGCATCGCACCAAGATGTGCGTACGCCGCGCCAGTGACCAGATTCAACGCACCGGGCCCGAGCGTCGCCATGCAGACGCCCGGCTTTCCGGTGAGACGACCGTGGGTCGCAGCCATGAAGGCAGCGGTCTGTTCGTGCCGCGTCAAAATGAGTTCAATGCTCGAACGGCGCAGCGATTCCACGACGTCGAGGTTTTCTTCACCTGGCACGGCGAAGATGCGATCGACGCCTTCGTTCTCCAGGGCCTTGACGAACAGGTCGGATGCTTTCACGGATAGACTCCTTGATCCCTATACTTCTCAATCGTGATGGATAGTGCGTCAAAGGGAGCCATGTTTCGTCGGCCCCCGGCCGTTCGGGGATGTATGTGGCTCAAGCTAGCCCCGGATCAGGACGCCATAGACGACCGTCGCGACCCTCTTCGACCGTTCGGTCCTCCATCGCGCATTGGCCGCTTAGCACGTGCAAGAGACGATCCAACGGGCCGGCGCCCAGTTCCCTATCGAATTTCTACGCCACAAATCGACACTCCGACGCGGGCGTGCGCGTATCCATATTGCGCCCGCGGTTCATGTGGTCGTCAATCTCGGCTGCGCAGCCGAGCATGCGCGGGTAGAGAAAGATAGTGAACGCAGCTGTTTCCAACGCGCTGCGGGAGTATTGGCCGTCACGATAGGGTTGCCACAGCATCTTGAGCAACAACGCCGCAATCACGGCATCCACATTCACGCAATAAACGTTACGTGAAACTCCTGTGTCGAAGAGACTTTGCACGAGTGTCCGGTAGAAGTCGTGGAAGACGTTGTATTCGCCGCGCTCTGCGAACAGTTGACGTACGAACACTTCGCGCGGGTCGTTGTTCACAGGCTTGTCCTTGAACACTGGATGATTCACTCCGGGGATTTTTTGAATGTCCAGACTTCCGCTCGTCTTCTTGGTCGACTTGTACCGGGCGTAGGCTTCCACATATTTTGCAGCCAACGCCTTCAGGTCGATGCCGTGCTTCGAGTCGCCAGGGTTGACGAGCCCGCTGTCCTTGAACTGGTCGAGCAGAAAGGCAATCCCCTCGAAGCCATTGCCCCCGTGGGTGTAGCCGCTATGCGTGAGGAATCCGATTAACGCCTTGTTCAGTTGCACTCGCTCAGGGTCTTCAGGTCCATCCGCCGACACAGCGCCTTTTGCCCCTTGCGCAGAAATGGTTCCGGGTCCGTTCGACAACAGAAGACCAACGAGGAGTTGGAACGAGAATAGATCGCCGGCGGTCGGCGACAGTCTAAACAGCGCGCTAAAGGCGACTTCGCCAATCGAGCGCTGACCCAGTATGTCGGTCGTTGACATGCCGCAGAAGCTGTCCGGTTGATGTTGCTCAGAGGCAACCGAAGCTCCAATTAACGAACCGAACAGTTGTACCCACCACGGAAGACTCTCGGCAGAAAGACGGGAGATACGTTTGCGCATCAAGGGCCCCCACGCAAGCGTCGCACAGATGGCCGCGAGCACGCCGCTTACCGTCGGTTCGCCCGGAAGGCCCTCGACGTACCGCACGAACGCTGACTTCGCTCCACGCTCGTGGAGTCCCGCAAGCATGGCCTGTGCACGACTATCTGGTTCACTGCCGACGAAGAGAGTGAGGTCGTCGAGTCCCACCGATGCGACATTGAAATCATCGTCCATCGCGTCTTCGAGCTTGGCGGCTGCGAATCCGTCGATTAACGCCCGGACTGCCTGACGGGCGGCGCTTTGTTCGCGCGGTCCAACAATGCTTGCCGCCGCTGCGAGCACAGTATTGGGAGCGTTGCCGGCCTCGCGCGCAGCCTGTGCTGCCGCGAGCGCAGGTTGCCCGTACAGGTTCAGATAAGCGCCGACGGCAACGTTGAAGAGCGCCCGGTCATTTGCCCCTCCGGGTTCATGCAACAACGCAAGGCTCACATTTGTTTCGAGAGAAAACTGAGCCGCATCCAGCATCGAGACGCTATACAGGCTTGTCACCTGCGACTTCGGGTCCATTTGCGATGCACCAGAAGCGTCCTTCATCGACTGCCGCGGCGGCACTGCGCCTATCTGCAGGTCGAGTGCGGCAATCTGTGCGTCGTACGGCGCTGTGGCCTGCACAACCGGCAAGTCAAGTTCTTTTGGCAAAGTCAAACCGCGATGGCTACTGAACCACGGCTTCAACGCGAGGTTGCCTTCCGGCTCGAAATCCGGCCGGCAGGCGTTCTCGCGCATCACCGCAGTCAGGGCGGCCGGGATGTGCGCAATGTTGGTGACAAGGGCTCCCTTGGCTGAAACGACCGGGTTGTCCGGTGTGAACACACTTGTTAAGCCGAACTTGTCCAGGAACCACTGCTCCTTTGAGGCGGCATCGTCCGCCCCTCCTGCCATGGCTCCGGCATGACCAACCGCGCGCGTCAACTGCGACTTCCAGCGCCCGACCACGCACGCAACGACCGGCTTTGTGAAGTTCGCGTCGAGCTCGTAGTAACCACCGGGTTCCACATAGAGTACGGCCGCCTTGCTGCGCGAATCGTTCGCCAGCGCGACCGCAAATTCAGGGGCCGCAAATTGGATATACACGTCTTTGCCGCTTGAGATAGCGGTGGTCGTTCCCCATCCAGCCATGCGCAGGTACGTCGCGATGGTCGTCGTGAAGTTGCCGGAGTTTGAGAAGAGCGCAATCGAACCGCGTCGCAGCGCTTCTTCCGGATGGTCGCCCCCGAGTGCTCCGCCAATGCGGACCTGATTCCACGCGTCCGCTACACCGAGGCTGTTACCGCCGAAGATGTCAACGCCGTTCGACTGGCCCATTGCACGAATTTCGCGCGAGTCGCTCACTGCCAACTTCTCTGTGACGATGAAAATCTTCTTCAGCTCCGGATTGACCCGGATTAACTCGGCCACGCCGTCGCGAGCAGCCGACGGTGGCAGATAGATGACACCGCAGTTGAAACGCAGACCGTCATTGAGACCCTCTAAGACGTTGTTGTAAACCGGCACGTTGCCAAGTGCGGTCTCCAGGACCTGCCCGCGCTTGCCTGGCGCCGTGCCAAACACCACGTTGCCGCCTGAATATACGTGACCCACGGGCGTTACGTCGCTCGACTCGCCTCCAAGTATGTTGAGCACACACACACGGTCCTCCCGTGTGGCAACTTGCGATAACGAATTGACGCCTACGAAATACTTGAATCCATCTACGCCTTGCTTGTACATGATGTTTTCCTTTTCCGGCCGGCGCTTACGCCGCTTGCTTGATTGCGATTCCCAGCTTCGAGGCCACTTGCTCGCGCCCGCCGGCCTTCATCCATGCGTCTATCTGCTTTGCATGCTGGACGACTTCACTCATGTCGGAGTCGAATCCGAAGAAGCTGTATGGCAAGCCTAGGGCGTCGAGGGTGTCCCGCAACGCACCCATGCCTCGGACGAGATTCGGGCCACCGCGCCCGACCACGACATAAAGCGGTGTGGGCCCGTGCTTGCTGAAATGCTCTCGAAGCGCGTCGGCCATGGCGCGGAACGTCTCGAAGATGTCAGTGTTGTTCGACTTGCCGCCGATGATAAACAGCACGTTGCTCTGCCGAATCCAGTGTTTGAAGCATATCCGTGCGACCTCTTTCATCTTTTCGTAAGGCGGGTTGCCTCCAAAATCCGACGAAATGATGGCGTCGTCGCCGAGCATCTGCGTGACCAGCGAATTCGCCCCGCCACCGAAAGTCGGGGCGAGGATGCTTCCCTTCGCGTTGATGACGTAGACGTCGCTCTGGCCTTGATAGGTGCGAAGCTGGTTGATTTCCTGTTCGAAGTCAGAGTAGTCCACAGCGAACAGGTGGGGCGGAAGGTTCAGACGTTGCCAACGCGGGTCGTCGCGGTCGAACCCGCATTTGAAATCACATGCGATTGGCACTAGCCGGCCCTTACTATCCTCGCGCATTCGAATAGGATTGAGTTCAAGCGTCGTCATGCCAAACCCGTGATAGAGCTCCCACAGCTTGGGCAGTTGCTGGACGAGCGGCGAAATAATCTGCTTGGGCGCGCCTAGTGTCGAGAGGGCGTTCGCCACGACGAATGCCTTGAGGCCGGTCAATGGGTCGAACGGAATCTGCACGATTTGCGACTTGTCCAACTCCTCGATGTCCATGCCGCCATGATGCGTGAGCGTCATGGTTGGCGCGCGAAAGTGCGTCGAGTCGGTAATTGAGAAATACACCTCGTACTCGGCTGGCACACCGGCTTCGAAGGTCACTCCGTTAGCTTTTGAGACGGTATTGCCGACGCGGTGCTCGACAAAGTAGAGGCGCTCCTTCTCTTTCAGCGCGGTCGTCAAGTCGGTCGCGCGGCCAATCAGACCGGCCTTGCCTTTCTTTCCGACGCCGCCCTTGAAAACCGGCTTGATGAAAATCAGGCCGTGCTTTTTCAGCATGGCGCGAATCTGCTCTTCGCTAGCGTCCGGGCCCAATATCTCGGGCGTGGGGAATCCAACGAACTGGAGCATCTCGGCTCCGTGCAACATTCCAGTGACTTGCATGGTTACCTCACAGAGTGCGTTGAAGAGTTTGCGTTGCCGGAGCGTTGTCACGGGCGGGCTTCTTGTCGAAGCCGTAGAACGCGCGAGGGGTTGAACGCAGGATGGCATCAGTGATCGCTGGCTCCAGAGTGAGATCCCGCAGTGTCGAGAGCGTCCGGCCGAAGTCGCTCGCGTGTTCGAATTGCGTGTGCGGCCAGTCGCTGCCCCACATCAGGCGCTCCGGGCCGAAGTTGTCCAAGAGTCGGTCGGTCGCATCGCGCACGAAACCGGAGTCCGGCTCCGTGCAGCGATAGGCTCCTGAAACCTTCACCCATACGCGACCCGAAGCGCCAAAGCGGAGCAGGTCGTTGAAGCCTGGGTCGCGCGTTCCCTTGTCCGGGTCGGGCCTACCGAAATGGTCGACGACGACCGGCAAATCTGCCTTTAAAAGCGAATCGATGAGCGGCGCTAGGTCCGATGCGTTCCTGTGAAGCTCGACATGCCAGCCGAGGTCGGACAGCCGTCGCCAAAACGTTGTCCAGGGAGCCGCGCCAACCCCGGGAAGGGGCTGCCCGACCAGATTCAGCCGTATGCCCGTCACGCCACCCTCGTTCATGCGCGCCAACTCGTCGTCGGAGATTTCGTGCGACACGACGGCGACGCCGCGCAGCCTGGAGGGCTGCTCCGACAAAGCCTTAAGGAGATAGCTGTTATCGGTGCCGAGAAAGCTGGGCTGGACCAGTACGGCATGACCGAAATTGTGTTCGTTCAGCAGCGTCAGATATGTGTCCAGCGTTGCGTCATAGCTTGGCGCGTAGCGACGTCCGTCCGCGAGCGGCAAAGCTCTCGAGAAGACGTGCGCATGAGCGTCGATGTAGGGCGACATGGGTTGTGCACTCAGTGCCGAATTGTTCATCGCTGGCTCCGCGCACGGTTGAGCGCGAGTTCAGCGTCGTTGATAGGTTCCAGCGCCTGCTCGGGACTCGTCGGCCGCAACAGCTTGCCGCGTGTTTCGGGGAGGAGCAGTACGGCGACCATCGCCAAGCCGTAAGCGATTGCCGCATCGATACCGATTGCGCTGCCTAGCGACATCGAATGACTCATGTAGCCGACCAGCACAGGAAAGCCCGCCGAGGCGATGCGTCCAAAGTTGTAGCAAAAGCCCACTCCCGTGCCGCGCATCTCCGCCGGGTAAAGTTCGTTGAAGAGCGCTCCGAGACTTGCCGGGATACCGGCCGCGAAAAAGCCAAGGGGAAAGCCCAAGACGAGCATCTGCAAGTTACTCAAGGGCAGCATCACGTAGGCCAATACGGTGACGATGCAGCAGAACGCGAAGAGGGCGACGTTGCGTCGACGTCCGATGCGGTCCAGCAGATAGGCACTCGCCATGCAACCGCACCAGAAGGCGATGATGACGACGGCGAGGTACCCGCCTGTGTTCAAAACCGAGAGATGCCGCTCTTTGGAGAGAAATGTCGGCAGCCACGTCATGATGGCGTAGTAGCCTCCATGAGCACCCGTGCCGAGGACGGCGCCGATGATGGTCGTCTTCAGAACCCGAGGCTGGAACACCTGCGTGACTTGCCGCCACATAGAGACTTTGGGCTCGTTGCTGTCGGATGCGATGCGCGCGGGTTCGCGAAGGTTGCGTCGAACGTAGAGCACGAGAATCGCGGGGAGCAAGCCAACGCCGAACATCACACGCCATGCCGTGTCGGCCGGCAGCCATGTAAAGGCGGCTGCGTACAGTAGCACTGCTCCGCCCCAACCGACGGCCCAGGCGCTCTGGACGGCACCCATGGCTTTGCCGCGGTTCTCCGGCCGGATGGTCTCTGCCATCAAAACGGCTCCGGCAGCCCACTCGCCGCCGAAGCCAAAGCCTTGCAGCGCTTTTAGAACGAGAAGTTGCGGAAAGGTCTGAGCAAAGGCGCAGAGAAATGTAAATGCGGAAAACCAAAGAATCGTAATCTGCAGCGTTCGAACTCGCCCAAACTTGTCCGAGAGCGCCCCTGCTAACCATCCTCCCAGTGCCGAGGAAATCAATGTTACGGCACTGATTGCGCCGGCCTGTGTGTGGTCAATCCCATACGCTGCAATAATTGCAGGGATGGCCAACGTGAACATTTGCACATCGAGTGCGTCGAGACCCCAGCCCGCAAAACATCCCCAGAACGTCCTGCGCTCGATAGGTGTGCCTCGTTTGTACCAAGTGAACATCGCCGTCTCCAAAATGGAGTCATATATTCATGTATATGACTAGATGTGTAGTCTAGGCTTTTGGGCGACGTTGTCATTGGGGATTAACCCTTGAATGGGGAAAGTTGCGGTACAGTAGAATTACTTGTGGATAACTATATGACCTATGAACACGGTGCCTTTGCCTACCAAGCCTGACGAGCGTTTGCCGCGTTACCAGCAAATTCGCGACGACATTGTGCGAAGGATTGCCGGAGGGGAGTGGGCACCGGAACAAGCCATTCCCACCGAGGCTGAGCTGGGTCAGTTTTACGAGGTGTCGACCGGCACGCTCCGCAAGGCTATTGATTTGTTGGTGGCCGACGGCGTGCTGACACGCACCCAAGGCAAAGGCACGTTCGTTCGCCGTCCGCGCTTCGACTCATCCTTGTTTCGGTTTTTTCGGTTTAAATCCGTGAACGGGCAGCCGGTTCAGCCGACCGCCAAGGTGCTGAGGCGCGAGGTGACGAAACCGAACGCAGCGATTCGGTCGACTCTCCAAATGAAGACCGGCGAAAAAGCCATTCACCTGTCTCGAGTCCGTTTAATTGACTCGGAACCTGTGTTGTCTGAAGAAATATGGCTTGCCCGTAGCCGGTTCGAAGCGTTGGCGACCCTCCCCCTCGACGAGTTTGGGGATTTGATGTATCCCCTCTATGAAAGCCGCTGTCGCCAAATCGTGGCGTCTGCGACGGAGATCCTTAACGTTGAGCAAGCTACCGCCGACGATGCTGCACTGCTGCGCATTAACGTCGGCAGCCCGGTAATCCTGGTGCAGCGGGTAGCCGCGGATTTCGCCGGGACGCCGATTGAATGGCGAATCACCCGCGGCGGCGCGACCGGATTCCAGTATCAGGTGGATATCCGCTGAGGCCCCTGTCTAGACACCGCCTCCTGGCCGCCCCCCGGCCAGACGGCGCGCTTCTCTGCTTTTAGCGACTATCAAGTGTTTCTGGTGCAGCCTCGGCGCGCACCGTGCACGCACGTCTAAACCGTCGATCGTCCGGGTAACACCTCATAGCCGCCCAACTCATCTGTATATATAAAGATATATATGTATATATCTATCGCCACTCTGTCATGCGTTGCGTTTGCAGCATTGAGGCGAGTACCGGCCCTATACGGCCTCCGGAGTGAATATGTCTATATCCGTAATATCTGAACAGCAGGTCATGAAAAAAATGGCATGGCGGCTAATGCCCCTGCTGATTGTTATGTTTCTGATAGCGTTCATCGACCGCCAGAATGTCGGCTTTGCCAAGCTTGAAATGGTGCAGGCGCTCGGGATGACCGAAGCCGCGTATGGCCTGGGAGCCTCGTTATTCTTTATCGGATATTTGTTGTTTGAGGTGCCCAGTACACTCGCGCTGCATCGATTTGGGGCCCGCACCTGGCTCGCGCGAATCATGATTACCTGGGGCATCATCACTGTCTTGCTGGCGTTTACAAAATCACTGCCCCTCTTCTACACATACAGATTTGCACTTGGCGTGGCTGAAGCCGGCTTTTATCCGGGCGTAATTTATTACCTGACGCAGTGGTTTCCTCAAAGCTACCGAACCCGGGTGCTTGGCTTCTTTACGCTGGGCAGCGCACTAGCGAATATGTTCGGTGCGCTCGTAGGCGGCCTCTTGCTTTCGTTGGGCGGGACCTGGGGATTCGCTGGCTGGCAGTGGGTGTTCATCGCAACCGGTATTCCGGCCATCCTGATTGCGTTCGTTGCGCTCAAGTACTTGCCCAATTCAGTTAAAGACGCGCCATTCCTTTCTCAAGCAGAAAAGGATGTGGTGGTGGCAGCACTTGAGCGGGAAGCGTCCACCGAGGCCAAGGCGTCCCGGCCTTGGGCCGCTCTTGTTGACCCTAAGGTGCTTTTGTTTGCTGCGACTTATATGCTGATGTCGACGTCGCTCTACGGAGTAACTTATTGGCTGCCGACGCTGGTGAAAAGCTATGGCGTCACATCGACAGTCAACGGCCTGCTGAACATGATTCCGTGGGCGCTGGCGACTCTGCTTTTGCTTTGGTTGCCCGGGAAACTTAAGCGCGAACGTGTGGTTCTGCGGGCGATGACCGTCGTTGCGGCAATCGGTGTTGTTTGCTTTGCATCGAGCCTCGTACTGCCGACGGTTTCCCTGCGCTTTATCGCGCTGTGCCTCGGCGGGGCGTGCATCCCGCTGCTCTACCCCTGCTTTTGGTCGCTTCCGCCGCGTTTCTTCTCAGGTGCTCGTGCTGCAGCGAGCGTTGCGGCTATTAACTGCATAGGCAACCTTGGCGGGTTCTTCGGCCAGAATCTCATGCCTTATATCGGCAAGGTGACTCATAGCCATGCTGCACCAATGATGGTGCCGACTATCTGTTTGTTAGCGCTTGCGATTGGTACGGCCATCGCGCGTGTGATAGGCGCACGCCGCAGCTCGCCGGTCCCGACAGCGAAGGGCGGGGCCATTTAAATTCGCCACCCTGCAGCGTGGCGCGACCGGCGATAACCGTGGTCCTCTGAGCAGACGGAAGGCAGCAAGCCGGTCCAAAAGAACCCAGAGAACTACGCGTCAAGATTGCCGGGAGGGAGAAGCCCCGACGTGCGCCTGACTGGCCACGTACCGCGCTCCTGCCCGTACCTGACTGCATGATCCACCAGAGAAGGTCCGGTGTCTGGATGCTGCGGTCGTTCGAACGTCCGTGTAAAAACGTGTGCCAGCGTCCGCAGTTGGCCGCACTGAGACAAAGTAGAACTTTGCTCACGTGGCGCCCGAAGCCCCGTTCGTGAAGGACAATTCGCGCGGACGTTGAATGCAAATCGCGAATCTCGATGCGCGATGCAGCCTTTCGCAGATGATTCGGACTCAGCCGACCGGAGCACCAGATCGCATGGCGCCAGCCAAATTGCTAATGCCCTCCTTCATTAAGCGCAGGCAGCCGACTACGCGTCAGCTTCTGGTGACATTCACGGCGACGATTTCGTATCCGGGATCGGTGTGCTCATTCGCCGCTTTTTCCGCTTCCCATACGAGAGAAAGGACGTGGCTTCTTCGACCGCAGGTGCCAAGCCCATGTCGCCGTCCTCGGCGGTGCAGAGGAACTGCGCGCCGGTCTAGTGTGCGTGGCCAGCCCCTTGAGGGGTGCGGTTGGGGCCGGCGAAGATCGGCGCGTCGCATCCGGATCGAAATGGTCGGACGCCTCTGCCTCTCAGCACATCGGTCAGCATGTCTTCGAGATGGAAGCTATCTGAATCGTTCCTTCGCTTCCCTTGTATCGCGCAAAACGTTTGCATGTTGTATGTCAGCAAACCGAATGCAAAGTGTTAGTTCTCGCACGATTACCAATCCTTACGCTGAATATGATCCTCGGGCGCCTGGACGTTTCATAAAAAACTTAAAAATTCTTCGGGGATTGGGAATGAAGACCTATTTGGCTTTGCTGACCGCTGTGGCCCTTGCCGCGTGCGGTGGAGGGGGTGGTTCGAACGACGACGGCGCGACGACCGCAGCACAAGCGGCGCCTGCAACTGAAACGCCCGCGGCGTCCACGCCAGCTGCAACAACCCCTGCGGCATCGACACCTGCAGCAGCTGATCCGGCGGCATCTGGGCCGGCTACCACGACGCCGACCAACACGTCGGGCACCACACCGACCGCTCGGCCAGATACACCTGACACGACCACCCCGAGCACGCCCGCAACAGGAAGCACGGGTGCAGCGGACCCCAGCACACCCGCAAGTTCGACGGGCGGCGCAAGCCCCTCCGGTGGTGCCAGTGCTCCGGGTGGCGCAAGCACGCCGGTCGCTACGATCTGCGAGCCGGGCTACACGACCAACCCGGCAGAGGTTTGCTCCGGAAATGGCGCTTCAAAGTACTACGCCTATGTGGTCCCGAAGACCATCATCCCGGCCAACACCATCATCAGCAAGAACACCACTTGGACCGCGGCTGATTCGCCGTACCTCGTGAATAGCGGCGTCAAGGTCGCGGCGAACGCCACGCTCACAATTGAGGAAGGTGCGGTCGTTGGCACACAACGCTTTAACCCTTGCGCGAGTTGCACGGGCGTGGGTGGCATCGGTGGCTTGACCGTCGACGGCTACGTCAAGGTTCAGGGTACTGCAGGCAATCCTGCCAAGCTCTTGGGCCTTCAGCTCTCGAATGGCCAAAGCGGAAACATTTCGTTCCAGTTCGCCGACCTGTTTGAAACGGGATTGCCGTTTAGCGGCGCGGGCAAGCTGGTGCTCCTCGACTCGCGTATCGAACGGGCCAATGTCTATGGCAGCGTCTCCGCTGACGGCGTGACGACTTACAGCGCGTCGAGTTCCTTGTCTGTGATGGCTAACTCCGACATTGAACGCAACAGGTTCATCAACTCGGCAGGCTTCCAATTCGACAACTCAGTGACGGTCAAGAACAACCTGTTCATCGATATGGCTAGTCCGTTGATGCTCAGCAATGTCGGCGCGACTAGCACGTTTGACCAGACGTCGAATTCTTTTACGTACGCTTGGAACCCGACGATGGTGACCTTGAATTCGTTCCTGTTTAAGGCGACCACCAACAACCCGAATCAGCTCGCATTGACGATGTTGCCGTCCACCGGTACTTGCGGGGGCACCAGCAGCTGCCCTGAGTTTGAGTTCGACGTGTCGAACAACTACTGGGGAACGGACAATAACACTGTGATCCTGACGCATTACGCAGACAGCACCAACAATCCGAACCTCCACGGCCGGATGAAGTACACGCCGGTGCTGGTAAAGCCTGATGTCGCCACCCCGATCGACAACACGGGGCTGGCAAACCAGTAAGTAGGCGAGGCTTATTTGGGGCGCTGCACGCGCTTCTGGATGGCAAACAAAGCCCAGGCATCCCAAGGTGCCTGGGCTTTCGCCTCTTTACTTCCGCTACCTAATCAACTCCAACATCGGCATGCAGAAGACCAATTATTCTTCCAGGATCCCTGAGGCGCGGAAAATGCTTACGGTGCATGACCGCTATCTGGACCACAGCGGCCGTTTGACTGACTGTCCAGTGGTCTTGGCGGCCGGCAGAACATGGCCGGCAAGCGCCTGCTCGCCGGCCATGACCTATCAGACTTCGGTTTGCTCAGCCATCTCGAGCGCGTCGCGTCTACTTCAAATCCCGAGGTAACGCACCGTACTAGTCAAGTTTCGTATGGCCTAAAAGCAACTGAACTGCGCGCAGATTCTTGGTGCGCCGATAGATTAGCGATGCCTTCGTGCGGCGCATCGTGTGAGTGCCGTACGCCGCGTCATCCAGTCCAATCGAAGCGACCCAATCCAGGCTGCGACACTCTGCCGAGTCTGGTCCGTGATTTCGAATTGCACCGGTAGTTGCGTTTTTGCTGCATGAACGTTGCTCGCGAGACCACATGGCTTCCCATGCAGATGTCCTGCACCTGCAGTCGCGTCAGATCGCATGCCCGAAGCTTGCTGTCGATTGCCAAGTTGAACAGCGCCAACTCGCGAACGTTGGATGACATCTGAAGTCTCGTGCGAATTGCCCAGATCTCGCGCAGTTTCAACGGCGGCTTCTGGCCAGTCAGCCTCCCCTTGTTCCACGGCACCCGACGAGCGCTGAAAGAATTAAGCGTTTCCATGTCAACCTCCTCTTCAATGAAGGGAGATCGATTGTGCGCGCCTTGCAGCGGTCGCTCGCGGACTCTGAACCGCCTTTCGGGCATTCACAAAGTCGGCGGCAGCTCCGGGGTGCAACGGTCATCGTCGCCTTTGTGCTGTCCGACCTTTGAGCCTCCGTGGTATTCGCTACACGGTGACTGCGCATTATTTGCACCGCGCGATTTGGACGCACCTATCATTTGGTCCGAAATCTACCTGGCACCTGAGTTGATCGTGGATTACACTATTTTTGCTATGCGACCTTAATGCGTGGCCGACTCACGAAGTCACAAATGCGCAGACTTTCGTGCACCTCTTTAGCGCGTGTCTGGCGACACCAAGCGAAAATAATCGCTTGGTGAAGGGTTTCGCCGTTAATTATTCGGCCCGCACCTCGGCTTTCTCTCCTCACACTCCTGAACACCCGGCCGCACTGACGGCCATTCAAGCTCTGCTTCCTCCGCAAACGGCGGTAGTCAGGATTCGCTGCTGCCTTTTTGAATTTCATTTTGAATTGGGCGCCCCGTCAGCCAGGCTATAGGCCTATGCGCGCCGCGATGTTAAGTGCCCGATTCGCTGACAAGGAGATAACCGTGA
>NZ_FCOL02000090.1 GCF_001544515.1 Caballeronia terrestris
GCCCGCCCCGGCACCGTGCGCGAAGACATATAGGGCTCGCGCGTCCTCCGGCACTCGGAGGAGCGCAGAGACCTTAGAGCCGTCGGGCAGTGCCAGGGAAAGCGATTCTGGGTCGTCCATCGTATTCAGGTCGTGTCGTTGTGGCCGTTGCGCCGATTCTGCATCAATGAGGCATCGGGTAGCGTTTGTGGCGGCCTCCGGCAAGGCATTGCGCAGGTGGCGTTTGCCGGCCGATCCGTGGAGCGCGCCCATCGTGAACGGCGCCGCAGTCGCGATGTGTCGGTTGACGACCGCAAGCCCGACCGCAACGTGATCCGCGCTTTGAGACATTTGCGTAGTAGCAGGCCTGCATCATTGTCAGCGAACTGTTACGACACTGCAATCAGCGTCAAAGGAAGTTCTCGAAGGGCAGTTCATTTATCTGGCTCTCTGGAAGAGCATGTCCGGCTGCAAAAAGTTCTGGGTTCGGCCAGGAGGCGTCATTCGCCTGCACCGCAACTCCTATACTCAAACGTCGGTTCTAGTCAGGAATCGGCCATTCGATCTTCTTCGTACGGCCCGAGTCTAACGCTTCGACTAACGAGGCCCACTGATGAGCCATCACATCCCCAACGCACTACTCGGTTGGGAAGTTCCGGTCCCAGTCGGACTTCATATCGACGACGACCCAGCCGTGACCCGGGGCAACACCCAGCGCCTTGGGATCGCTCTCCGGAGCGGAGGTCTGCGTTATCACGGGCATGGGCACGGTGCTGCTGTAAGCTGAGAGCGACAGCACGACGCTTATGAAAAGAAAAGCAACCGCAAACCGTTTTGATCCCCTTCGTTTCATTTCCCATAGCCGGACTGTGCGAAGCCGACGGCCCTTTGCCGGCCGAGCGCGGGGTGGTTGCCGAGATAACTTGCATGCGGGCCGGGCAGGGGTCCTACAATCTCAAAAGCAAGCGGACCGTTGCGCTGAGGCTCCGGCGAGATGATCGGAGGCCTCAAATTTCACATACCGGTAGTCCTGTGCCGGAACCAAGCGCCAACCGTCCGCATAGAGCCGACGACCGCGACTAAACCACGAGCTGCCAGCGAACCTGCGTAGAGGTTATCGTAGCCGGCATGACTCGACCCGCAGTAGCACAGGTTTCGAATGAGTCCCTCGCCATAAACTTAAGAATCATCGTCGTCGCGATTTCAAATAGATGCTAGACACAATGAAGGCGGTGACGAAATACGCGACGACAAGCACCAAGGTCCTTACCCCGACGAACTCGGTTGCGACTACCAACGCAATGCCGACGTGCCGCATTGCGCAGGCGATCGCCAGCGCCGTTCGCTCATCGGGGTCGGGGCCGCCAAGAATCTGACCGATGAACAGTGCCACAATCATCAGCGCCACGAACGAAAGCACGCCTTGCCAAGTGAGACCCGCTAGGTGCTCTCTATGGACAACCAGCAGGATGATGCCCGTAACGGCCAGAACAACCCAGGCGGCGATCATGACCCGGTTCGAAAGCCGTTCCGATGAGACCGGGAAAACGAAGCGAAGCCCCATGCCGATCAGAATCGGTAGAAGAATGGTTTTGGCAATGTCCGTGACGACAGTGCGTACTGGTAGCTTCACCTCAACGTCGAAGTAGGCGCTCAACAGCACCGTCCAAATGGGTACGGCGACAATGGCCACGAGCGAGGACGTGATCAACAGACTAAAAATGTATTGCTCGATATGCAGTGTCTTCAACCTTTTTGGAAGCAGCGGCGCGCCCGCGGACACGGCGAGCGCGAGCATTGCCGCCTTGACTCCTCGCTCGATGGGCATGACCAACACAAGTCCAAAGGCGACCAGAGGAACGAGGACATACATCGCTGCGAGAGAGCGGATCAACAGCCCGGGCCGCCGCCATACGTAAGTCAATTCGGAAAACGACGTTCCGGCGCCGACACAGGCGATAAGCACGCCAATGGAGAGTTTGAGCAGGATCATCAGGGTTTCAGTCACGACACTGGCACCTTCGAATAGGTACAGCGACCATGCGATCCCGAACGAGATCGATGAAGCGACTGCTGCATGCTGCGTCTCACCTGCGCCTAGAGCAACCTTATGATGATGCTCATAAAAAGGAAGCTACCCGCAAGGGCCATGACCAACGCGACGAAAAATGTCGGCCGGCAAATGCTGACGGGATGATACTCGCGCAGACTGACGATCAATCGCCAGTACTCGATCGTTCCCAACACCATCGATACGGTACCCATTCCCGTGAGAAACAGGCCGATGCTTCGAGGACTATGCGGATGCGCCAGATGAACGCCCGCTTCCCTGAATCCCTCGAGCAGCTTATAGATCGTAAAGCCGAAGCTGATCATCGAGAGCGCGGTGCGCGTCCATGCCATCAGTGTGCGATCGGCTGCCATCAGCGTGCGCGTCGTTGCGAGGTCAGTTCGTTCTTCGGCCAGTTTATTCGCCGAGCGCGCTTCTACGTTAGCCACACCAGCCTCCACAAGAATTTTGTCGGATCGAGTTGGGGCAATGCGTTCCAGCAACTGTCACGAACAGATATAACGGCGGCTCGCGTGCGTCAACGTTAATCTAATTCATGGGGGGCAGGATTGCGAGAAGCGCCCTTCGAAGACGAATCGCATCGTGCGCTTCTTATGTAGGTGCTCCCCTAGCATAACGATAGCGAAGGCGATCTCTGTACTCTGCGCCCATTGAGTGGCGCAAGAAGGACCTGGGCGCTCGAGCCATCAAGGTTTGCCGCATTGCGTTTGATTGAAAGTCACGAATTACGTTTGCTTTTCGGCCGCAAGCTGTATTAAATACGGATTACGTTTTTGTCTGCGACTATCTGCTTCCGAATTTCTGTCCTTTTCAGATGTTGAGGCGCCCGCCGGACGGTTGAATCTTTCAGCACTTTGATAATCGAGGGGGTTGCGGCGATGGAGGCCACGATGCGGACATGCGCTTCTTCATCGATTACTGACGATCCCCAGCCGGCCGCAATATGGCGGCCGGATGCGCCGCCGCGCTTCCATCTGCTGGCCAAGCCTAGCGGCTCGACCTGCAACATAGACTGCAAATACTGCTTCTTCCTGTCGAAAGAGGCGCTGTATCCGAACGAAAAGCATCGGATGTCTCGTGCGACGCTGGAAACTTACATTCGTCAATTGCTGGAGTCGCACCGCATGCCGGAGGTGACCGTGGCGTGGCAAGGCGGCGAACCCACGTTGATGAAAGTCGAGTTCTTCAGGCACGCGGTCGATTTCGTCGAGAAATACCGCAAGCCCGGACAGATAGTGAAACATACATTTCAGACCAACGGCATTTTGCTCGACGACGAATGGTGCGAATTTTTTAAAGCGCATGACTTTCTCGTGGGCCTGAGCGTCGATGGTCCGCGTGAGGTGCACGACACTTTCCGCGTCGATCGTCGCGCACAGGGCACCTTCGATCTGGTCATGAACGGGTGGAAGCAATTATGCAAGCATGGCGTCGAGTTCAACATTTTGTGTACCGTCAATTCCGCCAATGAGCACCATGGTCGCTCGGTTTATCGTTTCTTTCGCGATGAACTCGGCGCAAAATGGATTCAGTTCATTCCTATAATCGAGCGCGCAACGGAACAGACAATTCAGCTAGCGAATCGCGGCTGGAGCGAACAGGAAGGCCGCAAGCGCGTGCTGTACACGCAGACCGGCAATCTCGTCACCGATCGTTCGGTCGGCGCGAGGCAGTATGGTCTTTTCCTCATGGATGTCTTCGAAGAATGGGTGCGTCGCGACGTCGGCCGCGTCTTCGTGCAGTTGTTCGATGTGACGCTGGAGGCTTTCTTTGGCCGCCATCTGTTGTGCATTCATGCGCCGACTTGCGGCCTCGGCCCCGCGCTCGAATACAACGGCGACCTGTATTCGTGCGATCACTTCGTCGAACCCGGATATCGCCTGGGCAATATCCATGACACGCACATGCTCGAACTCATTGCGTCGCCCGAGCAACGCAAGTTCGGACTCGACAAGCGCGATTCGCTTACGGCACAGTGCAGAAACTGCAAAGTGAGGGCGTTATGCAATGGCGGTTGCCCGAAAGACCGTTTCGCGCTTTCACGCGACGGCGAAGCTGGCCATAACTATTTGTGCGCCGGGCTGGAGTTGTTCTTTACGCAGTCGCGCCATGCAATGGAAACGATGGCAAAACTCTATCATGATGGCCGTCCGCCGTCAGACGTAATGGAGACGATCGCCATCGAAGACAAGCGGCGGGGCCCGTATGTGCCTTGTCGATGCGGCAGCGGCAGGAAGTTCAAGTTCTGCCATGGCAACAACACGCCGCGTCATCCGTTCGACCCAGGGAGCAGTGAGGCGCAGCGCACTTCGTGAGAAGAAGGTGGCGCGCAAAGACGTCGGTGGCCGTTACTAGCTCACCGGGCGGGGACCGGCGAGCGTCATGCTGGCTCAGTTCGGTGATTGATGAACCCGCTTCGTCCGGCTTGCGCATGGCACGTCGGGCGCTTTCTGAAAGGAGTGGAAGCAATCATGGCGACAAAGCAACCGAATATCCTGATTCTTTGGGGCGATGATATCGGATGGTGGAACATCAGCTTCAATAGCCGTGGGCAAATGGGTTATCGCACGCCCAATATCGATCGCATTGCCAACGAGGGCGTGGCATTCACGGACTACTACGCTCAGCAGAGTTGTACGGCTGGTCGCGCGGCATTCATTACGGGACAGAATCCGATCCGCACGGGACTGACCAAGGTCGGTATGCCGGGTGCAGACGTCGGTCTATCAGCGGAAGATCCCACGATTGCGGAAATGCTCAAGCCGCTCGGTTATGTCACCGGGCAATTCGGCAAGAACCATTTGGGCGACAAAGATGAATTTTTGCCCACCATGCATGGTTTCGATGAGTTCTTCGGCAATCTCTATCACCTGAATGCGGAAGAGGAACCCGAGGATCCCGATTATCCAAAGGATCCTGCATTCAGGGAACGCTTCGGTCCTAGAGGGGTGCTCCACTGCCGGTCTGATGGCAATGGCGGTCAGAAGATCGAAGATACCGGTGCGCTTACCAAAAAGCGCATGGAAACGATCGATGAAGAAACGACGTCGCTTGCTTGCGCATTCATCGATAAGGCTCACAACGAGGCTAAACCGTTCTTCGTCTGGTACAACACGACAGCCATGCATTTCCGCACGCATTGCGCAGAAAAGCACAAGGGCAAGAGTGGGCAGGGCGACTATAACGACGTCATGGTGGCGCACGACGAGAACATCGGCAAGATGCTGGGAAAGCTCGATGAATTGGGAATTGCCGAAGATACGATCGTCATGTACTCGACGGATAATGGCCCGCACTTCAATAGTTGGCCCGACGCGGGTATCACCCCCTTTCGGTCCGAAAAGAATACGAACTGGGAAGGCGGCTGGCGTGTTCCGGCGTTCGTTCGGTGGCCGGGGAAAATACCTGCTGGCACCGTTCTTAACGGGATAGTCACGCACCAGGACTGGATGACGACCTTTCTCGCGGCGGCTGGCGAGCCGGAGGTCAAGGAAAAGCTGCTTAAGGGATACAAAGCTGGCGAGAAAACGTACAAGGTCCACCTGGACGGTTTCAACATGCTTCCCTATCTGACCGGGGAAGTGAAAGAAAGCCCGCGGGAATCGTTTTTCTATATCAGCGACGACGGCGACGTGATGGCGATCCGTGTGCGTGACTGGAAAATGGTCTTGCTGGAACAGCGCGCCAAGCAGTTGGCGTGCTGGGCGGAGCCCTTTGTTCGGCTGCGGATTCCAAAGATGTTCCATCTTCGGCGGGACCCGTTCGAGCGAGCGGACGAGAGCTCAAACACATACTACGACTGGATGATCTCCCATGCCTATCTGCTATACGCGATGCAAGCGGTGGTAGCGTCGCAGATCGAGAATTTCAAGGCCTATCCGCCGCGTCAGAAGCCTGCATCATTTAACCTGGACGCTGTGATGCGCCAGCTCGATGATGCGGGCGGCGGGGCGCATCATTGAGCGGGCATAAAAGTCGTTTCGCGGCGTCCATCGCAGGCTCCGGCAGAAACAGCCGGCGTCCTGCATCGGCAGGAGGCCCATCGCGGCATTTGGTTATTGCGAGTGGCGGCATGCAGATGCTCAGATGGACGACGGCCGGAAAGGGCGTCCGGCTTGGGGTGATCATTCACCATACGGATGCCGAGCGAGAATATGCTTACGACCGCACCTCGAAGGTTGGAAAACTGGACAAGGCACTCGGCGAGGCGCCACGCAACGGATGGATCGTCGTCGACGTGAAGCAGGACTGGAATCGGATATTCCCCGGCAACTGATGATCCGGTACGCGTTGCTAACGGATGGCGCCGTCTTTGGAGAGGGTGCAGACATGATGGCGAGATCGCAGCGGCGCATGGTGGCATGGGCGGTCTGTGCATCGCTGACCATCGTCGCGACGGCGGCACGCGCCGAGACGCAACCGACGTCGTCCGGTCCGGACGGCTGGCAATTCACGCTGACGCCCTACTTATGGCTCGCGGGTCAGAGCGGCAATGTGCGCATCGGGCAAGTGATTCCCGGTCAGAACGTGGATGCCCACTTCTCCAATATCTGGCGAGATCTCGACTTCGGCGTGATGGCGGCCTTCGAAGCACGCAAAGGTCGCTGGGCGATCATCGTCGATGGGTTTTACGTCAATGTATCGACCACGTCAGAGCCGATACTCGGCGGGCGGTTGGGTACGGCACGCCTGCAACTGGACAATGGAATCGTTCAGGCGGTTGGCGCTTACCGTATTCTGCCGAGCGATAAAACGCCCGTGGATTTCATAGCAGGCCTGCGCTACACGAATCTCAACGCAAAGCTTTCCTTTTCGCCTAGTCCCGTTTTGCCGGCCGGTGACCAACGAAGCACGAATGTCGACTGGGTCGACGCCCTGGTGGGCTTGCGTGCCTTTTACCGATTCACGGACAACTGGTCGGTCATGGGCTACGCGGATGTCGGAACCGGAGGTGCCAAGTATTCGTGGCAGCTGATCGCGTCGGTGTCGTGGGATGTCTCCAAGACGATCGGCATGACCGCCGGATATCGGATCCTCGCGCAGGACTACAACACCTCGTCGTTTTACTACAACGTCAGAACCGCCGGTCCGTTTGCCGGCGCGCACATCAAATTCTAAATCCGGTGGCAATGCGTGCACGAGTGGGTGTGAACTGGCGTCCTGGGAGGGCTCGATCGTGAAACTGTCCGCAGCATCCGCTCGAACCATGCTCGTGCTTTGCGCCGGGCTTGTCGTGCCGCTTGTGATGAGTATCGCGTTGCTGGGCATCGCCCATGCGCAAGGCACGGGCAAGGTCTCAAGGCAACAGCTCGATTCACTGACAGCGCCGATCGCGCTGTATCCTGATCCTTTACTCGCACAGGTGCTGATGGGCGCTACCTATCCCAAAGAGGTGGAATCGGCCGCGGCGTGGTCGAAGGATCACGCATTGATGACCGGTGACGAAGCCGTGAAGGCGGTCGCGTCGCAGCCATGGGATCCGAGCGTGCAGTCGCTCGTTGCATTTCCGCAGGTGCTGGCCACCATGGCGTCGAAGCCCGATTGGGTCAAGCAGATCGGCGATGCGTTTCTCGCGCAACCCAGCGACGTGATGGATTCCGTCCAGCGGCTGCGCAAGCAGGCGCACGAAGCGGGGAACCTCAAATCGGGGGATCAGCAGAAAGTCGTGGTCGAGCAGAGCACCATCCAGATCCAGCCGGTGAATCCGCAGGTCGTGTACGTGCCGACCTACAACCCCGCGTTCGTGTACGGACCGTGGCTATACCCGGCTTATCCGCCCGTCTATATCCCGCCGCCGCCCGGTTACGCGATCGCGAGCGGTTTTGCCGTGGGTCTTGCCTTCGGCACCGGTATCGCGGTGACCAATGCGCTGTGGGGCGGCTTCAACTGGAATAGTCACGAAGTGAACGTCAACGTCAATCATTACAACAACATCAACGTCAACAACCGGCTCAGCGCGAGCGGCAGCACGACGAACTGGAATCGCAACGCGAACTTCAGCGGCGCGCAACACGACGCGTATCGCGGATATGACACGTCGCGCACTCAGGCGATGCAGGCCTTCGACAGCCGCACCGGAGAGAACATGAGCGGATCGGCGAGCCAGCGCTTGCAGGGCATCGACAAGGGCGGGTTCAGCGCGAGCGACTTGCAGAGTCACGCCGACTACGCGAATCGCGACAGCGCGCTGCGTGACGCCGGCGATGGCGACGGTGCGCGTCAGGACATGCAGCGCGGCGAGGATAGCCGCAGTTCGCTCGCCGGCAACTTTGGCGGCGGCGGATTCGGTGGCGACCGGTTCGGCGGCGGCGGAGGCCGGTTCGGGGGCGGCGGGTTTGGCGGCGGTGGATTCGGCGGCCGCTTTCGCCGTTAGCATGTGAGCGCGACTGGAGACTCCAATGACCCATTCTTTCCTGAACTGCACGCTGTTCGCCGCGTGGCTCCTGGTTTCGAGCGTGCAGGGCGCCCGCGCGCAAGCCGTCTTTCCGACGCCCGAAGCCGGAGCCAGCGCCTTCGTCGACGCGCTTGCCAGCAACGACGACGCAGCGATGCAGCGCGTGCTCGGCAGCGACTTTCGACGCTTCATTCCCGCTCAGGATGTCAATCAAGACGATGTCTATCGATTCCTCGGGGCGTGGTCGCAGGGCCATGAGATCGTGTCCGAGCCTGCTTCGGAAAAGAAGCCAGCGATCGCACACATCGCGGTCGGCACAAGCAAGTGGACGCTGCCGATTCCGCTCGTGAAAACGCAGCGCGGCTGGCGCTTCGATCCGGTCGCCGGCCGGGACGAACTGATGACGCGGCGTATCGGTCGCAACGAGCGCGCAGCAATGCGGACGTCGCTCGCCTATCTTGATGCGCAGCGCGACTATCGCGCGCTCACGCACCATTATGCGGGACGCCTCGTGAGCAGACCGGGACAGCGTGACGGTCTTTACTGGCCTGCCGCCCAGGGCGAAACGCCAAGCCCGCTCGGACCCCTCGCGATCGCGATGCAACAAGGCAACGGCGCGCCTTCGGGCGGCTACCACGGCTATCACTACCGGATTCTCGCGGCGCAAGGTGCGCACCCAAATGGAGGCCGCAAGGACTATGAACAAGACGGCGTGCTCGCCGACGGGTGCGCGCTCGTGGCATGGCCTGTCTCGTATGGCGCGACGGGTGTGATGACATTCCTCGTCAACGACGAAGGGAAGCTCGTGCAGAAGAACTTCGGCCCAGATACCACGCGCATGGTGGGCCGGCTCCGTTCGTTCGATCCTGACGGATCGTGGTCAACGGCGAAGCCTTGATCGGCGCTCATGTACATGATTCACCGATGAAACTGCAGTGCGTCGAAAGCACTTGGCTCATATCGGAAAGCAGTTCAAATGGAACACAGTTGGAAAGGACGACGCAGACTACTGTCTTACTACGCGCCAAAATCTCAACTTGTTAACGGACTTCCGGTCGGTGGGCGATTTGGAGGGAGTTAGCGGCCTCGTGGAGCACATCATGCAAAGAAGAACCTTTATGCGTAGCGCAACGGCTTCGTTCTCAATTGCGGCATTGGGACTAGTCGGATGTACGATGACGAGGGATCAAGCGCCAACGGCTGCCACCGATATGTCGAAGCGTCAGTCGATCGACGCGAGTGTTGACGGCACAATCTCGCGCGTATATTCGGCCGTGCCGGGGTCGCGCGAACTTATCGCCAAATCTCAAGGAATGCTTGTGTTTCCGTCCGTCGTGGAGGTGGGCTTTGTCGTCGGTGGTCAATATGGCGAGGGCGCGCTACGTGTAGGTGGGACGTCGGTCGGCTACTACAGCACGGTTTCGGCCGCATTTGGTTTCTTGGCGGGTGCGCAATCGAAGGCACTTGTCTTTCTCTTCCTGACCCAGGATGCCTTGAATCAGTTTCGGCAATCAAAGGGATGGACGGCGGGCGCAGACGCTTCCGTCGCGGTTGTAAAAGTAGGTGCCAACGGCTCGGTCGACACGACGACCGCGACGGCGCCGGTTCAAGTCATCGCCCTGACAAATGCCGGGCTGATGGGCAATTTGTCGCTTGAAGGAACCAAGGTTTCCCCCTTAGCCATTTGAATGTCGAGTGGTTGCGCCAGGAGAATCATCGATGAATGCGACCGATAAAGGAGAGCACAAACTACCGGATCGTGGCCGAGCTGACCCCGCAAGCTGGGGCAGTCTTCTTCGGCCCCGTCCGGAGCATGCATAGCTGAATCAACGCGCAGTCGGAAGCTGCGGTCCTAGTGAATTTCCGTGTCTTTTCCCAGAGTTCGATGAAAATCGTGTATTGCTATGCGTAATGAACTTCGAGGTCCGCACCGGAAGCGGATGGCACTTTCCACGAACGCAGCAATAGCAGCGGTCGCCGCCGCGACGGCGACAGCCGCGTCCCTGCGATCACAACGATGGATGTGCAGATGCATTCCCGAGCAGAGAAACTCCCGAGTGTCGTGCGCCGGATGACCGCCGGGCAGATGTTGCTCGACGGCGCATCGGTGGATGCGGTCGCTGAGCAACTGCATCTCTCGACTCAGACCGTGAAGCGCTATCAGGCCATCGTGAAGGAGGGCGGGCTTGAAGCGCTGCAGAAGATGGGCGTCGGCGGGCGCTCCTCGGTCCTCGACCAGGAGGCGCTCGAATGGATCGCCTTGGCGTTGCAAGGCGCGGCGCGCGAACATGGCTTCGAGAGCGACGCATGGACCAACGCCCGCCTGCGCGGGCTCGTCGAACAACGATATGGCGTGCGTTTCTCGCGCGTCTACATCTGGCAGATTGCAACCAAGCTCGGTTTGGGACATTTGCTTTCCAAATCGCGTCGCTAGTCGCGTCGGCCGACCGTCTTCTCACCCACGCAAGGAGCATCGTATGTCACCTAAAGCTCAATCGCGAGTTCTCAGAAAGGGCCTCGTACGCGCAACCGCAATCGCCGCGATGGCGTTCGCTGATACGGCCATCGCGCAGGACGCAGCATCGGGCGCGGGCGGCGACGCGCGTGGCGTCGCCACGGTTGCCGAGGTTCAGGCGCATGTGGTCGGCATCGATCCGGCGACCAACAGCGTGGCGCTTCAGGGCCCGCAGGGCCGCATTGTTGAGGTCGCGGTCAATCCCGAAGTCGGCGACGTGAAGAAGTTGCAGATCGGCGATACGGTCAACATCCAATATCGGAACGCGCTACTCGTGCGTGCGACAAAGGTGAAATCAACGGGGATTCGGGAGCGGGTCGACACCGAAGCGACGATTCCCGCTTCGGGCGGTGTGACTGCAACGGCCCGCAGCGTGCAAATCCTCGCGACGATCCAGAAGATCGACGCGAAGAAGCGCTTGGTCACGCTGCGCGGACCGAACCGTACCGAAGTCTTCCAGCTTGCGCCGGACGTCTCGCTCGACGGACTGAAGACCGGCGACACCGTGCGGGCCGAGTTCGTGTCGGCCACGGCGATTCAGGTGCTGCGTGGCGGGTCGGCAGTGAAATGATCGTGGAGTTGTCCACGGCTCAGCGTTGATGGTTTGCGCGCAGCGTGCTTGGACAATTCCGTCCCAGCACCTGCGCGTCGAAATGAATCGCCACATCGTTAAGGCAAAGCGAGGCGACGCGATCTGCGATTTTCTCACAAGCGCAGCGCGGCGAAAGTGTCGCTCGACCCGCGCGAGGTGGCGAATTGCCGAATTGCTGCCGCGTTCCCGATCACCTAAAAGCGATGACGCACGCCCGCGGTCACCTCGACTTGGTTGCTAGTCGATGAAGGCGCGCTCAATCCATTAATGAATGCCACCCCCAGTGCGGTGTTCTGGCTCGTGCTGACTGACTGATAGACACCTTGCAGATACACATCCGTGCGTTTGGAGAGGTTGTAACCCGTTTGCAGACCAACCTGGTTCCAATGCGGAGTACCGCTTCCTGTGTTGCCTCCCGCGCGTGAGTATGTATAGGCGCCCGACACGTTCATCGCTGGCGTCAGGTTATAGCGGATATTGCCCTCGAAGTTCTGGATATGGGTACTCAAACCGGTCTGGAATATCTCAGTCAGGTTGGTCTGTGTATACACGAACCCAACGACTGCCGGTCCGAACGCGTAGTTCACCCCCGCTCCCCAGGTTTGTTGGCGCGCGGCACTAAGCGTCTGCCCGTCCGTCACGGCGCCGTTGGCGTTGAAATTGGCCGCCGCCTGCGAACTTGCGCCATTATTCAGGTGAAGGTACCCGGCGCCAAAGTTCAGGGGGCCCCAACTATACGATGCGCCCACGCTATACGCGCGATTGTTCGCAAAAGCCCCCGCCGCATTTGAAAAGCCGTACAGCCCACCAAACCGGAATCCCGCATAGTTAGCACTTTGGTATTTGACTGAGTTGTTGATCGAGAATGAGTTGTTATTCAGGTTATCGTTGTTGAACGGGTGTGCGAAGTGCGTGCCGCCATACTCCGTGCCAGTCAGCGCCAGCGGTCCGACATAGTCGATCATGCTGTCGTACTGGCGGCCTAACGTGACAGCACCAAAATCGACGCTGGACAGGCCGACAAAGGCCTGACGGCCAAACTCCCGACCGCTCTGTGAATAGGTCCCGTTGTTCACGTTAAAGCCGCTTTCCAACGTGAAGATTGCCTTCAGGCCACCCCCCAGATCTTCCGCCCCGCGCAAGCCCCAGCGGCTGCCCTCCACAGAGCCGCTGGTCATCTGCACATTGCTGCGCCCGCCTTGGCTGGTGAGCTGGCTGTTCGTGTAGGTGATGCCGGCATCGATCAGGCCGTACAGCGTGACGCTGCTTTGCGCCTGCGCGGCGCTCGCAAACATGCCCAGAAGGGCTGCCGCCAAAATGTTCCTTCTCATTGAACCGCTCCCGAAGATTGTTGACAGATAGCTCCGCGGATAACCAAAATTTCACAAACGCTAACAACAAAATCCCCGGTACCACCGCCGCTTATTAGCGTTGAAAGGGTATGCAATCAGCAATCCAATAATTTATGAGCGCGACCGGAACTTATTATTCGCTCTTTCTTACGGGATAGGTAGGGGGAAAAATCTGTGGTCTGTTTTCCAATTTGGTGGGACGGCACGGCCGCCGTTTGGCTGTTCACCGACATCGATGACTTATTCAGAGGCCATCAACGCAGCAAGGCGCCGATGCCCGTTTTTCAATGGCGTGGGGGCTAGATTTTGGCGCCCGCGACAGATATGACCTACTTCACGGGCGGCCGAGCGAGTGTAAGCGATGTAAAGGACCAAGACCTGCAACGCACCGTCCGGAACGATCTCACGTTGTCGGTTCCGTCGAATGGGTCTGATAACACGCGTCGGTGGAAAATTTTCAGACCTTCTCTCTATCGCTGCAATACTGCTGGTTCACTCGTTAGGAACGTTGGGAGCATCGTCTGACGCGGACAGGCGGAAGCGCTGGCCGGAAACCTTTCGTAGGATACGACTGAATTTTCCATCCAGAGATATTGCAGAGCGGGTCGGGGCGAAAATGGGCGGGTCTTGGCAGGAAATGATCCAGCCGGACAAGCCGTCACATGTTCCGAAACAGGTAAGTAACCGGCAAAAACATGCGCGGACCTCACCGTGACCGCTTCGGCGGTCTGCCGGGCTCTTTCCCAAAATCGAGGTTTGCAATGAAGCACTTCTGCCGAAGCACCATTGTCCGCTCCGCGTTCGTCGCATCGCTCGCAATCGGGGCGTGCATCGGGTTGCTGTGCGTGCCTGAGCACGCGTGGTCCGCCCAAATCGACGACCAGACCGACCCGCAGAGACTCATCCAAACAGTGACGCAGAAAATCCTGGACGAGGTGCGCCAGCAGGCACTCACGCCCGACGACATCCCGCGCATCATGGATATCGTAAACCGGGACATCCTCCCATACGTCGACTTTCGCCGCACTACGCAGTACGCGATGGGCCGCTTCTGGCGCACTTCGACTCCCGAGCAACAGAACCAGGTTGTCGAGCAGTTCAGGCAGTTGCTTATCCACACGTATGCCGGCGCACTCACCCTTATCAACACGGATCAAAAATTCGAATACCCACCTTCGCATAGTGGGTCGAGCGACACCGATGCGGTAGTACGCACAATCGCCTCAGGCAAGAACGGCGAAGTGCAAATCGACTACCGGCTGTACAAGTCACACCAGGGTTGGCGCGTCTATGACATGAACGTGCTCGGCGCGTGGCTGATCCAGACCTACCGTACGCAATTCAACGACAAGATCCAGCAAAGCGGCGTCGACGGACTGATCCAGTTTCTCGTCGGCCGCAACAAGCAACTTGCGTCATCGGCAGCGTGATCCGATTTCAGTGTTGACGACGGAGACATCGCGTAGCCGCACCGCATGCTTAGCAGATCAAGGCTCAAGCAGGACGGTCAACGGCCGAACTGCACCGGATTACCGACTTTACCCGAATGGCCGATCGACCGACCGCTATGGGTCGATTTGAGCCATCGGCCTTAATGACCCGCAACGCAGCATGAGCGCATCGTTGAAAAGCCACAGTCGTCGATT
>NZ_FCOL02000091.1 GCF_001544515.1 Caballeronia terrestris
GTCATCGTCCCGGCGCGCACTTCCTCGGACATCTGCCACACGCCCGTGCCCGAGCCGATGTTCTTGCCGCGGAACTTACCGTTCAGCATCGGCCCGCCGGAGACCGCCAGCGCTGGCAGATTGCACGACGCGGCGCCCATCAAAAGCGCGGGCGTCGTCTTGTCGCAACCGACGAGCAGGATCACGCCGTCCATCGGATTGCCGCGAATCGACTCCTCGACGTCCATCGAAGCCAGATTGCGAAACAGCATCGCGGTGGGGCGCAGATTCGACTCGCCGAGCGACATCACCGGAAACTCGAGCGGCAAGCCGCCCGCCTCGCGCACGCCGCGCTTCACGTACTCGGCGAGTTCGCGAAAATGCGCGTTGCACGGCGTCAATTCGGACCATGTGTTGCAGATGCCGATCACCGGCCGGCCATCGAAATTGTCGTGCGGAATGCCCTGGTTCTTCATCCACGAACGGTGAATGAAACTGTCTTTGTCGTTCCTGCCGAACCAGCTTTGCGAGCGAAGTTTGCGCATGTCGTCTCCCTCTGTGTCTGTCGGTTGCCTTTGATGATGCTGCATTAAGCGGCTAGAGATGCATTGGAGCAATTGGTTGTCCACCCGAGCCCACGCACATTGCGAATCAGTGATTGACCAAACTTCTTGCGAATCGAATGGATCAGTACATCAAGTGAATTGCTTTCCACTTCGCGTCCCCAGCCGTATATTCGGTCTTCGAGTTGCCGACGCGACAGAATCGCACCGGGTCTTTCAAGAAAACAGTGCATCAAGGCGAATTCGCGGGCAGAAAGGGCCGATGCAACACCATTGCAATATAGCGTGCGCTTCTCGAGATCGAGGCCGAGTGACTCGCCTCCGATCCGCGATGTTGCGCAACCAGCCCTGCGCCGCAACACTGCTCGCAAGCGGGCCAGAAGTTCTGGAACATCAACGGGTTTGAGCATGCAATCGTCGGCGCCGACATCGAGGCTGCGCACACGCATGTCCGGGCATCGCGCGCGGTCAGGCTCAGCACAGGCACGGGATTACCGGCAGCACGCAGCGCTTTGAGCATATTCATCCCGCCGACGGCCGATGGCCCGAGATCCAGCAGCACGGCTGCATAGCAGGTGGATACGATGGTCACGTTATCTGCCTTGCCGTGTCGTATCCAGTCGACGGTGTAGTGCGCTTCCTTCAGCTCCCGAAAGAGATTTCGACCAATCTGCAAATCGCCTTCAACCATTAAAACTCGCATCTTTTCCTCAGTACATGGCCCCAGACATTGATTCAGAGGTGTTCCGAACGAATGTCTGGGTGTGGTGACTTCCCCCGTTCGATTTAAATGACGTTTTAGATTTTCTGTCTCGCATCCAGGAAATACGATTTCCCGTGGCCATCGAGATAATATGAGCTATGCTCATGTTTTGAAACTCGCGTTTCGCGAGTCCGCATTCAATTGAAATAATCATGGAAAATCAACAGGATAGACGGCGCAGACCGCAACAGGAGCGTGCTCAGCACAAGGTTGAACTCATGTTAGAGGCGGCTATCCAGTTGCTGGAGACGGGCAGCATCGAGACGCTCACGACGAACGCGGTGGCGGCAAAGGCGGGTGTCAGCATTGGCACGCTGTATCAGTACTTCGGCAGCAAGGCCGCGCTGCTCGACGCGCTGGTTACGCGCGAGTTGGGCGCGATGTCGGACAAGATCATGGGTTCGCTGCACACATCGACGCGGGCTTCGGCGGGAGACCGGATACGCACCACCTTGAGTGCGGTCACGGCGGCGTATGGCGGACGCAATCGCGTCCATCGGCTGCTGATCGAACATGCGTCGACGAACAGATCGGGCGGACGACTATCACCGTTGTACGCGCAACTGATTGATCTTTGGACCCGGGAAGGTGTGGCGTCCCCCGGCGGCATCGCACGCAAGCTCACGGCCGCTGAAGCCTTCGTGTTGACGTACGCGATGGCAGGCGTGTTGCGCACGATGGCAGCCAGCGAAGACGCGCCGCCTGCGCAAGAAGTAGAGGATGCGCTCGTGCGGCTTGTTGTCGGCTTCCTGAGAGAAGCCGGGCCTGCCTGAGCTGTACCGTGCAATGCAGGCGACTCCTGGCGGCTTTCGTTACACTCGCACGTGAGTCATGCAGGACGTGCGCAGCCGTGGATGATGACGGCTGCGCACTCATGTCATTTCACTCGATGCGGCCGCGCGAGTCTGATCACCTCGCGTGGACGCGCCCAGTCCGCGTGCTCCGGCAGTTCCCACGCCGCGCGAAGCAGACGAAGAAATCCGGCTTCTCCCGCAGAGATATGCCTGTCTGCGTGAATGGCTTCCTTGCATAGCCAGATGACGTCACGCCGCATTTGCCAGTCCCGCACGTCGGCAGCGAGTTGCACGACGATGGCGGGATCGAGCCTGCACGCGTCGCCCCAATCCAGATAAGCGGACCAAGTCAGGTCTTCGCATAGACTCTGCAGGACGGCAGGAAACTGATGCGGGCGCAACGACAATCGTCGTTCAATGTCGTGGCAAGCGAGCGCTTCGATCTCGTCCGCTCCCAGGTATCCGTCTGATAGCAGGCAGGCCGCGACGATGCGTGCTGCGGCTTCAGGACTGTCGCATTGATAATGGCGCATATCGATTCTCCTTGTCTTTAGATCGGTCACCGTTCGTTGTCGCGCGGCGTGACGTACGAATGCAGACTGAACGGGTAGCCGCCGCTGTCAAGATGACGAATGCGGCGTTCGAGGTCCACGAGATCGGTCGACGAGGCCAGATAGTCTTCGCGTTCTTCGTAGTGAGAAGGCGAGAACAACGACCCCAGCTTGTCGGAAAGTGCGGCAAACATGATGCGCTCCTTGAGTGGCGCGACGCATGTCGGGCCGGCGGTCCGCATCGTCGCTTCAGTCCGATGCGTGTCAACGCGTTGTTCGCGTCTGACTGGCGGTTCGAACCTGAACCTGTGCATCGACGAACGAATCGTAGGCGCCGTGAATTAGCAGGAAATGAGGTTTCGCGAGAGGTCTCATTTGGGCCGTGGCGGAGACACTCGCGGCAGAGATTGACCGGCTGTGTTTGGGTCGGGTAAGAAATCCCTGTTTCCAGCCGGACATTGATTCACTCTGCGATTAGCGATACCCTTAATTCGTTCGTGATCGTCGAATGCTGGGCAACCCGGAGGCACCGTTTCGTGAAGCGAGCTTGGGCTTTCTCCTGCATCCTCGTGTTGAGCGCGATCCTCAGTGGATGCAACAAGGACGGATCGAAAAATGCCGCGCCGGAATCGGGCGCATCCGCGAGTCAGGCAGCGTCTCAGCCCGAACAGGCCGCGAGCGGCGCACCAGCCGCATCGGGCGCGCAGGCGGGGAGCGCGCCAGCCGTTGTCACCAAGGCGCAGTTGCCGGGAGAAGCCGCTGAAACGCTGCGTCTGATCAAAGCGGGGGGCCCTTTCCCTTTTAGCGAGGACGGTGTCGTGTTCCGCAACAGCGCGGGTTTGCTGCCGCAGCATCCGCGTGGTTATTACCGCGCGTACACGGTTCGCACGCCTGGCGCGGCGGATCGCGGGCTGCGCCGCATCGTGTGCGGTGGATCGCGCAAGAAAATCAGCGACTGCTATTACACCGAGGATTACTACGTCAGTTTCAAACGCATTACAGAATGACTTGAGCCAATCGAGAGGCGGTGATCGTCGCCTTGGCGTTTCGGAACCGTGTGGATAGTCGCCGCGTTTTTTCGCAAAAGCAAAGCGCCGCGTGCCTGAAACACGCGGCGCTTTGCTTTTGGACCTGCGCGATACTTCGGACGCGTTGGCAGGCTCGCGTTTCAGAGCAAACCTTCTTGCTGCACCCGCATCACGCGACACTTCATAGGGGATTTCACCGCCTCTAAGGGCAAGTCCTAATCCGCATATAACCTGCCATTACCCGGACGCTACGCGCCTCCCTAAACTGGGTTGCGAAAGGAGGGACGCTGCCATGTCGAAACTGATTCACACGATGATCCGCGTGCACGATCTGGACAAGTCGCTGCGCTTCTATCAGGACGCGCTGCAATTGAGCGTCGCGCACCGGCTGGACTTTCCGGACTTCACGCTCGCCTATCTGCGCAACGACGAAACGCATGCAGAACTCGAACTGACCTGGAACAAGGGCCGCGCCGAGCCCTACACGCACGGCGACGGTTACGGCCACGTCGCCGTGAGCGTGCCGGATGCCAAAGCGGAGCGCGAGCGTCTCGTCGGACTGGGCCTTGCGCCGCTCGACCTCAAGGAGTTCAAGGGCGACGACGGCCAGTTGATCGCGCGTTTCTTCTTCATTCTCGACCCTGACGGATACAAGATCGAAGTGCTCGAACGTCACGGGCATTACGAGTAGTTAGGCATCGAAGCGCACATAAATAAGCTGTTGCGGCACCCCACAAGGAGACAGACATGCGAGACACGATCATTCCGATCGTCGCGCCGAAGCACGCGCACGATCCCGCACCTCATGCCGACGGAGCCGCGCCGCCGCGCATCGCGCTCACGCGGCGCGAATTCCTGCGCGGTTCCGGCGTGCTCGTCGGCACGCTGGCGTTCGGTTCCGTCTTCGCGACGCTCGCGCCTAGCCGCACCTGGGCACTGGAAATGCAGGGATTCGACACGCATCAGGGTGAAGTGCTGCTCGCCTTCACGCGCCAGGTCTTTCCTCATGCGACGCTCGACAACGCCGTCTATGCACTCGCCGTCAAGGATCTCGATACGAAGGCCAAGGCCAATCCCGCAGTGCATCAACAACTCGCCGATGGCGTGAGCAAGCTCGATGCAACCGCAGGCTCCGACTGGAGCAAGCGCGCGCCCGACGCGCAGGCGAAAGACGTCGCCGCGCTCGCCGGCACGCCGTTCTTCGAAACCGTGCGCAGCACCGCCGTCGTCTCGCTCTACAGCAACGCGATGGCGTATGCGCACTTCGGCTACGGCGCATCGCAGGGTGACGGCGGCTATCTCTATCAGGGCTTCAACAATCTCTCGTGGCTGCCCGATCCGCCCGCCATCGACAGTGGCCCGATTCCGAAAGACAACTAGAAACGAAGGCCATCGGACGGATATCGGAGACAGACATGTACGCAGAGAACAAGGTGCAGTTCAAGCATGGCGACGATCATGTCGTCGTCGTCATCGGATCGGGCGCGGGCGGCGGGACGCTCGCGAACGAGCTGGCGCAGAAGGGCATCGACGTGGTCGTGCTCGAAGCCGGCGCGATGCATACGCAGGGCGATTTTTCGACGGAGGAGTGGAACGCGTTCCAGCAACTGTCGTGGCTCGACAAGCGCACGACGTCGGGTTCATGGCGCGTGGCCAAGGACTTCCCGAATCTGCCCGCGTGGATCTGCAAGACGGTGGGCGGCACGACGGTGCACTGGGCGGGCGCGAGCCTGCGCATTCAACCGTACGAGTTCAAGGCGAAGACGACTTACGGCGACATTCCCGACGCGAACCTGCTCGACTGGCCGATTACGCGCGCGGACCTCGACCCGTACTACGACCGCGCTGAAAAGAAGTTGGGCGTGACGCGCACCAACGGCCTGCCGGGCCTGCCGGGCAACAACAACTTCCGGGTCATGTCCGCGGGCGCGATGAAGGTCGGCTACAAGGAATGCAACACCGGCCACATGGCGATCAACAGCACCGTGCGCGATGACCGCACGCACTGCTTCCAGCGCGGTTTCTGTTTTCAGGGCTGCCGCATGGGCGCGAAATGGTCGACGCTCTACACCGAGATTCCGCATGCGCAGATGACCGGTCATATGGAATTGCGTCCGCAATCGCATGTCGTGAAGATCGAGCACGATGCGCGCGGCAAGGTCACGGGCGTCGTCTACTACGATGCGAAGGGCACCATTCAGCGCCAGAAGGCGCGCCTGGTTGCGGTGGCGGGCAATTCGATCGAGACGCCGCGTCTGTTGCTCAATTCGCAGTCGAGCAAGTTCCCTGACGGCCTGGCCAACGGGTCGGGGCAAGTGGGCCGCAATTACATGCGTCACACCACCGGCTCCGTCTACGGCGTGTTCAACGAACGCGTCGAGATGTTCAAGGGCACGACGATGGCGGGCATCATCGAGGACGAGGCGAAGTTCGATCCGAAGCGCGGCTTCGCGGGCGGCTATCACATGGAGACGGTCTCGCTCGGCCTGCCGTTCTATGCCGCGTTCGTCGATCCGGGCGCATGGGGACCGGGTTTCACGGCGAAGCTGGATCAGTATCCTTACACGGCGGGCATGTGGATCGTCGGCGAGGACATGCCGCGCGCGAGCAACCGGGTCACGCTCAACAGCGACGTGAAGGATCAGTACGGCATGCCGGTGCCCAACGTCCATTTCGACGATCATCCGAACGACGAAGCCATGCGCTCGCACGCCTTCAAACAGGGCAGCGCGGTGTACGAAGCGGCGGGCGCGAAGGCGACGTATATCGTGCCGCCGTATCCGTCGACGCATAACCTCGGCACCGCGCGCATGAGCGCAAAGGCCGGCGACGGCGTGTGCAACGGGCACGGGCAGACGCACGAGGTGTCGAACCTGTTCATATCCGACGGCAGCCAGTTCACCACCGGCGCGGCGGAGAATCCGACGCTCACCATCGTCACGCTGGCGATCCGGCAGGCGGATTACATCGCCAAGCAGATGAACGCGCGGCGCGTCTGAACAGGGTTTCGCTCAATTGTGCGGCGATGCGTGCGGGAGTAGCGTTTTTCAGTCGATCGTCGCGCCCGGGCCTCATCCGCCCGGGCGCTGCGACACCAGAGATCAGGAGGCATCGTATGTGCGGGGTGTATATCAACGCGGACCCGATCCTTTACGAATCGCGCACTCGTTCGCTGCGCATTCACGGCGTGATCACCACGGTCAGGCTGGAGAACCTGTTCTGGGACGTGCTGCAGGAAATCGCCGAGCGCGAGAATCTCACGACCAGCCAGTTCGCCGTGAAGCTATACGACGAGCTGATCGCCCTGCGCGGCGAGATGCCGACCAACTTCGCTTCGTTCCTGCGCGTGTGCTGCCTGCGCTATCTGTCGATGCGTGAAAAAAAGTCTGTGGCGAAGCCGGAATCGCGGGTGGGTTCTGCGGCTTCGATCGCTTCCAGTGACTCGAACTTGCATGTGTTGAAGGACAAATCGGCCGTTCGACTGGCTCCGTGATCCTCCTTCGGTTCAGAGTCCTACAGCGGCTCCTCACATCTGCTTGAGAAAACGATAGTAACCGCCGAATTCGAAAACATCGATTCGGCCGCGCGAGCGTTCGCCTTTGCCCCTTGAAGCCGTCTACTCGGTGGCCATAAGTTGCCCCTGACCGCTGCAATCCAAATCCCGCTTCATCCTCCCCGTCTCCTGTCTCCTCACGCCAGCCGCACACCCCCGCGTTAACCCCACATTGACGCGCTCACGCGCTCCCGCTTACCATTTTTCTCATACAGAGACACCGTCTCTGATAGAGAGACACCATGCTCAAGACCCTCGATGGCGCCCTGGCGCTCCTGACCCGCTTTACCCTGCGCGAACCTACGTGGGGCGTACGTGAACTCGCCAAGGAAACCGGCACGCACCACGCCGTGGTCCATCGCGTGCTGGCGACCTTTGCCGCCAACGGCTTCCTCACGCAGGACGCCGCCGGCCGTTACTCCCTCGGCATGCGGCTCTTCGAACTCGGCCAGGTCGCGCACCGCACGTTCGCGCCGTCCGACGTCGTGCAGCCCGCGCTCGACGCCCTTGCGCATGAAAGCGGCGAGACCGTGTTCCTGTCGTTCATCGACGGCGCCGAGGGCGTCTGCACCGACATGGCCCAGAGCCGCCAGCAGTTGCGCTTTTCGATCGAGCTTGGCCAGCGCTTCGGGCTCGTCGCCGGCGCGCACGCGAAGGCGATCCTCGCGTTCCAGTCCGACGCCGTGCGCGCCGCCGTCTACCGCGAAGCGGGCCTGCTTGACACCAATACCGCCGACATCGAAGCGCGTCTCGCCACCGTGCGCGCCGACGGCTTCAGCCACACGAGCGAAGAAGCGGCCGCGACGGTCGGCGGTCTCGCGCTGCCGCTCTGGTCGCGCGACCGCACTCGCGTGATCGGCTCGCTCGCGATCGCCGGCCCGGCGCAGCGCCTCGCAGGCGAGGCGATTCCCCGCCTGCTCGACGAAATGAAAAAAGCCCGCGACGTGATCGAACCCGTCGTCGGACTGACCCGCTGAACCCTCAACCGATCGAAGACCCCAAGGAAGCCGTGTCGCCATGAAAGCATCGTTCGACCTGCCCGCCGCACCCGAAACGCCCCAGTCCTCAACGCCCGCGCGCGCCCCCGTCTCCTTCTTCGAGCCGCTTCTGTTCATCGTGTCGGCGGGGCTGTCGGTGCTGGGCGCGATCATCGGCATGCAGCTCATCGTGTCGCTGGGGATTTCGGCGAACACTTCGATCATCGGCGCGTTGATCGCGATCGTCTTCTCGCGCATTCCGCTCGCCGTGACGCGCCGCTTTCGCGTGCTCGAACGCCAGAATCTCGTGCAGACGGCCATTTCATCGGCGACGTTCGGCGCGGCCAACTCGTTGATGATTCCGCTCGGCGTGCCGTTCGCGATGGGTATGCCCGAACTCGTCACGCCGATGATGGTCGGCGCGATCGCGGCGATGCTTGTCGACGGCGCGATGCTCTATAACCTCTACGGCAGCCGCATCTTCCCGGCGACGGGCGCGTGGCCGGCGGGTGTCGCGACGGCCGAAGCGATCTGGGCCGGCGACCAGGGCGGCCGCAAGGCGGCGTTCCTGGGTCTCGGCGTCGCGGCGGGCGTGGCGGGCGCGGTGCTCGGCGTGCCGATGTCCGCGTTCGGCGCCGCCTTCCTCGGCAATCTCGCGGCGCTCACGATGTTCGGCATCGGCCTCTTGATCCGCGGCTATTCGGTGGCGCTGATCCACGTCGATATCGCCGCCGCCTATATCCCGCACGGGCTCATGATCGGTGCGGGCATCGTCGCGCTGATCCAGGTGGCGCGCGAAATCAGCCGCTCGCGAGCAGGCGCCGCAGCCGATCCGCGTAATCAGGAGATGTCGGCAGCAAAGGCGCGGCGCGTGCTGTCCGGCGGGTTCGTCGCGTACATGCTCGTCGCGCTGCTGATTTCGGTGCTCGCGGGGCACCTGACGGAGATGTCGCTCGGGATGCTCGTCGCGTTCATCGTCTACGCGGCGTTCGCGGCCTACGTTCACGAGCTGATCGTCGGCATCGCGGCGATGCATTCCGGCTGGTTCCCGGCGTTCGCCGTTGCGCTCATCACGCTCACGATCGGCATCGTGATCGGCTTTCCGCCGTCGGCGCTCGCCGTGCTCGCAGGCTTCTCGGCCGCGACCGGCCCCGCCTTCGCGGACATGGGCTACGACCTCAAGACGGGCTACCTCCTGCGCGGCGAAGGCCGCGACATGCAGGCGGAACTCGCGGGCCGACGCCAGCAGCTGATGGCCGCGATGGCGGGCTTCATCGTCGCGGCGCTCGTCGTGATCGCGTTCCACGGACACTTCTTCTCGCGCAACATGCTGCCGCCCGTCGATCGCGTGTACGCGGCGTCGATCAAGGCGGGCTCGTCGCTCGAAATCGCGCGCAATCTCGCGCTTTGGGCGATTCCCGGCGCGCTCTTGCAACTCGTCGGCGGCGCGAAACGGCAGCTCGGCATCCTGCTCTCCACCGGGATGCTGATCGCGTCGCCGCTCGCCGGCTGGGCGGTGCTCGCCGGTCTCGCGATCCGCTTCGTGGTGACGCGGTTGCGCGGCGAGCGCCACAACGCCGAGATGAGCGCGTTCGCGGGCGGCGTGATTGCGGGCGATGCGCTATTCAGCTTCGGCCACTCGCTCACGCGCCTCGGCAAATGAGCCTTCCTTTTTCCGACCTCAAAGAAAGCAGAATGAACATCGACGCCATTCGCGCGGCCACGCCGCTCACCGCCACGACCGTCTACATGGACACCGCCGCCGCCTCGCTGCCGCCCGACTCCGTGCTCGACGAAGCGCGCCGCTATCTCCTCGATACGGGACACATTGGTATCTACCTTCCTTCGTTCCGCAAGGAAACGTATGCGCGCGTCGAGACGGTGCGCGCCGCGCTCGCCGCTTTTCTTGGCGCGCGCCAGCACGAAATCGCGTTCACGAAGAACGCGACGGAGGCGATCTCGCTTGTCGCGCGCGGCATCGACTGGCAAGCGGGCGATGAAATCCTCGTAGCGGACACGGAGATGCTGAGCAACCTGCTGCCCTGGCGACGGCTCGAAGCGACGCACGGCATCGTCGTGAAGATGATCGCTGCCGATGCCTCGGGCATGCTCGCGCCGGAATCGTTCGCCGATGCCATCACCGCGCGCACGCGGCTCGTTACGTTCTCGCAGGTGCCCAATTCGACGGGCGCCGTGCAGCCCGCTGCGCGCATCTGCGCGATCGCGCGTGAACGCGGCGTGATGTCGCTCGTGAACGCGTCGCAGAGCGTCGGCATGTTGCCGGTGAATGTGGCTGAACTTAACTGCGATTTCCTCGCCGGATGCGGCCGCAAGGCGCTGCGCGCGACCGAAGGCTCGGGCTTCCTGTATGTGCACGAAGCGCGCATCGATACGTTGGAGCCGGTGCTCGCCGGCTGGTGGAACGGCGCCTACGACCGCGCGACTGGCGCGCTCTCGTTCGTCGCCGGGGCGCGCCGCTTCGAGGCGGGCTGTCCGATCGTGCCCGCGATCCTCGCGCTGGGCGCGGCAGTGCGTTACGCGGAGTCGATCGGCATCGCCGCTATCGCCGAGCGCGTGCGCGATCTCACCGCCTACGCCGTCGAGCAGTTCGCGACGCTGCCGGGTTTCGAGCTCTACGGGCCGGCGAAGGTGGCCGATCGCATCGGTATCGTGCCGTTCAACCTGCGCGGCGTCGATCCCGCCACGCTCGTTGCGGCGCTCGAAGCGGAGCAGTGCATCATCGAAGCGGGGGGCTTCATGGCCGACGCGATCCTTGCGCGCTACGGCGTCACCACGATGGCGCGCGTGTCGCTGCACTACTTCAATACCCGCGACGAAATCGACCGCGTCGTGCGCATCATTCGCACGGCCGTCGCCTGATCGACTGCTGCATTCCATTTACCACCGGACTTCGCCATGACCCAACGCATTCTTTTGATGAGCAGCTCGCGCCGTGATCAGCTCGGCTATCTCGAACACGCCGAAGCGCAGATTCATACGCTGCTCAAACACGAGCCGCGCCGCGTGCTCTTCGTGCCGTACGCCGCCGTCACGTTCAGCTTCGATACGTATGAAGGGCTCGTCAAACCCGTCTTCGAGCGTCTTGGCTACGCGCTCGAATCGATTCATCGCAGCGCCGATCCGCGCGCCGCGATCGAGTCGGCGGAAGCGATCGCGGTCGGGGGCGGCAATACGTTCGCGCTGCTGAAGCGCATGTACGACGCCGATATCGTCGATGCGATTCGCGCGCGCGTCCAGGCGGGCACGCCTTACGTGGGCTGGAGCGCGGGCAGCAACGTCGCGTGCCCGACGATCCGCACGACCAACGACATGCCGATCGTCCAGCCGCCGACGTTGCGCGCGCTCGGCCTCGTGCCGTTCCAGGTTAATCCGCATTTCATCAGCGGCAAGCCGGTCGGGCACAACGGTGAGAGCCGCGAAGAACGGCTCGCGGAATTCCTCGACATCAACGCGCCGGAGCAGGTCTTCGCGCTGCCCGAAGGTTCGGCGCTTTACACCGATGGCACCGAAGGAACGGTACTCGGTGAACGTCACGCGCTGCATTTTCTCGGTGGCGGTCGCATCGAAACGCTGCGCGAGAACAAGCGATTCCCGCTGTCGCAAATCACGGGTCCGGCCGGCATGAACGAATGGCCGGGCTTTATCCGGTGATGCGGCGCCTTCGGGCGCACTGAATCCATTTTTCGCCGACTTCGCCCGGACTTCCAAGTGCCGGCGTGGGCGGCGCTCGTCCCACGCTTTTGCAGCTTAACTTTCATGAAACCTCAACTCAAGCTTGCCGCGCTCGCTCTCGCATTGCCCGCGATCGCGCAAGCGCAATCGAGCGTGACGCTCTACGGCATCATCGACGCCGCGCTTAACTTTCAGACCCACGCGAACGCCGCGGGCGACAGCTTCATCGGCATGCAGCAGGGCAATGAGGGCTTCCTGTCGGGTAGCCGCTTTGGCCTGAAAGGCGTCGAGGATCTCGGCGGCGGCGCGAAGGCCGGCTTCACGCTGGAAAACGGCTTCCTAGCCAACAACGGACGCCTCGACCAGCAAGGCCAGCTCTTCGGCCGGCAGGCGTTCATCACGATCGGCAATCGCTACGGCGACCTCGCGTTCGGCCGCCAGTACACGACGGCCAACACGATGCTCTATTACGTCGATCCGCTCGGCGTTGGCGCGGCGCCGTCGAACTCGTGGATGGTATACCTCACCGGCCAGCGCTACGACAACGCCGTCACCTACACGGGCAAGTTCGGCCCCTTCATGGGCATCGCCGAATACGCGTTCGGCGACGTGGCGGGCAGCTTTCAGGCGCGCTCGTCGGCATCGGTCGGATTGAAGTACGCGGACGGTCCGATCACGCTCGTCGGCGACGCGCAGTACACGCACGACAGCGCAAGCCGCCTCGCGCGCATCTACATCGCGGGCGTGAAGGCGTCGGTGGGGCCGGCGAAGCTCTTCGCGAACTACATCTACAGCCATCGGCAGGCGGGCTTCGATTCTTCGAACGGCGGCACGGACACCGCGTCGATCACGAGCATGTCGACGGGTGCGACGCCGACGAGCGTCGCCGCCATCAACTCCGTGTTCGCGACGAGCCGCCGCGACGATTTTTTCACGCTCGGCGCGAGCTATCTCGCGACGCCGGCCGTCACCTTCACCGCGAGCGTGATGGTCGACCGCACCCGCGCCGACGCTTTCAGCGGCACGCGCGCCACGGCCTACGGCGTCGCCGATTACGCGTTGAGCAAGCGCACCGATACGTACTTGGCGTTCGCCTACGACTGGGTGCGCGGCGACTGGTCGGGCCTGCTCGGCAACAGCACGACCAATTACACGGGCGGCAGCGGCAAGCCGCTCAACGGCAACGACAACCAGGCCACCTTGATGATCGGCCTGCGCCACACGTTCTGATTTTTTGCGAAGGAGTTTTGTTCATGTCATTGCAATCCACACTCACCGTTTTCGAGGCGCTCGATGGCGCGACCGTCGACGGGCAGACCATCGTCGATATGTTCGCGCCGTTCAGCGAATTCGGCGTGACGGTCACGGTCACGACCGTCAACGATGAACCGCCCGAAGACACGTCGAAGACGACCGACTTCGTGTCGATCATGATCGCCGGCTCGAACGGCAAGACGGTGGGCGGCAGGGCGCGCACGCTCGGCGTGATCGGGCGCAACGGCGCGATCGGCGCGCGGCCGGTGCGCATCGGCATGGTGTCGGACGCGGACGGCCCGCTCGGCGCGATCGCGGTCGCGCTCAAGCTCGCGCAGATGAAGAAGAAGGGCGACGTGCTGCCGGGCGACGTGCTCGTCACGACGCACATTGCCACGGATGTTTCGATGACCTTCAACGACGGCGTGCCTTTCATGGGCATGCCGGTGTCGTCGCAGACGATGAACGTGTACGAAGTCTCGTCCGACATGGACGCGATCCTTTCGCTCGACGCATCGAAGGGCAACAGCATCATCAAGCAGCGCGGCTTCGCGATTTCGCCGACGGCGATGCAGGGCTACGTGCTGCGCGTGTCTCCCGATCTGGTTAAAGCGATGGAATCGACGACGGGGCGTCCCGGCGTCACGTTCCCGATCTCTCAGCAAGACATCACGCCTTACGACAACGGCCTCTATCACTTCAACAGCATCATGCAGCCGCATATCGCGACGAGCGCGCCCGTGGTGGGCGTGGCGGTGACGGCGCAATCGGTGGTGGGCGGCAGCGACGCGAGCGCGAATCACGAGATCGATATCGCGGAGGCGGTGCGGTTTTGCATCGAGGTGGCGAAGCGTTTTACGACGGCATCACCGAATGCGCCGTGCGAGTTTTACAACGCGACGGAATGGGCGTTGATCCGCGACATGTATCCGGACTTGAGCGTGTTCCAGACGGCGGGGAACAAGGCGGCGCGTCGTTAAGCAACGCTTGACTTGATGCGAAAAGCGGGCCGAGTGGCCCGCTATATTTTTTACTTCGCTACCGGCATCGTAAATTCCGCGCCCTTCGCGATGCTGTCAGGCCAGCGCTGCATCACGCTCTTGTAGCGCGTGTAGAAGCGGATGCCTTCTTCGCCATACGCATGGTGATCGCCGAACAAGGAACGCTTCCAGCCGCCGAACGAGTGCCAGGCCATCGGAACAGGAATCGGCACGTTGAT
>NZ_FCOL02000092.1 GCF_001544515.1 Caballeronia terrestris
GTCCATCGGTCTGCATCCAATCCATAAGCCCGCGGAGAACCTTGGAGTGCTTCACTAATCTGCTGCGGTAAGTCGATCGACCTTCGGCCGGCGACGAGACATTCAGCTCCTGTCGGGCTGCTTCAGCGGCATCGCGTTCCTCCTGCGCTACAACCCAGCTGTGCAGCAGGTTGGCGTTCAACCGGTAATGCAGTGCCACGGCCGCAATCGACACGTTCGGCTGCATTGCCGCCCGAATGACCATCTCCTTGAATCCTTGCTATGCCGCCGGCGCCGTGTCGGCTGAACCACATCCTGGACAACCTCGACTTCGTCCATCATGTACACCTGTCCATTTAAAATTTGCATGGACATGATCGTCGGGCTGCTCGACTTGCCGATCAAGATGCCTTCGCCGGGTGCTTACACTGCGTTCGATCATGACCAACATTGACGACATCATGGCCAACGCTCATGTGGTTCTTGAGGTCTACAGCGGTTTGCACGTTGTAGCCGACCATACCTGTGCCACGCCCGCTGGTCGCCATCGAGCGAGCGTCCGAATCCATCAGCTAGATTTGCCCATCGGGGGCTGCGCGCATCCTCGCGTCGATCTCACCAAGCTTTTACACTTGCGCCTTGAGTTTCTCGACCGCGGTTCCGGCAGTTCTGCGGCAGTCCCGGTGCCTGCTCAATGCGCCGCCCTATCGCCGTCAAGCGTCTCGAAACCGGTTCCTCGTCAGCACTGGGCCCATGCTCGCGATCTCCGGGCAACCGGCACACGCCTTTTCGTGGCGTTTGGCGATTCGATGCGGTCGCCTCAGTCTCCCAGTGTGCCCGTGTAGTGGCCGAGCCTTGCCTCTACGTCGGAGTTTTCCTGCAAGCCGAGTTTCATCAACTGGCCTATCTTTTTTTGTGCCTGCGGACGACTCACCGATGTGATGAAGCCATCCCAGCCGGGGGCAATCTCCGAATCGGGAGGCAAGCTCGCGATGTCAACCAAACGCTTGGTATCCGCGATCGCCTGCTTGTCGAACGAGGCGATTCGCAAGGCCAGCTTTTCGACAAACGCGTCCAACTCCCAATCTGGCAACGAGCGATTCACGTAGCCGTATCGCTCCGCGAGGTCGCCGTCGATATCGTCGGCACCTAGCAGCACTTCAAGGGCCCGACCCCGTCCCATCAAGCGGGGCAGCCGTGCCATTGGACCGCCCCCGGGAACGAGCGCGGCGCCTACTTCCCATTGCGAGAGGATAGCCTTTTCTCGACTCGCAAAGCGCATGTCACTGGCAAGCGCAAGCTCGCTGCCAACGCCGGTTGCCCGTCCGCGAATGGACACGATTGAGACAACCGGTACTCGGCTCAAGCGCACGAGCATATCCGGCAACGGATGCATGCCTGTCGGTCCGGGCGCCATACTCGTCGATTCCTCGAGGTCGCGTGTGAAGTCGTAGTGGGTGAGGAAAAAACCTGGCACGGCACTTTCGAAAACTACAACCTTGACATCCTTGTCCGACTCGAGTGCTGTGATGACCTTGTTCAGTTGCGGGATGCTATCTGGTCCGAAAATATTAAACGGCGGGTTATTGAGCACGACACGCCAGTAAGCCGGGGCACGGCGCTCCAGGAAAATCTGCTGACGTTGACTTGCGTTTGCCATTTTCATCTCCTTGGTGGTGGCAGAAAATCTTTGTATCGCCCCAGACCCCTTCTACGATTCGCTTGAAAAATCTCGAACCTATACTGGCGGTGCATCTTTAAGATTGATAGCTGAGGTAAATCTTGGCATCGCGACCGGGGATGGGATTCAGTATAGGTGTTCAGCGCCGCGTGATAGACACAAGTGCGAAGTCGCTGTGTCCTGAAGCGCATACTTGGAACCCACGGAGATGCGGCTGCCGGTTGGTGTCGTTCTTCGCTTTGCCGCCGCATCCCTCTTGGCAGAACTCTTCGGTGAAGGGTGGCCGTCACGTTTGGGTAAGCCGTCGATGGCTGTCAACCATGGCGCGACATTGCATCATCGCTAAAAAGTCAGCGCCTCAATTGCAAATCGACCTATGCTGGAAATCTTCGCAGGGGTTGGCCGCACATCGACACATTCAGTTCGCCGCAGGTGGTCGCGCTTGTCGCGGAGGCACGCCTCGGGAAGACCCGCGTCGTGCAAGAGTTCTACCGTTCGCCGAACCAGTTTGAGATCCCGGCAACTACTGTTCGACACGCTTCCCGGCGATGATGACAGCCTGCATGTCAATCCGATTTTTCAAGGGTATCTCCAACCATGTTCAATATCCTCCTCGTTCCGCTGGACTGCTCACCCCAGAGTGTCCACGTCATCGACCTGGCCAGCCGCGTGGCGGCGCCAGGTACGGCAACCGTACACCTTCTATGCGTTGTCGACCCGTCCTACGCGTTGCCTCCCGGTTGCGAAAGCGGTGTCGGGCCCGATGGCATAACCTATCCGCCCGCACACGCGCAGACATCTTTCGCACAATCCGTCCTGGCTGCCGCAGCCGCACAGCTTGCCGACCGGAATCTCACGGTGGAACAGCACTTCTGCGCGGGAAATCCGGCCGACGTCGTCATCGAACAAGCCCGGCTGCTGACTGCGGAGGTCATTGTGATGGGACATCACCATTTGTCACGGCTACGCCGCTGGGCCAACCCGTCGACCTGCGGAGAAGTCATCGAACGGTCGCGCTGTGCGGTACTGATCGACGCCCGGGACAAGGGCTAACCCCGTGCCCGTGGTCAGGTGGTAGCCAATTTGATTTCGAACGAAGTCGCGCCGTTTGTCGGGGTGAAGCAATCGGGTCTCGGGCGCGAAGGGTCGCGCTATGGAATCGACGATTACCTTGTCACCAAGTACCTTTGCCTAGCGGCTTAATCGGGCGGCTGCTATGCAGGATAACAATGCGATCAGACGAACAGAACCCTTCAGGGCGAACGTGCCGTTACGAAGTTAAGGTAGTCCAGTAAGGGTGAAGCCGACGATGGTCCGGCGCGACGAACCTACACGGCGTCGCGGGAGTCGGAGCTGTGAACGATTTGATTCGGACTGGCTCACATTGGGTAGACATCGCGTCCATGCAGCATGGTGGCGAACGGGCCTACGCGCTCCAGTCCGCCTGCCAGGCCGCTGGCAAACAAATCGAAACACGCAAAGCGCCTGAGTCATGCGCTGGAGCTCGCGCAGTTGCTGCAGGCGCAGCGCGTACCGGCGCGCTTCGGGCTCGCCCTCGCGCACGCATCGCGGCGCGAAGGTCCGCATTGCGAACGTAACGTGCACATTGTGCGCGGCCGCATAATAGCGCCACACGAAGCGGAAGAAGATATCGCTGTATGCATCGGATGCACCACGAGACGCAGCCGCCCGCTGTCAGCGTCATCCTCCGGCGCAATCCGTCAATTCGCTTCGTCGAGCTTTTCCAGCAACCGGCAGCACCTTAGGTAGTACGACTGCGCGCACTCCGTCAGCGTGACGGATCGCGTCGTTCGATGCAGCACGCGTCTAGGCTCGCCCCCAGCTTAGATATGGCTTCGCAAATCGACCCGGTCGTCCCGCCCAGCGACGCAGCTGCTTTGTTGAAGCTGCGACGATCAGCGGCCGCGACGAATGCCCGCAACATGGTGAGCTGGCCCATCATCTGCCTTGGCTAAAAGAAATTGATGCGAGATGTCACTTGCATCAAACACAGCTCAGCAACGAAAGGGCGGTGGCAAACGCGGTATTAGTGAGGTTCGGACAGATAGCATCGGGCCGGGATTCGTCGTAATGGAATTGCTCGCTCAGGCCGCCGACTGCCCGTGCTTCGCCCATCGGTCGAGCACCGCGCAGACGATCAGCAGCGCACTCGTGACGAAAAATACGGAGCGCATCCCGAAGTGCACGCCGATCGCACCACCGATCAACGGACCGATCACCTGCCCGGCGTACTGCGAAGACTGAAGGTAGCCGAGCATCTTCCCAGATTGCCGATCGTCGACGGACAGCCGCACGAGCTTGGTGATCGAAGGGAGCAATCCAGCGAGAGTCATGCCCATCGCTCCACGCAGCACGGCGAGTTGCCACCAGTGCGTCACGAACGCTTGCGGTAGCATGACGAGTCCGGTCGCGACCAGACATCCGACGATCACATTCCACCCGCCGATGCGGTCGGCGAGCGCGCCGAGCCGTGCCGCCATCAACATGCTTCCGAACGCCGAGCACGCCATCACGATGCCGGCGACACTCGCGAGTCGCTCGTGGCCCACCCCGAGTTCGGCGATGTAGACCGTGATGATGGGCTCGATCGACATGTTCGCTAGCAACACCATGGTTGCCGTGCCGAGCAACGCGGCAAGCGCGGCACGGTTGCTTCGCTTTCCCGGCTCGCCCGAGACCGGCTCATTGACGGCGCGCTTAAGCGGGCGGCTAAAGTCTTCACGGACCAGCGTGACCGTCAGGACCGCGGCAATCGCTATCATGCCGCCCGCCGCGAAGAACGCGCCGCGAATGCCGATGAGACCGGGCAGCAGTCCTCCGATCAACGGCCCGATTAGATTGCCGGCCAGCACGCCAGTGGACAGCACGCCCAGCGCCCACCCCGAACGCTCCGACGGCGCCTGCGTGCCGATCATGACCGTAGCCGCGGATGCGTAGCCGCCGACGAGGCCAGCGGCAAAACGCAGCGCCACGAGTTCGTAGACGTTATGCGCGAGCCCGATCGTCGACATGACGACCGCCATGCCGACCGCCGCGCGAATTAGCATCGGCTTGCGTCCGTAGCGGTCGGCCAACTGCCCCCAGATCGGCGCAGTGATCGCGGTTCCGAGGAACGTGATGCCGAATGCAATGCCCGACCATTGCACAATGCCGGCCGTGGAAGTCACGCCCAGTTGTTGCACATAGAGCGGTAGGAAAGGAAGCAACATGCTGAGGCCGACGAGCGTCGTGAATGATCCAAAGACGCATATGATCAAGTTCCTGCGCCAGTACCGTTCGTTGCGAACCACATAGGAAATGTGTTCTGTCCGCGAGGATGAAGTGAATGAGTTGCCAGAGTTGTCCATGGCGATTTCGCTGCTCGGCTTTGAATGAAGCTGAGTATAGAACGTAAGCCATTAAGATTTTCAATGTATTGTTATGCTGGAGTAAAAGGTGTCTTGACTGTTCGATTGGCGCTTTAGAGGGCGTTATCCCTTCTCCTCATTGGTGGCTCAGTGAACAATGGACCGCCTCCTTGGGTCATCCGGCGGAGGCGATCGATTGAGCGGATTACATGACTTCGCATTGCGAAAGCCAGAACGTCATACGCACATCGGTCAACGAAAACGACATGGTGGCCAGAAACGAGCGGGAAATGTCCCCAAACCGTCGCAGCTAGAGCATCAGTGAAGAACCATCAAACCTAAACTAATTCTTGTGAGCGGTGACGAGAATCGTGATCCGCGGACACATTTTTGCAACCAGGCGCTGATCCCCTTGCACTACCGAAAGAGGACCGATGCGTGGCCAGTCACGTCGCGCTCGACATCGAGTGTGCGCCACCTAAACGCCGCATAAGGAGCCGTGGCGTGGGCGGCGACGGACAATGCTGCGACAGCGCCTGCATCCCCTCCGGGAGGGACGTATGAGCGAAGCAAATCAAGGTGCCGCGCGCGTGCGCGAGCTGAGTCATTTCATCGACGGTCAAGGCGCTGCTGGTACGAGCGGGCGGTTCAACGACGTATTCGACCCGGCGCAGGGCCGAGTGAGCGCCCGCGTGCCGGTCGCGAACGCGACCGAAGTCGCCGCCGCTGTCGCTGCTGCGAAAGCAGCCTTCCCGGCGTGGAGCGAGACCCCGCCGCTCAAGCGCGCGCGTTTGATGTTCAAGTTTAAGGAGTTGCTTGAGGCGCATTCGGACGAACTTGCGGAGCTCATTACGCGCGACCACGGCAAGCTGTTATCGGACGCGAAGGGCGAGGTGGTGCGCGGCATCGAAATCGTCGAATTCGCGTGCGGCATTCCGAATCTCCTCAAAACCGATTTCACCGATCAGAGCGCCGGGGGCATAGACAGCTGGAATCTGCGTCAGCCGGTCGGCGTGGCAGCGGGCGTCACACCGTTCAATTTTCCGATGGTGGTGCCGTGCTGGATGTTTGTGATGGCGGCCGCGACCGGCAACACGTTTGTGCTCAAGCCCTCGGAGCGCACTCCGTCGGCATCGATTCGGCTTGCGGAGCTGTTCATCGAAGCCGGTTTTCCCAAAGGCGTCTTCAATGTCGTGCACGGCGACAAGGGCGTCGTTGACGCCCTGATCGCGCACCCGGATGTGGCCGCAATATCGGTCGTCGGCTCGACGCCAGTCGCCGAATACATCTACAGCGAAAGCGCGAAGCGCGGCAAGCGCGTGCAGGCGTTGGGCAGTGCGAAGAACCATCTCGTCGTCATGCCCGATGCCAATCTCGGTCAAGCCGTCGATGCGTTGATCAACTCGGCGTACGGCTCGGCCGGCGAGCGCTGCATGGCGACCTCAGTCGCGGTGGCGGTTGGGCGCATCGGCGATGAGCTGGTCGAGCGCCTCGCGCCGCGTGTGCGCTCACTCAGGATCGGTGGCGGCATGGAGCCCGATCTGGACATGGGGCCGCTCATCAGCGCCGCGCATCGCGCCAAAGTTAAGGGCTATATCGAAGCGGGCGTCGCAGCGGGTGCGAAGCTCGTTGTTGATGGCCGAGGCTATACGCCACACGGCAATGAACGAGGCTTTTTTCTTGGGGGCTCGCTCTTTGACGATGTGAAGCCGCATATGAGCATCTATCGGGAGGAGATTTTTGGGCCGGTGCTGTCCGTTGTCCGCGTGCCTGATCTCGCGAGTGCGATCGCACTCGTCAACGGGCACGAACTGGGGAATTGTGTATCGTTTTTCACCGCTGACGGTGGCGCGGCGCGCGCATTCACCCGGCAGATTCAGGCGGGCATGGTTGGCATCAACGTGCCGAGTCCGGTACCGGCCGCGTGGCATTCATTCGGAGGCTGGAAGCGATCGTTATTCGGTGATCATCATGCGTACGGCGAGGAAGCCGTGCGGTTTTATACGCGCTATAAGAGTGTTATGCAGCGCTGGCCGGACAGTATCGACAAAGGTTCGGAGTTTGCGATTCATGGAACGAAGTAAGCAGACACGACCGTCATGACGCTTAAACGCATAGAGTAGTCGACGATTCCGGCAGGCGAATCGTAAAAGCCTTTTAAGGCGTGCGGCGATCCGACGATCGTCGGGGGCGTCGACCGCGCGCCTTATTTTGTATCGACCTGCATCGATGCGATCCTCATTGATCGGTAGGTTACAGGTATTTTTCCTTCCTGCATCGGCTGCCCTCGGGCGCGGCTCGTTCCCTGTCATTTACTTTGCGGGATGAAGCCCGGGCTACCAGTCTTGACGACTTCGTTAAACCTCTGCCTGAACTTGATTCTATTGATCTCGTCGAATGCGTCTGCCGGAAGCGCAGAGATGTCGAAATTCTCTCTCGCGCGTGCCGCAGTCTTGGGGGTGGTAAGCAAAGCCCCACCACGCTGCACCGCCCAGGCAAGCAGTACTTGTGCTGGCGTCTTTCCAATCCGCGCGCCAATTTGGGCAATGACTGAGTCCTCAAGTGGCCCCGGCCTTATTCCGTGACCTAGTGGCGCAAAGGCCAAAAACACAATCCCCTTCTCTTTGCAAAATTCCAGCAGTTCCGCTTCTGGAAGATACGGATGTGCCTCGACCTGAACCACCGCCGGCTTAATTCGTGCTGATTCGTAGAGGGGCTGCAATTCGTTCAAGCTGATGTCAGACACTCCGATGGCGCGGCACCTTCCACGGTCGACGAGACCTTCCATCGCCCCCCACGTGTCAAACAAAGTCACCGCTTTATCGTAGATGACATCACCTTTTTCATCGCGCGGGTCCTGCTCATCTCCTGGCTGGAATGCAAACGGTGTATGAATGAGATAGAGATCCAGATAGTCAAGTCCAAGCCTTTCAAGACTTGCCTCGAAAGCCCGCTCGACCCGCTCGGGCCGATGATTGGTGTTCCACAATTTTGTGGTCACAAAGATGTCTTTGCGCTCGATCCGCCCGGCCGCGAGCCCTGCCCGGAGGGCCTCGCCCACCTCACGCTCATTCCGATACCGCTCGGCACAATCAAAGTGTCGGTATCCAGCTTCCAGCGCGTCTCTCGTAGCGCTGGTAGTCGTAGCCGAATCCGGAATGAGCGTGCCAAATCCGACTGCGGGCATGCGGCCGCCTCCGTGATTAAGCACTATCCATTTGCTCCCAAACTCGGGATCGGCAATAGCGTTGGACAGCCGTTTCATAGCGAATCCCAAGTCAAAGAACCTATAAAGTGCATACTGGGCGCCGGGTATCTGAGGGACATGCGGCGTTCGTGATCGTACGCGTACGCGGTTCGTGACGTCTACCCGAGTTCAGGGGGACTCAAGCAATTTGAGTCTTTTCCTAGCGCGTCCGCCTTACGAACGAGGTCCGGAAGTGTTCGCGAAGCCATTTTCTTCATCGCTTGGCCTCGATGAACCTTCACGGTGACTTCACTTAAATTCATCTCGTAGGCGATTTGCTTGTTTAGCAACCCCGACACCACAAGCTTCATTACCTCTCGCTCCCGTTGCGTCAGCGATTCGTAGGATGCGCGAACGGTCGCCATTGCCTGTTCTGACGTGATTCGCTCGGCATCGTGCCCACTGCACGACCTATGGCGTCGAGCATGTCCTGATCGCGGAACGGCTTCGAGAAAAAATCCAGTGCGCCCGCTTTCATTGCTTGGACCGTCATCTCGATGTCGCCATGACCCGTCATGAACAAGATAGGCATACGCACGCCACGTCGGATCACTTCCTTCTGGAATTCGAGACCACTTTCGCCGCGTAACCTAACGTCGAGAATTAAGCAGCTGGGCGCGTCGTACTTCGGGGAAGCCAGAAAATCCTTCGGCGATTCGAACGTTTCGACGTGCAGTCCAGCGGAGCGCACCAGGTCGCTCAATCCGAGCCGGATCGATTCATCATCGTCGATGACATACACAACTGCCGTCTTGCTTTCACCAACGCTTCCATTCGAAGCCGGATGCGGTTTCGTGACCATCTCGTTCCTCGTGGGGCCGGTACTAGATGTCTAACTTCTGTTTAACCCGCCATTGCGGTGCGGTAATGGTCAACTTAACGCAATCAATCCGTCAGTATCATGGAAAATGGTAGACGCCTATCCTTTCGTAGTCCTTTCACGATTCAAAAAAGATAATTTAACGCCGGCTTGCGGATGCCGACCTCAATCGCGGTTGAGCAGAACGCTGTCTCAATGAGATTGGCCGAAACGCAGCACCCCTGTACGATGATTAAAAATGAATCAGCGAAATGTGATATAGACCCCGCGCCACGAAGCCGGGCCGCTTCGCGGCCCCAACCTGTGACAATTTTTAGTTTCGGCCCACGTAGTGAGTGTGAGATGTAGGCGCTCCGCATTTTTGGCGGGCCACCGTCTGCACGTGGAACTGTCGAAGAGGTGACGATCACGACGGTGGTAAAACACATCAAAAGGTGACGAACCCGGAAGTCAAAGCACAGGACATTGAAGTCGAAGACGGCCTAACCAGTGAGCTGCGCTGACATAGCACTGCAGACGGCGCGGTCGAGATCGATAGCGACTTGCTGAGCACGCCCTGCATTGTGTGTGGCCGACAAGCTCCGCACGACACCTCTCCACCGTACTGCGCTACGAACCTATCAGACCAGACCACCAGCATGCCTCACGCGTCGGTGCATGGCCTAACGGCTTCGCGAGTCGCTTACTTTAGTACGCGATCGGTGTCGGCTTTAAAAAAAGCAAGCCGTCAACTAGGATTGGATCAACCCAGTACACGACTGCAAACCCTGATGAAGTGCCCCATTAAATAATTAGTAGCTTAGCGGACTCTATGAACCCCGCCGCTCCGTCGTCCACTGGAACGCCAGAGCCGATCCCTGCAGCATCGTCGGCGCCGGCTTCTATACGGGAGGCAGAGACTCCTTCACAGCATCCGCCCACAGTAGCCACGCTATCACCTCGGCTCGCTATTGGCCTCATTGGAATGCTCCTGGCGTCGCTGCTAGCGATATTGAACGAACAGGTCACTGCGCTAGCCATGACCGACGTTCAAGGCGTGTTCTCGATTGGCCATGACAACGGGACCTGGCTGACCACCCTGTTCGAGGCAGCCAACGTCGCCACGATGGTGTTTGCGCCGTGGTTCGGCATGACTTTTACGTTAAAGCGCTTCACGATCGGCGCGGTGATCGCCACGATGTTCTTCGGGTTCCTTTGCCCTTTTGCGCCGAACCCGTTCACGCTTTATATGTTGCGTGTTCTGCAAGGCATCGCCGGCGGATGCCTCCCGCCGATGCTCATCATCGTGGCACTGCGCTATCTTCCGCCGGAGGTGAAGCTGTACGGACTCGCCGGGTACGCCCTTACCGCGACCTTCGGGCCGGCGCTCGGCACACCGCTCGCCGCGTTGTGGACGGAATACGTCAGCTGGCAAATGGTCTTTTGGCAGATCGTGCCGCTTGGGGTGATCAGTTGCGTGGCGATCCAGCAGGGACTTCCGCCGGATCCGCTCAAACTCGAACGGCTGCGTTCCTTCAACTGGACCGGGTTCCTCACGGGATTTCCCGCAGTTGCCATGCTCGTGATTGGCCTCTTGCAAGGCGATCGGCTCGACTGGCTGAATTCCGGGTTCATCCGTGTGATGTTTGTTGGAGGTACGTTGCTGTTCGTCGCCTTCCTCGTCAACGAATGGTTTGCGCCCGTTCCGTTTTTCAAGCTCCAACTGCTTTCGCGCAGGAACTTCTCGCATGGGCTTTTGACGCTCACGGGCGCGGTGATACTGCTGGTCGGTGTCGCTGCGATACCGGGTCAATATCTCGCGAGGATTCACACGTACAGGCCGCTGCAAACTGCGCCCTTGTCGTTGCTTGTTGCCATCCCGCTCTTGATTTCTCTGCCCTTGACGGCTGCCGTCCTCAATCTCAAGCGCGTCGATTGCCGATGGGTCATGGCGATCGGATTGTCCCTCATGGTCACGACGTGCCTGATGGGCAGCTTCATGACTTCCGAGTGGGTGCGCGAGAACTTCTATTTCCTCCAGTCATTGCAGATCGTCGCGCAACCGATGTTGATCATGGCGATCCTGATGGGCGTCACGACAGGATTGCCGCCTACGGAGGGCCCGTTCGCGTCCGCAATGTTCAACTCGGTCAAGACGTTTTCTGCGGCTCTGGCAACGGGTCTGATCGAAGGGCTGGGCACGGCGCGAGAACACTTTCATTCGCACGTGCTCGTGGATCACCTCGGCAATAACGCGCTCATAACCAGCCAAAGCATCGATGCGGCGCATGGTCTCGGCGAGCTCGCACATCGTGTGCACGAGCAGGCTGTCGTGCTGACTTCGGCGGATCTCTATCGCGTAATGGCCGGTGTCGCCGTCGCGCTTCTTTTACTTGTTCCAGTGTTACCCGTGCGTATTTACCCGCCGTGGACCACTACGCCGCCCTCCTCCCATTAAGGGACGATATCCATGTCGACTTTTATCCGCTCTCAACTCAAACTCGTTCGCGTTTTAGCAGTCATCGTCGCGCTCGTCGTCGTGGCGTTGGCCTGCTGGAAGTATCTCTCCAGCTCGAACACCGAATCGACAAACGATGCCTACGTCCAGGCTGATTTCACGCTCGTCGCGCCGCGTATTGCCGGCCAGATTTCCGACGTGTTCGTCGTCGACAATCAGTCGGTAAGAGCCGAGCAACTGTTGTTGCGCATCGACGACCGCGATTTCCGCGTAGCGTTGATGAGCGCGCAGGCAGACGTGAAGGCGGCCGAGGCGTCGGTCGCGAATTTCGACGCCGAGATAGCGCGGCAGCCCTCGCTCGTCGACCAGGCGCGCGCGACGCTTCGATCCGACGACGCCGGCATCGACTTTGCGCGAGCGAACGCCTCGCGCTACCAGAACCTTTCCGACGCGGGAGCCGGCACCGCGCAAGAGCAACAGCACGCATCGAGCACGCTCACGCAGCAGATCGCGCAACAGGCGCACGATCGCGCCGCGTTGAGGGCGATCGAACAGAACCTCGATGTACTGCGTACCCAGCGCGACAAGGCCGCAAGTGCGCTGGCGCGCGCCGAAGCCGCAAAGGAGCAGGCGAAGCTCAACCTGTCCTATACGGAAATCCACGCACCGGTCGACGGTAAAGTCGGGCGGCGTTCGGCACGGGTCGGCGCGTTCGTGACGCCCGGCGCGCCGATGCTCGCGATCGTCCCGCTTTCGGATGCGTACGTCGTCGCCAACTTCCAGGAGAATCAGATCACCCACATGCGTCCCGGCGAAAGCGTGCGTATCAAGGTCGACAGCTTTCCCGGCGTCGTGATCCGAGGCCACGTCGATAGTCTCGCGCCTGCGACAGGCGTGAGCTTCGCGCCCATCGCGCCTGACAATGCGACCGGCAACTTCACGAAGATTGTTCAGCGCGTGCCGGTCAAGATCACGATCGATCGCGGGCAACAGGCCGCATCCGAACTGAGCGTGGGGCTTTCCGTCGAGGCGGAAGTGGACGTGCGCCGGCGCGGCGAGGCACTGTCCGAGGGAGTGGCATCGAAATGAACCCGAGCGAAATCTCTCTGCGCGCATTGGCGCTCGCGATCCTGGCATCGTTCGTGATGACGGGGTGCATGGTTGGCCCGGATTTCGAACGTCCGCAGACGAACACACCCGACGTGTTCAACCGCACGCAGTCCGCTTTAGCATCGAGCAGGGCGATCGAATCGGAGTTCAGTCCGCAATGGTGGACGCTCTTCAAGGATCCCACGCTCGATTCCCTGGAACAGGAACTGACCGACGCGAATCTCGATGTGGCGGCAGCATCGGCGCGGCTGCGGCAAAGCCGGGCCCAGCAGCGCATCGTCGGCGCGGAGGAATATCCGACGGTGACCGGCGCCGCCTCGTACTACCGCGAGCGTGGCAGCCCGAACGGCATCCTGTCGTTGCTCGGCGTGACGCCAACCGGAGGCCAGGTGCAATCGGCCGCGGGGGACACGCCGCTCGGCGTGGCGCCGGTGCCGGGTTCCAAAGGCTCGCCTGCGTTCGACCTGTACCAGTTCGGCTTCGATGCATCGTGGGAACTCGATTTCTGGGGCCGCGTCCGGCGCGGCGTCGAGGCCGCCACGGCGATGACCGAAGCCTCATACGAGGACCGGAACGCGGTTCTCCTGTCCGCCCGGGCCGAACTCGCGCGAGACTACGTCGAGTTGCGTGACACGCAATCTCTGCTCGATATAGCGAAGCAAAACCTTCGCATTGCCCGCGATACCGTGAAGCTTACGGAGACACGGGCACATGAAGGCGTCGTCACGAACCTGGACGTGGCCAACGCGGCCGCGCAAGCGGAGTCGATCGAAAGCCTGATCCCGATTCTCGAATCGCGTAACGAGACCACGATCAATGCGATCGGCGTGTTGCTGGCCAAGGAACCGGGCGCGCTGCGGCAGATGCTCAGCGAGCCCCGCGATGTTCCGGCGCTGCCAGAGCGGGTACATATCGGCGTTCCGTCGGAGGTGGTGCAGCGCAGGCCCGACATCAGAAAAGCCGAGGCTCAACTGCACGCCGCGACGGCGGCGATCGGCATGGCGAAGGCCGATTTCTATCCGCGCATATCGCTGAACGGAAGCGCGGGCTTCCAGAGCCTTCAGCTTTCGAGTCTCGCCGATTGGGCCTCGGGTCAGTTCGTTATCGGACCGTCGATCTCGCTGCCGATATTTGAGGGCGGGCGCCTCAAGGGAACCCTCCATTTGCGCGAGGCACAGCAACTGGAGGCCGCGATTGTCTACAAGCTTACGGTGCTGCACGCCTGGCGGGAGGTGGACGATGCGCTCGTCGTCTATGACGCCGAGCAGCGACGGCGCGACCGCCTGAAGTCGGTCGTCAGCCTGAATCAGCGGGCGCTGTCGATTGCGCAGCAGCGGTACAAGGCGGGTGCCGTCGATTTTCTGGACGTGCTCAACGTGCAGCGACAATTGCTCGATGCTCAGAGCAAGCTCGAGCAGAGCAAGGCCGACGCTGCGACGAACCTCATCACCTTATGCAAGGTGCTCGGCGGCAGATGGGAGCCAACGTATGCGAGACTCGACATTCCTTATTGACAGATGTCGCGACGGCCGCGAGGTACAAGTGGTTGCGTTGCGTTAGATATATTATTTCCCGATGATCGCTGCGATACCGCAGGTACGCGATGCAGTATCGCGGCCACCGGGTACGCCCGGAGACAAAACG
>NZ_FCOL02000093.1 GCF_001544515.1 Caballeronia terrestris
ACGGTGCTCGATGCTTGCCCATTTTGGCACCCCCTTATCCAAAGGATAGGTGTCCGTTTTCCCGGGTCAATCTCAGTTGGCGCGGCTTTCATCACCACGCGACCCTGTGCATAGCGGCCTATGGCTTTCTCGTCACCGAACGCCTGGACGGGCAAAAAAAGACTCCATCTCAATTGCTGCCGCATTGCTTGCCCGTCTTGATCGGTGTCCGTGCTGCGGGCGGACAACTGAATGGTTGTTAACACAGTAGTGGTAGGTTCCTGGCGTGATCGAAGACGCCTTTCAAGCCGCCGCGATCAAAGAGGGCGTTCAACACGGACTCGGGGACGATTCTCATTTGCGCCTCCTGCTGAACGTCGAGTTCGAACTTCTTGCGTATTCACCGACGTTTGTACCGCAGAGATCACTCGATTGCATGGGGATGCGGATTGATTTTTACCGATCTTCGTCGATACTGGGTAAACGCCGTGTCCGGCGAGAAGGTTAGGCCGTTTTCGGACCGGTTGAATGCGCCGCTGTAAGGTGTTCGATATCACACGATGTGAGGTCGATATGGAATCGATACAGGACTGCTGTGCGGCTAATCATGCAAACCAAAACAAGCGGCGAGCGTTGCTGAAAGGAGCCGGCACATGCGCCGCAGCATTGTTAACTGGCCTCGGGTTTGGACCGAATGTTGTCGAGGCTGCCGCACTGACGAAGTCTCAGCGAGACGCACTGACGCCGGAGCAGGTCATCGAAATGATGAAAAAAGGAAATCAGCGATTTCGGTCCGGCAAGATGAAGTCACAGGATTTTCTTGCGCAGAAGCGTTCCACTGCGCCAGGCCAGTATCCGGCAGCAATTATCCTGGGCTGCATCGACTCCCGCGCACCGGCCGAGATCATCCTGGACATGGGCATTGGGGATACCTTCAACGCACGGGTGGCGGGGAACATCGCCAACCGCGACATGCTTGGCAGTATGGAGTTCGCCTGTGCGGTAGCTGGCGCGAAGGTTGTATTGGTGATGGGACACACTGCGTGCGGCGCCATCAAAGGGGCCATCGACAGTGTGGAGTTGGGAAATCTCACGGGGCTGCTTGATACGATCAAACCATCGGTCGAGGCAACCCAATTTCAAGGCGATCGCACCAGCAAGAACGACGAATTTGTAGATGCCGTGGCGAGGTCGAATGTCAAGCATACAGTCGATGCAATACGTGGAAATAGTACGGTCCTTGCCGATCTCGAAAAGAAAAAGCAAATTATGATCGTCGGCTCCATGTACGACTTGCACAACGGGCTGGTGACTTTCATGAACTGATTGGCCGTAAGTAAAGACGGGCTACATTTCGAATCACGCTTTATTGGGCGTTGGCAGCCGGTGGCAAACGATGACCGTCTCGTCTGGGTCGGGTCTTGCAAACTGAAACAGGCCGCCTTGTATTATTCTTTAAGCCGCCTTTCTTCGAGGCCTGTAGCCTGAGCGCGAAACATTCAAGTTGAGGCCCAAATGAGACCGGTTTGTCGCGTGGGCCGGTCATCAACATCGTTATCGGACTGCTATGAGCCTCGCCATGCTGAGATCTTTGTTGCCCCGGGCAGTAATAATCGTCGCATTGATTCAGAGTTCGAGTATTTCATCCGCCGCAGCACCGGTGGACTCGATGGTCGCCAAGGAAGAAATATGCATGCCTGAGGGGAGCTACCCGATGGATGGAGGCGGAACGACGGTCTTCTCTCTGCAAAACTGTTTCAGCCGCCCCGTGAGGGACACGGATCCTTGGGAGATAAGAATCCCGCGCGCGAAAAAGAGTCCCCGGGACGCTTTCAATGGAGCCCGGGTGTCACGTTACGACTACCACGACGCGTTATACCACTGTGTGAAGCGACATATGCGGTTGCCGACGGTGGAAGAGCTGACGGCGCTGTTCGTCTACGCGAACCGTGATCGCAGTACCACGAAGGCGAGCAAATACGCGATCGTCGCGCCGAGGAACGATGCTCGTCATCCCGGCGGCTTTTATGGCTGGGGCGGCAGCAGCAAATATTGGTCGCACACCTTCGCGGGGAACCGCAAACACAAGGTCGTCGATCTCAGCGACGGTCGAGTGAGTATCGACCACGACCCACAGCGGGCCTACGTGTCGTGTGTCCACTGAAAAGCCCAACGTGCCGATTCGGGGAAGGCACCTGACTCGCGCAGCGCCCAACGCTCCCGCTACAGATAAATTGGCAACAGCAGAAACAATTTAATGACGATTGCGTTCGCGATGTCGATAAAAAAGGCTCCCACCATCGGTACTACCAGAAAGGCCAAATGGGAGGGGCCAAATTGTGCCGTAATGGCTTGCATGTTGGCGATCGCAGTGGGCGTGGCTCCGAGCCCAAAGCCACAGTGCCCGGCAGCCAGCACCGCCGCGTCATAGTTGCGCCCCATAACGCGAAAGGTGACAAACATGGCGTAGCACGCCATCGCGATCGCCTGCACGATTAGGATGGCGAGAAGTGGCAGCGCGAGCGAGGCTAGATCCCCCAAGCGCAAGCTCATCAAGGCGATCGCGAGAAAGAGACTGAGGCTAACGTTGCCAAGTAGGGACACGGCGAGTTCAAAAACCCGATACCAACCGGGCACGGCAAGCCCATTGCGCAAAAGGACGCCAACGAATAATACACATACAAAGGCAGGAAGCTCGAACGCTGTGCCGCTCAACTGGGATGCGAGTGCGGAGCCGACAGCTAGGCAAACGGCTATTAGCGCCACTGTTTCAATGACGGCATCCGCCGTAATCGGCCGAACAGCCTTTGGTTGTTCGAAACCTGTCGCGCCTGCAAGATTGACTTCCGGCGCAGGCGCGAGATGATGGTGCGTGATCAGAAAACGCGCGACCGGGCCGCCGACCAGACCTCCAAGGATCAAGCCAAACGTGGCACACGCAATAGCAATCTCCGTCGCCGATGCGAGGCCGTGACGCTCGGCGAATACCTTAGCCCACGCCGCACCCGTGCCATGGCCGCCAGAGAGCGTCACCGACGCTCCGAGCAGCCCGAGAAGGGGATCTTGTCCCAACGTCCAAGCGAGGCCGATGCCGAGCGCATCCTGCATCACGAGCAGACCGACTACAACACCAAGAAAAACAAGCAGAGCTCGCCCGCCCGCTTTCAACCCTGCCAGATCCGCGTTAAGCCCAATGGTGGCGAAAAATGTGAGCATCAGCGGTACCTGAATTGTCGTATCGAAACGCACATCAATGCGGAAGACACCTCGTAACGCAAAAACCAGCAACGCTACAAGTAAGCCGCCGACCACCGGTTCCGGGATGCTGTAAGTTCGCAGTAAGGGTGTTCGGGCAAGGATCTGCCGTCCGACTAAAAGTACTAGGGACGCGGCCATCAGCGTTTCGAGCGTGTCCAGGCTCACGATGCACCTCATTAGGCCAGGGATCGCCTATAGAGCCTGCTCAGATGAGGTCGTCCTGGAATGCCCCCCCGCGAACCTCAGAAGCAGATAACCCGTAAGGCCCGATAACGTTGAGCCTGCGATCACGCCCAACCGGAGGGGCGTATAGTATTCGGGGCCTTCAAAGGCGAGAGAGCCGATGAACAGACTCATCGTGAAACCGACGCCACACAGAGCGGCGACTCCAACGATCTGGCTCCAGGTAGCCCCCTCAGGAAGCTTCGCCAGACCGAACGGCACGAGCGCGGCGCACGCCCCGCAGACGCCGACGAGCTTCCCAATGAAAAGACCTGCGGCGATACCGAGCGGCAAGGGCTCGGCTAGCGCCGAAGGCGCAATGCCAGCGAACGAAACACCGGCATTAGCAAAAGCGAAGATCGGCAAAACGCCGAACGCCACCCAGGGGTGAAGGCTGTGCTCAAGCTGGTGCAGGGGAGCGTGGCCGTCGGCGTCCGTCGTCTTCAACGGTACCGCGAAAGCGATTGCAACGCCTGCAAGGGTCGCATGAACGCCTGACTTCAGAACGAATATCCACAGAATCACGCCGACAATAATGTAAGGTGCGATTCTCGTGATTTTCTGCCAGTTCAAGGCGGTTAGCACCGCAACTGCGACGGCTGCCAAAAATAGCATCGGGAGAGATAGATCGGCGGTGTAGAACAATGCAATGATCACGATTGCGCCCAAGTCGTCGGCAATCGCCACCGCGGTCAGAAAAATTTTTAACGATAAGGGGACCCGGTTGCCGAGCAGGGACAGAATGCCGAGCGCAAAAGCAATGTCAGTGGCCGTGGGAATGGCCCAGCCGTTCAAGACCATGCCATTTCCACGGTTTATAAGGACATAGATAAGTGCCGGGACTATCATTCCACCCACGCCGGCAGCGACAGGTAGCACCACTTGCGCGGGAGTGGACAGTTCCCCTTCGATCACCTCGCGCTTGACCTCGAGGCCGACCAGCAGGAAGAAGATGGCCATCAATCCGTCGTTGATCCAGAGCAGAAGCGGCTTGGCAATAATGAACGATCCAAAGCGCAGTTCGACAGGGATCTTGAGCAGATCATCGTACACGTGCCGGAGCGGCGAGTTGCTGAAGATCAGCGCGAGAACTGCTGCGGCCATGAGCAGCAGACCGCCCGCCGCTTCCAGTTTGAGGAAGTGAGAGATGCCGCTGGTTGCCCTGCGAAGCGCGTTGTCCATCACAGTGCCTCTTCGGTTGTATGGACACAACTTTCGAAGATAAGCCGGCGTCATGGACTATGTGATTCCGGCAGTGTGTCTGCATTGATGATGTTAGTGCACGTGCAGCATCGTTGACACCCATTTTTCATGCTCGACCAATTTGATTGCGCGGCAAGCCGGATGCGATCCCACTCACTTGAGCTTGACGTAGTTCGCCAGTTCCGGAAATGCACCGGCGGACAGTTCATCCAGCAACGGTTTCAGCGTGTCCAACGTGATGACCTGTTGACTGGCAACCCTGGCGAGGCGCTCGGCTATCCCCACACGCACCCGCTGCCCCAGCAACTCACCCGTGGTACTGTCCGTCCCCTCAACTTCGACCACGATGAACGCCCGTTCTGGCTTGCCAGTCGCCGTCCTTAAGGCCATCGTGGCCACAAAGGCCATGGGTACGACCTGGTAGGGCTTGAGGCCCTGGCCTCGCGCCGCGACGCTGCTGAACGCGGCACGAATCCTCAACACGCCGGGCCCGGCACGATCGACTACCCTGAATCGCTGGCTGAACGACCGCTTAAGTGAGTCGTTGGAGTAGGCAAGGATTTGTTTCAGCGTCTCGGCGCTCACTTGCTCGCTCGGCCTGGGCTCCGGGTAAAAGACAAGCGGATCGAGCAGTATCGCATTGTAGTTAGCGGGCTTGAGCTTGGGGCTCGCCCAGGCCCAAATCGTATTACCCCGGGCGTCCTTGGTCTCCGCGAGATCGGAGTAGTCCCTCAGGAAGCCCGAACCCTCCAGTGGGGCACTTGGCTGAGACGCCATTCCTCCGAGCATCACCGCAAAGAGGATGAGACCCAGCTTGCCTGCGAACGATTTCTTCATCACGTACCTTCTCCGCACCGTTAGACTGCAGCCGCATGCGCAGTCTCGCGTTGTTGCCGAACTGACAGGTACGCTGGAGGCAGGCGAATCGTACGGCGGCGCACCAAGGTCGGTGCTACACAGCTGGACAGAACGTTGCGAGCAAGCTCGAAAAGCATTTCGGCCTCACGGGGATTGATCCGCTCGTTGATCCTCTCGAGGCATTCGCAGCGAGGGTGGATCTCGCCCGCTCGACTCAGCGCTCACCCGAAGTTCAATACTACATCTGGCTCAATGACCTGACGGGCACGCTGTTGCTGGAAGCGCTCCGCGAAGGAGCCGCCCGGTGGGGTTAGGGTGCGCCTGCTGCTCGACGACAACGGCATTCCTTCGACTCCCGATGGCACGCTGGCGGCGCTTGATGCTCATTCGAATATTGAGGTGATGCTGTTCAAGTCGTTTAGAATCCGCACATCTAAGTTCGTTGGCTTCCTCACTGATTCCGCGCGACTGAATCATCGCATGCGCAACAAGTCTGTTACTGCTGACGGCATCGCAACGAGTATCGGGGGCCGAAATATCGATGATGAATATTTCGGGGCGACTGACGATGTGGCTACGGGCATCGCGCTAGTTCACTCTGGTTATGCCAGAAGGCGCGTAGAACTCCTGTCGGGCGGTGTCGAACTGTTCGAACTGGTGCGCTTTCCGGACACGACTGCGGGGGCATCACGCCGCAGATAGCGCCGGCAGTGGGGGAAGAACTGGCAACCGCATCGAAGCCGTATTGCTGTCGTGGACACCGGTCTTTCTGAAGGTGGCAACGTCTTAGACGCTGCCGCGTCCGAGCGTAGTGTGCGTGGCGTCCCATAACCGTAATCAGACGCAGATGCATCTGCCTTCGCGCTGCTCGATTGCGCGCGTCTGATATCGGCCCAATGGTAAGCCGTAAGTAAATTGAAGACCAGCGTCTTTTCTCAGGGAAACGCCGATTGGCTTCTTGATGCGGATTGACTATAAAAATAAGCATCTGGCGTCACTGCAGCGCGCCAAGAGGACCCTCCGACAAGCTTTACATCACGCTTTCGTGCTTCGATTTAAACGCCGCGCACAGCAGTTCCACTCCGCTTCGACCACCGTCAAAAGAAGGAGACTAGTCGTGAAGAAATCGATAGCAGGCAAGGTTGGCATCGCTGTCATCGCTGCGATGCTGGGAGGGTGTGCGTCGTCGCCATCACAAACCGATGCGACGCAGGATTCGGGCTTTCTGCGGGACTATTCGAATCTGCCACTAGGGCGAAGCGTTCGGACATGGGTGAGCCCAAAACTTACGCCGACCAACTATAACGCGATACTTCTCGATCCGCTCGTCTTCTATCCTGAGCCACGGCCTAGCCCGCAAGTGAGTGCCGAGACGCTGCAACAAATTCTGGCCTATTCCAACGAAACACTTAAGCGCTCACTGGGCCAGCGATTTAGGGTCGTTGATCGTCCGGGGCCTGGAGTGCTGCGGCTTCGTGCGGCTTTTACAAGCGTCGCGGCGCAAGGCGAAGGCCTCAAGCCCTATCAGTATGTGCCGATGGCCTTCGTCGCCACGATGGCTCTGCGGAGCACGACCGGCACGCCGCAAGAGGCGTACGTCGTTATCGAAGTCGAGGGAACGGATAGCGTCACTGGCGAATTGCTGGGGCAGAGGGTGCGGGTCGGTACGGGTGAGCGCCTCGCCAAGGTCGCCGATCAAAAGGTGATTACCTTGGACACCATCAAGCCACTGCTAGACGAGCTTGCAAACGGCGCCTTTCCTGAACTATCGCAATACGTGAGACCTAAATGACCGAGGCTGCCCACTGAAACAAAGATACGCCGAAACGGATACGTGACTTTGTGTATCTGTCGTGTGACGGTCGCCGGGCCCGGCGACTGCTCAGTTAAAACTCGAGCCGCGTTCCAGCGTTCCACGACCTGATAGCGAAGCAGCGGTGCAAGGACGAGTGCCCTCAGCGACGACCCTGTGCACGGCGTACAAAATCGCGTTCTGACCGGCGTGTGGAGGCGTTTGCTGGATGGAACGAGAACGACCAAGCCGGCAGACGATCTGGTGCGATTCTTCCCAACTGCGATGCGCGGCCCTGTCGGCGGCATCAGTGTGGTCAGATCGCGCAGACGCAATCGAACGCCAGTCTCGTTTCCACTCGGTAAGCAGAGTCGAGCGGTGGTTATGTCATGCAACGGCTTGCATTGGCCTGCTCTGGTCTGTGGTCGTCTCGGCGCAAGAGATGGAACCGCGTGCCTACTCGGCGGTGCCGGTGGGAACGAACTTTGTGGTGGCGAGCTACGCTCGATCCACCGGGGGTGTCTCGCTCGATCCCACGCTACCAATCACCGATGTAAACGCCAAAATCAACACGTTTCTGCTCGGCTATTCCCACAGCTTCGGCATCGGTGGTCACGCCGCCAGCATCGCCGCGGCCCTACCTTATAGCAACGCTTACATAACTGGAAATATCCAAGGTTTGCCCGGGACCGCGTGGCGATCGGGGCTGGGCGACTCGACTTTCAGGGTTGTGGTGAATCTGTTGGGTGGTCCCGCGCTTACGCCGGAAGAATTCGCGCGGCGTCCGCCGACCACAACGCTGGGTGCGAGTCTGACCGTTACTACACCGACAGGTCAGTACGTGCCGTCCCGGGTGATCAACGTAGGATCGAATCGTTGGTCGTTTAAACCGGAACTAGGCGTCTCTCACCCATTCGGCGATTGGTTCGTGGAAGGTTCGGCCGGCGTCTGGTTATTCACCGACAACGATGATTTTTTTCGGGGCCATCAGCGCAGCCAGGCGCCAATGCCCGTCTTTCAGTTGCATGGAGGCTATACATGGCGGCCTGGATTGTGGCTCGCGGCAGACATGACGTACTTCGCGGGCGGCCGGACGAGCGTAAACGGTGTAGAAGATCAGGATCTCCAACGAACTGTGCGATACGGCGTGACGTTGTCGGTCCCGCTTGCCGCGCAATGGTCTGCGAAGCTCGCATGGTCCAATGGGCTGATAACGCGCGTTGGTGGTAATTTCCAGACCGTTTCTCTTTCACTGCAATACCGCTGGTTCAATCATTAAGGACGTACGGTTGTCTGGCGCGGTCTCACCGCCGAATATTGCATCGCCGCTACCGGCATGCAACGCCAAGGAACGGAGTTAAACATGCGCCACTTTTTTATTTTCTTCGTCGTCTTTGCGTGCGCTTCGGGCAGCGTAGTGGTTGGCTTGTATCTGCGTAAGGTGTTGCCCGCACATCACCTTAATGAGGAATCGGCAGGGGTCGTAAGACTCGCAACCGGCCTTATCGCGACCATGGCCGCGTTAGTACTTGGCCTGCTGATCTCATCAGCGAAGGGCTCTTTCGATACGGTGAGCACTGAGCTTATCGACACTGCAGCCCACGTCGTTCGCCTCGACCGCGTGCTGGCCAAGTACGGACCGGAAACGAAACCGGTCCGTGATGCGCTGAGGCAAGCGTACGCATCGACGGTCGCGACACTTGCTTCTGATGATCCTTCCCGACTCGCCAGAATGGACGATCCGGAAAGTGTCCGCCGTGCCGAGGATTTTCAACGGTTGGTAGAGGGGCTGTCGCCACAGGACGCTATACAGCGCGATCTCAAGGCGCGTGCACTTCTGCTTGTTGATGAAGTGTTCGCTACGCGATGGCTGGCGATACTGAAGGAAAAGGTCCCAATTCCCGTGCCTCTTCTCGTCGCCCTGGTGCTGTGGCTAGTCGCTATTTTTGGGACATTTGGATTGTACGCGCCCCACAACGGCACGACCATCGCAGTCTTGCTCGTGTGTGCGTTGTCAGCATCCGGGGCGATATTTTTGATCCTTGAACTGAACTCGCCGCTCGACGGGGTCGTTCGGGTTTCACTGGTCCCGCTGCGCGAAGCACTCGCCGTTCTCGGAAAGTAACAATGCCAATCGCACAGATCGGGCGCGGAAATGTACGGATCCGATCGGCATAACCGCGCGTTGTCTTAATTGGCCCGTCCGTCGCGGGGGGCGGCTCTGAAGGCGTATCGGATTCCCGGAATCGATCCCATGTGGGCGTGTTCACATTGGTGGGATTTGACCATATACTTGGCTGTTGGCGAGGGTGCCACCCAGACGATTCGTCGGAACTGATAATGCCTAGGCACGACCCGGTGCTTCGCCGTAGCCGGAAAGTCCCCATGACACTTGGGCGCAGGCGGCTTCTCATCATTGGGGCGATCCTGCTGCTAGCCGCGCTAGGCTGGGCGCTGACCACAGTACTCGAGCCAGCCATCCAGCGCACGATCATCATCACAACCGGGGCGGACAACGGTATCTATCGTGGGTTTGCCGATCGCTATGCCCCCGTCCTGAAGCGCGACGGTATAAAGCTTGATATCCGCAGATCTTCCGGTTCGGTTGAAAATTATGAGCGACTGAAGAATCCGGACAGCGAATATGTAGTGGGCTTTATACAGTCGGGTACCACCAGTCCGAAAGAAACCGACCATCTGCAGACCATCGCTGCCGTTTCCTATGAACCGATCTGGGTGTTCTATCGGGGCGACGCCACCGTCAACCGGCTGGCAGAACTGCGCGGCAAGCGGGTTTCCATTGGCGTTCCCGGCAGCGGCTTGCTCAATGTCTCGCAGGTGTTGCTCGGCTATAGCGGGGTCACCGGCGACAACACCACGCTGCTGCAAATGGATGCGGCCCGGGCCTACCAAGGTCTCGAAAACGGTCAACTGGATGCGGCGTTCTTTATTGGCCGACCCGATGCGCCGATGCAAAATACGCTGCTCAACAGCGATCTCAAGCTGATGAATTTTGCCCAGGCCGATGCGCTGGTGCAAAAATTCCCGTCCCTCTCCAAGATTATCTTCCCGCGCGCATTGACCAGTATCGTCAATGATCGTCCTCAGGCTGATGTCACGCTCCTCGCCGCGACCGCTCTGCTGGTGTCCAAAGACACCCTGCACCCAGCCTTGGTCTACGTGTTATTGGACGCGGCCAAGACCGTCCACGGCGGCGAAGATTACTTCACGTCGATCGGCACCTTTCCCAACCTAAGTAACGACGAATTTCCCATTTCTGACGACAGCACGCGTTACTTCAAATCCGGCCGCCCTTTCCTGCAGCGCTACCTTCCATTCTGGCTGGCCAGCTTTGTCGAAAGACGACTGCTGATTCTGCTGCCCTTTATGGCCTTACTGCTAGGTCTGCTGGAGGCGTTGCCGCGCATGGCGGAGGCGCGGATAAAAAACCGGCTCGTGGTCTGGTATCGCGAAATCAAAGCGCTGGAAGATGAAATATGGAGAAACGGGCAGCCGACCCCGGACCAGATTGCACAATGGCGGGATGAAATCGAAAACATTGATGCGCACGCCAGCCAGATACGGATTCCGCAGCGATATCTTCAAGATATTTACGCCCTCAAGCAGGCGATTGGCGTCGTACGGGACCGTATTTTCCAGGTGACTGGCAAGGGAAAGGAATAGCCGGGCTCTCGACGAACTCGCGCCGGTGGCGCTTGCGCGACCGGCCTATCCGTGGGTCTGGATCTGATTGGCCGCAAGGGCCTTATTGTCGCCGGCATGAGGGTCCAGGCTATCGGCGATTTCTGACGGCGTTCATCGGAAAGTTCTTGTGGTGGTTGGTCGAAAGCGTGCTGCTCGGCATTGGCACCGCATTGGTCTTTCCGAGGCTGATTGCAGCAGTACCGGACGCGTCGGAACCAGGCTGGCGGGCCCGATCACTGAGCAGGATCGGCTCTGGCGAGACCTCGGTTATGCGATTGGCAAGCTTTCGGCGGACTTTATCGCTGATCGCTTTGGCTTTGCTGATGCCATTCTGGCGGTCGCTGTCGTCACGTTTGTTTCGGGCGTTATCGTCGCGACCGCCATACGAGGACATCACTGAGGAGTTCGGCGGCGGCAATGCACGTTGGTATCGCGCGGGCAACCTTAAGCGGAGACAGTTCAGAGCCGAGTGAATGTTGGAAACTATGTCAGGCGAAGAACGTCGCAGCGAAGCACCGGAGCGCGCAACTTTTATCGCTGCCGGATTTGCGGAAAGCGAGAGGATAACGGAAGCGCACGACGGGCGCGTCATGACGCAAGTACGCATCCGCTCTCTGTGAGACCGGTCATTCACGGCTACCGACTCGCGAATGTCAGGAAAGCAATCTGCAGTCGCCTGTTAAACGCTGATACTCGAATGTCGGCAATGGCCGTTGACTTGCCCACTAAGGTGGCCGCGTGGATGGCCGTTGTACCTTGCAAGCTGTCGTCGAGCCCGATCTCGTTCGAGCGACGGCAGTGGGTCGGTTTCGGGCGACCGCGTCGGGCAGTGACCGGCCAATGCGCGTTGTTCGACGCTCCGCCAGTCTGGTTCCGGCTGCATCCCTAAGCGGTCACTCACGGATCGGCGGCGGCCAAATCAAAGCAGATGCCCTCCGCGATTCCGGGGCGGGATCACCGCCGGATCTGACAAATTCACTCACTCGGCACTGGGAAAACGTCGCCGACGCGACAGGCGTCGCTTATCGTGGCTATGCGACAGACCATCTGCGGATAGCGAAGGGATTGAGCGGGCGAGTCCAGCACGGCGAGTTCGCCGGCTCGCCGTCCCGACTCTGCTACAAGCATTCCTGCGCTTGCTCAGGTAACGCGCACGAGCTCTCCTTCGGCGAAGAACCACGCCGACATCGTCCGTGCTAGTTCGAGCACGACCTCCGCGTCGGTCCGGCCGGAGGACGCGCGCACGTGGAACGAATGTATGCGGTCCATCAGGTCATTTGCGACCAGAGATAGCTTTTCGTTTGTGGCTTGCGCCCGTCTTCCTTCAGGACCTGGAACGTCGTCTCGTCGCAGTAGATCACGTCAGCATCGAGCAACGCGTCGCGCATCAGGTTGATAACGGGCTGCGTCGCGAGACCGACGCGGACCATGCTCGCGGCGAGAGTGTTCGATGAGATGTCGCCACCGAAGCGTCGCAGCAGGACCGCTTGGCGATAGATCGGCATGCCAAACTGATACTTGCCGGAGGCGACCCACGCGAGCGCCGATTCCGTGAGCAGTCCACGCGGGATGATGCGCAGCGGCGCGGGCGTGACTTTGATGCCAAGATCGCAGCACGGGCAGGCATACTTGACGCGCTGGTGCTGGATGACGCGAAGCTGTTCGGGGATCACGTCGAGCTGCTCGCTCGTTTCGACACCGATCTCAACGAGCGCGTGGCCGTCGTGGTTGCAGAAGCGTTCGGCTTCGGGAAGTTCGTGCCGAACGACTTCGCGCGGCAAGTTGGGATCGAGCGGTTTGCGATGACCGCGCTTCTTGCGCGTGTGCGCGGCGATCCTGGTTTCGGGAGTATCTTCCTGCGCGGGTGTTGCGTTCGCGCCGAGCACTTCGGCTTCATTGAACAGACCGGGCTGATCCGATGCGCGAGCTTCGCTCTTCGCGCCGAACAGCTCGCGCCGGTAAGCGCGCAGTCGTTCCTCAGCCAGGTCGCGCTCCGCAGTCACGAGACGCAGTGCGCTGCGTAACCCGTCACGCTCTGACTGAAGGGCGTCATGCTCCTCACGTATCGCGCGGAGCGCCCTGAGTTCGTCAGCGTCGATGGTCACGTTGATCGGCATGCCACTTAGACCGGCACGCCGATGCCGTGTTCAACTCACGCGAGCATAATGGCGTTTCGGATGCCGCTGAAGAGCAGCAATGTCGGCACCTTCGAGAAGCCAGTGCAGCATATCGACGGTCAACGTCACGACTTTGGTTTTGCTGTCAGGCCAGACGAAGCGATCATTGGCCTCGAGTCTCTTGAGCATCAGCCAGAAACCATTGTGCTGCCAGCCCAGGATCTTGACGCGATCGCGTCGCCGGTTGGTAAAAACGTAGAGCGAGGAATCCATGGGATTCAGGCGCATCGCCTGTTCGACGAGAATCGACAGGCTGTTCATTCCGTACCGGAAATCGACGGGATCGCGGTGCAGGTACACCTTCAGATTTTCGTCGAACCGGAACACGGCATCCTCCCGAACATCTGGACCACGGTGCTCAGTTCGTCGATGCTCGCTGCACTGAGATCAAGCTCCACACCATTCGACAGTCGGTAAGCGTCATGCAGAGGCCGCGCCGACCGTTCAGAACTCAAATTCCGATAGTCGTTCGTTGACGGCAGCGAGGTCA
>NZ_FCOL02000094.1 GCF_001544515.1 Caballeronia terrestris
CAGATCGGGCGCCGCAATCTTCGCGAGCGACCCGCCGAACTTGCCGACCGCCGTCCGTGCGGCCGATACGATCACTATGTCAGTCATTTCCACTCCTTTGTGTGGACAACAATCACTCCACCTCACGCACTACTCCATCATCTCTAACATCGCGTGCATTGCGCGGGCTTTTCTTACCGGCAAACCGGCGGTCGCCCGAGCGGTGCCGATTTTTGCCTGCGCGCATGGCTTCGCTCCAAAACTTTTCCTAACCGCTCATGCGCGCTCGCAAATTCGACGAGAGGAACGACAGCGAGTTGCTGGTCGAACAGCGTGAGAATCTCCCCAAAGAGTGCGTATGCTTCGCTGTCCACTAACCAGATACCTGTCTCAAGGCCTGTCCGGCGACAGCGCACGACGGCTGCCTTCGCCTCCGCAAAGAGCCCTTTCCGCACGTTAGCGCCACTCGTCTGACTTAACATCATTGCGGTGAGAACAGCTCGTGTCACGCTTCCCAAATGGTATTCATTGCCGTGTCCAATGCGGATCATTTCCAACCGTAGGTGATAGTCGAGGGAAATCTCATTTGCTATGGCCGGTGCCAATGGGAGCATCATTAGTTTCTCATGCGGCGCAGATGTCTGCGCCGCAGAGGGCATCGGAGGAATCTTCTCTCTTTTCATCGCGCGTTGATTAATCCACCGCCTTAGTCATATCCTCGACCGCCTTCTTCGCATCGCCGAACACCATCACGGCCGGTCTCGCGACTATGCGACAGGATGCCTTTGCACTCGCCTCCGGGCCCAAAGCCGGCAACAGCCACGATCATGGGCTTGCGCACTAGCTAGCCGTCGGCCTCAGTGGGTGACAAGTTGCACATTTAGACCTCCGTCGTCGAGATTTGAAGCGCTCAACGCCGCTCAGGCGCCCATCACTTCCGGCGGATGCTTGGCCACATAACGCCCCGGTGCCGGTTCGATGGGTTTGTACTTCGCGTTGCCCGGCTTCTTCGGCGCGGCGACCTGCTTGCCCGCGTGCGCCTGCAGCCAGTTGCTCCACTGCGTCCACCAGCTTCCCGGCTGCGACTTCGCCGATTCGAGCCACGCATCCGGATCGTCGCCGAGCGTGCCGTCGGTCCAGTAGCTGCGCTTGTTCTTCGACGCCAGATTGATCACGCCCGCGATATGCCCGCTCGCGCCGAGCACGAACTGCGTATCGCCGCCGACGAGCTGCGTCGATTGATAAGCGCCCTTCCACGGCACAATGTGACCTTCCTGCGTGCCGAAGATGTAGCTCGGATATCGATCTTGCCCAAGTCCACCTGCGTGCCGCACATCGAGAGCCGCTCCGCCTTGCACAGGTTGTTCTCGAGATACATGTTGCGCAGATACCAGGCGTCCATCGGGCCGGGCAGGTTGGTGCCATCGGCATTCCAGTAGAGCAGGTCGAACGCCTGCGGCGCACCGCCCTTCAGATAATTGTTCACGAAGGCCAGTTGCTGCCAGTGGTTTGGGAATGCAAACACGCTTATCCATCGCCGGGGCGCCGGACCTAGCAGGTCGCTCGGAGTCAAGATAAAAAGGAGGTGCCTCGCAAACCCCTACAATGGTCAACCTCCGGGTTTCATCGTGCGAATCGCCTTGTCGCGCGCTTGCTGCGCGTCGACGATCAAGCGGTATGCTGCGTAATACTTAAAAATGTTGCGTACGTACGTCGTGGTTTCGATGCCGATCTTCTCCGCGACTACGATTTCGACATTGTTGAACCACTTGTCCGGATCCAGCCCGCGGGCCGCGGCCTCCTTGCGCATCTTTGCAATATTGGCCGCCCCCGCGTTATAGCTCGCGAAGGCAAACAATGTGCGATTGTCATCGACGAAGTGCGCGTCCGGAAAGTAGCGTGTCATCAGCCTATCCATGTATTTCGTGCCCGCATGGATGTTGGACTCGGTCACGCCAATGTTGCCTACAGCCATTTCCTTGCCTGTTCCCGGCATCAATTGCATGACCCCGACCGCGCCAACGTGACTGCGCGCCGACTGGTTCAGCTGCGATTCCTGATAGCCTTGGGCGGCCAGCATCAGCGGGTCGAAGCCATACTGCTTGCCATACGTCTCGAAGATGGTAAGTGTTTCTTCGAAACGCTTTCGCTCCAACGCACCCGAAGCATCGGTGACCTGCTTGATACGCTTCATGAACTGTGCGAGCCGATAGTCGATGACGCCCTGCTTTTTGAGAAACTCGTTATAGAAATCGGTCACTGCGGCCTGCAGTTGCGGGCTGTTCTTCCTTATCGCCCAACCCACATAGCCTTCGCTGCGTACCACCAGGTCCTCCCTGACCTTGATCTGAGGCAGAACTTGTGCCCACAGTTTTGCTTTCCAATCGTCGACCACTACGATGCCGAGCATTCCCGCATTGAGCATTTCGAGCGTGTCCTCATCTTCGAGTGCGTCCGGCAGCAGCGTGATCTGCATGACCGGCTTGCCCGCTTTCCTGAACCGGTCGTTCAGCGCCGTCAGACTCTCGTGGTAACTCGTCGCCTTGCGTACATACACCTGCTTTCCCGCGAGGTCGTCCAGCATGGCGATAGCGGGCACACGAGGACCGGTCACGATCAGTTCCCGGACCGGTTTGCGGTCAGGTGGCGCAACAAAGTCGACAAGCTTGCGCCGCTCATCGGTCGCGGTCAGGTTGCCCGCCGAGATATCGCCCAGACCGGTCTGAAGGTTAGTCAGAAGTTTGTCCCGGGTCGTTGGAATCAGAAAGACCGTCACTGGGCGTTTGCCGAGCTGGCTGGCGTAGCGCTTATTGACGTAACGTTCGAAGTCGCGCGCGAGTTCAGCGGTCAAACCGCGTTCTCGACCTTTGTCGTTGAAATACAGCGTACGGCTGTACGGCACGAGAAAGCGGATCGAGCGGCGCTCGAGCATCGCGTCGAAGTCGCCGGTCCACGGTTTGACCGCGAGGTTCAACTGGCGGGCTTTCGCGACAGCGGCCGGAGGCGACGATGCTTGTGCAACAGCGGACGCACTCGCGCCCGAAGCGGCTCGCGCCGACGAGGAGAGCACCGAGACCCCGACCAGCAAGGCGGCGAGAAAACGAAGTCTCGTCATGACATGTCCTCCCCATCTGAACGATAGTCCGGAAAGCCAAACCACTGCCGTTCAAAACTTAGGGCGTTTCGAATCCGTGATACAGCGTTCCGGCGCGCGCCAACCTACCCGTCAGCAACGATCGCCTCCGACGCTTTTGCCTTAGCGCGCCCTGCCGCGTCGCTGAGATCGAGCAGGCCGGATATCCCGTACATAAATAACGACACAATTCGTGCGAACGGTGCAGCGAGCTACTCTTCGGCGAGAGCCTCCAGCCGTCCGGCACGTACCGCCTTTACCAGCGCCGCGTGGTCACGCTCCGTCTGATCTGCATAGGCCAGGGAAAACGCGCCGATGGCGTCGTCAAAGGTGTCGCCCTTGCCCAGATAGCCACTAATGGTTGTGGCATCGCCGGATTTGGCATGGGCGCGGGCCAAAGTCCAGCCGCAGAGCTCGGCATAGCGTTTAATCTGCGCGGCGGTGACTTCCTCTGAGGGAGCAGACATCTTCATGTCCCGCAACTGGCGCACAAAAAAGTCATAGCCTCGCTTTCCCCGCAACCATCCTAAAAAAATGTCGCTGGAGGACTGCATCAGCCGTTGTCCCATGACGACACGTTGCCCCTGATTGTCATATTGGCTCATTCCCGCGTAGGGTTCGAGGACCGACCGGCGCTCTTCTTTGAACTGGAGAATTAGGGGATGGTTTTCCTCGTCGAAAAACAACCCGATGAAGCACCGGGTGCCGACGCTGCCGATACCTACAACCTTTAAAGCGAAGTCCTCCAGGTGGTAGCGGTCCAGGAGGACACGACGCTCATCGGAGAGCGACTCGCGATAATCGACGAGCGCCTCGCGAACCCGTTCCTCGAAGCCCGCATCATTGACGTGATAGAGAAGCGGCGGTTGATCGACCAGGCGGCGGCGTCCAGCCACTTCGCCGACAATCTTGGGAAAGAGGTTTTCGACAACACGCTGTCGGGCTTTGTCTGCTAATTGCTCGCGAGTCTTTTTGACCTTTTCGTCGGGGGCCATCGCAATGAGGGTTTTCATATCCAGGCGCGTGTACCAGACTTCCAGAGGATTCATCCGGGAATACTCCCGCAGGCGCTCCCGGTAGGCCCGCGTGCACTCCAGGACGGCTTCCCGCGAATTTGCATCCGACAACTGGCTATCGCGTCCTGCGACCGCGAAACTGACGGCCAGCCGTTTCAAGTCCCATTCCCAAGGTGCGGGCAGCGTTTCATCAAAGTCGTTCAGATCGAAGACCAGATTGCGCTCCGGGGTGGCAAACAAGCCAAAATTCAACAGATGACAGTCTCCACAGGCTTGTACTCGAAGACCTGTGCTTGGAGTCGTAGCGAGATCGTAGGCCATCAGCGCCGCCGACCCGCGCAGGAAAGTGAAAGGGCTGCGAAGCATTCGGCCATAGCGAATCGGGACGAGTTCCGGTAGTCGATCGTGATTCGATTCTTCGAGAATCTCTATTGGATCCCGGCGGTGAGCCGATGGTGTCCAGCCGGCGTGGCTGCTGCGCGGCACGCTGTTGCGCATCGCCTGACCGGCGGCGAGACGTTCTGCGCGTGAGCGAAGCACTGGAACATCGACGGCGACCTTATCGACTTTGGTTTTCGCCGTCTTAGGCGACTTCATCACGGTTTCCATGATTGCCTCCTCCTGGCACTGCGTGCTTACTTTTGGATGACGAATCGGCACCGTAGCGGAAATTGTTGGTGGACACCTACCTCGTGATCGGACTCGGCGCGTCGTCTCGCCGGTTCGGCGTCCCCCGTAACATGCGAACTCGGTAGGCCCCGTCGCCGCAACACGGGCATCACAGCAATAAACCCAGCGCTGATGATCCGCCTATTAACAATAGCAGGTGCTCCGCGATGCCGTAGGAGCGAACCGCTGGTGACCGGGGCGCCACCTTGGAAAACTTCGCCGATCCGGCTGAGCCGTGTCTGACTAGACCGGTTCAACACCCTGTGACGACGGGCACAGGCGACGGCTTAGGCGGTTGATGTTCGGCTTCCTGCATCACAGTTCGAGCGTCACCACGCGCACAGAGCGATCTTCAGGGCATTGCACATCCGCGAAGCCGAGCCGAGCGGCAAGCCCGCGCATACTGGAGTTAGAGTGCAGGACGAAGCCTTCCATGCGTAGGAAACCCCTCGCACGGGCTATCTCGATCAACGTCTCCATTAGGCAACGGGCAAGGCCCACACCGTGCCAGTCGTCGGCGACCGTCACGGCAAACTCGCAGACATCACTCCCGGGAGCCGCGACGTAGCGCGCACCTCCGATGATGATTTGCCGGGATCCGTCATCGCTCAGGGCAATCAGCGCAACCTCCCGATCGGGAGACGGATGGGTCGCCGAATCGAGCACCTTTTCGGGTAGGGCGCGCACTGAAGTGAAAAAGCGCGTGTAACGCGCCTCGGGGCCGAGGCGCTCGAAAGCCGACCCAAGCTCGCCCTTGTCTTCAGCGCAGATGGGCCGTACGATGACACCGCGCCCATTGCGCAGGGTCACGGTGAGCGGCAGAGAGTCGTCTCTCTGGTGGTTATCTTGCATATTCGTTCCGTTCCGGCAGTTTCATTCGGTGGCACTGGGCAACAACGCTTGACGAATCGTCGTCGCGGCTTCCCGCGTGTGGTCACGATTACATTCGAGAACGAAATCAGGCGCTAAAGGACGTCGTCGGTATTGATGCTGCTGGAAAGATGTCGTGAGCGCGTCGATCACCGCCTTGGTGTCGACCGGCGCGCAACGACGGTCCCAAGCTCAATGCTCCCGGACATCAGATGCGCCGTTTTGTGCTCCCGTCGTCTACGAAGACGCCGTATCGCAACGTTTGGGATCGGCCTCTTCACTTCGCCCCATTGAATTAGCAGTCGTGGCGTGAGCCACCTGGCGTACTGGCGCGATACCTGGCAACCGCCTGTTCCATGTCGAAGCACATCCTGTCGTGGCCGAGCGCCTCTCCCAATGGAGAACGCCGGACCATCGCAAGGACGTCGGGATTCAAGCCGACGAGCCAGACCGTGATCCCCTCGTCTTCGCGCAACTTCTTCTCCGACTTTGTCAGCATCTTCAATGCGGTGAATTCGAAATCGAATACGCCCGCAAAATCGAGCGCCACGACCTTCGGCTTCGTCGCGATAATCGGCGGCCACATCTTCTCGCCGATGCGCTGCGCATTGGCAAAGAAGATCCGCCCCTCTGGCCTCAGCATCAGCATGCCCGGGAAGGTCTCATCCTCGGGGTGCTCGGTCGACTGCGGACGGAACACATTCGTACCGGGCTTCCTGCCCAGAACATAAACTGGAGGATTTGATGCCTGGTGAGCGAGCGCCACCAGCGACACAATAATGGCAACGACAATCCCCTCGAGCGTACCAACCAGCACCACGCCGACCAGCGCGACCAGCGCCCAGATGAATTCCGTGCGACGCACCTTGAGGACTTCCAGGAACTCCGCCGGCTGAATCAGCCCGACCGAGTACACGATGACTACCGCCGCCAAGGTCGCATCTGGCATTAGCCCAATGAGAGGCGCCAGCAACAGCATCGTACCGAGCGCGGCAAACGAGGTGACCAGTCCGGACAGTTGTGATCGTGCTCCCGACAGACGGTTCACGGCGGTCTGTGTGGTCCCTCCGCCAGCGGCCATAGCGCCGAAAAACGCGCCAATAAGATTTGCCAAGCCCGTCGCTAGCAACTCCTGGTTCGGCCGTGGCATCGGCTCGCCGCTTTCCGCAAAAGCGCGTCCACCCGCGATAGTCTCGGTAAAGCTCATCAATGCGATGCCTAGCGCCGGTGGCCAAAGCGCCATCATCATCTCAAAATTGGGCAGGGCGAGGGCAGGCAGTCCCGTGGGGACATGGCCCACCGTCGCTACGCCATGCGACGACAGGCCAAGCAGGCTAACCCCGCCAATTCCGGCCGCCACTGCAATTAGGGGTGCGGGCGCACGTGGCGCAAAATGCTCTATGGCGACTAAGAGGCCAATCATGACTGCGCCGACCGCCACGGTTGCCAACGCCGCGTGTGGAATCTCCTGAACGATCGCGATCAGGTTGTGAAAGAACGAGCCTTTGTGAAAATGGATGCCGAGCAGTTTCGGTACTTGGTCTACGACAATTACAATCCCCACGCCTGCCTTGAAGCCTATCAGCACCGGTTCGGAAATGAAATTCGCGATGAAGCCTAGTCGCAGCAGTCTCGCCACGATCAGGATCAACCCTACGAGGCATGTCAGGGCCGCCGAAGCTGTCGCCAGATTCGCAGTAGCGTTTCCGGACACCACATCCCCGAGTGCTGTCGCGACCAAAATTGCGATCGTTGTCGTCGTACTCACACTCAGGACGCGAGAAGTGCCCAGCAAGGCGTAGACGAGCATGGGCGTGAACGCCGTGTACAGCCCGACTTGAACAGGCAGCCCGGCGATCGTCGCGTAGGCAAGCGCTTTCGGGATGACGACCGCGGCCACCGTGAGCCCCGCGACGACATCGGGCCTCAGCCAATCTTTCCGGTAATGCGCAAGCCACTCCGGAAAGAACATGCGGACGGCGCCCCCTGAAGGCCGCAATGCACGGCTTTCCTGCTGGCTACGTGGCTTTCCTTTATTCGGAGGACGTCCTGGCTTCATGGTCATGGCCGAGAGAGTGAGGAACCAGTTGTCGCCCCCGCTGCTTGCAACCGCCGGTCGAGGGTTTTTTCGCGATCTGGCTGCTGAACGAGTGCAGCATATGAGCAGTGACCGCAGTTCTGCATCATGGTGTCCACAGCCAATCGCAGAGAGCGCTGGTGGCGACCATCATCGAGGTACCTAGGAAGGGCTCCCCGCCCGGCTCGGCGCTCCCTGCGAACGAATCCGCCCGACAACTTTGGCTTATCAACATTGTGATGCCTTGTGGAAGCTGTCTCCGCTGGCGGCCTCGTGTCAGAAATCCTCCGCTATGTACTTAAACGGATGGTTCGATTCTTCATAGCCGTCTGACTTTTGCCGCTTGGGCAGAGTCACTTTATCGCGGTGCATAGCCTCATAAGCCTGACCAGTTCCACGTGCAACTTGGATAAGGCTTTCCGGTACTTTTTGTCCGACAAGTCTTGCCTTCCACGGACGGGTCCTTTTTCGCCTCGATCTTCGCCATCTTGTTTCTCCACTTTCGCCGATCTGAGATATCTTCCGGAGTACCTTTCATAAGGTAGGCGGCAGCACGACAATCGGCAATACGACTTTGGTCCAATATCCTGTTCATGTCGAGTGCCGTACGCTTCATTAACCTAGTACGGTGGTAGTCGCAGCCGTGGCTGAATATTCGGCCAGGTGCTTGCATCGCACCAGACCATACTGGCAAACGTGGTTCGTCGAGAGGTCGCTGAAGGTGCAGTCGCTCTTCACGGCACAAGAAGGCCGCCGCATCTCGTGAGATCGGCTGCAAACGTGCTGGTGGGATCACGTGATAGCCAGTTCGGCCGGCAACGAGCATGCCCTTGCGCGATCCACGAACGGAGAACTCATGAGCGCGACCGGCTTGACGCAACAGGAGGAGGTCCAAACGCGCGAAGCGGTGCTCGACACCGTCGATCGAGTTTCGGAATTGTGCTTCGGCTTGTTCATGGCGTTGACTTTTGTGGGCGCTGTGTCTGCCGCTACGGGAGGAGAGGATGCCGGGCGAAAAATGCTGTACACGGCACTGGGCTGCAATCTCGCCTGGGGGCTGGCCGACGGCGTAATGTATCTCGTACGCACGCTCACGAACCGCGGTAAATGGCTCACGCTTGTGCTGACTGTTAAAAACGCGCCGGACGCGTCCGCTGGGGTTAGCGCGCTCCGCGACGCGTTGCCGAAGCCATTGAAAAGTGTGGTTGCGGATTCGGAACTTGAGCTTATTCGAGCGCGCATTGCCACTACCGCGCCTTCGCCCGATCGTCCCCGGCTCGTGCGCGATGATTTTCTAGGTGCTGTGGGAATTTTTGCCCTTGTAGTCTTCTCGACTTTCCCGGTTGCATTGCCGTTCGTCCTGTTCAAGGACGCCTCAACTGCCTTGATCGTTTCCCGCGTGCTTACGCTGACAATGTTGTTCTGTGCAGGTATCGCGCTTGGCCGTCATTCCGGATTCGGCGGATGGAGAGCAGGATTCGCGATGGTGGCCCTCGGCGTGACGCTGACCATTGCGATCATCGCGCTGGGCGGATAAGGGTGACGGGTGCCATCACTTTGCGACGCCGAGCACCCAAGGTCCCACAGCGGAACGAATGACAAAAGCCGTTGGTCCCAACCCCCCGCAAGCAACTGCAGTGGTAGCGTTAATTCTCCGGTGAAAAGCTGCCTACGTAAAGCGAACCCCGGCTGCACCGAGCGGCTGGCCATATCGATTGACGAAGATAGGCTCGTTACCCTTGCGCGGCTGTCGCCTGAGCAGCGCCTTGATTATGGCCACCGTTTCCGGCCACAAGGGGCAGATACGACACTTTCGTCCTTTACCGAACAGCTCTACTTGTGCAGGAGACTCAAAGCGAATGGCTCGTGGACACACATCCAGCGCCTCCTGGATTCGTGCCCCCGTGTTGTAAAGGAACGCGAGCAACGCGTGATCTTTCTGCCCTTCCAGGCTCGATTGGTCGGGCTCTCGAAGAAACGCCGCAATTTCCTCGGCATCCATGTTGCACATGGTGGGCCGCGACATCTTCTTGACCGGAATATGTGCGATCCTCTGTGCACTGCGCGATCGCAAGCGGCTCCCGATGTGCGACGAAGGCAAAGAAGCTGTGAATAGCGGCAAGTCGACAGTTGCGCGTGCCGATGGACACCTTCCTGTCCTTCTCCAAATAGTCCAGGAACGCAAGCACCTCACCGGCTTGCAGGTCCGCTAGAGACAGCTGCGCAATCTGCCGTTGCTCACGACTGGCGGTAAATTGAAGGAACATCTTCCACGTGTCGCGATATGAGCATACCGTGTGATGGGAGAGATTCCTCTGCTTGCCCATCCATTCGTGGAAAAATGCGTGCAGCAAAGAGGCGAAGGTACTTTGTTTCATGGCAGGATCTCCCTCGTCCGTAGCGCCGCTGCGCCATTCTTCCGGAAGCGTTCACTGGCGTTCTGCAGCAACTCTGGTGTGATGTTCAGATAGACCAGCGTTGAGCGGATGTCTTTGTGCCCGAGGTATGTTGCGAGATAGGGAAGCTTGGATTGCGGGTTGATTCCCGACTTGTACCAGTCGCGCATCCGATGGCCAACCATCGTGTGTCGCAGATCATGAACTCGCGGCCCAATTGCGCCGCGCGCGGGTTTGACGTCCGCACGTCGCAGGACGTCGGTAAGAATGAGCCGTACGCCGCCTACGGTGTAGGCCGCTCGGGGTGACGCTCACCGGTGACGATGATTCCCTCGGCGTGACCTCGTCCAAAAGTGTACTGAAACTCGTTTTGCGCTCACGCGAAGGACCCCAAATCTAAGTAACAGGCGTGCGGCCCGTACTACTGACCACACCTCGTGAGTGTTGAAATTCACGTAACTCTGAACCGTTGTTCGAACAGTGGCTCGGTTTCCGGCGACCGTGCTCGGTCGAGGCTCTATGTCCAACACTTCTTTTAGCCATACCTTACGTTTTCATTTACTCGGTCATTTTGAGCGCGTAGTCTTTTGTGTGCTGCGGCCGCGAGCCACTCTGCGGAGCGCAACGGCCGGAACGCCGATGTGCGTGGGCATGTTGGCGAAGAGGACTTGTCCGGGTTCTGGGTTCAGGCTGCCCAATTAATGGGACGAATCGCCGTAGATAGCCAACCAAAAGCACGGATCGGTTTTCTGATTGTCTGTTTGCGACCCGCCTTGAAGGTTTTGCCGCGTTGCCGTTAGAGCGATTAACGCGGGTATCAGCAGCCCGCCTGCATTAAGTGGCCAGGGGCATCGCTGCTGGGGCCATCGCCGACGAAATTCGTGCACACAATGCGGACATCGCGCAGGAGGGGCACCATGACGATGGTTCACGCGGGATTTGTCCGTCTCTTCCCCGCCACATCCGAATCCGACGGACGCATTGAGTGCTCTGTCGCGAGTCTCCTGCAGTACACGTCGCGCCTCGGAGCACCCTATGACGGCGACGATGAACGGCGCGAGATGCTGATCGGCTCTGACGGAACCAAGCGGCCGGCGCAGGACGACGAGCAATTCTGCAACACGATGGAACTGTTGCCGTTCGCGATTTTGATCACGGATCGGCACGGTGCAATCGTGCTGGCAAATGCGGCAGCGGAAAACCTCTTTGGTTATAGTCGGGACGAGTTGATCGGCGGATCTGCCGACACGCTCGTACCCGGATTGCGTGATGGTGTCCACGCGGCGCTGCATATCGACTCAGGCAGCGCTCGCTCGCTTCGCGCGGTGGGCGGCACACGCGATGTATTCGCGCGACGCAAGAAGGGCACCGAATTTCCCGCCGAAATCACGACGAATCCGATCGCGACTCACGGTGAAGCGCTCGTGCTGACGGTCGTCATCGACCGGACCGAGCGATACGAACTGCAGCGCAACCGCCAGGAGCTTGCTCACCTGACGCGCGTCTCCACGCTGGGAGAACTGGCCGCATCGCTCGCACATGAGATCAACCAGCCGCTCACGGCCATCCTCAGCAACGCGCAGGCGGCGCAGCGCTTCATGGCGATTGAGCCGATCGATCTCGCGGAAGTGCGCGAGATCCTGCAGGACGTCATCGACGACAACCGCCGCGCGAGCGAAGTCATCCGAAGGATTCGCGCGCTCGTGAAGAAAGGTGAACTCGAGGCTGCGCCGCTCAGTCTTGCGGAAGTGATCGGCGATGTCGTGCTGCTGCTGCATAGTGACGCGATCGTGCGCGGCATCCGCGTCTTCCTAAATATCGATCCCGCGCTGCCGGCGGTTCATGGCGACCGGGTGCAGTTGCAGCAGGTCATGCTGAATTTGCTTCTCAATGCGTTTGACGCGATGGAGTTGCACTGCGTACCTGATCGTGCGGTCGTGGTCGAGGCATCGCTCAGTGGCGAGGACTCGGTGCGCGTCGCGGTGCGCGATCGCGGGCCCGGCGTCGCGGGCGACATCGTCGAGAAACTTTTCTTGCCGTTCTATACGTCGAAGCGGGACGGGCTTGGGCTGGGACTTTCGATCAGCCGATCCATCGTCGAAATGCACGGCGGGCGCATCTGGGCCCAGAACAATACCGGTGAAGGCGCCACGTTCTATTTCACGCTTCCCACCAGAGCCTAACTCGGAGCCGCTTCATTGCGGTCGATGAACGACTTCGTCATCGACGACGAAGACGAAGACGATTGGCGTCGCTTCGGCGCTAACGGGGACAGTGCCCGCGCCGGCGGCCTGCGCGAAAGGCACCATGTCTCCTGGCAGCTATCGGCGCGACGAAATGCATGCTCGACAATGGTGGCGGCGGTTCGCAAAAGCGAGGCATCGAGAGGTGGTCGCTTACTGAACGTCCGGTGAAGGCTGCGGGCGTAGGACTCGATCGGTCACGCAAGTCCTCAGTTGACGTCCGCAGGTTGGCCGAACCCCGTCTGACATTGAATGGCCGACGGGGTCGGCCGTTGATCGCTCACGTCGGGCAGCAGTCAGACCGGCATGGCCGTTCGCTGTGGGTCTAGTTTGCCGGTTTCGGATAGCTTGCCGCCAACGTAAGAACGAGCTGGGCGCATGGCACGATCAATATACCGCAGGCATGCCGGGTGGACGATGTTTGAAGCGTCGATGCACCCAGTAATACTGGGCGGGGAATTTCATTATCTGGGCCTCGAGAAACGCATTCATACAACGCGCATCACTCGTGTCGCTTTCTGATGGGAAATCGCTGAGAGGCGCAAAGATGGTCAACCGATACCCTTTGAAAATCCGGCAGTACTTCCGTCACGAACGGCACAACGCGCGCGCCCCAATCTTGCAAGTCGGGAAACAGAAGTCAGCGTGCACGCAGGGACGCCAAAAAAAGGCACAAAAACAGAGTTATCGATGCCATGGTCCATGTCCGCAGCAAGCATGACCGGTTTGCCCTCGCGAAGGAATTTCACGATCTTCCTGGCGCTTGTCGAACGTTCGACCATCTCTGCACCGAATCGGCCGCGTTGCCGTCTGGCTAGGTCGCAAAGACGCGTGTTCGACATGTGCGTGTACAGGGCAGCGACAGGCAACTGCAGCGAGTAACGCATGCATCCGACCTCGATGCCCACGAAATGAAACCCCATAAAGATGGTAGGCGGAGAGTTCCTGTCTTCGAGATCAATCGCGCTTTCGATCTGGACGATATTTTTTATCGTTTGCGCGCTACCAAACCATTGAATGCCTCGTTCGAGATAGCTGCGGACGACATGCCGAAAGTGTTCCCTCGCAAGCTCATCGTACTCACCTTCGGTCTTTTCCGGAAAGCAGAGGCGCAGGTTCACAAGAACTATATGTTTGCGGCGGCTGGGAAGCGAATACAGGGCCGCGCCAAGCGCGCTGCCAAACCTCGCGACCAATTGGTACGGAAGTATTGAGTGAACCGCCCCGGAAATATAGGAGACTTCGGATCTTGGCTGTGACAGGAGATTTAATGGAATGGACGCCCCCACCC
>NZ_FCOL02000095.1 GCF_001544515.1 Caballeronia terrestris
ACGCTCCTGGAGCCGTATTTGCAACCCGATAATTAACGTGCCTAATTATTAAAGCTATTTAGGTGATGTTGTACTAGTCGGCCTGAAACACCTCAGGAGACGCCATGCTTCCCGTCGACAAGATACGAAACCTGCTCGTCGGCAAGCCGCTCGATCCTCTCGATCCTCGCACGCGCCATGCGATCGCCGTCACCCCGCTCCTCGCGTGGGTCGGTCTCGGCGCTGATGGCTTATCTTCCTCATGCTACGGGCCTGAAGAGGCATTTCTCGCACTCGGCCAACACACTTCGCTTGCGCTCTTTCTCGCTTTGGCAACCGCTGCCACCGTCTTCATCATCGCGTTGGGTTACAACCAGGTCATTGAACTGTTTCCCACCGGTGGTGGCGGCTATCGCGTCGCGACGGCACTGCTGGGCCCGCGGCCAGGGCTCGTATCCGGCGCTGCGCTGCTGGTCGACTATGTGCTGACAGTCGCGACTTCGCTCGCAAGCGGGGTCGACGCATTCTTCAGCTTGCTACCCGTCAGCGCGCAGGCGTTCAAGCTCGCCACGAGTTGACGCTCATAGTGCTGATGACCGGGCTCAACTTCCGCGGCATGAAGGAATCGATTCTCGTGCTGCTGCCTATCTTTCTCGCCTTTGTCGTGCTGCATCTGGGGCTGATCGTTTATGGCGTTGCCATACATGGTGATCATCTGGCGACCGTCGTGCCGGGGGCAGTGGGCGAAGCCCGAACCATGTCGCACGCAGTCGGCCCGTTCGTGGTCGCGGCCTTGCTGATGCGAGCGTTCTCACTGGGCGGCGGCACCTATACAGGCCTCGAAGCGGTGTCAAACAACGTCAACATGCTCGCCGCCCCGCGCGTGCCGAACGGCAGGCGGACCATGCTGTATATGTCGACATCGCTTGCCTTCACGGCAGGGGGAATCATCTTGCTTTACATGCTCTGGAACGCACAGCATGTCGAAGGGCAGACGCTCAATGCCGTAGTGTTCGGCAGTGTGATCGACCGTCTTGGGTTCGACTCGTCATTCGCACGGAACGCCTTGCTCGCAGCGGTTCTCGCGTCCGAGGCCGGACTGTTGCTGGTCGGTGCGCAGACCGGGTTTCTGGATGGGCCAGCAGTACTGTCGAACATGGCGTCCGATTCATGGGTGCCACGGCACTTCCGCGATCTTTCCGCACGGCTCGTACGGCAGAACGGCATCGTGGTGATGGGCGTCGCGAGTCTCGCGATCCTGCTCTGGACGCATGGCGACGTGACGATCCTCGTCGTGCTGTACAGCATCAACGTGTTCCTGACGTTCAGTCTCTCCCTGCTCGGCTTGTGTACCTACTGGTGGCGTCATCGCCACGAAGGCGCCCGGTGGCTGAGACATTTCGCGCTATCAGCGCTCGGCCTTGCGGTGACGTCGACGGTGCTTCTGATTACTCTGATCGAGAAATTCACAGCGGGCGGCTGGCTGACGGTGCTAGTTACGAGTGCGGTGATTGTGCTGTGCATTCTCATCAAGCGTCACTATACCGATACGCGAGCCCAGATTGCTAAATCGGACGCTATCTTTGCGGGCGCCCCACCCGAGGTCGATAACGACGCGCCGGCCACGCCCGATCCGATGCAACCCACTGCGATCGTGCTCGTCGGCAAGCATCGCGGCGCTAGCATGCACGCGCTACTCTGGGTGAATCCGCTCTTTCCCGGACACTTCCGGAATGTGGTTTTTCTGGCGGTCGGAGAAGTCGATGCCCAGAGCTATGAAGGGGCCCAGCATCTCGAACGCCTGCACCAGACGATCTCGGCATGGCTCGACTACTATATGGCGCACTGCCGCCGACATGGACTCGCAGCCGATTACCGGATTGCTTTCGGCACCCATCCGGTCGCGGAATTCATGAAACTCGCGGAGATTACGATGGACGAGTTTCCAAACAGCGTCTGCTTCGCTAGCAAACTACTTTTCAGGCGTGTCAACTTCCTTACCGCGTGGCTGCATAATCAAACGCCGCTCGAGATCCAGACGCGCCTACATCTGCAAGGCAAACAGATGGTGTTATTGCCGATGAATGTCGAATAAATAAGCGTGCGAGCAGACTTAAATTTGTGCCCGCCGCTGTGGTGTGTCTCACGTTCCATCACTGTGGCTCGGTTGCTCGATTGAGAGGCGTTGTTCGACCGCGCCGAAATGAAACGACCGTTGTACCTTTGTAAGCCCGCCATTACCGTGATGCCGGCCGCAACGGCGGATGAGGGTCGAAGAGTGACCGCTGCACGGCGCGCACAATCGATCTCCCTTCATTGAAGAGGAGGTTGAGATGGAAACGCTTAATTCTTTCAGCGCTCGTGGGGTGCCGTGGAACAAGGGGAGGCTGACTGGCCAGAAGCCTCCTTTGAAACTGCGTGAAATCTGGGCGATACGCACGAGACTTCAGATGTCATCCAACGTTCGCGAGTTGGCGCTGTTCAGCTTGGCGATCGACAGCAAGCTTGGAGCATGCGATCTGACGCGCCTGCAGGTGTAGGACATCTGCATGGGAAGCCGCGTGGTCTCGCGAGCGACGTTCATGCAGCAAAAAACGCAACGACCGGTGCAGTTCGAAATCACGGAGCAGACTCGGCAGAGTGTCGCAGACTGGATTTCGGCGCGGGGGCTGAAGCCCGCCGTCTATTTGTTCCCGAGTCGGCCGCATGCGTCGGCGCACGTCTCGACACGCCAGTACGCTCGCATCGTTCATCGTTGGGTCGCTTCGATTGGACTGGATGACGCGGCGTACGGCACTCACGCGATGCGCCGCACGAAGGCATCGTTGATCTATCGGCGCACCAAGAATCTGCGCGCAGTTCAGTTACTCTTAGGCCATACGAAAATTGAAAGTACAGTGCGTTACCTCGGGATTGAGGTAGACGACGCGCTCGAAATGGCCGAGCAAACCGAAGTCTGATAGGTCATGGCCGGCGGCCGGGCGCTTGCCGGCCAATTGCGGTTTCAGCCGTTGTTTCTGGATACGTCCGGTCATGGCACGGTAGCAGCCGTTGTTGATGTCAGACGGGACCAACCCCACCAGCGATCATCCCCGCGGCATCTTCCAGCCGAGTAGTCGCAGCGCGTTGGCGGTCACGAGCACCGTCGCGCCGGTATCGGCCAGAATTGCCATCCAGAGGGTCGTCACGCCGAGCAGCGTCGTGCAGAGGAACACCGCCTTCAGCCCGAGCGCAAGCGCAATGTTCTGCCAGATGTTCGCAAGCGTCGCCTTTGATCCGGCGATCAGTTCGGCCACGCCCGTCACCTCGTCGCGCAGCAGCGCGGCGTCTGCCGTTTCGAGCGCGACGTCAGTGCCGCCGCCCATCGCGACGCCGACGGACGCTGCGGCAAGCGCGGGCGCGTCGTTGATGCCGTCCCCGATCATCGCAACCGGCCCCTTCGTACGCAGCGCCGCGATTTCCTTGAGCTTCGCGTCGGGCAGCAGTTCCGCCAATGACCGCACGCCGAGCACGCAACCAATTGCGTCCGCCGCGCGGCGATTGTCGCCAGTGAGCATCACCGTGGCGATACCCGCCCGGTGCAGCGCCGTAACGGCTTCTTTCGCGTCGTGTCGCGGCTCATCTCGCAACGCAACCAGCCCTTCGATCCGCTTGCCAGCGAGCACGACGACAACCGTCTTGCCCTGTTGCTCGAATGCTTCGAGTTGAGCGACGGCGGCAGCGTCGAGATTCGTCTGTCCGGCCGCGTAACGCGGCGAGCCCACTGACACGAAGCCGCCCTTCAAGCGTGCGGTTATCGCCTGGCCCGGCACGGTCAGCGCCGCACCGAAGCTTGGCGGTAGTTCGAGTCCGCGCTTGCTCGCGGCAGCGACGATCGCCATGCCAAGCGGATGGCTCGCTTTGCGCTCGACGGCGGCGGCTTTTGCGAGCACCTCGTCCTGCGTACCCGCCAGCGCCACGATATCGGTCACTTCGGGACGGCCGCACGTTAACGTACCTGTCTTGTCGAACGCGACCGTCTTAATCCGGCCGAGCGTTTCAAGTGCCGCCCACCTTTTACGAGCAGACCGCGCCGCGCGAGCGCTGCGAGGCCTGACGCTATTGCCGCTGGCGTTGAGATCACCAGCGCGCACGGACATGCGATCAGCAATGTAGCGAGTCCCCGATAAATCCACGTTTCCCACGGCGCACCGAAGCCCAGCGGCGGCACCATCGCGACGAGCAACGCGACTGCCATCGCGGCCGGCGTGTAGCGTCGGCTGAAGCGGTCGATTAGACGCGCCGTCGGCGCCTTCGATTCCTGTGCGACTTCGACCATATGGACGATCTGCGCGATGGTGTTGTCGGCGGCCGCCTGCTTCACTTCGATGCGTAACTCGCCGTTGGTGCTGACGCTGCCCGCGTACACTGCTGCGCCGGCCGCCTTCGTGACAGGCACCGACTCGCCTGTCACTGGCGACTCGTCAACGTCCGCCGCACCTTCGACCACGTTACCGTCGGCTGGAACGCGATCGCCGGGCCGCACGATAACGATGTCGCCAATCGCGAGCGTATCGGCCGGCACGCGCGCGTGCTTCCCGTCGCGCTCGCGCAGCGCATCGCGCGGCACCAGGGCAATGAGCGCCTCAATGCCGGCGCGCGCCTTATTCGCCGCTACGCCTTCCAGCATCTCACCGAGCGAGAACAGGAAGATCACGGCGGCTGCTTCCTCGGCCGCACCGATCAGTAGTGCGCCGAGCGCGGCGATCGACATCAGCGTCTCAATGCTGAACGGCGTGCCGGACACCGCGCCGGCATACGCGCGCCGCGCAAATGGCACGATCGCCGCGACGGCAGCGATCGACCATGCCCACTGTGCAATAGCAGGCGAGAAATGCGCGACCAGTGCGGCAACGACAAACAGCGTGCCGATGGCGGCAACGAGCCGAGCCTTGCGTGTGCGCCACCAGGGCGGACGACCAGCTTCGGCGCGGCTCTGCACGCCTGCTTGAACGCTTCCCGTGCCTCCCACCGGCGAAAAGCCGAGTGCGCGAACCTTGTCCTCGATCGCAGCGACCGACGTTCGATCATCGTCAAATTTGAGGGTAAGACTTTCCTGGCCGTAGCTGACACTAATGTCGGACACACCGGGCAGCCGCTGCATCGCGTTTTCAATCTTCAATGCACATGACGCGCAATCCATGCCTTCGATGCGCAGTTTCAACGGAGGCGGGGTATTCACTGTTTGGACCTGTACAGAGTTCATCACGATATTTACGATAGACCCTGTAGTTACTACAGGGTCAAGCAGATGAAACCTGCCATTCTGGCGATCGGTCAACTCGCGCGCGACTGGAACGAAGGTCGAGACGATACGCTTTTACGAAAAATCCGGGCTGTTGCCTGCGCCGGCCCGGACCGAAGGGAATTACCGCGCATACTCGGGAGAGCATCTCGGCCGCTTGAGCTTCATCCGCCGTGCGCGCGACCTGGGGTTCTCGCTCGACCAGGTGCGCGAACTTCTCGAACTCGCCGACGATCGCAGCCGGCCGTGCGGCGCGATTGACGCGATCGCATCCGCGCATCGAGCGGAAGTGGAGGAAAAATTCGCGACCTTTAAGCGCTGAAGGCCGAACTCGACAGGCTGATTGACCAGTGCAGTTGCGGCACCATTGCAGACTGCCGCATCGTCGAAGCGCTGTCGCCGGCGGATGACTAGCGCGCTCGGAACCTCTCGCTGTATACGGGACCGATGGCGCTTTTTGTCCTAAGTCTCCTTCAAGGCCGTTTTTCGGACATACACGGCTACAAGTTGAACGTCTCAGATGGGTCGCGTGCTGGCGATCGCCGTCAGACAGTGACAGGGGCCATCTTCGGACATTCGACGTTGGCATCCAGATCGTTCTCAATCGGGCTCGTTCAGCGGCTTTCGGTCGGCAATCCGTGAGTTGCCAACTTATGTCAGAATATTCTCTTGCTTCTCGCTCCCAAAGCGCTATGTCCGAGACGCTCATCGAATTGCCCAGCGTGGCCTTGCGCATAAAAGCAGGCGAGATGCTTCTGGCCGGCATGACCCCGGATCAGACTGCTTCGGCGCTGGGAATTACCGTCCAGACGGCCAAGCGATACAAATCCGTAGTCGAGGAAGGTGGGCTTGAGCAGTTGAAGCGCATGGGTGTCTGGCAGAAAGCCGTCTCTTGACGTGCATGCCCGCTCATGTCTCTCCGAGGCATTGAGATCGCCCGCAACGGCCTTTGGGTTCGATAGCGATCGCTGGACGGACGGACGCCTGTTGGCAGTGATTGAGCAGAAATTTAACCGGCGGTACTCACGGGTCTATGCGCGACAACTCATAATCGAACTCGGTTTTGCCGATTTGCTCAAGACGCGGCGCCCGCGAACGCCCGCGACCGGCGGAAGCGCTATCGGCTTACCGCAGCAGATTAGTGAAGCACTTCAAGCTTCCCCGCGGTCTTATGGATTGGACGCAGACAGGTGGACAAACGAGCGCCTTCGAGTGGCAATCGAGCGACGGTGCGGCAAGCACTATTCGCGCAGTCACATCTGGAAAGTCGCGACGGGCCTCGGTCTAGGCCACGTACTGAGCAAAGCGCGAAAATGATTCCGTGGACTGCGCAAGCCGGCCAAAACCCGTCATTCAGCATGAGAAAATACTCGGTCATAGGGCGTCCGGTTCAGGTCGGATAACTGCCGTTCAAGAATGACCGGAAAACTTGCTATATATGTTGGCAAGCCAGACGGCCGTGAGAGAATTCTTGCTCATGCACTTGTCCTCATCCTCATCGCCTCATGAAGATTCTCGAATACATAGGACTCGACACCTCACGCGTCAAGGCCAGCTACGACAAGGTGTCCGCGGCCATCGCTCGCCACGACTTCCGTGCTGCCCAAGTCAAGAAGCTCGCCAATCTGAGCCACGGCAAGTTCTACCGGGCGAAGCTGGATGACGCCGATCGGCTGTTATTCTCGCTGGTGCGCCACGGGGATGAAGTCTGCGCACTGATGCTGGAAGTGATCGCCAATCACGCCTACGATAAGTCGCGTTTCCTGCGCGGCGCGGCGATTGACGAGAGCAAAATTCCAGACATCAGCGCTGATGACGCCATCAGGGAGGCGCAAGCTCTACGCTACCTTCATCCCGAGCGTACCGGCATTCACCTGCTCGGCAAACCGATCTCGTTTGATGACACGCAGGAGACCCTTTACCGACAGCCACCTCCCTTGGTTGTCGTCGGCAGCGCTGGCAGCGGCAAGACCGCACTGACGCTTGAAAAGCTCAAGCATGCCGAAGGTGAGGTCCTCTACGTCACTCACTCTGCCTTCCTGGCGCAAAGCGCCCGCGACCTTTATTACGCCAACGGTTTCGAGCACGTCGGTCAGGATGCCGTATTTCTGTCCTACCGGGAGTTTGTCGAGTCGATCCGCGTTCCGGCAGGACGCGAGGCTAGCTGGCGCGACTTTGCGGGCTGGTACTCCCGGATACGGCAGAACTTCAAGGATGTCGAGGCCCACCAGGCTTTCGAGGAGATTCGCGGCGTGATTGCTGCCGGGTCGGGCGGTGTCCTGTCGCGCGACGAGTATCAAGCACTGGGGGTGCGTCAAACGATCTTTCCCGTAGAACGACGCGGCCAACTCTACAATCTGTTTGAGAAGTATCGCGCATGGCTGGCCGAGGCAAAGCTCTATGACTTGAATCTTGTCGCCCAGGACTGGCAAGCGCTGGCTGCGCCGCGCTACGACTTCGTGGTTATTGACGAGGTGCAGGACATCACCACCGTGCAACTCGCGCTCGTGCTGAAAACCCTGAAGAAGCCTGGCCATTTCATGCTTTGCGGGGATTCCAACCAGATTGTCCATCCCAATTTCTTTTCCTGGAGCCAGGTCAAGAGCCTGTTCTGGAAGGACCCGAAACTGGCCGAGCGGCAGGAATTGCGCGTGCTAAAGGCCAACTTTCGCAACGGCCTGGAGGCCACTCGCGTCGCCAATCAGTTGCTCAAGATCAAGCAGCGGCGCTTCGGCTCCATCGACCGCGAGAGCAACTTCCTGGTCCAGGCCGTCGGCGGCGAGACCGGCCAGGTTACGCTGATACCCGACAAGGACGCCACCAAGCGCGAACTGGACCAGAGGATTCGCCATTCCACCCAGTTCGCCGTCCTGGTAATGCGCGATGAGGACAAGGCCGACGCCCGCAAGCACTTTGCCACGCCGCTGCTGTTCTCGATCCACGAAGCCAAGGGTCTCGAATACGAGAACATCGTGCTCTACCGTTTCATCTCGGATCACCGAGGCGAGTTCAACGACATCGTCGAGGGGATCGTCAAGACCGATCTGGCTGTCGAGACACTGGATTTCAAACGCGCCAAAGACAAGAGTGACAAGTCGCTCGAAGTCTATAAGTTCTTCATCAATGCCCTGTATGTAGCGCTGACGCGCGCCATCAAGAACATCTACATGATCGAGTCGGACACAGGGCATGATCTGTTCGGGTTGCTGGATCTGATCGTCGGCCAGACCAAGATCGAGGCCAGGCAATCCACGCTCGAAGACTGGCAGAAGGAAGCACGCAAACTCGAACTGCAGGGCAAGCAGGAGCAGGCGGAGGCCATCCGCCGCACCATCTTGAAGCAGGTCCCGGTGCCATGGCCTGTGTTCGATGAGGCCAAGGTCAGGGAACTGCTGATCAAGGTCTTCCGCGAGCAGTCTCCGGGCAACAAGGGCAAGCAGCAACTCTTTGACTATGCAACCTGCTTCGATGAACCGCAGCTCGCAGAGTGGCTGGCAGTTGAGGCGAAATTCGAGCAGGCACGAACCTTTGATCAGCAGCGCGCGGCGTTCGCTCGCAAGAGCTACGTCCCTTTCTTCGCCAACCACTTCAAGGACATTCTCAGGCAGTGTGACCAGCATGGCGTCGATCATCGCTTGCCAATGAACCAGACGCCACTGATGGCCGCAGCTGCTGCAGGAAATGTGGCGCTGGTGGAAGCCCTGCTGGAGCGCGGTGCCGACCGCGATGCCGTCGATCACTATGGTCACAATGCACTGCACTGGGCTTTGCGTCAGGCATTTGGCGATGCCAAGTTCGCTGCTGGCCCGCTGGCGGCAATCTATGAATGCTTGGCTCCGCCCTGCATTGATGTCAGGGCGGGTGATCGCCTGGTCCGCATCGACCGGCATCTGTCTGAATACTTTCTGTTCCAGACCCTGTGGGTATTGTTCAAAGCCCGATTCAGCAAGATACGACGCAATGCAGACAGCGCGTTCCAGACCCAAATCATCCTCGATGCCTGGCAACACTTACCCGTTAACATAGTGCGGCCAGAGCGCAACAAGCGCCAGCAACTTTCTGGCGTGCTGGCGAGGAACGAAATCGACAGAGACTATGCCTACAACCGATCCCTGTTTCTGCGCGTATCCACCGGGCGGTACCAGTTCAATCCCAAACTTGCTGTGCGTCGCCGCCACGGCGAAGAAGAAAACTGGATCCCGATCTACACGGCGCTTAACCTCCCGTTGATTAGTGAGTTTGCCTACAACGACGGCTGGATCAGCACCTGGAACAATATTGACAAGCTTGTGATCCTTGCCGGACTACCTGAACGAACCACACCCATTGCGGCCGAGCGCTCCGCCGAGCGGCAAGCGGCCAAAATGAGGGAGTTGGACGAACGCAGAGCCAACCAACTTGCTGCCAAAGCACGTATTCATGCCGCCGCCGAAGCCACCCAGAACAGAGTGCCACCATGGGGAACAAAGGAAGCCAAACGGCTTGAAATTGAACGTGTGAGACAAGAAATCGAAAGACGAAAGAAGGATTGACGTGCCGATCCTCGTTGACCGTATAAAGCGCGTTGCATAACGCCGATTAATCGCCGGACTCGAAGAGCCGACGGCCGCTGTGCCTTGGAAGCGGTCACAGCGGCGGCGCTGTTCGGAGCGGCAGCAGTGGGTCGACTTCTGCCGCAGACCGATCGTTGGCAGGCGAGTGCGTCGGTTCGTCATCGGACCGGGTTTGGCCATGTTCGGATACCGGTACGCGCCTCCAACGAGGGCATTCAAATTTCGGCTTTGCACCAGACCTCGGACCCTCGTGCGGAGGTATTCCAGTCGCGTTTTCGATCAGCCCTCACCGCACGACTACTCTCGCCACGGTTCGCCCATCGACCCAGATGGCACTTGTGTAGAAGAGCTTGGTGCATCTTCACCGCGCCCGCGCGGCAAGGCGCGCGATCATCCGATCAGCCATCGCGCGGTCGATGACTTCGAATGAGCGGCTCGTGCGCTCATACGCATACATGTCGCCAGTCGCGATGTCGAACCACCAGCCGCTCAACACCAGCGCGCCCGCCGTGACTTGCTGGTGGACGATTGGGTATGTCATCAGGTGCTCAAGCTGCACAAGTACGTTGAGTTGCGACAATTGATCGTGCGGTTTCAGCTTGTCATTGAGCGGACCTTCGTGTTCGAGGCGAAACGCTGCGTTGTTCGCGTGGTACAGCCACTTATCGAGGTTCGGCGCTTTTAGCTTGGCGTTGCGTGTATACACGGCTTTCATCGCACCGCACTCGGAATGCCCGCACACAACAATATTCGCGACCTTCAACACCAGTACGGCGTACTCGATCGCGCTTGCCTCGGAAAGGTCACCGGTAGAGACCCCTTCCGCAGTCGCCGGCGGTATCAGGTTCCCGACGTTGCGCATTGTGAATAGATCGCCTGGATGGGTCGAGGCAAGCAGGTCCGGTACAACCCGGCTGTCCGAGCACGTGATGAAGAGCGCATCAGGTGTCTGCGCGAGCGCGAGTTCGCTGAACTGCTTCGCGTAGTGCGGCAGCATTTTCTCGCGGAATTCAACAATCCCCATGATAAGTTTGTCCACGGTTTTGCCTCCGAATGGGCTAGTCGTTTGTTGTCGAGGCTGCCGAACCTCCAAGCCCTTGCGAGTCGGGGATACGGGCCAACGCCAAGTCCTCGGGAAATGGATACATGGAGACGATCGCGCGATCGAGCAGGGCCAGCTCGAGGCGCAATGCGTTATGACGATGTTCCGGCAGGCTCTGGATGAGATTTTCTATCGCCGCGCGCAGCCGCCGCGCGATTTGAATGCTGCCAGCGCCGTACTGTCGTATCTCGCGAAAACTGATATGTACGAAGTCTTGCCAGTTGGGCGTCCGTAAGATCACGCGCACCTGTCCCGACCTATCGACAATCTCTTCGATGTGCAGAGACCGTTTTCCTACCACACGCAGCAGTCGGTGCACCTGGTCAATCGCAAGCACCGCCGTGGTCGGGTCGTTGATCGCCGCCGATAACGCTTTCAGCGCAATATCGACCAGGATGCGAAACGCGAACATAGGGTCCTGCTCCATTGTGCGTTCCGTCCCGAAAGCGACCAGCGTGCGGAGCCTGCTCTCATCGATCGCGCCAAAATTCCCGTACAAATAGAACAAGGGTTCGTCGACGGCGACGAAATCACCCACTTGCGGCACGAACTCGATGACTGAATTAGTGCGCCGCGCCTTGGCCACCAGGCTTTCCAGATTCACAGCCAGAACAATGCCAGATTTTCCGCGGTGATGAACAATGCGATCAGGTGCGCCTCGCTCTTTGTCACGTTCCGGTGGGCTAGTTGCACCCGTGGTCAGAGCGGGGTAAACGCTTTCTATGACAGCCATCCCGTGCTGCCCGACGCGTGCCACAAGGCTTACCGGACGCAGAGATTTCGCGGCGTAGTCAATCAGGAAAAGGAACGCGACGACGGAGGCGAATCCGAATAGCGCTGCAAGGAACACTTGAAGCTGGTGTACTTCATTCTCACCCATCCAGCTCAGGGTTCGATCGGCGAACAGCATTGTGAAAACGAACAATCCCGAGATGCTACGGATGACGTTATCGCGCAGCAGGGTCGTCGCGATAATCCGCGGGGTGTACTGCCCGCCAGCGACCTGGATTGCGACGAGCAGTGACCCGAACGCAAACACCAGAAACGTCAGGTCTGCGGAAACGATGTCACCGAGCAACGCCCGGGCCCCGGTCATGGACAGCCCAAGAAAACCGGTTTTCGGATCAAGGATCGCTTGCCTGATCATCCACCTTCCCAGCATTTCAGTCAGAGGTTTTACCACTGCATAAATCGCGACTGCGATGAGCGGCACAGCCCACAGTGAAGAGCGCAGGTAACTCTTGAGGCTGTACCAGCGATTCCAGTCCATGTTTGCTCTCCCTACGATCCATATTACGGCGGAGACCAAGGTCTTCTTCGCTTGCTAGGTGGCATGCAAAGGAGGATTTCCGACCGGACATCGCGCACGGCCGCGCTTGTCCCGCGGTCGCGTTGCCGTTGAAAAACCGTGACGTTGGAGGGCGGCTCCGGGATCGGTTGGTGCGCTCGCCGTCGACCTGACTGGGACTGGCATTATCCCGAGGCTGCCGTGTTTTCTGTGCGCCCGCGTCCGCCCGACGTTCGCAGACCAGGTTCGCTCGCTAATTGTCGCTGCGCCTCATTCCAGAATTCGTCGGATCGGCCTTCCGGGCGTCCCGCTTCTTCCCAAAGCAAATGGGCGAGCGTCCGGATATGATCTTCGGCGACTGTTAAAGCCATGACTTCCTCCTGGTAGCCGTTTTCTCGGAACCAACTTCCATAATGCCGCGCTTTGCCGGCAACGAGGGGCCAATGCAGGGTCAAGCTACGTTGGCCACTCGCCTTCAATGGGAATAGTAAGGGAGGCACGGCCGTTGCTCTTCATCAAGAGAGCTCCGGCCCACCGATGCCGAAGGGCGAAGTGGGGTAGCTATGAAGAGTTTACATAGAGCAGAGGATTTTTTGTTTATCGATCGCGGCTTCGGATGCATGAGCCGAACCGACGGGGGTTGGCCCGCGAGCGGTAAATAAAAAATCGTTCGTGCTAAACCGCTCCACGGGCGTTGGCCCTATAGACATCGAATGGGCGCCGCATGATTCGCGATGCCGGGCGCGTGGCTATCGCAGCCGGGTTCAGGACGATCGCGTGAAGCCTGCGGAGTGAACGCGGCGGGAATGTGAGTTTCAACGGACAGGTAACCCGGAGTTTCAGGGGATTGTGCTGCGAGAGCGAGTCGGCGACACGAGTTCGGTCGCGCGCGAGATGCCAACCGATGTCGTGCAGGCCATTCTTGGCCATGCATCGTTGCAAACGACATCCATTTATGTCCGCGCTGAACGCCGACGCTTGCTCGACGCAGCGGCACGCTATTAGCAGATGAAGCGGAGTAATCCGCCCCTCACTTCCGACGACGTTCCGAGCCAGTTATTGGCTGCGCTCGAGGATCGCATATTGCTGAGAACCGACCGATACCTGTTAGCGGCGGTGTAGAAGCGCTTAAAGATGGCGGCGCAAGGTTGAGTGAAACGTTCAACAATAAAGGGGCACCG
>NZ_FCOL02000096.1 GCF_001544515.1 Caballeronia terrestris
GCCCGGCTCTGTTTCCGTCGCATTTAGCGGCGACGCTGTATAGGTGATGGCCGAAGTCTGCCGCGGATTGATCAAGGAGCGCACGCGTTCATGCTTGATCGCTAAACTCAACACTGCTTTGCGCATCAACTCGAAGGCGAACGACGGCGGCGCCATGAACTCGGTACTCTTGGTGCCGTAACTGAGGTTTTCGTGGGCGGCAAAGACGCGCTCGGATGAGTAGCTGTCGAGCAGTCCCTCGGAGGCGAGGCCCTGCACCACGAAAGCCAGCTTCCACGCCAGATTGTCCGCGTCGTCAATGCCGGAGTTTGCACCGCGCACCCCGAAAATCGGAACCAGGTGGGCTGCATCGCCGCCAAACAGCACGCGGTCGTGACGATAGCTTTCCAGGGTTAGGGCGTTGGCCTTGTAGATCGTGATCCAGATGGGGGCCCATTCACCACGCTCACCCATCATGTCCAACAAGCTCTGCACCCGCGGGAACACATTCTCCGGCTTCACCGCTTGCTCGGCGTCTTCGCCATCACGCAATTGGTAGTCGATGCGCCAGACATTGTCAGGCTGCTTGTGGACCAGCACGGTGGAGCCCGGGTTGGACGACGGGTCGAAGTACGCCAGGCGCTCGGTCGGCCGGTCGCTCTCGAGCTCGATATCGACGATCACATACCGGCCCTCGTAGCTCGTTCCCTTGAGTTGCAGACCTAACGCTTCGCGAATCGTGCTGCGCCCGCCGTCACAGGCGACGACCCAGTCACTAATGAGCGCATAGTCGCCTTCAGGCGTGGAGAGGCGGAGCGTGGCGCCGTCCGCGCGTGAATCGACGGCGGTGACGCGCGTCTGCCAGCGGATGTCAATCAGATCCGACTTCTTTTCTGCGGCGTCCAGCAGAAACTGCTCGATGTGATATTGCGCAAGGTTCACCATTGGCGGCAGTTTCTGGTCGTCGTCCTGCGGCATCTTGAAATGCAGTACTTCGGTGTCGCGGTAGAAGCTGCGCCCACCGGCCCACGGCAGCCCGGTCTTCAGAAACCCATCCGCCGCGCCCAGGCGCTCGATGATTTCCAGGCTCCGGCGCGAGATGCAAATGGCCCGGCTGCCATGGCATACGGAGTCGTCGGCTTCGATCAATACCGAGGGAACGCCATGATTGGCCAGGCCGAGGGCTACCGCCAGACCGACCGGACCGCCGCCGACGATCGTAACTGCATGTCGCTTCGCCTCGATGCCGTTTTCAAGCTGCGGCACCTTGGCAGTGTATTTTTTTGCAGTGAAGGGATAGGTTTTGAATTCCATCGTTTGCTCCTTAACGAATTTTTGAACGAAGTGCGGCTCGCGACCATGGTTTGCCTGTCCCTCGTCGCTGGACACTTCGTCATAGTTTGAGTCGCACAACTAGCGCGGCTAGATACCGTCTAACTAGCAGTGTTTGACGGATCAGTGCGGCGCTGGCGCGTGGGTTCGATCGGCAGTACGGCCACTACGATCGCGCCGATGACGAGCAGTGCCGCCGCATACAGCAACCCGGCCGAGAAACTATGCGTCAGGTCTTTTAGCCATCCCACCACCAGTGGATTCAAGGCCGAGCCGATATTGCCCGTGGCATTGATCACGGCGATGCCGACCGCGCGGGCTCGGAAGCTCAGCGCGTGATCGGGCGTCGTCCAAAAGATCGACATGGCGGTATACGATCCGGCTGACGCCAGGCAGATCCCCAGCATCTGGACGACGGGGTTTGCCGAGTAAGCCGTGCAAAGCCAGCCAGCAGCGGAAAACAGCATGGGCAGCATCAGGTGCCATTTGCGCTCCTGCTTACGATCGGAACGCCTTCCCCACCAGATCATCGCGACGATCGTGCAAATTTGCGGGATCGCAGCCAGCAGACCGATGGTGCGGTTGCTTGCGTCGGCGCTGAAGCTCTTCACGATTAGCGGGGTCCAGACTGCAACCATCGCGAGCGTATTGACGAGACAGAAATAGGCGAGCGCAAACTTGATCACGGTCGGTGAGACGAGTTCGCTGAAAAGGCTTCTTTTTTCGGTTGCCGATGTGCGCGGTACCGGATCGGCCCGGTGCTCCGCGGCGAGCGTCTGCGACAGCGTGCGTTTTTCATCGGCGCTGAGCCAGGTCGCCTTTGCCGGGCCATCGTGCAGATAAGCGAACACAACGAGACCCAGGATCGCCGAGGGCAAGCCTTCCAGGAAAAAAAGCCATTGCCACCCTCTGAGTCCGAGGGTCCCGTCCAGTGCCAAGATGTAGCCCGATAGCGCGGAGCCGACGGCGGCCGTGACGGGCATTGCGATCATGAACATGGCGTTGGCTCGCGCGCGGTAGGCACTCGGAAACCAGTACGTCATGTAGAGCAGAATGCCTGGCAGAAAGCCGGCTTCCGTCACGCCGACCAAAACGCGCAACAGGTATAACGTGTTCGGGCTGGACGCAAACATGGTCGCAGTGGATGCCAGGCCCCAAGCGATCATGATGGTCCCGATCCATTTCCTCGCGCCAATGCGGGCCAAAACAATATTGCTCGGAATGCCGAATGCGATGTAGGCGATGTAGAACAACGTCGTCGCCAGACCGAACTGGGTCCCGGAAAGGCCCAGATCCTTCATCATGGTGAGTCCGGCGAATCCGATATTGATTCGGTCCAGGAACGAAAAGAAGAACAGGATGAAGAGGAACCAAAGCAAGTGGCGAGAAACCTTGGCGATGACATGCTGCTCTTGCAGTGAAGCGCCCGGTCCAGCACCGTTCGCCGGCCGGTCAGGCTGTGGGCCGCGGTTGGCCGATGGGGTCGTTTCCATGTAGGTCGTCTCCAGAATCAGTCTATGTCGAGCGCCACAGCGCTCAATGCAATCGCGTCAGGTTCGTCAGAGCGGCGAGGTATGGCGATGACTGGAGTATGGTTGTACCGTCGCCTCGCGCTGTCCCCAAAATGGGTACACGTGAAGGGCGAGATGGGCTAGGGGAAACCCTTGGGCGTGCGCGACCGAATGAGCGTCCGACGTTTGATTTGGCGGGGCAGGCAGAATCAGTTTTTACCGGGGGCCAGGCACAAGGCGAATAACTGACGTTGGCTCGAAATGCCAAGGCGGCGGTAAGCGCGCTTCTGGTAGGTCACGACGCTGGAGGCCTTGACGCCCATCAGTTCGCCGATTTCTTGCGCGGTTCGACCCTCCAAGACGCCGCAGAGCACGTCGAGTTCTCGCTTGGATAAATCTGGGCAGATTCCGCGGACTCGCGCCAGCATGAGCTGCGGAATGCCGCTCTGAATTTGGCCAGATAGCGCGTAATGATGCTTGGCGGCATGAGCGATCAGCGGGGCGAAGGCTTCGATCAGCGCGATTTCGCTCGCGTGAAAATTGCCACGCCTACGGTCCCGATAGAGATTGACTGAGAGCCAGATGTCCTGCGACGGCTGCAACAAAAGACAAAGCCGGCCCGACACGTCAGGCTGGTGATAACAAGCGGCTCGATAGCCTTCATGCGAGATGTCTTCGCTGGCCTGCTGGTGAAGCAAAACGGCAGAGTCCAGTTTTTCGGGACGGGCTGCCGAGATAATCGTCTGATTGCCGTCCAGTGTGTAGAAAGTCTTGGTGTACGTATCTGCCACATTGCGCAAGAATCGACCGCCGCGATGGTCCGCCACGGAGACGGTCCGGGGTCGATTGTTAAACTCGTACGCAAACACGGTGCACTGGGAGATACCCGCGGCATCCCCTAGCAACTTCAAGACTTCCGCGGCAAATGCATTGGCATCTTCAGCCCCAATGGCTGATACCAGGCTCGTTGCCCGGGAAAGATCCAGGTGTCCTGCAATAGTGGGACGATCGAGCCGCCATGAGCGCATGATTGGCTTCGGAGAATCTAGACTGAGGCAATTTTGAACACCGCCTCAGCGGACGATCCCGCGCTCGCGGCCCCTTCGGGTTTTGCCGAGACGATGCCAATTAGCACGGTGCGATGTTCGAACATCATACCCTTTGGGGCCGGTTGCCCCAGCTTTTCGGCGCGAGTCATAGCTTGGGCTCTTTGCAGCGACGTAGGTGGATCGCCCGGTATCACTGCGGAGCGCTCATCCAAAGGTTTGCCATTTTCCGATTCCACGAATGTCTGCACAAGTCTAGCGTTTCACGTCGTGTTCTTTTTTTTAACAACTGGAAGGCTCCACGCGTAACGCAAGGCGAGAAATCGGATTACAAAGCAGACGGAGGATGCGAACCAAGGCGTCACCGCGAGTGACCAACCCATTCGCTGTCCAATCACTTGAGTGGAGGCTCCGGCGAGTGCGGCGACTGCATAAATCTCCTTCTGCAGGATTACGGGGATTCTATTGACCAAAACGTCTCTCAACGTGCCTCCGCCGACAGCGGTCACCGCTCCCAGAACGATCGCCACCTCGATGTTCTGATACAGCAGCAGCGCTTTATGTGCGCCCACGACAGCGAAGAAGCCTAGTCCAAGCGAATCGAAGAACACGACCGGATGTCTGAGATGATCGATAGCTGCGCGCGCCCAAATCGCTACCGCTGCGGCTAACGCCGCACATGCTATATATCGCCCGTCCGCCATCCCCGCAGGGGGTAGCGCACCTAGGCACACATCCCGAATAATCCCTCCGCCGCAAGCCGTAACGTAAGCAATCGCCAACGTACCGAAGAGATCGAGACGACGTTGCTCGGCAGCTACCGCACCGCTTACGGCAAACGCGAAGGTGCCAAGCATATCCACCAGCACAAACAAGCTGTGTTCCATTACGCTTCTTGCTTTTCGCTCAGCCAAGCCGAGGCTGCAGTCAACATCGCTTGCAGACCCGTTTCTAGTGTCGGATCGATGACGGGCGCAAACTTCGGTGAATGATTGCTCGGGATCTTGTTGATTTGCTTTTCTTTTTTTGCCCGCGCGAAGACATCGGGGTCAGTGCCACCAACGAACCAGAAAACGTATGGCACGTTCCAAGTTCGCCCGAAAATGCTGAAGTCTTCGCTTGCCGACGCTGGCTTAGTCTCGTAGGCTTTCTCTCCAAAATGCGCTGCGAACGCGACCGCAACCCTTTGGGTCGCGGCCTCATCGTTCTCGGTCAGAGGGTAGCTGCTGATCGTCGTAAATTCCGGTGGTCGTTCGGCGTTCGATGCGTCGCATTCGGCGCAACAGATCCGTCGGATTGACGACAGCATATACTCTCGTACGTCGTCGTCGAATGTGCGCACGTTGAGCTTGATCGTTGCTTCGTCCGGGATGATGTTTTCCTTGGTACCGGCCTGTAGTGCGCCGATCGTAAGCACCGCATTGTCTAGCGGAGATATCTCCCGAGAGACGATGGTCTGCAAACGCATTGTGGTGGATGCCGCCATGATCACCGGATCGATCGCGGTCTGCGGCTGTGAGCCATGCGAGCCGCGCCCGAACAGTCTTATTTTCAGGCTGTCGCCAGCCGACAGGATGACGCCGGGGCGATACATTACGGTTCCGCTTGGCCCCACCATCACGTGCTGGCCAAGAATGATGTCCGGCCGGGGGAAGCGCTTGTCGTCCCAGTCGTTGACCATGGCGGCCGCCCCGCGTGCTTCCTCCTCGCCGGGCTGAAATACGACAACGACGGTGCCACTCCACGCGTCCTTGTGATGAGCCAGAACGTGCGCGGCTCCCATCAGCCAGGTCGTGTGAAAGTCATGGCCGCAGGAGTGCGCCACGCCCACGTCGATGCCATCTTCGTCCTTTGCTCGCACGGTGCTAGCATACGGCAAACCCGTGTTTTCCTCCATCGGCAAGGCGTCCATGTCGGCGCGTAGCATGACCGTGCACCCGTTGCCGTTGCGCAATACGCCAACAACGCCCGTGACGCCGATCTCTCGCGTGACTTCGTATCCAAGCGCTTCAATGAAGTCGGCCGCGATTTTGGCGGTCCTGACCTCTTGCATCGACAATTCCGGATGCTGATGAATGTCCTTGTAAGTTTCTTCGAGGTCCGCGAGCAGCTTTTCATCGTGGGCGAACTGCGCTAGCGCATTCATACGAGTCTCCCAAAAGAAACTGAAATGGCAACCGGACCGCCTCTGATTATGCGGATCGAACTCCGTAACCGCCAATCGTAATTGACGGCTCGCGATTCGGCGGGCTTCTCATGCGCGCCCGCGTCATTCCGGGCAACGTCCACGATTCGATCATGATGCCCGTTAACGGCAACTCCGAACTGATGTTCGCCTATCACCATTCGGAACTGCCCCTGCATCTGGACCCGACGCGATAGGAGGACCTTACCCTGGGCGCCGACACGTTCATGCCGGTCTGCATGTCCAATCAGCGAAGCGCTCCCGCCTCCGGCTGGCCGGCACGAACGACCGTCCTTTATCGCTTATCTCCTACTCGGAGACCTGTTATATCGGACGCTGCCTCGCAGTCCTGCTCGCCCATGCGGACGCGGCTCCCGCCTTGCGGCTTCCTTCATTACGAATCGGACATAGCGGAAGTGGTCAAGAACAGCGTTCTGGAAGGCGAGGGACTCGCGTGGCTGCCGCGAAGCTCCATTGTGGCCGGGCTTGACGCTGGCGACCTGGTACCGACCGGAACGGCAGGATGGCGACTTGAAGTCGAGCTTCGGGTGTACGGGGATGCCTGAACCCACAGCGAATTTTGCAGTCACCCGCGTCGGTCACCGCGGAGATCAGCGTTGAGCGGGCGCTGGAGACCGAGATGTGATGATGGCGTCAACCCGAAGGTCATGGGCACCTTCGTCACACCCATGCCGCTGCGAATGCTGGGGTGGATTTCAACCGGTGTGATGGCCGCCGCCGTGATCGCGATGATCGTTTTCATCTGAGAAGCGACTCAGATCGGCACGCGGTAACCGTAAAACTCATGATCCTCGTTGTAGCCGCCTTCGCCCGCGCCGAGGTCGGAGAAATCGTGCACGAACTCTACGGCCGCAATCCACTTGACCATTTTGAAGCCGAGTTCGTTCTCGCAGCGCAGCCGCAATGGCGCGCCATGTAGCACGCTTAGCGGCGCCCCGTTCATCTCATAGGCGAGCATCGTCAATTCGTGCCGCATGTTGGCGATGCTGTGCACATCGTAGTAACGTCCGCCATTGCCGCCATCGGCCAGTGAATAGAAAACCGCGTAGCGAGCGTCGGCCGCCGGTTTCACCAGATCGAGGAGATGGCGCATCGGAACGCCGCCCCACCTGGCGACGCCCGACCATCCCTGGATGCAGAAATGCGTGGTGATCTGTTCCTGCTTTGGCATCGCCTTCAGCTCGGCGTACGTGAGCTCTACTGGCTTTGCAACCAGACCATCGATTCTCAGCCGGTAATGGGCAAAGCCGTCCTTCACGAGCTGATCAAACTCGTCGGACGCCGGCATCGTCCCGTTTGGCCAAAAGTATGGGGAGATGTCCTGTTCGGTGAGCTGGCTCGTCGGGTCCCACCACTGCGTCACGCTATTGAAAGGGCGGGCCAAGAATCCTCCGATCCGCTGAACCAGACGCGCATGACGGAGCGTGAACGGAGACGCCAGCCACCACGTCACAGCCACCAACGCCATGGCCGGGACGAAGACCAGCACGCCGCTCCAGGAGTCACCGTTCGTGCCGGCGAACATCATGTTCAGATTCACCCGAGCACCGGTGATGAACACCAGCGTCACATGCGCAAGGATATAGAACAGGAACCAGCACAGCGCGATGAAATGGATCGAACGCGCCCGCTGCCGGTTCAACGCCCGGCCGACCCATCCGAGCCGGTTGGAGATCGCCGGGCTCTGCATGAAGCCGGTCAGGATGGAAATGGGCGCAGCGACGAACACGGTGATGGAATAGGTGATCTGTTGCAGGCTGTTGTAGCGCAGCCAGCTGTGATCGGTGGGGAATGTGAGCGACAGGTACTGCAGAGCGGTCGAGGCTGCGTTCGGGATCACTTCCCAGGTGGTCGGCACCAACCGCAGCCACTGGCCGGTCGTGAAAAGTAGTGCGTAGAAGACGATTCCGTTAACCATCCACAACAGCGTAATCGAAAAATGCCACCATCTGGCAAGGCCAATGGAGTGACGGATTCCAGGAATTCCGAGCCACGCGGGTAGCGTGACCGAATCGTCCTTCGCGGTCCACACGCGGCCGGCCGGCACCGCCGTCTGGAAGCGAAACCATTCGGTGCCGGGCGTGCAGTCGCGTTTCCAGTACAGCCGTGGGTGGTCGGCTAGAATCTGGAGTCCTGCGCGAATAATGAACGCCATAAAGAACAAGTTGAGGAAATGCTGCAGCCTGAGCCAGGCGGGGAAGCCCGTGACGACAGCCACTGCGGACAGCGGGGCGCCGGGGTAGCGAATGAGGAATTCCTGAACCGCCGGGACTTGCCGCAGTGCCTGCGCGATGGCCACGCCCATAACCAGCAGTACGAAGCCGAGCGGCAATGTCCACAGCACGTTAATCCAGTGCTGACCGATCCGGATCCGGGGAACCACGCCTGCCTGCGGCGGTAGCCAGTGATTCAGGCGGACCCGGTCGTCCGCGGGGCTCAGACTCGCCTGCACTAGATCATGCGGGGGTGCGGGGTGAATGCCGGCCATCCCATCTCCTCGTTGCGGGTCCCGCAACTTCGCGTTTAGTCCGTCGCGCATCAACGGCTGTGATTCAAGCCGACCGGCAAACCATCATGGCCTCGTGTCCAGCGCGCCCTCGAGTCGAGGAACGTAAAAACACGCTCAACGACCGGACGAACGCCTGGAACGCCGCAATACATTGATTCACCGAGAAGGTCCAGGACAAGCGCAACGCCTGCCGTGCGTTGATCTCGAAATCCTGTGCGCGCCGTCGAGCGGTTCGCACGCGGCGCAGTGGGGGACCGCTGAAGCGCCATTTGCGCGGCGTGATGCCTTGCGGCTCGACTGCGCATGTTGCGATCCACAACGTCAGCTGTTTTCCGACGCGCCGCTTGCTCCGCACAATCCAACGAGCGTGAACTCGACCTCTTTCTACGTCACTAATTCTTTCAGCTTCCTGTCACCGCGGCGATAGGCGATCGTGCAATTTCGCGTTTCGACAATCTCATGATGAACCATCAATGTACTCCACTATAGATCACGTTGTGACATAGCTTAAAGCTAGTTGCATTGCGCTGATTCCGGGCGCACAAGATAGGATGAAACTGCACCGGGCAGGCGCATTAGGGGAACAGTGGCGCCGATCATTCAATGAGCGGGCATCCCCGCGGCAACTTGGTCGATATAAATCCCGTGGAATGACAAGGCATGGCCGTTGGACTCGGATGCCCGATAGCCCGAATCGAAGGAGCAACGCATAGCATTCGAACGTATCGAATTCGAAGTGTAGTAGAGGTGACTGGTGATGGCGCCGCGCAGACGCTTGCCAGGGCGATTGGCGCGGTCGACCCCAATGCGAAAGTCAATGTCGACGCTGATGCCAGAACCGTAAAGGTCGACTTTTGGATGATGGCCGAGGAATTCCTGGTTGCGTTCGAGGACGCAGGCGACAAGGCGAAGATTGGCTAAGGCTGATCTGATATTCGGACGGGTAGTTGGGCCTCAGCTTGCCCGCGTCGTCATCATTCCGACAGGGTGTGCATTCGGCGTCGCGGTTGTGGCGCCGTCATTGAACCCGCATTGGGAGTCAAGCCATGGACAAAGCAATGAATCCAACGTCGGGCCCCGGAATCGCTGCAAGGCGCAAAAAATTGGCACCCGGGCCGCTCGCAGCATTCAAGGCATTCAGCGACAGTGCTTTCGCCGATGGCGCGCTGCCCGTGAAGACGAAACAACAGATCGCCATGGCCGTCGCCCATGTCAGCCAGTGCCCTTATTGCATACGCGGTCACACAGCGGCCGCCCTGAAAAGCGGCGCGACCGGACAGGTGATCATGGAGGCCATCTGGGGTGCGGCGGAGATGCGTGGTGGCGCGGTTATGCGAAGTCGGCGCTCGCATTCGACGCGATGGCCGCGAATACGATACGAATACGAGTACGAATCCGAACTTGAACTCGAACCCGGATGAGGCGCCCCATGTCAAAAGTCATTGAGCGCCTGCAAGCCGAACATGGCAGGCTGGGACGACTTGTCCAACTGCTAAATGAGGAGCCGTCGCTGCGCACTGATCCAGGCGCACCGAACATCGCGCTCTTGGTGGATGCGCTTTATTACCTGACCCGCTTTCCCGATGTGGCCCATCATGCGATCGAGGATCGCATCGCGGAGAAACTGCGGGACAAGAATGCGCTGTCCGGCGAGATTGCGCGGGAAATTGAGACGCAGCACGTCACACTGATTTCACAGGGCCACGAACTTCTCCAGGATCTAGAAGCGGCGGCCCGCGAAGAAAACATGTCACAGGAACTGGTCGAAATCCACGTCCGTCTCTACGCGGAGCGGCTGCGACATAACATGAGGGTCGAAGAGCTGACGCTGTTTCCCGCCGCCGTACGCTACCTCGACAATGACGACTGGCATGCCATCGAGCTTGTTGATGCGGGCGAACAACCAGATCCTCTGTTCGAGGGCCCGGTCGATGCGCGATTTGCCCAGCTCCATCGGGTTATTTTGGCGGAGCGGGCGGCTCCGGCGGACATTGACGCTGGGAGTGAAAACCAGCCAGCTCACCGGCTGCCTTATTGATGCGTGACGGCGGAATGCCGTCCCCCATAAGCAGCACGATCGAGCTCAGAACCCGGAACACAAGGTGGAGATGCACGATGAGCGACAGCCGCGTAATTGAGATTTTCCGGTATGACCCGGACACGGAGACCAAGCCGCATATGCAGGCGTTCGAGGTTGACATCGATCCGCGCGACCGGATGCTGTTGGACGTCCTCGTCAGGCTGAAGTCGGTCGACGAATCGATTTCGCTACGGCGTTCATGCCGCGAAGGCATCTGTGGGTCCGACGCTATCAACATCAATGGCAGGAACGCTCTTGCATGCCAGATTAACATGAACGACCTGCCGTCGCGGATTGTCTTGCGGCCATTGCCCGGCTTGCCCGTGATCCGTGACCTGATCGTCGATATGACCTCGTTCTTCAACCAATATCATTCGGTGATGCCGTATCTGATCAACGATACGCCGCCGCCGGAACGAGAGCGCCTGCAAAGTCCCGAAGAACGCGACCAGCTCGACGGCCTGTACGAGTGCATCCTGTGCGCGTGCTGTTCAACGGCGTGTCCGTCGTACTGGTGGAATCCGGACAAGTACGTTGGACCGGCTGGCCTGCTGCAGGCCTACCGGTTCCTCGTCGATTCACGCGACATGGCCACGCAGGCGAGACTGGACAATCTCGAAGATCCGTACCGGCTCTTTCGCTGCCGCACGATTCTAAACTGCACCGACATCTGCCCGAAGAACCTGAATCCCGCGTATGCGATCGGCCAGATCAGATCGATGCTCACGCGCCGCGCGGTGTAATGCTGGGTCACATGCCCGCTATCTTGTGTTGTTATGAATTAGACTCGCGCCGCGACCAGGCCTCCAGGCTTGCCGGTCCGTACGTCACCTGCGCACAAGTGTCGGGCACCTCATAGACGCCAATCACGAGTCGACGCACACATCCCGCCGGTCAATCGAAACCCGCTGGAGACCGACCATGAGACCCGTTGCCCATCCATACGACCCGAGACTGACCCCGGAGTCACTGGTGTTCGGCAGGCTCGCACCCGTCAGTCGACCGGTCAGCAGCAGGACGGGCAAGGGTACGGAAGCCGTCTCTCGCAGCGCTGGATCAAGTCTGTATGGCTTCCGGCAAGTCATTTCCAGCTAGCGATCCCCTAGCGTTGCGCTCGCGCGAGGTGCCGGTGCGCGCTATCCGTTTTCTACCGCGGCCCGGATTTCCGGCATGGTGCGGAGTATGCTATCGCAACACGCGCGGCGGACCGCCTGACGATCCACACTACAACTGACTCGATCGGGTTGTACGTCAAAAAGGAGAGACCGGTGGCTATATCACATCTATCGTCTGGGGAAGTTGCGAGCCTCCTACCGCTCGGAGCCATGTTCGAACAGACTCGAACCACGGCGCTGTTCAAGGAGGAGCGCCTCGAGGTCATGAGGATCGTTCTTCCGGCTGGCAAAGGGATGCCTGTGCATGCGGTTGATGGCCCGGTAACGGTGCAATGCATCGAAGGTGAAGTCGATCTCGAAATGAATGAAGGCCACCAGGTCCTTCATACCGGGGACCTTATCTATCTGGCAGCGGGCGTCCCGCATGCACTGACAGCCTTCCAGAACACATCGATACTCGTAACCGTCGTACTTGTCGGGCCGGACGGCATGGCGGGGTTCGCTGGTGAGCGACGCAAACACCATGACGACAACCTGGAAATGAAGTGGCCGGAAAACGAATAGACCCTCGTCCTTCGCTCGATGCGCTTCTGACTGACGTGCGTGCCTGTCGGACATGTTCGCCGCGCCTGCCACTCGGTCCTCGCCCTATCGTGCGCGCGGGAGCCGACGCGCGCATCCTGATTCTCGGACAGGCGCCTGGTGCGCCCGCGCACGCGTCGGGCATACCGTGGGATGACCCGAGCGGCGACAGTTTCAAAGCGAAATCCTTTCCATACTGGGCAAAGGGTTGCTGCTCGTAGCGTAACCTGGAGCGGGCCGGGTAACGCGTATCGGGAAATCGGACTGGACAGAGCCCAATGCCACACAAGGAACGGGAGAGCTTGAAGATCTTTGTCAAACGGGCTTACGAGGATGCAGCCCCGGAAGACGGCTATCGCGTCCTCGTTGACCGCCTCTGGCCTCGCGGACGCAGCAAGGAGATGCTGGCGCTTGGCCAGTGGGCACGCGACCTCGCGCCAAGCGCTGCCTTGCGCAAATGGTTCGGACACACGCCCACTCGATGGAAAGCTTTTCAGCAACGGTACCGTTTTGAACTCGATGCTGAAGAACAGCAGCAACGCATGCGGAGTCTCCTTGCTGATGCGAAAGGGCAGCCAATTACGCTGGTCTATGGCGCGAAGGACGAGGAGCATAACCAAGCGATCGTGTTGCAAGACGTTCTTTCGCATCTGTCGGAGGAGTAACCGCTGATCTTTCAATATCCTGCTGTGTGCCCCGAATGGAAAAAGACAGCGTGCGGGCGACGTCGGCTCGCGCCTGGCCAACCCAATGAGTGACGTGGCGCCGGTGCAACACCGACCCCGCGTCCGCCCGGTCCGAAATGACTCTTTCCAGCTTGCCTGAGACACGCTGTCCGGTACTGTGGCGCCGGGGCAGCTCCGCTGGCGTCAATCTGCCTGTCGAAATCTGCCTGTCGCAGTGCGCCCGGCATCATGCACAT
>NZ_FCOL02000097.1 GCF_001544515.1 Caballeronia terrestris
CTGGGAGTTTCGCAACTGCTTATCTGCACCTATCCGCACGCTGCGCTTGGCTTCGCGCGATTCTGCAAGACCGACTACTTATGTCCCGAGTCGTCCCGTAGGTGGCAAGAACATGCGAGCCCATTCTGCTTCGGGATAGTTGCATCCTCTGCAGCGCCGATCGGGTTCAAGAGAAAACGGGTATATAGACTTCAAAGTTCCTTTGCCTGAACCTTGCCCTCTACGATGTCCTTGCCGTATTGCATGGCCAAATCGATTGCGTCGGTAGCGTTCGCGGAGTCCGTCTCAGCGAACACCGTTCCGTAGCGCCGCGGCTTCACGTTGCTCGGGTGAATACTATCGATTCGCCCAACGGACGAGAACCTTCTTACCCCTTTGGCATACGGGTCGCGATGTAGCGGGAATTCCTGATGAGAGTAAGCACGTAGGTCGTACCCTCTGTATTCAATGGTGGGGATGGTCATGACGGCGCGCTCCTGTTGCGGTGCTGATCGTCAGCAACGGTCTCTATGCGGATCGAGATAAATGGGCGGCCAGAAATCCATTTGGGTCACTTCACAATGCGCCTAATGCCATAGCAAAGCAAACTAAATCGCGGCGGAATAGAAAAGAAGCCGGCGTCTTGCCGGCTTCATCCGGAGGCGGCGAGACCGCCCAACGACCTGCTCGTGCGGACGTCGTTTTCGGGTGCGCGCAAGCCGCGCATCGCTATCGCCTACGCGATGTCAGACACCGATAGGGGGGGCGTCCGCGTGGGCCGCGTGGCTGACGGTTTGCTGAATCATCCCCTGATTTCGCATCATCGCGTCGATGGCCGATTGCATGGTCGTCACGGCCCTGTCCGAGCCGAAAGGTACCGCCGACGGAGGTTGGCTGCAACTCCCGTCCAGATGCCGCTGTACTGGTTACGCTCAAATGCTTCGTTTTGCAGGCTGAAAATGGTCGATAAAGTACGCAGGACAAAGTCGGCGGGTCGTTTAACAGCGGTGGTGCTCATTGAATGCTCCGAATCGACCCGGCACGCGCGTCCAAGGGATTTCGGAGGCGCGTGTCTCGCTTGATCTACAGGTCGGATAACGCAGCCTCACTAATGCTGCGTCGCAACAACGACCACTGTATATCTCCTCTGTCGGATGTACAGGAATTTCGGAAAACGAAGGGACGGGCAGTCGCGGTCCGGTAATAGCGCTAACCGGGCGGGCGCACAGGTTTTGTCTCCCGATGTGCCAATGGAAATTCGCCGATCTTGAGCGCCTGCTTCATGCGACGCCTGCTGGACCGTTCAGTGGGAATGTAAGCGCAAACCTGTGCGGCCGTTGTACTGCCAATGGCGGCCATCGACGATCGGACCGCGACGAAGTCGGCTATGGGTCGTGAAGCGCTAGCGCTCAGCTTTCCCTTTGGCGCGCGGCGGACAGTCGTTCACCTAAACGCGATCAACGGGACGTTGCTCGAGGCCGGAACGCCTGCGGCGGGAGCATGACGGAAATGACCCAGCGAACCGCGTGCAACTCTTCCGGCCTGCTAGACTGGAAGTTCCCCTGCAAACACAAACCATAGAGAGAGACATGACGACCGTCTACGTCGTGAAGACCGGCGCGCAGTTCCTCTGCACCGCCGAGGACGGCGACATGGGCTTGGCACCTGCGGTCGAAGAAGCCACGTCCTTTCTCTCGTATGAGGAAGCGGAAAAAGCGGCGAATGAGCACACCGATCCCGGATACGAAATCGTCGCCGTGAATGTCACCAGAAGCTGACGCGTAGTCGGCTGCCTGCCCGCAATGATGGAGGGCATTAGCAATTTGGCTGGCGCCATGTGATCTGGTACTTCGGTCGGCTGAGTCGGAATCATCTGCGAAAGGCTGCATCGCGCATCGAGATTCGCAATTTGCACTCAACGTCGCGTTAAACGCCTACATCGCATGCTCATAGCCGCGGCCGCGAAGAGCGAACCGTCCTTCACGAATGGGGCTTCGCGCGCCACGTGAGCAAAGTTTTACTTTGTCTCAGTGCGGCCATGAAGCGTCATTCGCCCATCACATCATTCGGACATTCAGCCGGCCGGTCCGCCCCGCAAACAGCCATTCAATGGCCCAAAGCGAATGTTGCTTCATCGGCCTTTGCGGACGCTGGGGAACGCACCGGTGACGACCGTTGTAGCGCAAAAAGCTGACCAAAACAGAGCAGGACAGACGAGCGGCTCTGTTGCGCCATCGATTGATGGTAGCCAGTCGCGCAGTCGCCTCGGTGCAGCCAAAACGTCAAGCTTACGATTAACAACGACGAAATGAGATCAGCCTCGCAATTCGAGCTTGTAGAAGAAGTTTTCGATGGTGTATCGCGAGCGATTGAACAAACCGAGGTCGGTTACCCGGTTCTTGACGTACACGTAATGCCGACAGTTCTTTTCTTTGCTGATGCGATCGATTCCTTGCATCTCCGATGAAAACTGTGCCAGCGACACCGACTTCGGCTCCTTGAAGCGCGACGCCCCTGGCAAAGCCATCGCATCGGGCTGGCGCTTTTCCGGCCACGCAGGCATGACCCGCAAACCGTCTGTACCGATCTCGATGGTGAACAGGAACTCGACCTTTCCCGTCTGCTCATCGGCCCAGCAAGGCGGATAGTCGCGTCCGCCGCGCGCGTCGAGCCTCGCTTTGAGAAACGCGACTTGGCCCCGAAGATCCGCGTTCTCCTTCGTCACGCGAATCACGCCGCCACTGCTAGACGCGCCCATCATTTCCTTTCGCGCCGCTACGAGATCCCGGGCAAGCGTCTGCTCCTCGCCTGATGCGTAAGACTCGCCCATCTGCTCTTGAAGCTGCTTCTCGACTTCTTTCTTGAGCGCGACGCCGGCTTCGGCCTCGGCGGCGATATCTTTGTCGCCGATCTGCTTTTCGAGTGTCGCCTTCAACGCAAGTGCGTCGGTCACAGCCTGGTGCGCGTTTTTGCTGACGGCAGCCTTGTCCTGTACCGCATCGAGGGTCTTCTTTAGTTCGGTCAGCGCGCTCAGCTCCTTGTCGAGATCGCCGACTCGTCGTTTCAGCGCTTCGCGTTCGTTGATCAATTTCGATTCGGCGACGAGCGAGGTGATCACCTCGTCAGGGCTAATGCCCGATCTGGACAGCGCCTCACTCAGTTTCCTGCGTGCTTCATCGAAGGCTTTGCGGTGCATGTCGAGTTGCCCGGATCGATCCAGCGAAAGCTGCAGTTTCGCTGCATGCTCGTCCGCCTGCACGAGCATATAGCCAAGCAACAGCATCAGGAGGAAGGCGAGTGTGAATGCGATCTCCGTCAGCGACAACTGGAAGATCTGATCGGATTTGGCGCGCACGGCGATCTCTCCGGGTCGCTCAGGCGGAAGCCGCGCCGTTGAGCAGCGTGATCTCCGGCGCGTGTCCGTTCGCCCGCGCCACGCCGCCCATCGCAATGTGTCGCCCCGGCGCTTCCGGAAAGTGCGCCGCCGGGCTTCGCCCAAGCTCCGACAGTTGCGCGACGAGACTCTGGACCTCGCGCACGAGCCCATTCATTCGCTCCGTCGTCGCGATTATGGCGTGCTCTGCCGCGCTCGTGGATGCGACCTTGAGCGCCTCCCGTTCCACCTTCCAGTCGCGCGCCGCCAGTCCGATGGACTGATCGACAGCCTGAAGCGCGGCGACGACTCGTTCCATGCGCGTTGCATGTTCGGCGAGCATCCGTATGGCGGCCGAGGTCGCGTCCTTGTGCTCGCCGACATTCGCATGCAACGCGGACAGGCCCTGTTGCGTGGCGTTGAGCGTGGCAATGTGCGTCTTCGACTCGTCCAGCATGCTTTGCTGCGTGCGCGTCAATTGCGCGAGCACGGCGGCGGAGGACTGCGTTTCGCCGCTGAGCGATTTCACGGAAACGAGAACGCCGCGTGTCGATTCGAGAGCGAGATCAAGCTGGCCCGATACCGCCGCGATTCGTTGTCCGACACTCTCTGCCGCATCTCCAAGCTGCTTCACGGGTCCGGCGAGGCCCTTGGCAAAGTAGTCATCGGGAAACGTCGTGCGTTCGAGACGTGCTTGTACGGCATCCGCGAACTGCACCACTCGGTCTTCGATGCCCTGAATGTTCTGCAGCATACCGAGCGAATAGTTGTCGAAGAGACGCGTGAGCCTGCCACTCGCCTCCTGTAGGTCTTCTTGCGATTGTGCGAAGGCCTTCGTGTGCGCATCGGTGAGCTGCTCGAAAAATTTTGACAACTTCGTGCCATACGATTTCGATAAGTCTTCGATGCCGGACGCGACGCGGGCGACGGATTGTGTCGTCGTATCGTCCACTTGCCGCTCGAAGACCCGAAGCTTCTCAAACACGATCGTCAATTGGTCTCGAAGCTGATACGTGGCATCGACGACCTTGTTTTCGGCGAGTTTCATCGCATCGTCCATGTCCAGCCGAAAGCTGACGAGCACGACACGCACGGCGAGTCCGAGCACCGTGCTCGTCATGGCGGCGCCGAAGCGGACAGCGATGGCGGACATCTGCGTGCCGATGTTGGGCAGATCGAACAGACTGAAGATGATCGACGTTATCGTGAAGATGAAGCCAAGATAATAGCAACTGTCGGCAAATTTCTCGGGTGTCAGCGCCGGATCAGGGCTGATCACGCCGATCAGAATGTAGATCAGCATGATGGCGATCGGAACTGCGAGCCCGAGGATCCATGGCGAATGCAGATACCAGCCCAGCGTAGACGACACGAGCTTGAACAGAAGCGCAACAGCGAACAAATTTCGCGCGCGCACGGCGGTGAGACGGTCCATCGTGATCAGCCCTCCAGTGGTGTGACGGCGACGATGCGCGCACCGGCCGAAGCGAAATAACCTTCCCAGAACTTCAGATTGCGGCGCGTTTGAAGGCGCGGCGTGTTGATCAGATAGTCGAGTTCGACATCGACGCCGTTGAGATTCGTGCTCATCTTCCGGCCGTAGTCGGATCCATGAAACGACGCGAATTCAGGCGTTTCGCGATACATCGAAAACTCGGGTGTGTTGTGCAGCATGTCGGATACGATGATCAACTTGCGCGGACCCTTGACATCTTCCTTTCGAAATCCGTTGATCGAGGTCATCTTGAGCATTTCGAAGATGGGCGAATACTTTGCGGACTTCGTCGTCTGCAACTGATCGGCGAGCGCGAGCATCGGTTCGCGGAAGCTCGTTTCGAATCGCTTCTTCAGGTGCGCCTTGTTCGCCGTATATTCGCTTGCGTCGGCTCCGTCGCCGGGATTGCACTCGCTGAAAATCGCTTTCGGCGACGACTTGTAGTCTTCGCCGAGTACGAACACCGAGAGCAGGTAGCCCCCGGGCACACGCTGCGCGACAAGCCGGTCCAACAGTCCTTCGAAAGCCTGCTTCTGCGTGAAGCTGAGCGGATCAGTTCTGTCGACGAGCAACACGATCTGACCCGCCGGCCCGTTTGCGGGGCAGAACCGCTTGTCCAGTCCGGTGGGACGCAAAAGCACCCAGACCGCTGCCGCGGCGACGACGCCAATGACAAAGAGCCCTCCGACAGCGGCCCACAGATAGCTTCGTCCGCTGGATTCTTCCAGTGCGAACAGATCGTTCTTCATGCGGCAGCCTCCGCAACGGGGGCGCATGCGGCTGCGACCGATCCACGGTACTGTTCGTCGATCGGCCGAAGGCCATCGGACTTCCTGACGAAAGCAGTCCGGATCGCCGCCTTGATCGAGGGTTGCGCTTCGATCAGTCCGTCGACGCGCGCATGCTGCGTTGCGCACGTCGCGTGGCATTCGGCAATGCGGAAGTCGGGCAGCGGGATGTCCTTGAACTCCGGCAAAGGCGGGAAATCAGGCAACGCTGCATGGCCTTTCCAGTGCATGCGTAGCTCCGCCTGAAATATACGTAGGAGTGCTTCCTTGCATTGCGTCGCTTCGGTCAGAGCGAAGTCGAGTTGATGCTGCGCCATCTTCCGTTGCTCAATGTTTGCGTCTTGGTAACGGACGTGGGCCTTTGCCTCGCTCACGGCCTTGTCGAGTGCGTCCGTTACGCCGCATTTGATCTCTTCGATCTTGCGACGCATCGCCGAGAGGCGGGTTTCATATGCGATCTTCGCCGCGAGGAAGTCGCGATCGCGCTTGCCATAGCCGGGATAGCGGTCGTCCATCCTGAATCCTTCGACGAGTGCGAAGCCTGCGAAGAACAGGCTGACGCAGACCAGCACCCATGACTGAATATCGTCGAGACCGAACGGTGTCTGCAGTAATGTAGCCAACGCCACCTTCTCGGGAGATGGCAGATCGGCAACCAGCGCACCGCGAAAGTGCGCGATCGCGAAGCTTACGCCTAACATCGAGAGCAATGCGGCCACGAGGGAAGCGATGCCCAGGAGCTTGCGAGCGGTTTTCCGATGAGATACGTTGCGAATGAGCGCTAGACCGAAAACGAACGCCACACCCACATTGAGCAATGCCAACACCGCCGCCTGAAGGAACCCGCCGATCAAGCCCGTGTCGAGTCCGGTCGCGAAAAATGATGAGTTGAGCACGGCCTCGATCGTGACGAGGACAAGAACGAGAACGATGTGCAGCACTTTCTGGCCGCCCTTCGGATACTTCGCGCTCCACGTGATGCCATGCATCTCCCGGAAGCTCTGCAAGTCGGTCTCGGCGCGGCTCGCGCGGTCGCTCAGCAGGTTCAGCGCCGGACGTGCTTGGTCGAGAAGCACGTCGGCCTTGGCGGCGAATGTGGTCTCCGATTGCAGTGCATCTTCGACGAGCATCGCCACGTCATGCAAGGCCAACTGCTCGCCGAGGTAGATCGCCCGGCGTCCGGCATTCTCGATGTGCACGTGGCGACCCTTATCGACGCGCGCAACAATGGCCGCTTCGACGCCGGAGCCAAGCATTGCCGATGAGCCGGCTTCCGCCAGACGCCGCGCCTCACAGCGCAGGTTAAGTTCCTGTGAGATGGGCTCGACGGCGAATTGTTCGATCGCGACAGTCTGCTTTTTGCTTCGGCCGGCACACAGCAACCGCCACAGGCGTTTCCATAGACGCATGATTGGTCTTTGTTCTCTTTATATTAGACCGCCCGACGCGAGAAGCGTCGAACTCCCGTAGTAAGAGCCGAGCTTATCGAAGCATCCGCTTACGACGATGATCGGTTCCCAACACACTCGAGCGAAAATCTTCGATGGTTTGATAACTCCCGCACAATTGTCTTACCCCTCGGCCGTTGCCATGGCATTCGCGCCACGAACTTCAGGGTTGCTCCATCGTCGATCTAAGCGCAATGGGCGTTAGTCCAGGTCCACCAGAATCCTGCAGCCGTTTCGGCTGAACGGAAGATGGTGGTCAGCCCTGCCTCGCGAGCAGGGCGAGCACTTCGGCCTTTGCCGACGTTAGACGAGGCTCCCCTGGAGGTCAGCAATATGGCGCGCTGCCGACGGTGACGGCGCCGTGCAACGTGACGACCCCGCTTCCGGCATCCGTCAACTCACAGTTTCGACCGGTTCTGCCATTTGACTGATCTGCCTGGGGACGGCAGCTTTTGATTTACAACTGCTGGGCTCCCGATCGCTTCGGCACAGGCACGCAACGAGCCCGACACCTGTGAACGGCGGCTTCGTAGATGAAACCGTGGCCGTCAGGCATGCGAGAAACGATATTCTTTAGTGCCTCCAACGTACGGTTCCCCACTGATTGGTGAGGGCGTACGTTGTGCCATTGACGTAAAAGACCTCATCATCCGCACAAAAGAAGCGTTCGGGAGCTTTCGTCGGAAACGCGGCCATCGTTCCTGTCCTGACAGGTGCCCCTCTGCGCTTATGAACATAGCGTTTCCCCGCCAAGCCACAGCGTTGCATATCTCGATGGCCGAAAGACGCTTCATGGCGGACTGCACGCTATTGGCCTGTTCGCCCGATAGCCGTCGTTCAAGGGCAAGCGCGCCGCTCCTGTGGCAGCTCTGCGCATGAGGATTAGTGAGTGCAACCGGCCAGTTTCTGCCGTTCGTGCACTTGTCCCGCGAGACGCCCAAGAGTCCGTTCCACCGAGACACCGGACACTCGCTTCATGGCAGCATCCCATGCAATAGCACACGAGCACAGTTCAGCGGACCTGTCGGAGCTAACGCCAACCCTGTGGATCGACGAAACGCCGGATCCACCCGACGGTACTACCCGTCCTAAAAAACGATGCTCCGTCGAAGTCCGGATGCTGCGTCAGTACCAGTGGGGCAATGCGTTCGCCGAATTCAAAGTATGGGCGGAGCTGTGGTCCGGGACGATTGATGTCCCCCGTCGTCGGGGCCGGTCCGATAATTACGACGTATCCGAGGCGCTCCTTGTGGACCACGACACCTTCGGGCGCTCTCTCCAGGCCGAAACGAGTCGCATCGGTCTCAACGAGTCGGTCGTGGAGCTGCCCGATCATCGTGATCCAGTTGATGCTCTTGATACCGTCTCGCATTAGCGGAAGGGAGACGTTCAAGTCTTCGATGTCGACGCACCAGAACCGCCGGGCCGCAGCAAATATATAATCAAACGCGGGTGCCTTGTGCCAAGGGTGGTAAACGAAGACGAGCCCGCCATGACCAGAGAGAAACCTGACATTGCGTGCTATTGCCCGAGCCAGATCAAAAAGGAGCGCCGGGCTGGTGGCGAGTGGGACTAAGATGCGCGCGAAAGCATGCAGGCCCGAGCGGCGCAGCTTGAGCCCTGTGCAGCTGAAGCTCCAGCTTCCGTCCGGCGCGTCGATCTCGTTACCGTCCCAGAATCGCACCTCGAAGGCGCGGCCGGTGCGAATTCGCTGGCGGACGGGCTCTAGCGCAGGGCTGGCCGTGCCATTGGCAGCAGCCAACCGTCCGCTCTTGGTGAGGACGGGATTTGAAAGCGCCGGCCAGTATTCCAGCTCGCTGATCTTGTATCGGATGAGCCTATCGCGCGGACACGCTCTGCTGTACAGATCAATCAAGTATTCGAGCTCTGCCTCGGTTGGGCCGACAAGGTAGACAGTCAGGTCGAGCATGACCTTGCACGCAACCCGCCCAGAGGCGATGAAAGGGGTGCTGAGTTGCGGCGGCAGGTTCACGTCTGATCGCCACGGAGAGCATTCTGATCATCCTCATCCGGCATCCCGTGAAGCTCCCTTTCGATGAGGCCCTTGAGCACGTTTAACTCGTTACGAAGGTACTCCGTGAAGCTGTCATAGACCTTCTGCTCATACATGGAATCATACTCCACGATGTGTGCTCCGCCATCTGGCCCAACCCGCGTTGGATCGAGAACTAGAAAGTGGTGCAGACTTTCACCAAGCATGATCGGGACGGCGCCTCGTGTGAAAGGGTTGGGATCTTCGGAGTTCCACAGGTCACTCCAGAATTTGATCTTCTTCTTGACCCATTCGCTGTCTTGGTCCTCTACTGCGAGGAGCTTGCCGTCGGCATGGAAGTTCTGCCAGCCATTGTGGAGCCTCAGGAAGACGCGATAATCCCGAGGGAGCAGCGAGCCGAGCCGCGCTTCCAGTGATCGGATGGCTTCGTTCGACGCTGGCGCTCCGAGCGCGTGTGGATGTTCTTCATCGAACGCAAGACTCTCATAACGCTGCTGCGCTCGTCCGATTGCGTCGATGAGTGTTCTGATTTCACTGTCGTCCATCAGCTTCCTTCTCCCTTGCTCTAACAGCAATTTGGCGCTAACCCGGTATGGGGCCCGCCCTCGGTCCTGCCCTTCCAATCGTGTGGAGCGCGGAATTTTTTCATCTCACCGCCCATCCAACTGTTCGGTCCGCTCGACATCCACCTGAGGTTCTGCCCGCACGTGGGATGGCCACCGAGTTGGATCTCGTTGGCATGATCCGGGCTGAATCCTTTGTAGTTGGGCTCGGCCTTACTCTTCAGTGCCTCCTTGCACTTATCCGAAACCCTGTCATGGAAGCCCAGGTTGGCGGGGTTGCCGGCCCGCGCCTCCTTGTTTAGCTTGGCGCATTTGTAGTCCCCATCAGCGCGGTTAATTTCGTATGCAACTTCGCCGATCCGCTTGTGTCCCCGATACGGACCCGTATTCGACTTCCCGGGCTGCGGACTGTCGATCGCGGCATTGGCCGTTGCGTTGATCGCTGCGCATTTCGCGCAGATCTCTTCCTTCTCGCAATCAGAGAACTTCGTCGGACTGGACTTGGGCGCATCCTTGCAATCGATGAGCAGCGGGTTGCCTCCCGAGATACCGGGGTCTACGTTTCCCGCTAGATCCACAGTGTTCTGGTTGTTATGAAATTTCTTGTCAGTGTGACGGCACGCGTTCTTGCCGTCCATCTTGACGTCAAAGGAATAGGTGATCCAATCCGTCGCTTTCATATTGACGTTGGATTTCACACCGCCCGCTGTGCCCGCCTCGTCACCAAAGCTGGAGCTATAGTGCGAACCTTTGACGGCGATCATTTCGCCCTTTGCGAAGACCGTTGTCGTTCCGTCTTCCAGCGACGATTGCTGAGCGAAATTCGGGTAGGGAATTGGAACCGGTCCGCCGGGGCTCGGGGTTTTGCAGACGTCTGGAATGGTTGCAGTCGAAACCCCGACCGTTCCCTTATAGGTCAAGCCCAAGCCGTTGACTATGATGTGTGTCGGCATCAGCGCGCCTCCTCGGGCTGTCGCAGCAGCGCCGCAGCCCGGCTGCCATTCTCCGAGCTGGCCCATATCAGCGACAGAGGCCCCTTGGCATAGCCGCGTGCTACCGACTCGCTGACGAGGCTGACGAAAAGCGGTCCGGAGGCTGCGCCGACGTCGCCCCAGCAATCCGCCGGTGTCTCAAAATCGGCAGCATCACGGAACCGCCGCCTACTGCGCAGTACAGCAAACCCGTACTCGTTGGCCCTATAGCGCTCGCCGTTCATATCGCAAATTATGCGATCAACCGGGTCCGTTCCGACGTTCACCTGATCGAACAGAGACCGAAAGACCGCGCCGAGACCCTCGCCCAGACATACCGTCTCAGTCTTGATGCGGTTTTCCTCCCGGGCAGCGGCGACCGCGACCAGTTCCAGCAGCGGGCGGCAACCTAGCTCCCGAGCCGTCCGCAGCGTGCTCAACAGACAGAAACCGGCGCCCTCGCCAGGGCAGAAGCCGTGAATGTTGCCTTCCGAATGCAGTTGCTCATTTTCATCCAGCCACCCCAGCGTTTCGGGTTCCAGATAGCTGTCGATCCCGCCAACGAGGCAGAGCCTCGCCTTGCCCTGCGAAAGCGCCTTTCGGGCATGGAGCAGGGCGAGAATCCCGCCAGCATGCCCACCTGCTATGAAACCGCCTCTTTCCATTACCATCTCGCCCGCCAATCGGGACTGGAGCCGAGCATAGACTTCGGCGGCGTAACCCTCAGATTGGCCCGGCCGTTCTTCGCCGGTCGCTAACAGTACCGACACTGCTTCCGATCGCCGCGCACCCTGTCGCGCCGACAGCGCGTCGAGCGCTGGAGCCAGCCCAAGCTCGACCGCGCGGGACGGCCCGAGAACGCTCGGTTCGATCGCGAAGTCGCGGGTCACCTTCATCGGCTCCCCGAAACGATCGACCATGTACGGGTGGTGCTGGATGACAGAAATGCCCGCGCGCACTGCCGCGGCACTAGCAGCTGCGGAAAATCCGAGCGGCGTGCGGGCACCGACGCCGATGACCACGATAGAAGCGCTGTCTGCCATTTACGGTATCCAAACCCCCGTTGCACTGAAGGAAGCCGGCACGCCGATTTGCCTCTTGAGCCGAACTGTGGTGCCTTTCAGCCGTTCCTCGTCATAGGGACACGGGAGCGCGGAAAGCCACACGATCACGAAGCGTCGTTGGTCGGGCAGCAGCCACAGTGTATGGATGGTGGCCCTGTGACGACGATCTGGCCGATTGTAGAACTGGGTAACAAGGTCGAACGTTATGCGCGGCAGCAGGAACTGCTGGAAGCCGTCTGAGGTCAGGTTGCTGAGTTGGACGTGCTCGAAGCCGACCAGTGGCGTCCGGGTTTGTTGATCCTCGGGCGCGCACTGATAGAACTTCCGATCGAAGTCCCTCGGCGGCAGCGGGTCGCGGTTTTCCTCCCAGTCGGTTCCATAGGTTCCGGCATGTTTCAACCGGGGGAGCCAGTGGCGGGCAACCGGCCCGAGGCCCGCCGGCCGCCCGTTCGCGGGGCCGCGATACGGTGCGTCCGGGTACTCGAAGTTAGGAGCCGGCCGCCCAAGGAGGTGGCGCGATTCGACCGCAAAGCCGGTGCCTACCGGATTGCGCGGCTCCCATGCCGGTTTCGATGCCTGCATGTCAGTGCCGCCGAAGGCACGGCGCCAGGTTATCGGCATCCGGCTGAACGGCTGCGGTCGGCTTGGTCTGATTGAGACCAAGCTGTCCGCGAGCATGCGGTCGCCGGTGACGCGAAGCGACTTGTCGAGGTCGGCAAGCCTCATCCGGACGACTGTCTCGACAGCCGGTTTCCCACTCGGGACATACGCGTGGCCAGCGACGAGCACGTCGGTGCCGGTTTTCTCGAGGTTGAAGTCAGATTCCTCCAGTAATTCAGTCTGCGTCGGGTCACCGGCAAAAACCGGGGCCCGTCTGACCGGAATCTGCTCCTTCAAAGGAGCCTGGCCCCCATCGGGAAAGATCTCAAAGGCTGCCTTGATAGCCACGAGCCAGAACTCCCTTCCAGCCTCGTCGCGCGTCCAGGTCCTTTCTGCAGCGAATGGTGTTTCGTTGAATAAGAGCCACATTGTCGGTTGCGAGAACGAACTGTAAGGAAAAGCGAACCTGACCGGAAATGGGGCCGCCATGCCTCACGATCGAGCGCGATCCGCGGCAAGTTGTTCGAACAGGGCGGCCCGCAGTCCAAATCGACTAGGGCGCGGGTCCCGGCCGCCCACACCCGTTCGTCGCCAGGCTCACCGGCCGCTGCCTATCGAACTCGGTCGCGAAATCCCGCGGCGCGTCTTCCAACGCGCGGCAAATCGACTTGCTTACCAGTGCGCTTCCAAAGGAGCGACACTTTACGATAAAGCTGAATTCCCACTGCCGCCAATACGCCTGGCACGATGCTACTAAGACGATCTGAGGTGTGTAAGTTTGAAAATTTTTGCGGACGTGAATCGCTTGCAGTCGTTAAACGACTGCGGACTGACATGACGCGCGAACGACCGTTACGCTTGAGAAGCCGCCCTTTCCGCGGTAAGGCCCGGGCGGCCGAAGCGGGTCGACTTTCGCCCGACGTCGCGCGAGCCGACAAAAAGCGCGAGAACAAGCGAGCGAGGTCGGCGCCCGGTACGG
>NZ_FCOL02000098.1 GCF_001544515.1 Caballeronia terrestris
AACACGTGGCTGAATGCTCGGCCGGCGAGCGCCTTGCTAACAGAGTCAGCCGAAGTCAGATCGGCTGTAATCGATTCCATGGCCGGCGACACGGCCGTTCGGCCGCGCGAGAGTCCTGCAACCGTCCAGCCGGTCGAAAGCAACTGGTCGGCCAGACTGCTGCCGACGATGCCGCTTGCCCCGATGATGAGCGCCCGTTTTGCCATGAGAGAGTTGGTCAAGATGAAGAAGCCTGTTGACTCGGGCTGGTTTCCAACCATCAATCGTTGCCCGAGGAGTGAATGCGTCTCAAACGAATCGCGTCAGATCCGGTCGAATCGAAAGGTGGCTCGGCGACACGCCGCGGAAAGCCGGGCCCAGGTTTGATGTTCCACCGTACCACAGCGGCCCCTGAATGGCGTCGCGGTTGCAGCGCGAGGGAAGCCGCAAACCTATCATCGCTTTCGTTGTACGCGTGTTTCAGGTAGAGCAGCGCGACCATCAGCCGGATGGACAGTCGCGGGCGCCCTAGCAGCGCTGATGCCCGCACTTGCGAGCTAGGAAAGTTCGGATAAAACATGTGCGAAAGTGGATCCGCGCTGCAACAGACCTCGGGTCACGATGCGCCAAGATCTTCTAGCGGGTGCATGTCACCGTGCCATGGCGACGCCAGAAAGTATTGGACCCGGTTGGCGTGCACCTCGGCAAGCGTCACTGGCTCCCAGCGAGGCCGTTGGTCCTTGTCGACGATCAGAGCACGCACGCCCTCAGGAAATCGCCTCGGAGATCGCTCGATACACGATTCCTAGTTCCATGCGGAAGCAGTCGGCAAGCGCCAACTGGCGGCCACGCAGCAGCGCATGATAGGTCACCTCCAGCATGCACGGCGAGTTGCTCGTGAGATTGGCGAGCGTCGCCGTAGACCAATCGGTGGGCGTATCCTGTTGCAGGCTCCGGACGATTGACTCGATGCCGCCCGCGGCGCTGAAATGTGCCCGGATCTGCTCGCGGTGCGCTTCGAGTTGGGGATGCACCTCAGTGTTTGCCGGCGGTACGAACGCGCGCCGCAGCGAATCGATTGCCTCTTCACGTCCATCCCAGTGCAGCGTCTCAAGGCGCTGCACGAAGTCGCAGAGCCACGGCGATGGCACGCAAATATCCGCGAGACCGCATGCAACCGCGTCGGCACCGGAGAGCATTGCGCCGGTGAGACCAACGTACAGCTCCATGTCGAGCGGCATCTTACCCATGAAATTCGTCGCCCCGACATCAGGCAGCATGCCAATGCGCGTTTCGGGCATCGCCATGCGTGTGCGCTCGGTCACGATACGGAGTGCAGCGCCTTGGGGCGAGCCCCATACCGCCCCCCCCATCGCGATGCCGTCCAAAAGCGCCACTACCGGCTTCTCAAAGTTGTGTATCGCATAGTCGACGCGGTATTCGTCAATGAAAAATTGGAGCCACGTCTTGTCACGCGTCGCGTCACTCCGCACGGACCCGTAGAGTGCGCGGATGTCACCAGCAGCGCAGAAGGCTTTTTTGCCTCCGCCGCGTAGGACGACCGCGAGAATCGCATCTTCGGTGCGGCAGCGTTCGAACACCTGCGACAGACGGCCAATCATTTCATGCGAGAGCGCGTTCAGAGCGCGCGGGCGGTTAGGGTGACGATCGCCACTCGATTGACGACCTCGAAGCCGATTTCCGGTTCATGTTCAATGACCATTTTTGTGCTCATGCGTTCTCCGTACATACTGGCGCGTCTCAACGACGATTGCGACATGCTGGCGACGAGCGAGACCCTTTACAGAACGGCGAGGCATTCGTTGCTACCGCCTGACCTTTCGCTGCAACCTAATTCGGCCCTCGGCAATCGAGCCATTCTTCTGGGGGCGCCTCAACTTGAGCGAGACCGTTGCTTCGTCGAGCCTCGCCACGGACTGGTGCTGGGCGCGCTGCTCGTCGCGGCGGTGCTGCGCGCGTGCTCACGGCAACGAGGCCGGCGCGCAGGATCCGGTGGGCGTCCGTTGATCGCGGCATCGTCCGCGCGTGAACGGCGCGCGCGCCTCACCCGCCCCGTGCCGTTCACCCATTCCCTGGCTGCCCCCTGCCTTTCCCCAACCCCTTGAGCGTCTCGTCATGCTCCGCGCGAAGCACATCGGTGAACGCCATCGCGAGCCGCTCGCGCGGCCGGTGCGGCGGAAACAGTAGATAAGTCGGGAACAGCACGGCCGGTGAAAACGGCCGGATCGCGATGTCGGGCCCGGCGAAGTCCCGCGCGACGACCGGATGCGCCAGCGTCAACCCCATCCCGCAGCGCACCATCTCGCAGCAGATGGCCGCGTATTGCGCTTCGATCGCCAGCACGCGCTCGACGCCCGCACGCTCGAACATCTCGTCCATTTGCGCACGCGTGCCGTCGCCGTGACATAGCGAAATGAACGGCTCCCCCTGAAAATCCGCGGGCTTGAGCGTCACCTTCTTCGCGAGCCGGTGCGCCGCCGGCATCACCGCGACCGCCGACACCTTCGAAAGCAGTTCGACCTCGCAATTCGACGCCTCGCTGATATACACCGCGACGCCCAGATCGCAGAACTGCGACGCCGTCCAGTGATTGACGGTACCCGACGAATTCACGTGCAGCGACACCGTCACCTCCGGATATAGGTCGTGGAAACGCTTGATCGCGTGCGGCACGAGCGTGAGCCCCGCCGAGGGCATCGCCGCGATGCGCAACCGTCCGCTGCCCAGATTGCGAATCTGCGCCGCCGCATTCGCAAGCCCTTGCAGGCCCACATACGCGCGCTCCACTTCGCGAAAGAACGCGTTGCCTTCGCTCGTCGGTATCAGCCGCACGCCGCTGCGCTGGAAAAGCAGCAGGCCGGTCTCACGCTCGAGCTGCGAGATGAGCCGGCTCACGTTCGGTTGCGACGTGAACAGCTCCTTGGCGGCGGCCGTCATCGAACCCGCGACCATGACCGCGCGAAACGCCTCGATATGCTTCAGGTTCATTCGCTCCATCCCATATCAATGGTGTATGGGTCGTTATTTTATTCGTATTGGACGATATGGGTCGATCGCGCGAGACTTGTATCACGGACGGTCCCCTCCCGCCACGCGAACCCCACATCGAATGGAGAAGTGTTCATGAAACACATGCAACAAAGCCGCTCCCCTGTCCGCGCGCTCGCCGCCGCGCTTGGCGCGCTTGCCCTCTTCGGGCCGGCACTCGCGCAGGCGGACACCACGCTCTACGTGGCGAACGTGGGCGGGTCGAATGAACAGCTATATCGGCAGAAGATTATGCCGGCGTTCGAGAAGGCGAACAACGTCAAGATCGTCTACGTGGCGGGCAATTCCAGCGACACGCTCGCGAAGTTGCAGGCGCAAAAGGGCCACCAGCAGATCAACGTCGCCGTGATGGACGACGGCCCGATGTACCAGGCGATGCAGTTCGGCCTGTGCGCGAAAGTGGAGGACGCGCCGGTCATGAAAGACCTTTATCCGCTCGCGAAGCTCGGCCCGACGTCGGTTGGCGTGGGCATGGTGGCGACGGGCATCGGCTATAACGAGGAAGCGTTCAAGAAGCTCGGCCTGCCCGCCCCGGACTCGTGGCAGGTGCTCACCGACAAGCGCCTGAAGGGCAAGCTCGGCGTACCGCCGATCACGAACACCTACGGCCTGCACACACTCGTGATGCTCGCGCGCATGAACGGCGGCGGCGAGAAGAACATCGACCCCGGCTTCGCGGTGATGACCAAGCAGGTCGCGCCCGAAGTGCTCTCTTGGGCGCCGACGCCCGGCGAAATGGACGGGCTCATGCAAAGCGGCGACGTGATCCTCGCGCCCTACGGCAGCGGCCGCGCGGTCGCGCTGCAGAACACGGGCTTCCCGCTCAAGTTCGTTTATCCGAAGGAAGGCGGCGTGGCGCTGCAGGTGGCCGCATGCGCGGTGGCGGAGAACGCCCAGCCGCAGTTGTCGCAGAAGTTCATCCAGTTCCTGTTGAGCCCCGAAGTGCAGGCGATGCAGGCGCAGGCGATCGGCCTCGGCCCGGTCAACAAGACGGTCAAGCTCGCGCCGGAAATCGCCGCGCGCGTGCCCTACGGCCCGGAGCAGATTGGCAAGCTGATTGCAATGGACTGGACCACGGTCAACCAGCATCGCACCAAGTGGACGGAGCGCTGGAACCGTTCCGTCGAACGATAAGCGGCTGGGCGGCCGATGCCTCTCGCATCTGCCGCCGGCTTATGCAGCCCCCATCATCCGACGATCCGACGCACATGACCTTCCTGACACTCCAAGGCATCTCGAAGCACTACGGCGACTTCATGGCGATCGAGCATATCGATCTCGCGGTCGAGCGCGGCGAGTTCCTGTCGCTCCTCGGGCCGTCCGGCTGCGGCAAGACCACGACGCTCCAGATGATCGCGGGCTTCGTCACGCCGAGCGCGGGCCGCATCACGCTCGACGGCCGCGACATCACGAACGAGCGCCCGGAAAAGCGCGGCATGGGCGTCGTGTTCCAGAGCTACGCTCTTTTTCCGCACATGACGGTGGTGGGCAACGTCGGTTTCGGGCTCGAGATGCGCAACGTGAAGCGCGCCGAGCGCGCGGTGCGCGTCGCCGAAGCGCTCGATCTCGTGCGCCTGAAGGGGCTCGATGCGCGCTATCCGAAGGAGCTCTCGGGCGGGCAGCGTCAGCGCGTCGCGATTGCGCGCGCGCTCGCGATGCAGCCCGAACTACTGCTTCTCGACGAACCCATGTCGAACCTCGATGCGAAGCTGCGCGAGGAGATGCACATCGAATTGCGCGCGATCCAGAAGCGCCTCGGCATCACGACGATCCTCGTCACGCACGACCAGGTCGAGGCGATGACGATGAGCGACCGCATCGCGGTGATGCATCGCGGCAGGATCGCGCAGTTGAGCACGCCGTTCGAGGCCTACGAGCGGCCGGAAACACCTTTCGCGTCGACGTTCCTCGGCAAGACCAACACGTTCGCGGGCGAAGTGCTGCGGCGCAACCCGCGCTGCACCGAAGTCGATGTCGCCGGCACCACGCTCAAGGTGCCGCACGAAGGGCGCGCGATCGAAGGGCCCGTGCACGTCTACATCCGTCCGGAGAAAGTGCACCTCGCGAACGGCGTCGCGCGCGTGCGCGGACGCATCGTGACGCGCGTGTTTGTCGGCAACCAGTGGCTGCTGGAGATCGAGACGAGCCTCGGCACGCTGCGTGTCGCGCAGCCGAACTACGGCGCGCCGCCGCCTTCGGAAGGCAACGAAGTGGGCGTCGCCTGGAGCGACAACGACCTGCGCATCCTCGGACGGGAGAACGCTCATGGCCACGCTTGACGACACGCGCGGCGGCGCCGCGCCGTGGCTGCTGTCTGCGCCCGCACTGCTGCTGTTCGGCGCGCTGCTGCTGGTGCCGCTTGTGCTGACGCTTTTGCTGTCGTTTCGCGTCTTCAGCGACATCGCGGGCGTGCAGACGGCCTACACGCTGGTGAACTACGTCGAGGTCGTGACCGATCCCTACTACGGCACCATCTTCCTGCGCACGGCGGGACTCGCGTTCTCGGTTACGCTTCTCTCCATCGTGCTTGGCGTGCCGGAGACGATCGTCCTCGCGCGCATGAAGCGGCCCTGGCAGTCGCTGTGCCTGCTCGTCGTGCTCGGGCCGCTCCTGATCTCGGTCGTGGTGCGCACGCTCGGCTGGCAGATCCTGCTCGGCAACAACGGCGTCTTGAACAACGCGCTGCAAGCGCTGCACATCACGTCGGAACCGGTGCGCCTCGTCTTCACGATGACCGGCATGGTGATCGCGCTCACGCACGTGCTCGTGCCGTTCATGGTGATGTCGGTCTGGGCGACGCTGCAAAAGCTCGATCCGCAGGTCGAATGGGCGGGGCTGTCGCTCGGCGGCTCGCCGTTTCGCGTGTTCCGCCGCGTGGTGCTGCCGCAGATCATGCCGGGCGTGCTGTCGGGTTCGATCATCGTGTTCGCGCTCTCGGCCTCCGCGTTCGCGACGCCCTCGCTGATCGGTGGACGGCGCCTGAAAGTGGTCGCGACCGCCGCCTACGACGAGTTCCTCGGCACGCTCAACTGGCCGCTCGGCGCGAGCATCGCGGTGCTGCTCCTGATCGCCAACGTGGCGATCGTGATGGGCTGCAGCCGCCTTGCCGAGCGCCGTTTCAAGCACATTTTCGACTGACCGCGCCGAGGCCGATATGAAACAAAACGGATTCTGGGGCTTGTTCTACAACGCGCTTTTTCTCTCGTTCATCCTCGCGCCGCTCGTCGTCGTGATGCTGGTCGCGTTCACCAACAAGGGTTTCATCTCGATGCCATTCAACGGCGCGTCGCTGCGCTGGTTCCGGGCGATCGTCGAGAACGGCGACATCGTCGCGGCGTTCTGGCTTTCGGTGCGGCTCGCGTTCGCCGCCGCGACGATCGGCGTGCTGCTCGCGGTGCCGGCCGCGCTCGCGATCGCCCGCTACCGCTTTCCCGGCCGCGCCGCGCTGATGGGCTTCTTCCTCTCGCCGATGATGATCCCGGCCGTCGTGCTCGGCATCGCGTTCCTGCGCTTTCTGTCGTTGCTGCATCTGAGCGGCTCGTTCTGGGCGCTGACCGCGACCCACGTCGTCGTCGTGCTGCCGTATGCGCTGCGGCTCGCGCTGTCGTCGGCAGTCGGCCTCGATCGCGATGCCGAACGCGCCGCGCTTTCCTGCGGCGCGAGCCGCTTTACGGCGTTTCGCCGCGTGGTACTGCCGATGATCCGCACGGGCGTCGCGGGCGGCTGGGTGCTCTCGTTCATCCAGAGCTTCGACGAATTGACGATGACCATCTTCGTCGCCACGCCCGGCACTACCACACTGCCCGTCGCCATGTACAACCAGATCGCGCAGACGATCGATCCGCTCGTCGCTTCGGTGTCGGCGGTGATGATCGTGGGCACGGTCGTGCTGATGGTGCTGCTCGACCGCATGGTCGGCCTCGACCGCATTCTTATCGGAGAAGCTCAATGAAAGGCAATACTTCCGCCAGCCCGGACGTGCTCGTGCTCGGCGGCGGGCTGGTCGGCTCGGCGGTCGCGTACGGGCTCGCGCGCGAGGGCGCGAAGGTCACGGTCGTCGATCAGGACGACGGCGGCTTTCGGGCCTCGCGCGGCAATTTCGGCCTCGTGTGGATCCAGGGCAAGGGCTACGGCATGACACCCTACGCACGCTGGTCGCGCAGCTCGGCGACGCGCTGGCCCGCACTCGCTTCGGGCTTGCTCGAAGAAACCGGTATCGATGTCGCGTTGAGCCAGCCCGGCGGCTTTCACCTGTGCTTCTCGGGCGACGAACTGGCCGAGCGCGAAAGGCGCCTCTCGACGCTGCAAAGCGAACTGGGCGGCGACTATCCGTATCAATTGCTCGACGCGCGAGAGCTGCGTGAATTACTTCCCGCGATCGGCCCGGAAGTGGTCGGCGCGAGCTACACGCCGATGGACGGACACGTCAATCCGCTCAAGCTCCTGCGCGCATTGCACGCCGGGATGCAGCGCCACGGCGTGACGCTCGCAAGCGGCGACGGCGCCGAGCGCATCGTGCCGGAAGGCGGCGCGTTCACGGTGCACGGCAAGCGCGGCGTGTGGCGCGCGTCGCGCGTCGTGCTGTGCGCGGGGCTCGGCAACCGCGCCCTTGCGCCGCAGGTCGGCCTGCATGCGCCGGTCGCGCCCAATCGCGGACAGGTGCTCGTCAGCGAGCGCGTCGCGCCGTTCCTGCAGTACCCGACGATGAACGTCCGCCAGACCGACGAAGGCAGCGTTCAATTCGGCGATTCGATGGAGGAAGTTGGCCTGAACGACTTCACCACCACCGACGTGCTGTCAAACATCGCGCAACGCGGCGTGCGCGCGTTTCCGCTGCTGAAGAATGTGCGGATCGTGCGGACCTGGGCCGCGCTGCGCGTCTACAGTCCCGACGGCTTTCCGATCTACGAACAATCGGCGCGGCATCCGGGCTCGTTCGTCGTGACCTGTCATAGCGGCGTTACGCTTGCCGCCGCCCACGCGATGCGCATCGCGCCGTGGATCGCGGGCGCCGCGATGCCCGACGACATCGCCGTCTTCGCCGGCGGCCGCTTCGCCGGTGCCCGCGCCCACCCGACTCCCGCTCACTGAATACGCCATGACTTCGAAACCACTTTTCAGGGCCCTGCCCGGCGCCGATGCGCTCATCGACATTTCGTTCAACGATGGGCCGCTGCGTGTGCCTGGCGGCCGCTCGGTCGCCGCCGCGCTGCTCGCGGCTGGCATCGACCGCTTTCGCGCGACGCCCGTCTCCGGCGCCCCGCGCGCGCCGTACTGCATGATGGGCGCGTGCTTCGAATGCCTCGTCGAAATCGACGGCGTGCCGAGCCGCCAGAGCTGCATGGTGACAGTGCGCGACGGCATGCGCATCCGCTCGCAGGAAGGCGCGCGCGATCTGCCGCCGGTCGCAGCCGCATCGCTGGAGAACGCTCATGGTCGCTGAACAAGTCGATGTGGCCGTTGTCGGCGCGGGGCCGGCCGGCTTGAACGCGGCCGCGCGTGCGGCGGCGCTGGGCTTGAGCGTCGTGCTGCTCGACGAACAGGACGCGGTCGGCGGGCAGATCTATCGCGCGATCGAGCGCACCGATGCGCGCCGCCGCGAGATTCTCGGACCCGACTATGTGGCAGGCGCCGCGCTAGCGCAGGCTTTCGTGCGCTCGGGTGCGCGGCATGTCGCCAACGCGTCGGTGTGGCAGGTGACGCGCGAACGCCGCGTCCATTACCTGAAGGACGGCAAGGTCGACAGCTTCGAGGCGAAGCGCGTGATCCTCGCGACCGGCGCGCTAGAGCGGCCCTTCCCGATCCCCGGCTGGACGCTGCCCGGCGTGCTGACCGCGGGCGCCGCGCAGATCCTGCTCAAAAGCGCGGGCGAAGTGCCCGCCGAGCCGCCGGTGCTGGTCGGCTGCGGGCCGCTCCTGTATTTGCTCGCCTGGCAATACGTGCGGGCGGGCGTGCCGATCCGCGCGCTCGTCGATACGACGCGCCATGAGGACCGCTGGCGCGCGAAGCGGCATCTGCTTTCCGCGGTACGCGCGTGGCCGTTCCTGAGCAAGGGCCTGCAGCTGATGCGCACGCTGCGCGAAGCGGGCGTGCCGATGCACGAAGCCGCCGACGATCTGCGCATCGAAGCGGTGCGCGGCGCGGACGGCAGCGAGCGCGCGGCGGCACTGTATTTCACGACGCACGGCCAAGCGCATCGCATCGAGGCGAGCGTGATCCTGCTGCACCAGGGCGTCGTGCCGAACACACAGTTCACGCTGGCGCTGCGCGCGAAGCATCACTGGGACGCGGCGCAACTCTGCTTCACGCCCGCCACCGATGGGTGGGGCGAACTCGATGTCCCCGGCATCTTCATCGCGGGCGATGGTTCCGGCATCGGCGGCGCGCTGGCGGCGGCCGAGCAAGGCGAATTGAGCGCGCTCGCGGTCGCGGCGCAGCTCGGCGCCATCGATACGGCGAGCCGCGACCGCCAGGCCGCGCCGCATCGCCGCAAGCTCGCGGACGTGATGCGCATCCGCCCGTTCCTCGACAGCCTCTACCGTCCGCGCGACGCCAACCGCATCCCCGCCGACGATGTAATCGTCTGCCGTTGCGAGGAAGTCACTGCGGGCGACGTGCGCGGCTTCGTCGAACTGGGCTGCCTGGGGCCGAACCAGGCGAAATCGTTCGGACGGTGCGGCATGGGTCCGTGCCAGGGGCGCCTGTGCGGCCTGACCGTCACCGAGGTGATCGCGCAGGCGCGCAGCGTGGAACCGGAAACGGTCGGCTACTACCGCATCCGTCCGCCGATCAAGCCGCTCACGCTCGGAGAGCTTGCCGGTGAATAAGCCATTGCAACCGGTGCGAGAAACGGATGTGCTGGTCGTCGGCGGCGGCCTGCACGGGTCGAGCAGCGCCTTCCATATGGCGCGGCGCGGCGCAAGCGTGACGGTGCTCGAAGCCGAGTACGTCGGCCGCCATGCGTCGGGCGTGAACGCGGGCGGCGTGCGAACACTCGGGCGGCCGCTGCCGGAAATTCCGCTTGCGCTGATGTCGCGCGAAATCTGGCACACGCTCGCTGAAACCATCGGCGACGATGCGGGCTTCGTGCCGTCTGGCCAGATGAAAATCGCCGAAACGCAAGCCGAACTCGACGAATGTCGCGAGCGGGTCGAATTGCTCGAAGCGCACGGCTTCACCCACGAAAAGCTGATCGATCGCGAAACGCTCCTCGACATCGAGCCGAACATCGCGCCGCACGTGACAGGCGGCGTCTGGGTCGAGCGCGACGGCTATGCACTGCCGTTCCGGGCCACCACGGCGTTCCGCCTCGCGGCGCAAAAGCACGGCGCGATTTTCCATGAGGGGACTCCCGTCGGGTCCATCGAGCAGCACGGCGAGCGCTGGCTCGCGCACACGCCGTCAGGCACGTTCGCGGCGGGGAAGCTCGTCGTGACGGCGGGCGCGTGGGCCGGCGAGCTGGCGCGGCAAGTCGGCGAACCCGTGCCGGTGCATCCGGAAGGACTGATGCTGATGGTCACGCATCGCGTCGCGCCGTTCTGCCGCTCGACGCTCGGTGCGACCGGCCGGCCGCTGTCGTTCAAACAGTTCGACAACGGGACGGTCGTGATCGGCGGCAAACTGATCGGCATCGCCGATCTCGCCGCGCGGCACGGCGAAGTCGATTTCGCGCGGCTCGTGAAGAGCGCGAATACAGTGGTCGACCTGTTTCCGCATCTGCGGCATCTCGGCATCAATCGCGCGTGGGCGGGCGTCGAAGCCTTCACCGACGATTCGCTGCCCATCATCTCGCCGAGCCGCCGCGCGTCGAACCTGACCTACTCGTTCGGCTATTGCGGCAGCGGCTTCCAGCTCGGTCCGGGGTGCGGCCGCCTCGTCTCTGAACTCGTGCTCGACGGACGGCCTTCCCTTCCGCTCGATGCGTTCGCCATCGACCGCTTCGGTCCGATGGTGCAGTGAACCCCGGCGCGCGCCGTCCGGTGCGCCCGTCAACCCGCAAAGGAGTGCTTCAACGTATGACCGATATCGTCAGGATCGAAACCAATCAGCGCATGAGCCGTGTCGTCAAGGCGGCGGGGCTCGTATTCATCGGAGGACAGACGGCGAACGACCGCACGCCGGACGTGAAAGCGCAGACCCGCCAGGTGCTCGACAAGATCGACGGGTTTCTGGTGAAGGCGGGCATCGACAAGACGCGGCTCGTCTCGGCTCAGGTGTGGCTCTCGGACATCGGGCGCGACTTCGCGGGCATGAACGAGGTGTGGGACGCGTGGGTGCCCGAAGGCTGTGCGCCGACGCGCGCGACGGTTCAGTCGCAACTGGCGGCGCCGGATTTGCTGGTCGAAATCACGGTGACGGCGCTCGGCTGATTCTTTTCCCTGTAATGGCGTTCGCGGTTCATACTGCGAACGCAGCCTCGCCGATATCAGGAACCTCCCTGCACGCCAGCTTCGCAAAAAGTTACACCTGCATCAGCGCCACGCCGTTCGCCGCGAAGAAGTCGCGTGCGCCGCGCGTCTCGATCTCTTCCGCGATTACTCGAATCCCCAGATCATGGCACACGGCCCGGCAAAGCCGCCCTCGCGTAACCCAAGCCGGATCGATTATCGGCTTGGGAAGCCCTCGTGCCTGCGCTGAATGCCGAAGCTCCCAGGTGCCGGATCGAACGAATCCGGCGACGGACTCAGTTCGAAAGCTGAGCCCTGTCTTGGATGAGGTAACGACGGCCAGCAAGTCAAAAAACGCCGATCACCAAGTGCCGCCAAACGCCTGCTGTACTTTTTGCGAATCGGTAACACCGTTCGCAATCAGCAATTGCGTACGACCGCGAAGGACGATTCGGTCACGCTACCCGCGTGGCTCGGAATTCCTGAAATCCGTCACTCCATTGGTCTTGCCAGATGGTGGCATTTTCGATTGCGCTGCTCTGGATGATCAACGGCATCGTCTTTTACGCGGTGCTGTTCACGACCGGCCAGTGGCTGCGGCTCGTGCCGACGACCTGGGAAGTGATTCCCGATGCGGCCTCGACTGCCCTTCGGTCCGGCCTTTCAATATCGTTACGCAGTGGTGGGGCCCGACGAGTCAGCTCACCGAACAGGACAGCTCACCGAACAGGACATCTCGCCGTACTTCTGGCCCAACGGGACGATGCCGGTGTCGCAGAGTTTGACGAGCTCGTGAAGGACGGTTTCGCGCATTACCGGCTGAGAATCGATGGTCTGGTCGAAAAGCCGGTAGAGCTCACATACGCAGAGCTGAAAGCGATGCCGAAGCAGGAACAGATCACCACGCATTTCTGCATTCAGGGATGGTCCGGCGTCGCCAGGTGGGGCGGCGTTCCGATGCGTCATCTGCTCGGTCTGGTGAAACCGACGGCCGACGCCCGCTACGCGGTGTTCTATTCACTGGCCGATGGGGGCGATGGCGGACGCTACTACGACGTGCACAGAATCGCCAACATGCGGCACGAATTGACGATGCTCGCCTACGAGATGAATGGCGCACCGCTCAGCGTACTGCATGGCGCGCCGTTGCGGCTGCGCTGCGAGAACGAACTCGGCTTCAAGATGGTCAAGTGGATTGCGGCCATTGAGTTCGTGCACGATTTCGCCGACCTCGGCGCGGGCGAAGGTGGCTACAACGAGGATCACGAGTTTTAGTACCATTGATAGTCAACGCTCAACAGCTGAGCCGCATGCGTATAGTTGATAGTCGGTTTTCTTTCAGGCGCGGGTATCGCGTACCGACTGCCTGGACTTGGCGTTGCGATCTAGCCCTTGATCCTGCTCGACATGCTTTAACGCGAGAAGGAAACTCGATGACCACCAGTGGACATCGTGCTTGC
>NZ_FCOL02000099.1 GCF_001544515.1 Caballeronia terrestris
GGTGGGGCTGATCGCCGCGGAGGAGGGCATCGAAATCGCCCTCGTCGTCAAGTACGCGTATCAGCCGATGCCGGCGCAGAAGAGCGCGTCGCAGGCGAATCCGTGGCTGCTGTCGCTGTGGATGGCGCTCGACAAGCGGCTCGTCAAGGTCAGCCACGACGCGTTCGAGGCCGCGCCTTTGGCGGCGACGCTGCCGAACGTGCCGACGTTGAACGTCGAAGTGGAAAGCAAGGAATGCGGTGACCATTTCGATGTGCGCGATTTGACGCGAATCGCGGGCTACGGCATCACCGTTTTCCTGCGGCTCGGGCCGCTGCGTCCCTGCGGCGAGATCTTCGATACCGCTTCTTGCGGCATCTGGTCGTATCGGCATGGCGATGAACCTGTCGAGCGCGCTGGACCCGTCGGCGTGTGGGACATCCTGCTCGACCGCACGACGACGGCCTCAGCCTTGCAGTTCCAGACCCGCGCCGGCGAGCGCGAGCATACGCTGCAAAGATCGTGGTCGATGACGTATCCCGTGTCGATTCACCGGAATCGCAGCCATTGCTACTGGAAGACGCTTTCGTTCGCGCCGCGCAAGTTGCGCGAGTTGAAGCAGATTGGCGTGGAAAACTTCCGGATGAAGTACACGAAGGCCGAAGCGGTTCCGGCGTTCTATTCCGGCGAGCAGATCGCCGAGCCGAAGACCAGCGGTGGCTATGGCAAGTTCATCGGCCAGTTGCTGGCGCGCACCACCGCGAAGAAGGCGAGCAGCCTGCGCACCTTTGAACAGTGGATGCTGCTGTATCACTTCGGCAAGAAAGACGATCTGCCTGACCGTCTTTTCGAGTTCAAGGAATTGCTGCCGCCCAAGGACCGTTTTTGGGCGGACCCGTTCGTCGTCGAAAGAAATGGCGAGTATGCGGTGTTTATCGAAGAGCTCGAGTATTCGAAGAACCGGGGGCATCTGTCGGTTATCCGTTTCGATGAAAACGATCAACCGGTCTTACCACCCGTCAAGATTCTGGAGCGGCCGTATCACCTGTCGTATCCCTTCATGATCGAAGAGGACGGCGAGCTCTACATGATTCCGGAGACGAACGAGAGCAAGGCGATCGAGATCTATCGGTGCACGCATTTCCCGGATAAGTGGGAACACGTCATGAACCTGATGGACGACGTCATGGCCGTCGATACGACGATCTGGCGTCAGGATGGCAAGTACTGGCTCTTCGCCTGCATGCGGGAAAGCGAGCATGCGCCGCTTTCGGATGAGCTGTTTTTGTTCTGGTCGGATTCGTTGCTGACGCAGGATTGGCATCCGCATCTTTGCAATCCGATCGTTTCGGATATTCGGTCGGCTCGGCCCGGCGGGAATATCTTCGAGCACCAGGGGCAGTGGTATCGGCCTGCGCAGGATTGCAGCGGGAAGTACGGGCGCGCGATGTCGTTTCAACGCATCGATGTGATCGATGAGACCAGTTACAAGGAAACTCCGGTGAGTCGCATCGAGGCGAACTGGGATGCGAGTATCGATCGCGTTCACACGTTCAATCGCACCGGGCGATTGACGCTCATCGATGGGATGAAGACGCGGACGCGTGCGAAAGCTGCTTAGCTGCTTAAGGCTTGCCCCTGTTCGGGGCAACACTTACTTTCTTTGCCGCAATCCGGCCGCGTTCTAATGCTCCGACGCAAGACAAGCTAAAACCGATCGCTCGGTTTTAGCTTAAGGCGTGTTTCCGGACGGTGAAAACACCGTCCATCTGCATCACATTATTGCGTTTCGGCCAGCGGGATCGTGAACCTCCGGCCAGTCTGAGCGAACGCTTTTAACGCCCTCGTTCTTTACCGATCCCCAGTAGTTCAACTCCGACTCGCTTTGACATTTAATGTCCCTCAGTGCGACAAGCTTGTTGTATTGCTGGCGCTCTCGAATTGCCCCGCTTCGAACCAACGCGCAAAGAAAAAGAACAACGATAAGCCAGACTGAAACTGTAGAAATTATTATGGTTGTGCTCATGACGAACCCTTACGGGAATATAATTGGAAAGCACAAACGACTGTATGGCATTCAATGCAGAAAGCTTGGCTCCTTGGATTGACTGATTGCCATGCTGGTCTCCGGTTTTTATGTATTTGATCCCGACTTTAGAGCCTAAGCCACGCTCCTTCTGCGGCAATCTGCACACAGAAACAAAACCACGCGGCATTGCGCCGACAAAAGACACGCGGATCGCTTAAGCGTCGTGGAATCTTGGCGCAGCCGATCTCGTGTCGCGCTCGGCCCTCGGCCAAGTACTTTCGACTGGAACGTGATGCTATTCTTTATGGAATTCCGAGCCGGAGACCCGCCATGCCTCGCGCTTCGTTCGACCTTGCCCGAGCCAGTGCCGCTGTCAAAGCCGGTGGCGTGCTGTCCGCCCTCCTGCGAGCCGATAAGGGCGCGTTTTATATCGAGCTGGAAACGCGCGAGTCGGGCGTGGCCGAACTCGTCACGTCGAACGGCCGCGAGCGGCGCGCGTTTCGCGATCCCGGCCAGGCGCTCAAAGTCGTGCGTCAGCTAGGCGTGGCGACGGGCCGTTTCGCGCTCGAGGACTGGGACGCTAACGCACCGAAGCCTCGCGCCTGGACTCGTCCGGACCAGTCGGCCGACATGAAGGCCAGGCACGAGCGCGCCGAACGCGACGCCGAGTTCGAGGCGGACGTGCTGCAAGCCCTTGCCGAAGCCGGGGATCCGAACGTCCAGAAGATCGCGCACGAGCAGGCGATGGCGCTGCTCGATGCGAAGGTCGCTGAGATCCAGAAGAAGGCCAAGCACAAGGGTCGTGCATGATCGTCGTGTGGTTGCCGCGTGCCATCGAGCAGTTGCTGTCGATCATCGACTACATCAGCAAGGACAATCCAGGCGTCCCCATCGAGCTTGCACAGACGATCCGCGAGCGCGCCGATACGCTTTCGACCTATCCGAACGCTATCGTGCCGGGCGCATCAAGGGCACGCGCGAACTTGTTGTGATGCCGAATTACTTCGTGGTTTATCGCGTGACCGAGCAGGTCGAAATTCTGCGGGCGCGGCATGCGCGCAAGCAGGAGCGCTGGAGTTTGAAGTGGGCGGCATCAACGCTCCTTTACATATCCCCGCTATTTCACCCCTTTGATCATCCAATGACGCGCATATTCGAATAGCGTCGGGTGATACCACAGGCGTGAGGGAAGCACGCCCGATCGCACATTAACCCGGCTTGTAACAGCGTCGTCGATAGCGGCACGCATCAGCGGAACGGCAGCCGCCAATTGATGGATTGGATAGGTATTGAAGTTATCGTGCTTTTCCGGACGTATCGTTTGCTGATAAAGAACTCCACCGGTATCGATACCCTGATCGACTAAATGAACGGTCACCCCGCAGTTTTCCACATCGCCATTCGCGAGCGCCCAATAGCCGCCATGCACGCCGCGATATTTCGGCGTGATGCCCATATGGGTGTTGTTGAACCGGACGTCGACGGCTGCCAGCACATCCCGTGACAGAATCCTCGTTCCGTTGACGACCACCACGTCCGGCCTGGCCTGCCTGAGCACCTCGATCGCCTGCTCGCTGTTGATGCTGCTCACCTTCGACACCACGTGCGACGGTATCGCGTTGCGATTCATCCCGTAGCGCTGCAAAAGCTGATCGACGCGCTTCGCCGAGAACTTTGCGGCGAACTTGTTCGTGACCACGAATAACAACTGTCCGGCGGTTCTGAATACGCCCAGCCGCGTGATCCTTCTCGATATCAAACGGGTCGCCGAAGGCTTGGCCTCCATGATGACCCGCTCGATATTCACGACACCCACGAGGCTGTTATACATCAGGACCGACGAGAGTCCTTCTCCGCATAGCAATACTACGCGCGGCTTATTGCTTTCCATGCGTTTTCCCCCAAATCACTCAGTTCGCCCATGTTCAACGAGCGAAAGCCATAAGTTCTGTTCAGCGCGCGATAATGCTCGGCGATCTTCTTGAGAAACTCGATGTTTCGAGCAGTGTCTTTTCCGAAATTATGCGGATGCCACCAGAGGTGATAAAGCCGTTTGTTGACAGCTGCGTCCGTCATCGCCTTTTTGATGCGACGCAGTCGCAGGCCTTCAAAAGCAGCCAGCTTCCGGGAATACGGTCGCAGAAAGCTGCTCGCCGGAAAGTTGAACGGCGCACGCGGAATGCAAGAATCGAATGTATGCGTGTTGTGCCCCGAAACATTTAGATAGGCATCCACAAGGCGAATCGCTCTCTTGAATCTTCCCTGGCCTGCTGCGTCCGACGCTTCATTTGCGAAGTTCGCGTGGCCGAGCCATTCCTGGACCGAGGCAATATCGGCGTCGTGTTCGAGCGTATTGGTGGCGGCGGTCGCCCGCAGACTGTGGACGCGAAAACCGTGAACCTTGATCCTAGACTTTGCCACGTAGCCGAGCACAATCTTGTAGACACCATCGGCGGAGAGCGCCGCACCCGTTTGTCGGCGAGCCGGAAGTGCGGGGCGTCCTATACATCGCGGTTGCCGGCGATTTCCAAGTAGAATTGAATTTTATCGGCGCTGTCCGGATTCAGCGGCAGATAGCGTAGTTTGTTGCCTTTGCCGTGGATCCGCAAATGCGACACGCCGCGCCGGTCGTTCATGTCCTTCACTTTCAACAGGCACAGCTCCTCGGGGCGCAGGCCGTGAAGCAGCGGCACCGAAAGCCGCGCGCGATCGCGCTTGCCCTTGAGGATTGCCGGGTCCGGCGCATCGAGCAGTGCGCACGCCTGGTGATCGCCGATCGCCGGGTCTTCCCTTCGTTGCCGTCGACCTTCGGCCGCTTCGTCCCTTTGACCAGGTTGAGAGCGGCCGCGTTCTTTTCGCACAGGTATTCGAATAGCGACGACAGCGCCGCCAACTTGCGCCGGATGGTGGCGCGCGACAGCGCCCGCTCTTCGAGCGTCTTGCGCCACGCCAGCACATGTGCGCGGTTTACGAGGCGAAACTCGTCCGGTCGCATAATCCCCGCAAAGCCCATGAAGTCCTGCAGATCGATCCGGTACGCGCGGCGGGTGCGCGGATTGTCCAGATTGGCGAACCATTCGGCTTCCGCCGGCACGGCCGCCAGCCGGTGAAACTTAGGCCGCTGCAGCGCTCTGGAGGCAGCTTCCGCGGGCACAACTGGCGAATTGAGCCGGGTTACCATGCTTACTTATCGTCGGATGTGGATATTCAACAATTGTCTTCTGGAGAATGGATCGCTTCGACGACGCAAACCTTGACGGGAGCCTTGCGTTTCGCCCGCCGGCGGCCGCGCCGCTCGTCGGCACCGACGCCGCCAAGCGAAAAAGGCAATTGCTGAGAACTCGGTTTCGGCATCTCGCCGAGTTTCCTTAGCGCATGCTTACCTCCGTCGACCTTTCGTTTTGGCGACCGCCGCGTCGATGCGCGATCTTCTTGTATTCGGTGATATTCATCGAATCTTCACCGCCGACAAATACTGATCGCGTGCCTGCATGAGCGAATGCGCGGGTCGCAATATAGGATGACTCGACGCAAGGCCCCGCAGCGTAGTGATGAAGGACCAATGTCGTACTCGGCAGTCGGGACAGAAGTGCGCAGTCTCGTCGAGAAAACCGGTGAACCAGTCCCATCCGAGCGCGTCTTTCGAAAACTGATAAGCGGTCGTCTTGCAGATCGCACACGTTATCTGATCGTCCGCATGCGTCGAATGCAAGCCATAGACGATGCTCACCGCGTCGCGCTGATCTTCTGTCATCTCGATCTCCGAACGAGTTCGTGAAACGACAGTGTAGTCTTCTCCTTTCGCGCCGTACTGAATCGAGCGAAAACGCCCGAGCGACTAGACGTAATGGTCGCTGCTGACTGAACACCGCGAGGGCCCGTCTGGCGTATCGTGGGTTGCGCACCGAAGTGTGCCGAGCCACATACGCCTGGGGGTGCCAGGCGCAGAACTTCAGGAGACGGGCCATGGACCATGGTTATCAAGTTTTTTGTCGGACTGAACGTGCACAAGGACAGCGATCTCGATCGCAGTGTGCGAGCTCGGTCGGGAAGCCGCACCGTTTGCCGGCACAATCCGGCATGATGTGCTGACGCTGTTGAAGGTTCTGCGCAAGTACGGCGAAGCCGCACAGGTGAGCGTGGTGTACGAGGCGGGGCTAACCGGCTATGGCCTGTATCGCGAGCTCACCGGTCATGGCTACCAATGCCAAGTGATCGCTCCCTCGCTGACGCCACACCGCTGCCAGGAGGCCATCGAATGGAAACGTAATCCGGCGATGCGGTACGGCTCACGATAGGAAGGATCCTCGTCGACACTACGTACAGAAGGCCCTGCGGGCAACCTGCGTCACTAGAGCGAGGCAGATGGTATGGACGCCTCCCCCCGGAAACGGGTTGTCGCAAAGCTGCTGGGGAGAAGCCAGCGAAGTATGAATACGGGTTGGCGCACGTGTGCGACAGTGAGAATGCTCGTCAACCGTGCTCCGAGGAGATCCGAAATGAAGGGCGGCCTCGAGCCTGTCAGATTTCTTGTGTGTTGAGGTCATGAGACGATATCGAAAGGAACGCCTTTATGACCGAAACAACAAACATGACAAAGAAGAGCAAGAAACCGAGCCCGCCGAAGCTGTTTCCGGATGAGTTGATCGATCAACTGCTGGCCCAGGTGCAGAACAAGGATGCGGAGTCGATTCTCGGCGAATCGGGCGTGGCCGGACTGCTCAAGAAGCAACTCGCCGAGCGCATGCTGGCGGCGGAACTGACGCATCACCTGACGGCTGAGGTCGGGCAGGGCAAGGCCGGCAACCATCGCAATGGCACTAGCCCGAAGACGGTCATCACGCCCAATGGCGAGTTAAACCTGGACATCCCGCGCGATCGGCAGGCGACGTTCGAGCCGCAACTGGTCGGCAATACCAGCGCCGGCTGCCGGGATTCGACGATCATGTCATCAGCATGTATGCGCGCGGCATGAGCGTGCGCGAGATCCAGGGCCATCTGCTGGAGCTGTACGGGTTGGAGGTGTCGCCCGATCTGATTTCCACGGTCACTGACGAGGTGCTGGCCGAGGTCGAGCAGTGGCAGCAACGCCTGCTCAAGGCGATGTATCCGATCGTGTACTTTGACGCGCTGCGTCTGAAGATCCGCGACGAAGGCACGGTCAAGAACAAGGCGGTCTATTTGGCGCTGGGCATCCGTGCCGATGGCCGCAAGGAAGTGCTGGGCCTATGGATCGAGCAAACCGAAGGCGCCAAGTTCTGGCTGAAGGTCTTCAACGAACTGAAGAACCGCGGTTTGCACGACATCCTGATTGCGGTGGTCGATGGCTTGCGTGGCTTCCCCGAAGCGATCGAAGCGGTTTATCCGGCCGCCCAAATCCAGACCTGCATCGTGCATCTGATCCGCAATTCGCTGAATCTGGCGAGCTGGAAAGACCGCAAGCCGTTGGCTGGCGCGCTCAAGCCGATCTATCAGGCCGTCACGGCCGAAGCGGCGGCTGTGGCGCTCGACGCCTTTGCGCAAAGCGAGTGGGGCCGCAAATTTCCTACCGTCGCGGCGATGTGGCAGCGTCAATGGGAGCAGGTGATCCCGTTCTTCGCCTATCCGCCCGAAGTGCGTCGGATTATATATACGACCAACGCCATCGAAAGCATGCACATGCAGTTGCGCAAGATCGTCAAGAACCGCGGCCACTTCCCCACCGACGAAGCCGCCAGCAAGCTGCTGTATCTGGCCTTGCGCAACATCGAAAAGGATTGGAAGATGCCGCCTATCACCTGGCGGCAAGCAGTCAATCAGTTCGCCATTCTGTTCGGAGAGCGCTTCACCAACGCCATCAGCTGAGACTTTTTACAACGACCTCAGCACACGAAATTTCGAAGGTACTGACTGCAAGCCCTTTCTCACGGCAGAAACGTCGGGCGCCAAGACCGCTTCGTTTCCACGCCATGACCATCTCGCACCAGAATGCCTCGCCTTGCCGAGGACGTCGCGCCGTCCTCGGTCCCGCCGTCTCTTCGGTTGGGCCGACCATCGCATTGCTCCGCGGTCACGATGGCAACACCTTCGCGCGTGAAATCGCGTGGCTTAGCGACAACGGCTCCTGCTACATACGTTGATTCCAAGAAGATTGGCATGAAGGCTGTTACGACGCCGATCAGAAGCCCGTCACATACATGGACATTCCAAAAAATAGTGCATCGCCTGCACGCATTGCCTCAATAAGTCGTCAATTCATTCATCGATGACTCGCTGGCGGCGTCCGACATCCGGGGACCGTCTTCGATGGACATCGACGCGTCCGTAGTGGGGCTTGGAAAACAAGACGTCAAATAGGGCTAGCAGTGAAATACCCACGACACCACTGAAGACTACCGTCCCGATCAGGGTGATCCAATACATGTTTTCTCCGCGATTTTGCGTGCTTCGTTCAATTCGGTTTTGACTGGTCTCAAGTATTAATAAAGCGTCTCGCGGCTAATGCTGAGATCACAAGCCAAAATAGCCTTCTTTTCGCCAGTTGGAATTCGGGTCGTCAATGCCTGACGGATCTGAGCATTTCACGCGAGGCCTGCGACGGCGATGCCTTCGCGCTCGCGCTCACGAATCAGCCTTCTTCGCCGCGTACTTAAAGCGGACGTCCTTGATGACGGTGTGACAGTGAGCATGGACGGTTCGTAGTGCAGCGTCTCGCTGCGCTCATTGCCAATGCGCTCGAGTGCATCGATACGACCTTCTGTTCGTCGGTCAGATGTATCGGATGGGAGTGCGTGGCGGATTTTTCGATAGCATGGGCCGGCCCTTGCGGAGGTGGTCCTCGACCGGAAACTTGGCGGGCTCGGGCGGAGCCGCTGAAGCAGATCCTTCTTCGACTATGACCCCTCCACTCGCGCCGTTTGCGTCACTCAACGCTCGATTGGTTCGGTTGCACCTTTCTTATTCTGGACGTGAAGACGAGCGCGCACCCGGCGTTCGAGCGGCGCTTCGATCAGGAAATAGCAAAGGGCCAACGACGGCTGTAGCTACCACGAAAAGAATTCACAAGACGTCGCCCGGAATGTGGCGACTGCGATTGAGTTGCCCAGGCGTAAGCAATGACATCGCTATGCTAAATCGCCGAAAACCTTGGAGTACTCTCCCGCCTATCCGCTAGAAGCGTTCGATACCCCGTTCGTAGCAACGCATTCGGCTTGCACGAATGGAACGCTGGTACAACCACCAACACTGCCACAGTGTGATCCGTTTCCGTGACGCCGTCCCAGCGCCAAGCAAATCTCGACAACCCACCATCCCAGATCTCATTGCAAACCCGAATTCCAATGGTGAGGTGACAACTTGCTTGGCAACCTCCGGCCGCGTCTGCAGCGCGGGGCGGAGAGCGGGCATTCAACGTCCGCTGTGCCTGCGCTGATTTGCAAGTAGGGCATGGGCCAGAGGGGCGGCGGCTTGTTTGTCGCAAAAGCCGAACGCAATGGAGCCGTCAATTGCCGCCCTCATGTTATTTCGCTGGGCCCGCGGTTCGACTGCCGCGATAGATGCGATTCTGCTTTACCACATCATCCTAAAGTTCTTGACGTTTTTGCCGAAATCACGGCCATGAACCAAGAACGGAACGCCGAACTCGCTCACTTAACCTTTGATGCGTCGTCGATCGCGGGCGACGCGTACTGCAGCGCCAACAACGTCGAAGTCGAAGATCTGGCCGACGCGCCGATCGACGTCTTCGTAGACGTCCATTTGAACGAATACCGCGCGGTGTATTGGCTTGAGGACATCAATTACGGGTCGGTGGCCGATTGCAGCACGGGAAGCTTCTTTAGCCGCGCCGGCAAGATCGCCGGTCGCGTCGAGCGCCTTCTAACTCAAGCGTGTCAGACCATTAATCGTCGATTAACCACTCGGAACAACTGGCTAATCGACAACGCGGGCAAGCAAAATAACGCCATGTGCGCGATACAGCCCGACGTGGGAAACGTCTGGTGCAACGATACTTGCGGACACTTTGGTTACCTAGAGATCCTGCCGGGCGCCACCGACCGATACGGTCACGACCGTCAACGAAATCCCTATCAACGCCACTACGCCACTACTCCGGTGTCGCCATGATGGTGTTTCAAAAATTCGTCAAGGACGGCCCCACCGAAAACGACGGCGAGTCTTACTGCCTGATCCGCGTCGTTGATCTTCTGGTCTTTCCCTCCGTCTTCATCTTCCACGCCGCTGCCGTCTGGATGTTGATCAAGAGAAACAAGCTTGACCTGTCCAGCGTCGGCGCCGCACTCATCACGATGTGCGCCGTGGTTGCGATCGTGTTCGAAATCGTCATCACCATGAACACCATCACGGACGGAACATTGCAATAGGGATAACTATGAAAACTAATACTAAGCGCCGCAAGGTAATCTTGCTCAGCGCGGGACTAGTCGTGTCCGCGTGTGGTGGCGGCAACGAGGCAATTACAGCAGTGGATACGGACGGTGTGAATCCGCCCGCCACGAAGAAAGCCGCGAACACGACTTATATCAACGCCGGCAGCTACGCGAGCGGCAATGGTCGCACCGATGATACCGCGGGCATCATAAGGGCCGAGGCGGCGGCCCACGCGGCGAACCTGCCGCTGCTCTTTCCTTCGGGGAAAACGTTCCTGTATAGCGGCACCTTCAATACGCGCGTGTCGCTGTTAGGCTATGGCGCGACGTTGAAACAGCGGAGTTCGACTTTCGACGGCACGGTTGCCACAGTTCGTCTCAATGCGCTGACCAACGTATATGTCAAAGGGTTGACGATCGACAGCATCAACAAACGCATCGGCATACTGATTGAAGGCTGTATTGGCACTCAAATCACTGACGTCATCGCGATCAACAACGTCAATCAAGGCTTCGCCAACTACGCGAACGACGACACCACCTATCAAGGCTGCAAGGCGATTCACGTCCGGTACAACTTCACCTCGGTCCCGCAAGCCGGAGGTGCCGCCGATGGGTTCGGCTTCTTTGGCTGTAGCAACGTGACCGCCATTGATTGCCGCGCCGAAGACGTTCGCCGGATCGGCTTTGTTGCGGATTCGAATGGTACGGATGTTTGCGATCAGGTCACGTTTCTGCGCTGCTATACGTTTAACGCAAACCACTGTGACGACTCGACGACTGAGTATAACGGTGCGTTCTGGTGCGAAAACACTAACAACTTTTCAGCCACCGATTGTACGGGTGACAACATCTCGAGCGGCGTCGGCCAGACGTCTGGTCGCGTGATCGGTCTGATCATTTCGAATGGGCAAACCGGGCCGTGCGCGATCACTGTAGCCGGTTGCAAAATTTTGAACAACGCCACGCGCATGCCAAATGCGCTCATCACGCTTGCGCCCGATGTGGGGGCCCTCATCTGTCGTGATTGCTTCGGTTCGCACGGTTCGATCGGCTTGGTGATTGCTGGTCATTCGCCGACCCCGTTTGCCGTCAGCAACTTCACCTGGACCGACGTTACGACGCCGTTGGTGAGATGACGGTGATCGTCCTTACGTCGACTTCTATCTTGTCGTGGGTCCCCGGCTATGTCTTAGCGTTGTTGTAAGCGATCTGGAGGAAGCAGCTTTTGTGCAGGCAGAAAAATCGATGGCGCTATGCAAGGGCTCTTCCAAGGCGCCCTCGTTGTGGTCGTATTAAGGCGCGGTGGAAAGCAATATGGCTTGCGAGGCCTTCCAAAAGACATTCGCTGCCCTGTCATTAAGGTTTTGACGCCATACGAGAGACATAATGAAGAGGCAGTTTTAAACTGAAGTGCAACACGGGTTTAGTGTTTAGCGCCTTGAGGTTGAATTGCAGAAATGAGTGTCGCGACGAAGACCTCGAATGGAAATCGAAGGCGTGATTGCGCGAAGCCTGCTGCTGTCGGCAATGGCGTCGAGTTCGTCTTGACTGTTGACCGAAAGGTCCGTGCCTTTAGGTAAATATTGACCAAGCAATCCGTTGGTGTTTTCACAAACCGCGTTGCCAGGGACTGTGCGGGTCGCAGAAATACACCCTCACGCCGGTCGCAAAGCGATCTCTCCTTAACTGGCCGCTTTGGTGTCGGCGCAGCCGACCCGTGGCAAGCGGCCTACGAATTAAATTCCTGCCGGATTTCAACGCGCTGCAGAATCCCTTCGACTGCGCAGTACAGCCAATCTCGCCTCTTCGTCTTTGATTTGCTTTATCAACGGCAACGACCTTCGGGAGGTTCTGCTATAGACCAGACGCGCGCTGCTGGCCAAGCTGATCGGCGACTGTAGTCGTTGTAGAGTATTCCGCGCAAAACCCCCAAGAGCCTGGTAGTTCGGCCTGCCGGATGCAGTTGATGGGATCATCGGGAAACGGGCCGACGCGCCTTATTCTTTTGGCGTTCAGATGAATACGGCCGTTCCAGAATCTTGAGTGGTGGCAAGACTGGTTGATTGTTTTGATCGAAACATGTAACGCCCATCTGCTTCAGCTCGCACAACTTGCGCGGCGCGAAGGAAAAGCGTCTTCCAGTAACAATGGCTGCGATTCCGATGAATCGAGACCGAGTAGTCATGGACCACGACCTTTGCAGCGTACGCTCGCGCTCGCCTGCGCGAGTCTGG
>NZ_FCOL02000100.1 GCF_001544515.1 Caballeronia terrestris
GTCAAATTACTGACTAAAGATGTCGTCGCTCTGATTAGTGCACTGTCGAGTCAGCCGTCATTAATGCGAGTTCCCCCCGTGACTGGACTTCGCCGCCGATCCGCATTTTCACATCCATGCCCGCGATCATCTCGGCGATCGTCTCCTGCCCTTCGTCCGTATCGCTAAACCAGTCGGCGAGCGCCGCTGCCGGGACGGCGTTTTCATCCGCCACGCGATCGAACGCAACGACGTCCAGGCACGCGTCACAACGACAATGGTTTCGGCGCCAGCACCGGCCTCCGAATCGACATAAACAAAGTAGCGTCGATGCGGGTTCACGATGAAAACCCGTCAATCATGCCTCTCAGGTTATTCCCTTCCACACGCCCGTCTCCCAGGTTCGGCTGAAACCGGCGGCAAGCCGGCCCATGTTTATCGGCGCGAGTGGCGCAATCTTTATGGTCGGCGGGCCAGCACGCCCAGATACAATTGGTCTTTACTTGTGGAGATCGAAATGGCAGACAGCAACGAGGGCGGCATCGTCAAACATTACGTCGACCAATTCCTGGCGCTGGGCGTCAAGAACCACAGCGGAGAAAACGTCGCCGATCAAGTCGCCGCGCTGGCGAGCGACTCGTTGGAGCATCTGGACGTGTGGAAGTGCGGGACGCCGGCGGAGAACAAAATCAAACTGCTTGCACAATTGCAGTTGCAGGCGGGACTTGCTGCGGCAGCCACCCCCGGCCAAGCGAAAGTGTTGATGGACGTCCACCATTTGATTTCGGAGCAAGCGGGCGTCTTGCGCTGAGGACAGCATGTGCTACGGAAAACCGGACAAAATGCTGGCCGACATTCTCCAGCTGCACCCGCTCATACCTGACGAATCAGGCCTTACGTCGCTCGCCGACTTCGAACCCTTCTGCGTCTATTCGAGCTGCGATCCCGACAACGCCTGGGCGAAGCCTGCATCCGTGAGCGCGCGGCTTGCGAAAACCTGCGCATGATTCCGGCGATCGACGCCTCGGACTTAATGCTCGCCACGCATCATCGCGCGCCGTTTTCCCACGAGAATTGGATTTTCGAACTGAAATATGACGGCTATCGATGCTTGGTCCGAAAGTTTGGCTCGCGTGTCGAACTGATTTCCTGTCAAGGCAAATGCATGAATCGGTCGTTCCCCGATGTGGTGGCCGCGCTCGAACGGGTGCCAGGCAGCTTCGTGTGGGATGCGGAACTGACCGTCGATGAACCGACCGGCCAGTCGTCGTTCGAGCGTGTCCAGGTTCGCGCCCGTACGTCAGTCGCGACGCGGGTGCGCGCCTCGATGAAACTGCACCCGGCGCGGCTCCACATGTTCGATCTGCTCGCGGCGGGAGCGCGCGATCTCCGAGCATTGTCGCTGATCGAGCGGAAAAAGAGGCTTGTCGACACCTTTGAGGACACGGCCGTGCTGATCTGCGTGACAGGGACGGCCGCGTTCGGCGCACAAGTGTTCGAACAGGTTGGGCTGCACAACTTCGAGGGGATGGTCGCCAAGCGCATCGATTCGACCTATCAAGCCGGCCGCTGTCGCAACTGGCTGAAGTTTAAAAATGCAAACTACAGCCGCCCCGCTGCCCTCGATTTCGGTAGGCTCTAGTCGGCCTGGCATGCAATGGAACGCGTCGACCTTGCGCGCGTGCGTGCTCGCCGTGGCGCTCAACATGAGACTACATCAAGCCGCGGGCATGCGATCGTCCCACGTCTAGCTTAGCGCACGAGTCCGTCGCGGAACGTAAGATCTGCAACCGCTCATACCGAACGCCACGAGCAACCATGCAAACCTCTGGAAGTGTCGCCCCGGCGGATATGGCTTCTAGAACAAGCCATCTCGACGTCGCCTGCTCACGTTGTGACCGGCGCGGCCGATACCACCTCCCGCAGCTCGTTGACCAGTCCGGCGCCGATTTTCTAATGACGGACCTCGGCGCCGAACTGGCGAACTGCCCGAACAGGCGCTCGTCGGCGCATGGCGAACGCTGCGATGTGTTCTTTCCGGGACTCGCGGCCCTGCCGCGCGCGCAGTCGCGCAGGAAACGCCCGCAGCGTCTCGCACCGAGGCGCTGCAACGATAGGTGGCTATCTACTTACTCGTGATTGTCTTTTCGAGGGGCTATCCCGCTCCCCGTAGGGGTTCTGACACCTTCACAGGAATTGAGCACACGGGCAGCGGCTATACTCAAACTGCCGGGGAAGCAAGCAATGGGGAAAGGATGAAACGAAGTACGCGTGTGATGTTTGGTGTGGGTGCGGGAGCTGCCATCTGTGCTGGGACCGCGGTAACATGGAACGCCCACGAAGAGACAGCACGCCAGCTTGACGACGCAGACACGATAATCTGCCTGACTGAAAGCCTCTCTCCGCAAGAAAAACAGGAATTGGCGACCCTCAGTGCCCGGCCTGACTTTCACCCCTTACTGGCTGCGTACAGTCGAATCTTCCCGCGATGCGTGCTCAGCGTTGATCAATGGGAGCGTAAGCAGAGACTTACGTTTACCGCGTGGCAGATACTTCAGGGCAGCGATCAGGACTTTCGCAACATGGAGGATGCGGTTGCGGGCGCTGCTTCAATCGGCGCGGCTAAATAGGCACGCGTGAGGTCCGCCCTTTCCACTCTCTCTAATGCCCGCGTCACGGCTTATCACGCGCCCTTGCCTTTCGTCCATATCTTTAACATCTTATTCGTGCTTGCTTGAGCAGCCAATACGGCCGCGTAAGCTGCCTATCACCTACCTGAGAGCTGGACACTTCACATGGTCTGTCCCTATAGCAGATAAGATAGTCATCGGTAACATGCTCAAACCATTTGTTTTTTTCGTGTGGAGGGAAAGTGAAAGCGCTCTACCCGGAAACGTTGGACCAACTCGCCGATCGCTGGACGGTCTTGATGAATCAGCTAAACCGCCACGAAGGCCGATATCACGGGCAGTCTTATGTCGACGTGGCAGAACTCGTTCAGCAGACGGAACACATTATCAAGCCTGATCCATTTGAGCAGGAAGTGCTGCAGACGGTCTGTCGGTTGACGGCCGACGGCAACCTGAAGATGGCGCTCTTCAGGCTGCATGAAGTCATCGAAGCACGGTTGGAAAGACGCGGGGCCTAATACGTGGCGCCCGCCATTTCCGTCCGAATGAGTTGGGCAGCGTTTCGGCCCGGCGATCTACTCACAGCAGCACGGCTTGCTGCAACAACTGCAGCGCTTTTAATTCGTCCAATCGTCCAGTGCGTGCTTTGCCTGCCAAGGTCTTGATCAACGCTTCCGCTATCGGTTCGATACCTTCAAGACTGCTCAGGCTTGTTACGGACGTGAACGGGCGCGGCATCGGATGTAGCTGTGGAACTGCAGCGACTGAGACGTGCTCCTGCGCTAACCCAAACAAGGCATCGGTCTCCCTCAGTGAGGGACTTGCAGGCTCTGTGGCCAAATCGCTTTGCTGATCTTGTAGGTTGACGAAACTCGCGTCGCCGGTCGCACTCTCCGCCGGAAAATGCGGGCTGCTATCATCGAACGTGCTCGCTGCAGCGCGCACGGCGGATACGGTATCAATATCGACTGGCGCTGCCGCGGGCTCCTCTGCTGCGACCCCAAGTACTCTCTCCTGTTGGAGCGCACGACCGCGGGGAGAAGGAAGCAGCAAACCAGACACCGGTTCTGGAATATCTGCTTCCGAACGCGGCGTGTCCAACCACCCATTTGGCAACCCGAGGCGTTCCGTAAAACGATTCGCTTCGGCGTCGTCCATGCGCTTCTTGCCGTGCAGCCGATGGGCCATGTTGGAGCCGGTGAGCCCCATGACCGAGCCAAGCTTCGCTTTCGATCCGTTGCGGGTCGTAAGCACGTGGAGGTTTGCGCGCCTGATATTTTGAATAGCCGCATTATCTAAAGCCAGCGATGGCTGTGGGCTTGCTTTTACAGAAGTCTTAACTTTCATTGGCGCTTCTTTTACAGCGGTACGAGCGATAGGCTCCCCAGTCGCGTCGCTACTGTTCTGGACGAGCTTCGATGAGCCGCCAGGTGCTTTCTTTTGCATTTCCGATTTCTTCGGAACACGATCCTCAAGAAACGGCTGGTCGCTGACTCTGGGGGCGCAATCCGGCTCGAATGTTTCGCCCACCGCTTCCGGTTCAGCGTCTGTTTGAACAAAATCTAACGGTGATCTCAAGCGCGCGATGGTCTCAGCCGCGAGCACAGGATTAGGCTGGTCAAAAAAGCCGTGTGGCAACCCGAGCGTGGTTTCCATATGAAAAGCCGTCTCGGGCGTGAACCGCTCTCCCTTCATCAGTTCGTTCACTCGCGCCAGATTCGAATCAAGCCCGAGGGCGATGTTTTCTGCGCCCACCGCATCGACAAGGAACTGGAATGAGCGGGTCTTGAAAATTGAAGCGGTCTGAGTCGTGTCTCGGGTAGGCAACCCGTTCACATAGGGTTGGCGATGTCGGTCTGGCAGCGATTTCTTGATGGCGCTCGGTTGGCGCTGACCGCTGGCTCGAGATCCCGAGTATCGCCCGCGCGCTTGACTCATAAGTGGGGCTCCTACGATAAAGGATACTGTCGTTGATTATAGACGAGGCGGTGTCGAGACTAGAGCGGCCAAAAGCCAGACAGCGGTCGGCAGGATCTGTTCGGGCTTCCCTCACCAGCGCCATACAGGGACCGTCAACCCGCACGTGCCCAACCTTGCGAAAGCGGCACGCCGTGATAGTCGATGGGATCCCAACAAACCGTGAACTGAAAGAAAACAGTAATACCGTTTGACGCGTCTTTGAGCGCATCCCGAAAATGGTTGAACGTCAACGAGTTAGGTGGCCGACTGCGAGGTTATCTACACGCTTGTCCACTGAGATTGTGGATAACCTCGGTTGACGAGCGTGCCAGTGGCCGCGGATGCGGCAACCCATGGACCTTGACCAACGAGTCCCTGCGCGGAGCGCACTCCGGCGCAATATGCTTCGCATCCTCGCTAAACGCATCGAGGCAGCGCTTCGCGATGCACTAAAACGCCTCCCCGTCGTTTAACGCCATTCGACGCTCCGATAAATACGCTCTCTGACTCACTGATCGAAAAACTGCCTTAACTTAGCGGCGCGGTTCGAATACATCAGTTTTCGCACTGCCTTGCTTTCGATCTGGCGAATCCGTTCGCGCGTCACGTCGAACTGCATGCCCAGTTCGTCAAGCGTACAGTCGGACGCTGTATCAATCCCGAAGCGCATCCGCAGGATCTTCGCTTCACGCGGCGAGAGGGCCTCAAGCGCCTCATTGATCGCGGCCCGCATGCTCGCGTGAACGGCCGCGTCCGCCGGAGATGCCGCAGATAGATCTTCGATCATGTCGCCAAATGTGGAATCGGCGTCCTCGCCCACTGGCGTTTCCAACGAAATTGGCTGTTTGACGACCTTAAGCATGACGCGGATCTTTTCTTCCGGCATTCCCATGCGCTCGGCCAAGACAGCCGGATCAGGTTCCCGTCCGGTCTGCTGCAAAATATCGCGCGAAATCCGGTGCAGTTTGTTGATCGAATCGACCATATGCACCGGCACACGAATCGTGCGCCCTTGATCCGCGAGCGCGCGCATCACTGCCTGACGCACCCACCAGGTCGCATAGGTCGAAAACTTCCAGCCGCGCCGATACTCGAACTTGTCAACCGCCTTCATCAAGCCGATGTTGCCCTCTTGAATCAGGTCCAGGAAGTGCATCCCGCGGTTCACGTACTTCTTCGCGATGGAGATGACAAGACGCAGGTTCGCCTCAATCATCTCGTGTTTTGCTTGCCGCATTTTTGCCTCAGCCGCCATCATTCGCCGATTGATTTTCTTCAACTGCTGCAGCGGCAATGCCGCGTTCGTTTCGATATCGATCAGCTTCTGCTGCTCGGCCTGGATCGAGGGCAAGCTGCGTTCGAGTGCGGCGCCGTACGCCGGGGACGCCGCCGCAGTGTTTGCGGTCCAATCAAAATCTGTCTCATGACCCGGAAATGATTCGACAAACTGCTCGCGCGGCATCCCGCATCGCTCCACGGCAATCTGCATGATGCGCCGCTCGACTGTGCGCACGTGCGCCACCTGCTGCTGAACGTCGGCGCACAACCGGTCAATCGTTCGCGCGGTGAAGCGAATGGTCGCGAGCTCACGCTGCATTTCTTCACACAGGCGTGCGAAGACAACCGCGCCCTTGCCTTCCTTCACGTCGACACGCGGCATCTGGTCGGACAAAGCTTTCACTCGCGCAAAAATAGCGAGGCTGTCGTTTGTCAGCTGTTTCAGACGCGCTTCGTTTGCTTCGTTCGAATCCGCTACTACGAGACCGCTGTCATCCTCGGAGTCGACGCTGTCGCTGTCGCTGTCTACAGCGTCCGTATCGAAGTCTTCTACGGCAGTCGAGTCCGGGGTAAACTGTCCGACCTCTGCGATGTCGTCGTTGAGGCCGTCGACCAGTTCGCCGATGTGTAGCTCACCGGCCGCAATCTGCTCCGCGCTTGCGAGAATCGTGGAGATCGTCCCGGGGCAGGCAGCAATCGCCCGAATCATTTCCTGAAGACCGTCTTCGATGCGTTTCGCTATTTCGACTTCACCCGTGCGGGTCAGTAATTCGGTCCCGCCCATTTCGCGCATGTACATGCGCACGGGGTCCGTCGTGTGACCAAACTCTGAGTCGACCGTCGAGAGCGCGATCTCGGCTTCCTCGTCAGCCTGGTCGTCTGACACGGCGGCCGCTACAGCGTCGTTCAGCAGCAGCGTCTCTGCATCGGGCGCCTGCTCATAGACCGCCACGCCCATGTCATTGAAGGTGCTGACAACGGTTTCAATGGTCGCAGCCTGTGCGAAGCTGTCCGGCAGAAAATCGTTGATTTCCGCGTGGGTCAGGTAGCCTCGCACCCTGCCCAGTTGAATGAGTGCGCGCATCTGGCTCTGTCGCTCGTCATCTTGTACCGCCGTCGAAGATGCGGCTATCGGTGGCAAGGTCCCGGCGGCTTTGCCCCTCGCTGTGGGACGGACGAGAGCTTTCTGCGCCATTGCGGCCGTGTCCCGTTCCGAATCTTCCTGATCAAAACTTCGCATTGAGGTTCCTCGACAGGGTTGCTCGGTGCGGGCGGAACGGTGACCATTGCATCGCGACTCGCGCGCACAAACGGAAATCGCAGCTCAGGCGCAGCGACAACAAGAATCGCAACACGAACACGGGGCGCAGCCCGCTAGAAAAGGCGCGAAGGCGTAGCGGCCGATTGTGGTTGCAAAACCAAACTGTCTACTATGCCACCCGCCCTGACGAGCGGAGTGCGTATGTTTATCGTGCGCCATTGGCTCGGAAGGGCGTGCGCTTTCAATCTGCGTACCCTCGCTCACACCTCTGTATCGCTTCGCGGGAAGAAACGAAGCAGGTCGAGCATACTATTTCCACGCTTTAGATGCACTTCCAACTTTTCGGTGGCTTCTACGATCGCGGCCATCCGCTCTTCACGTAATTGCCGATGATGCTCATTAAGCACCGTACCAAGCACCGTTAAAAGATTTTGAGGAAAGATCCATTCGTCTGATTGCAAGCCCCGCTCCATCGTCTCCGCCAATCCGGTTCTTGCCGTCAGCATCGCCGTACGGTCGATCGAACCGCAGCCGGCCATGCTGAGGAAATCCGTCACAATCGTCGCGTGGGCAAGTGCCGAAGCTGCCGTCCGATCTCCGTGTCCCGCGCGCGCACGTTCCAGAGCGGTCCACGACCGAAGCGAGAGACGATTCGCAGTTGCAACGTCAAGGGGCATGTAGAGCACCTTGTTACTTCTTCCGCGCTTTGCCATTCCGCGCTTCAATGCGACTTGTCTCTTCTGGGCCATCCGGTCACTCGTCTGTCAACCATCGCAAGTTTGTATTTACCTTCGGCTCACGGCCACTTTTAGCTGCATCCCAGCCTGCATAGTGTAGTTTCGTTCAATACGGTTAAGCAATCGGTAGGCCGGTTAGGGGCAAGTGAGCTAACGCTTCGAGAGCTGGGCGCATCGGCTGGCAAGGGCGATGGGCGAGACGTGGTCGCTCAGTGCAGGTATCGAACCCATGCGCTTCGCCCGCACGATCGAACGAGGCACACTAAATGCTCTAGTTTTTCGCGGTCTCAGCTATAACGAGTCGATAAGCGCTAATTGCCGGGAGTGCATATGGAGATGTTGATCGTAGCTGCGATCGTCGTCGTGGCAGTGGGGTCGTTCGGCACGTTCCTGATTGGAGAGCTGGTTCCTGAAAGCGTCCTCGCGGAGGCGGCAGAGCATGGGCGTTTCGCCGGACTCTCCAAAGACAGTCCGTGCGAGTCCGAAGCGGCGGATGGAGTGAGCCGTATCAACGGCCGAGGCGATTATATTTCCGCGCGCTAGCTACGCCGTGCCGCTGTTCACGTGTGGGGGATCCACGTGCCGGTTGTCCTTGAAGACAGCGAAGTGCGTAGTGTGCTTACACCGTCGGTTATCGTATGGCATTAGGTCCCACGTGCGCTAGTAAGGTAGTCTTGGCGAGATGCGTGTCCCTTTCAGCCAACGCGGGCAGGATACCGAGTCGCGTTCGTCGGCAAATGCGCTGCAAAACCAAAATCGAATATTGCAGAACGACATGCTGGAAACTGCGCCCCTCGCACAAAGAACTGGAACAGAAAGGCCGGCCCAGCGATAACGGCATAGCGGCCCACCTGGCCAGCCGTCGCGCGCGTCGAACAGCGCCACCAGCCGCTCGGGGGAAGCAGTGAAGAGTATCTATCCGGAAACACTGAACCAGCTGGCTGATCGCTGGACCGTTCTATGCAAAGAGATCAATTGTAATCCAGACGCTCACTACCCTGGTTTGCTGTGTCTAGAGGTGCATCTGCTGATTCGACGAACAGAGCGCTTGATCAACCTCGACCCGTTTGAGGCAGACGCAATTCTAACTGCCAAGATCCTCGCTGAGAATTGCGACCTTAAAATGGCGCTCTTCAAGCTGTATGAAGTCCTTCAAAAACGGCTCGAGGGCAGCATGTGAATTGATTCATGAAGCGAAAAAGATGCTGCGAACCGTGCTGGCCCTCTCACCCCATGCCACCTGCGTCGCTCTTCAATGCCCGCATCGGTAGGGCGCCGGCGCCGGGTGCGTGTGTCGTCAGCGCGGTTGGCGGCATCGTCTGCCGTATCTTTCACATTTTCCTTCTGTCGCTCAGATCCCGATCGCTGGTCTCGAAAGTATTGATCGCCGGCGCCGAAGCCAGCGAGCCACGATACGTAGGCCCACCTTTCGACAATCCGCTCTTTTACCGTCTCGGATTGGGCGTCCGGTCGCATGTAAAGCCACGGTAACTTGTAGCACCGCTCGGATAGACTGCTCGAAAGGCTCGTTTGTCTTGTCTCATCGCGTTTTGTCGGTTGCTTTCGGAGACGGCTCAAGAAGCCTGCTCGTGCAGGACAAAGATAAGGCACCACGTCTGGAAGCGCACATTCAAGCGTCCGCTTAAAACATACATTTGCCGGGCCGTCGAAGAACGGCCAGAACGCTGGAATTTGATAGGTTCCAAAGGCGCAATGAATCGGGGTCTTTCTCAAAGCCTTATCATCCTTGACCGTTGATGAGGCTTTTTCTTTCCATGCGTCTGCATCTGGGAGAGCCGCCCGCGCGCCTTCCGTTTGGCAGTGCGACAGCCCTTACAGCGACCGACCGCATTGCCGCCCCAACAAAAGAACCGATTAGCATGGCGCGCGGCCGGCGTTTTAAAGCGTGTCACGAACTCTAGCCCAGTTATCGCGAGCCCATTTGGGGGCGATCTGCGACAACGCTGCGTCCTGTAAGGACAGAAGCGGAACCGATCGTCGACGCCCAAAGTTTAAAAGCACCCGATGTTGGCGTGGTGCGAGCGCGGTGAATTTCTCATGCCCGACGCCCATGTCACCGCGCACGCCAGGCGCCTTCAGGACGTGGGCATGGTCGAACCCCTCGCCGCGCCCACCCATGGATGTAACGTGGCTCAGCACGCTTACTTCAGCCTACCGTCGAGAGCATCGCCTTGAGCCGTTCCGCATCATCGGGCTCATAGTCAAAGGCGGCAATCGCGCGCCATGCCAAGTAGACACCGGTCGCATAGTGTTGCTTGCGGAATTTCTCTTCCAGCGTCGCCTCCCCACGCGCCTCGGTCATCAGACTGCTGATTTCCTTTTCGACCTTCTCGGTGATATGCGCGTAGGTGTAAGCCACTTTTGTCATTTTTCTCTCAGTAGTTAGAGTTCAACCACCATTGCGCCACGCGATTCCGCGCTTGCAACCGGTCCTGTGATTTTGCCGTGCTCACTCCATAAAGCAAGCGCCATCGACGCGCGACAGTCTTAGGGGTGCAAGTTCATATCCGCAGCGTTGCCGTCGCCGCAGCCATGCGTGCCTCCCCCCGGTTTTCGGCAACCTCGCTCGACGATGGGACTGCATCGGGCGCGGCAGGGATGAACTGCGGCCGACTCGCTCAGCTAACTACGAAAAAATCCGGGGCGAATCCGGCCAGGGCCGGACCGGGCTCTATTCGCGTGCGCTCACCGGGCCTGACGTCCCGGCCATTCGGTGACGATCCCTTTCGCAAAGTCCAAGACTCATTCAGATGAAAGGAGCTAAGGGCTGCTCGCCCTGGCGCTCTTCAGTGCAAGGTCTTCGACCGGCCCTGGTCGTATCCCCAAAATTTTTTCCAAACGACCGAAAAAATCCCGGGTGATCCCCCTCGCCCTGGGCCGCACCTCCGCTTGCCTCCTCGCGTTCGCCACGTGGCACGGGGCCATGCGCAACAGAAAGCGCAGACCCCTTAAGCCAATTTCAGGAGCAAGATCATGAGGAGCGAAGCGAAAATCGATGTCTACACCCGCGTCACCGACAAAATCATTGCCGACCTCGAACAAGGCGTTCGGCCTTGGGCCAAGCCCTGGAAAGCCGATAATGCAACCACGCGCATCACCCTCCCCGTTCGTGCCAATGGCATTCCTTACCGCGGCATCAATGTGTTGCTGCTGTGGGGCGAAGCCCTCGAGAAAGTCTACCGCTCCAACCGCTGGATGACATTCAAGCAAGCAATCGAACTGGGTGCCAAGGTCCGCAAAGGCGAGCACGGTTCGCTCGTCGTGTACGCGAGCACCGTCACCAAAACCGAAGAGAACGACGACGGCGAAGTGACCGAGCACGACATCGCCTTCATGAAGGGTTATACCGTTTTCAACGTCGAGCAGATCGATAATCTGCCGGAAGGCTACCGGGTCGAACCGGCTACCGCGCCCAATGGCGAGCATGCGCCGAGCGCCGTGCCCCTTCAGCTGATCGAATTTGCCGAAATGTTCTTCGCGAGAACGGGCGCTGCGGTTTGTCATGGCGGCAACCGCGCTTTCTACGCCCCGGGCCTCGACATCGTGCAGCTCCCGCCCGCTGAAGCGTTCGACACCGCAGAAAGCTACGAAGCCACCAAAGCCCATGAGATCACGCATTGGACTTCGCACTACACGCGCCTGAACCGTCAACTGGGCAAGCGCTTCGGTGACGAAGCGTACGCCGCCGAAGAGCTGATTGCCGAGATGGGCGCCGCGTTCCTGTGCGCGCAACTGGGCATCACGCCCGAGACGCGTACCGACCACGCCTCCTATCTTGATCACTGGCTCAAGGTACTGAAGGCCGATAAAAAGGCGATCTTCACGGCAGCCGGCCACGCCCAACGGGCCTGCGACTATCTGTTTTCCCTGCAGGCTGAAACGCCGAGCGAGGCGGCAGCATGAGCCTCTACACTGCTCTCTTCGCCATCGACGTGCCGCACTACGGCACAAGAACCATCGAGGCGCTGACGCCGGCGGCCGCGATCAAGGCGGCCAAGACGCTCGACCCGGCAGACCTTTGTGATGATCCGGACTGGGGCAACGCCGCTTGCGCCCGGATTGTTTCAATCAAAGATGAGACTCATCGGCAGTTGATCGCGGAGGATGTCGCCCTTGACGGGGCATTCCTCCGCTACGGCGGGCGGCAAGCCTTCCTTCTGTGCGAGGCCGCCCCCGCGCTGCTTGACGCGGTGCAGAAACTTGCTGCGCAGGCCCACGCGCTGTTGGCGGCAATCGAGAGCGCCAGTGATCGGTTCGAGGATCCGGCCGCCCGTCTGGCAGAGGCCGCAAGCCACGCCGAGCAGGTGATCGCGACAGCCGAAGGCGCGACGGATCAATGAGGAAAGAACCCGGCTGCAGCCAAGTCGGGTTTGCATTCGATACAGTCCACAGGAGCCAAGAAACGCAAGGTCATGGTTTATGGGGAACCCCACAGGCGCCTCCGATAGCAATATGGAACACCCAATGATTGCAACGGGCGATGCCGAAAGCGCCGTTTGTCCGGTCCTCTCGACACCGATGAAGCCCGCTCGCGGCTGTTCGCCACGAGCGCGAACAAGCCGGGCGCTCGCCCACTGGACGGTAGGAAGGTAAGCAAAAAGGGCGGTCAGCGGCCCGAAAGACCGCTGACCGCCCTGATGACTATGCCGTGCCGTCCAGCTTAGTGCTGGGCGACGGTCGCCTTGTTGGCCACGCCGACTTGCGTCACCGCAGCCGAGTTGCCGTAGCCGGCCTGCGACAGCGATGCACTGTTGCCCAGACCACCCTGCGCGATCAGGCCTACGTTGCCTGCGCCGCTCTGCG
>NZ_FCOL02000101.1 GCF_001544515.1 Caballeronia terrestris
CGAATCAACGCTTAACGGAGGCCGGACCACAATGAATTCCTGACTGCGAATCCGTCCGTCCGACCGGGTCAACCTCAGACGACCAGCCCGTTCGATCGACTGCCTCAGCAACCTACCACGCCCATCTGCCCCGAGCCATCGCACACCAACGACTGAGTGCGATGATGCGCGCCGCGCTGGAACTGGCGGACGTTCTGCGTCGTCACGGCCCTACCTATCGGGAAGTGCATGCCGACTCGCTTAGCCACGAGCAGCACCGCGTCATGGCCGCGATCGAGCAATGTCGTACCGCCGCGTTGGGTGGCCACGTCGAACAGTGCGACACCTGCGGGCATCAGCGCATTGCCTGTAACTCTTTTGGTAACCGGCACTGTCCGAAGTGTCAGTCGCTCGCCCGCGCGCAATGGCTCGAGGACCGCCAAGCTGATATGCTGCCCGTGCCGTACTTCCACGTTGTCTTCACGCTTCCCGAGCAGATCGCGTCGATCGCCTTCCAGAACAAGCGGGTGGTCTATGACCTCCTATTCCAGGCCACCGCCGAAACGTTGCACACGATCGCAGCCGACCCACACCATCTCGACGCGACGATTGGTTTCATCGCGATTCTGCACACTTGGGGGCAGAATCTTGTGCATCATCCTCATCTGCACTGCGTCGTCCCGGGCGGTGGCCTCGCTCTCGACGGCAGCCGCTGGGTGGCGTGCAAGCCGGGTTTCTTCTTGCCCGTGCGAGTGCTTTCGCGTCTGTTTCGGCGACTGTTTCTCGAGCGGTTGCAGCATGCCGTCGACACGGGCGAGCTGCGGTTCTTCTCCTCGCTCGCGTACCTAGCCGAACGGGGCGAATTTGCTCGCTATCTTGCCGGTCCGCGGCGCGCCGAATGGGTCGTCTACGCGAAGGAGCCGTTTGGCGGCCCGCAGCAGGTCCTCGATTATCTCGGCCGCTACACTCACCGCGTTGCGATCTCCAACAACCGCCTCATCGGTTTGACCGACGGACACGTGACGTTCCGCTGGAAGGACTATCGCCATCCGGGCCGGCCACGCGTGACGAGGCTGGACGCCCACGAATTTATCCGACGCTTCCTGCTGCATGTGTTACCGCGCGGGTTACAACGCATCCGTCACTATGGGTTGCTCTGCAATCGCCTGCGTGAGTCCCGGTTGAGCGTGTGCCGCCATCTCCTCAACGTCGAGCCCATCCGCGAGACTTGCCGCGCGCCCGAACTCGACTATCGCGACCGCTGCGCAAAACTCACAGGTCGCTCGCTCCATGACTGTCCTGTGTGTTCGCGCGGGCGGATGCTGTGCATCGAGCGCTTGTTACCCGGTGCGCCACCGCGAGCGCCACCGGCGAATCCTCGATGAATCCCGATCCGCTCACCTCCAACGCCGGTTCCCGTGCGTCCCGCCGACGCCCCTGGACTCGCTCGGCCAGACGTTGCCCACCGCCGCCCGCGGCACCCCCTGTCGCCGGTTCATCGCTTGCGTTATGCGGATCTTCCGTCTCCAAACTCGGCCGAGAACCATTCATCCCGGACACTTTCAAATACTGTCGTCGTGAACATCGCAACCGCACTTCGATTCAATACCCATAGTCCCACCGTCTGCGGAGCGGCTTAGCTCAAAGACTTAACGAAGCACAGACGACCCGTACGTCGTGCCAATGCCGGCCCATTGCGCCGTCTGTGATTCGTTCGGATTCCTCTGCATTATCAGATATGCTAACGAGGTACTCTGCGATGAGATGTTTTCCTGAACGGCAAGAGGTTTTACATCGAAAAAAAGAGAAGTTTCCGAGTAACAAAGGTGTCGTAATGGGAAGGAGCCTCCTTCACGAGACGCTGACGCCACTCGCAAGACTATCTCTCGCCGAGCGGATCAAGCCGGGCTGTCAAAAAGTCGATAAGTTCGCGCCCCGCGGGAATCAAGCCTCGTCGCGAAGGAAACATCGCGTGAATGATGCCCGATTTCGGGCTCCAATCCGGAAGCAACTGTTGCAACTCGCCGTTGGCAAGGTCCTCTTTTAGCATCATCGTAGGCAGTTGAACGACGCCCGCGCCTGCCACCCCAGCTTGACGCAAAGCAATCATATCGTCGGTGACAAGGCGGGGCGTATGGCGAATCGCGGCCACAGCCCCGCCCGTGCAATCAGTCGGCGTCCCGAAACCGGCAATGTCGTTCCGGATGACAACTCACACTCTATGCTCGGCGTTTTGCCAGCCGGGCGAGTCATTGACACGGTCGCTTGGACCATTTTCGATGAAATCGTCCTCGAAGCTTTGGCCAATTAACTCATTGTAATTCGCTGGATCGCTGCTGACGATGGCTCGGAACATCTGAATCAATGCGTTGCCGTCTCGCAGATGTGCTACTACAACGCGAGCAGTACGCAGAGAAACAGACTCCCGCACTGGAAGCGCAGCACTCCCATCCTGAAGTTCGAAAGCAAAGCGATGAACCTCTTCATGCCCTTCAGGAAGTACGGTATGACCCCAGATAGTTGCTTTCATGGTTCGCTGTCGATGGATTCTTGATGGACCTGTAGCAAACGGAGTGCCTCACTTGCAGTCCACGTAAGCATGGATTGCCGCCATCTGCAGACTGCTCTCACCAACCGATACTGCCCGGTCGCTGACTCACGTAGTCAAGGCTGGATCGCGCTCGCGCTTAGAATCGCCCTCAAAGTCCGCCCGTTGCGCTGTCGCTGATCTTCGTGATTGTTAATCTATACACCGACGAGCGGTACTGCCGGCGGCAGCGAACCGTTGACGACCGACCCTGAACGGCCTGTCGCATCGCAAGAACGAGTGTCCGCTGATCGCGACTGAGCGGGCACTCACAGGCAACGTGGTTGAGATCGTGATGGCTTTGCCGAGGCGGCCCATAGCCTCTCGCTCTCGTCGCCGCCTATGATTGTCCGGCCGTCCTCAGGGTGTATGTCAGGCGGAGAGTTCTTATGTCTGGCTGCACGACTGTGAACGCGGACAAAATATCCCGATTTGAGTCATCCTCTGTTGCCTGAGCACGGTCGTTGCTAGCGATCAACGAACTGTAGTGCGGCATTCGCGGTGGGAGCGGGAACGGCCGGCACGCGGGTTGCCAATGGTGCACGGCCGGAAGATCAATCTCGCGTCGTCAGGACTTTTGTGCGACAGCCGATCGTCGTATTCGGCGAAATGATTGACGACAAGAGATCTCTGGTCGCCCACGCATCACATCACAGTTGTTGCACGGCCGTAACGTACCATCGTGCCGCCTCGGCCAGTTGAGTTGCCGCTGATCGTACGGGCGCTGGAAGTTCGCTCAATGCCAGTTGCGTATCTTGTCCCAAAAGTCGCCTGCGCAGTTCCGTGACCAGATCCATCACACTCGCTTCGCCCAGGCGCCGCCGGTTGCTTTGCCGAGAGGAACCCGACGTCGAGGAGCCTACCAGCCGGTCCACCTTTCGAAAGTACGCCTGCGCAGCAGCACGATGCCTTGCGTAGAGGGAGGTGATGGTTGACGTAGCGAGACAGTCTTTGACAACGTCAGGCGCCATGCCGAAATGAAGTCGAAGCGCATCGGGGGCGTCCGCCCGGTGGAAACACGCTACCTGTTCAAGCAGCGTCTCGCCCTCTGCGTCGATCAGGTCGACCCATAGCTCGCCGTCCTCAAGATCTTGACCGTGCCGATTGATCGACCGCTCATCCTCATTGGCTTGGGCAAGCATCCGGTGTCCGTCAACACCGTCGACAGGCATCTCAAAAACTTCCACCAACTCGCCGTTTACAGCGATCTGCATAACTAGTAACGGCATTTGCGCACCTGTGTGCCAAGGATGAATGAAGCAGGAATAAGAAAGGAGGATTGCTAGCCGTTTTTCCCTTTTTTCAACGCCAACCAAGTAAGCGATCGGCGAGATCAGCAGGCGTCGGTATGCCAACGTCGCGGCAAATTTCCGGCATTAAATTAGCCGCGGCTATCAACCCATTCGCGCGCCCAGGTGGCGGCATGCCTAATGGCCCGGGCTTCGCTATCAAAATAGTCCAGTGCGTCAAACTTGTAATGGGCCTTGCCGGTAGTGTGAACGTCGCCTCTGACGAGCAACAAGTTCGAGGCAAACCATCCGTCAGGCAAGCGATGGGCGGAAGGGGAGACTGAATAGCCGTTATAGCGATAGTTCGAATTATTATTGTGCATAAGATATTGACGGGCGTCGCCTCACGACAGCTAGGTCGAAGCGGCAGCACGCATTTGCAGATTGACGGAAAACTGTAGGGTGTCGGAAGACGACTGCTCGCGCATGGCAGGCATGGCAGCTATGCACATACAAAGCAGGAGCCGACGGCTCCCGCGAGAGAGTGCGCCGGTATCGGGCCATTGTCGCCGCCCGATAACAGAAGATTACTGCGGCGAAATGTTCGACGCTTGCATACCCTTAGGTCCGCGCTTGGTTTCGTAGCTCAACTTCTGATTTTCCGAGAGCGACCTGAAACCGTCGCCGCGAATTTCCGAAAAGTGCGCAAAGAGGTCCTCGCCGCCTGCGTCAGGCGTGATGAAACCAAAACCCTTTGCGTCGTTGAACCACTTAACAGTACCGGTATCCATAACATTTCCTTGAATTGAAAAAGCTAATAGCTCCGAATGGAGCGGGGCAAAACTTCAAGGAGGGAGAGGACAGCGAATACCGCACAAGTGAGCGGAAAATGATGATCAGCAATCAAACTTCTTGAATATTTCAGTTGCAACAATATATCGGCCTATGAAGTGTGTCAGCGCTTTTGTACACAGCCGCAGTCTGCGTCGACCGGCGTCGTGTTCGCCACACGTTCTTTAGTCACCATGTCCGATGTGCATCGATGGATCGACGCCAGAGAATCTCCTTTGTCGAGCCTGCGCCACGCTTCTTCAATCGCTTGGAAGACAACCGGCACCAAGTCATGCCCTTCGAAGGACGCAGGCCGTTCGTCCCTCGGATGGTTCCTCTCGGCAGGAGCGCGGATCACGTCAAGAACCCGCTTGGGATGCTCACCCGTGGCCGCTAGATGCGCCAGTACATCAGCCTCGATCTTGTACAGCACCTCCCAGGTCAGAGCGCCCGCAGATTTGTACCGTCCAACGAGCGCTGGGAGGGCATCTCGTACAGCGGCGTCGGCCGCGATCAGCAAATCCATCGCTCCGCCACGGCCGGGCGGTGATTCCCCGGATTCAATGATGTGTGATCGGCAATCCGCCAGCGCCTCGCGCAGCGAATAGGGGGCGCGCAGCCTGCGTAACCATTGACGGGCGCCAAAAAGAACGTGGCACGTCGCAGCAAGCGCGGTGAAACTTAAAACTGCATGCTCTCGTAGCTCTTCGACGACATCTAGGCCCATGATTGAGATATGCAACATGTCTTACGGATTTCTAGTTTGTTGTCAACATCCTTAGTGCTGCCTTCTCAGCACCCGCGTTTTGCGCAGGATGCTTGAAAAGAAGGAAATCACTGAGCCTGGAAATTGACAAGCTGACGCCAATATTCATCTTCGCGCCCTTCGGGACTTCCTTCTTGCTGCCACAGAACGTAGGCCCGCTCCCGAAGATGTTCGTCAAGAGCGCGGTGCCAATAATCTTCCGCGCGTCCCTCCGGGCATCCGTCTTTCTCCCAGAGCAGGTAAGCGCGCTCTCGAACAGCTTGCTCTAAACCAAGTTTCGTTTCCGAATTCTTTTCAAGTTCATCGCCATACGGAGCCATCTGACCGCCCCGACTCATATGCATCCTTGCCGTCAGGGTGCCGAGTTCAGCGTCGGGCACAAGCCGGCCTTGCGCTGCCGCTTCGAGCGCCTTGGCTTGGTAGTCCGAGTCCTCGGCTGCGTTGCCCGACTCTCCCAGCGTAACGGGGTAGGTGTGCAGCACCGAACCGCGACTATCTAGTACGTCAACCAATCGTTCCGTCATGACTATCTTCCATGTTTGTGTGGGTCCGGGGGTCGTGAACGACCTGTAGGGAAATATGCGGCGATTGTCTTTGCACTTTCTCGTGCCAATTGTCAGCGTTGACGCAATTTTCATGCTTGGTCCGGAAGGTCTGATCAAAAGGCTGGTTGGGGCCTACGCGTCAACGAATGCGTCGCCAGAGGATACCACCGGCCGGCGCTTTTCCTTCCTACAGAATTGAATATTGCGGGTCGCCTGCCCTCGCGCTGAGGCAGCCGTTGACGAAGGGAAATTTGACGACGAAGGCTGGTGACGATGCCAGGACTGCGGCTCCGAACGGGTGTCGATCGCGTCGATTCCGGCAAGCTCTGCTTCCCGGGCATCGAGACGCATCGGAGGCGCTTGTCTGCTCGCCGGCAGCCGCTCGAAGATGTTTGAGTCCGGGAACACACGTTGCGCTTGATAATCGGGATGTCCTGGCTTGGGCCAAGAGCTGGCACCGAGGCGCACTACCCAGCATCGACTACATCCCCACCGGAGGCTCTTATGGTTACACACCGAAGCAGTGATATTTCAAGCGTGCCGTCTTACTTGCGCGGCGTCGCAAACATCAGTCAGTGGATGGCTGGAAAGCCTGTTTCAGACGACGAGGCGCGGCGCCGATTGGACGATGGAGACAGCGAAAAGATCGATAAAACGCTCGACGAGCTCAACGTATCAAAAACCTCGACGGGCAAAGATCAGACGGCAAAGCCTGATACTGAAGGGTCCAATTCGTCGAGCAAAAACCTCGATGAACAAGACGATTGAAGGCTGATAAGCGCGTCAACGTGATTTTGGCGGCGTTGTTTCTGAGCGAGAAGATTGATGACGGTCCTTAGAGCGCCAAGCAGCGTTCAGTTTTTAGCCGCGCGGGGTAACCTTACCGTGAATACCGTGGTGGTGTTAGCTGAATTGACGGCGATGCTTCCACCATGCGCCTGGGCAATGCACTTGCAGATATACAGGCCGAGCCCGATGCCGGCCGCCGTGCCGCGCTGCTCCGGCGAAGAATGAGTGCGGGTGAGCGGGTCGAAGATGTTGGCCAGCACGAGCCTGGGTATCGCTTTCCCTTCGTTTGAGACGCTCACCGTTACGATTTCACCGGCGCCTTGCGCGGACAACCGGATCGCTCCGTGGCCGTGCTGTATTGCGTTCACCAACAAATTGATGACCACCTGACTCAGACGGTCACCGTCCCAGCGGCCGGTAAGATCTCCGTCAAAAAACATTTCGATATTCGCTTGTGGAAAGGAGGCGCTGACTTCGTCACGCGCGTTGCTACACAGCCGCCCCGCGTCCTGCGGCGAGACGCTGATCGGCAACGTGTCGCCGAGCCGGGTGCGCGTAAAATCCAGCAAGTCGTCGACCATTCGTCGCATCCGGGTCGCGCTTCGCTGAATGCTCGCGGTCGCCTTGATGCACTGTACAGGTAAGCTCTCGTCGCGCATGAGAAGCTCCGCAGAATTGGTAATGGCGCCAAGCGGCGAGCGCAAATCATGGGCGAGGATGCCGGCGAAACGGTCCCTGGTCTCGCTGATTCGAAGCGAAAACTGCCGAATCGATTCGGAGAGCGCTTGGTCGATCACCTCGTTGAAACGCACTGTTTCATCAAGCGCCGTAAGAGGGTCCAGCGATGTGACTTGCCAGCGGCGTAACACTGTCGCCCTGAGGGCACGAAACTCCGCGACCACATCGTTGAGCGCGAAACCTTGGTCGAGACGATCGTTTGCATGTTCTTGCGCCACCTCGTTGACGTTCGCGGCACCCCCGCCCCCCTCCCCGCGCGATTTGGCCTTCTGCTCGGCACCGCTCTGATCCGTGCGCATATCGGCGGCAATTTTCTGTAGCATGTGGCGGGCGGAGTCCTGCAGCTCGGGCGTCGTGAGTGGTTGACCATTGCACATCAGCTGGGCGGCGAATTCTGCCCAATCGTCGACCAGCGCGTCGAGATTGGCTTCAATAAAGTCAGACAAGGACATCCAACACCTCCTCGGCGTTATGAATGGGCGCAAAGCGGCCGGGCTAAAGGTATCGAGACAATGTCCAGTCTGATGGAGATGACGGATCAGTAATGCCTAGCTTCGGTCGAAGACGCCTTAGTTCGTAAAATGTTCAATCAAAGCGATCAGCGCGTCCGGTGATTGCCCCTTTTGACAATAGCCGTCGAACATTTGATGATGAAGGTGGCGAAGTATGTCAGCTTCATCCAACGCCGTGTAAGCCAAAATGATAGTGTTTCCAGTACGCAGATCTCGCCGCAGGGCGAGCGTCGCTTCAAAACCATTTAGATCCGGAATGGAGATATCCATGATGATCACCTCGGGGAACCCATGCAGTACCAATCTCGATCGCCTGAACGCCGCCCAAAGCCATCCGGCAGTCTGCGCGGCGACGCCCGCATGGTAGCGAGCGACTTCTTCGACCACCCGCTGCTTCGACCTGCAGTTTCTTGAGTGCGTTGTGAGTCAGTCGGTGCGCCGAAGCGCCTGGTAGCGTCTCATCGTCGGCGTAGATGGCTGAAGGTATTTGACAAACCTGTTCGGAGTGTCGCCCTCTTGCAGTGTCTGCCCCGCCGCCAGTCGCCGCGTGGCGCTTGGCAAATCCCGATTTCACGTGTCGTTGGGCTCGCCTTATTGTGCTCTGCAGTTGAAACTACCTGAACCGCAACCAGCGCATCTATTCGCCGGTCAGGCTCGCAAAGGCGTAATCCAAACGTTGTGTCGGTGGTCCCTGGAATGGCTTCGCGCCCAAGACCACGCGACGGATGCCAGAAACAACGCTGCGCATGCTACTCGAACGTTTCTCAAAGGTGGGGGCTCGTCACAACGTCCGACCATCATGCGGCACCTCCACTGGTAGCGATCGCTTGTGTCGCGTCGCACCATGAAAGCGACGTATAGTCGTCAAGACCTCCTCGGTGACCGCTCTTCCTTCCAGGAAGTCGTCGATGTTTTCGTAGGAAACGCCATAGCTATCTTCGTCGGGGCGCTGGGGGGTGAGCGTCTCCAGGTCGGCCGTGGGCACCTTCATCACCAGGCGTTCGTCCGCACCCATCGAGCGCGCAAGAGCGCGGACGCGGCGCTTTGTTAGGCCCGACAGCGGCAGGATGTCAGCCCCGCCGTCGCCGAACTTGGTAAAGAAGCCCATAAGTGATTCTGCGGCATGATCCGTGCCGATTACCAGGCCGCGCCGCGCACCGGCGATCGCATATTGCGCGACCATCCGCTCACGCGCTTTGATATTTCCGAGCACGAAATCCTCGTGAAAATCGTCGACGTACTGCGCGCCCCCACGCTTTAGGGATTGCAGCATTGCGTCGGAAGGCGGCTGTATGTCCACTGTTAGTGTTTCGTCCGGACTCACAAACCGTAGCGCGAGCTGTGCATCTTCTTCGTCGCGCTGAGACCCATAGGGAAGCCTCACCGCGACGAATTGGGCATTGTAACCATGCGTACGCAAGCGCTCGACGCTGAGTTGCGCGAGACGCCCAGCGGTCAATGAATCTATGCCGCCACTAATGCCGAGAACATACGTTCAAAGCTCCTGCGAGCGCAGGTAATCGGAAAGGAACGCGATACGTTTCTCTCGTTCTGTCTCGGCGTTGAAGACCTCGGGAACCCCCGACTCGCGGATCACCTGCTGTTGCCATGCGCGGCTCTCGTTACTGTTCTCGAACATGCTTGCCTCCGTTTGTTCGCTGAACGCTTCGCAGACTGTTGAAGTAATGCTCGACGCGTGAAAGCGCATAGAGCGCCGCCGCGCGTCGCACGTCGTTGCGGTCGCCATCGAAAACCTTTGTCTCGCTGAAAGTCATGAAGTCGCCACTGCGAAGCTTATAGGACCACCCGAAGCATTGCGTCCCCGGAGGCGGTCCTCCGGGGGCGGCGTCTGCCACACCGGTGTTCGACACAGCGACGTCCGCGCAACATGCCTCCTGCCTGAGGGCGCCCTCAGACATTTCACGCGCAACTTCCTCGCTTGTCAGACCAAATCGTTCCATCGTAGTCTCGCGCACGCCGAGAAAGCCCGCCTTCCCCGTCGGCGAGTAAGTGACAAACCCCACGTCCAGGCAGCTGCCACTTCCCGGCACCGACGAAATCAGCGATGCGATATAACCTCCAGTACATGACTCGGCCGTGGCGAGCATCAAACCGCGGGAGCTCAAAAGAGACAACCTGTTTAGCAATATCCATTTCCATCACCGTTTGAGTACGAGAGGCGGCTCGCATTCTTACAGCTAGCAATCAATGCACCCGCAGACGGAAGCCTTCGCAATCCGTAAATCGACGGCTCCGGTGCAACATGTGCTTGCGCATCCGTGACTGACGCCGCGGAACGCTGTGGGTTTTTGGACAATGCAGTCGGTGACGAGGCGCGCAGGCGTTGGCTTAGATAGGCTTGGGCATCCCAGTTGCTAACGGTGCTTACACTAATGTTTTCCCGGAGGAGCCATGAACCCCGAGCCGTTCGATCCTGTAGAACGCGCGGATCAACGCCGCGAACAACTTGGAGCCGGTGATATAACGCAGAAGACTGACGGAACCGTCGAGCAGAAAGAGCACGGAAGTATGGATGCCTCTCTCGTTCCGAAGGGAAAGGACCACCCTGAGCTGGGACCCTACGTACCTGAGCATGATCACGTCGACCCCGACGTCGAGCCGGCCCACAAACCCGGCTCTCCAACGTAGATCCGAGTTGCACTTGCGGGGTTTAGCGCCACCCCGCGCTGGAGCGTGTTAAGCCCGCGTAGAATTTTTCGCAATTCTCGTTGGGAAGGATTCTGACGGGAAAATCGCGGTCGCTGAATCGCAAATCACGCCGAGCGGCTTATACAGCGGAGGGTCTGGCCTGGATGAGCGGCACCACCGCCGCGAAGTACAGCCACATCAGCAGCACTGCGAGTGAGCCCGCTGTGTCAAATTCGCTTGCCGTTTCCGCGTGGGTAAGGGTGCCGACCACGAGAGCGTCCCCCAGGGAACGGGACCATCCGGCAGGTACTTGAGCAATGAGGCAAACGTACAGGAAAGGATGGCGAGTTCGAGAACGAACTGGATGATATCGCTGAGAATGACGCCTGTCATAGCCCACGACCTTTCGAACTCGCCCCGCCCCGTCTCCGCTTGCACCATCCTAACGGTGAGCTCTTCTTGAATGGCGAAAACAGTGAGCTCCGCCACCGGTGCTGACTCGGGTGGCGAAGCCCTTTCTTTCTCAGGCTGATCAGAACCCCACTCCGCATTCATTGACGCGCTCAGGGGCGCGCAAAGCGCCCTATCTTCAGCGAGCTAGCGAACCGTACCGCTCGGACGCGTTACGCGCCCTTGCGACGTCACAGGCCCACCGTTGCGGACAGAGCCGCCTGCTTCTTCGAAAGGCGGTTGATGGCGAAAGCCTGCTCCGCCCGATACGATCGCGATGATCGCGCCCACGATCAGAGCCGCGAAGGAATACCAACTGGCGCGCGCAACGCCTCTTGCTGCGGTGTCGGCTGCTTGCCGGGCGTCTTGCTCCGCCTGCGGGGACGAGGCGGCTGACGCCGCTGAGGCAACGGCTGCCTGCAGTTGCTGCGCTGCAGAGTTCACCAGCGACCCACCACTGTTGCCGTTGGCTTGATTAGCCGCAGTGGCACCGACTTGGGCGCTGGTGGCGGCAACAGTCCCCGCGGTATTTACAGCACTGCCCACGAGCGAGGTCATCCCGTAGGCGACCAGCAAAACCATGACTGCCCACGAAAGTAGACCGTGAAGCCAGCCGAGCACCGGCGCACAACGACCCGCAAAGTACGAACCAATGAAAACAGCCACTACCGTGGTCACAATCACCCAGATTCCCGAGCCAAAACCGAAACCATGTAACGGATCGGGCCGAGACAGCGGTGAGAGCAGAGAGGCACCAATAGCGGTTCCTAGAACGCTCATAAGCAGATACACAATCGAAGAGAGGATCACGCCGGCAATGACGGGTCCCCAGGCGACGCGCGGTAGCCCGTCCTGAGTAGTGAGGAGTCGCATAATAGTGTCCCTGTAGATTTAGATTGTCCGCAAGCAGCCCGGTCAGACGGCCGCGCCAAGCCCAACACATGGCGTCTCATTAACGCAATTGACGTGCCACAAGCTACGAGATTTGGAGGGGTCAGCCGCCGGGCGTGCTTCCAACAACGCCGCCCACACCCAACTTCCGGCCTGCCGCTCTATTCTGATTTCCGGGACATCCGAAGAGAACAATATGTGCGCCTTTTCCCCGACGCTCTAAGCCCCGGCAGCATGAACGATTGAAAGTCCTACGGGATCCGCGTGGGTAAAATGGATTCAGAATCCGCGCAGCGTCGGTCGGCTCTTGCTACTCTCATGTTTAGGGCAATGCTGAAAAAGGTCAACGCATCAGGGTGGCAGGCCGTTTATATTGAATGAGACAAAAGACCCTAGCGATGGC
>NZ_FCOL02000102.1 GCF_001544515.1 Caballeronia terrestris
CGCAGGGTGACCGCCGTGAGTTTCGCGCTGCCGTGCTGCTTGATCGATGCCTTCAGGTGCTCGGCGAGCGCGGCCGACCCATGGCGCAGCGCGAGCGTCACCAGATCGTCGCGCATGGTGCGCAGATAGCGCTCCATCGCATCGGGCGTGGTGGCGTGCGGGGCAAACTCCGCGTCGTAGTACAAGCGCGCGATGGTCGCTGCGGGGATGCGCTGCACGAACGCGCGCAACGCGGTGAAATCGGTGCGCGTGTAGGTGCGTGGCGGCGGCAAGGTCAGCGGTTGCGGTTGGTTGGCCATGATTCCATCAGGCTGGGGTAGACACACCAGTGAGCGCACCGGTGAGCTTTTTCAGGGGCAGTCGGTGAGCAGGTTCGGGAACCCCTCGTTCCGGCGCCCGAAACTATCGGTGGTCCCCAGGAGTTCATTCCAGCGCACCTGGCTGCGGCGCCGACCAACCGCATCGCGTCCGGATGCGCCGGATTCACTCACGGCATCACGCGCGAATCATCAGGGTCGGGTGATAGCGCCAGACCTTCGGATCCGCGCTCAACAGCGCGATCCCTTCGTGCAACGCCTGCGCGATCATGATGCGATCGAACGGATCGGCGTGGTCGTCGTGAAACGGCAGCGCGGCGACGGCCTCTGCGTGCTCCCCGGCGATCGGCAGCTCCGCGAAGCCCGCCAGCCGAAACGCCGAGCGGGCATCACGCGGATGCACGCGTAGGTTGCCCTTCGCATGCTTGATCGCGATCTCCCAGACCGCTGCGGCGCTCACCAGCAGTGTATTGGCCGGATCTTCGATCAGGTCAATGGCCGACGATGAGAGCTGCGGAGCGCCTTCGGCCGCCCACAGCGCGATATGCGTATCGAGCAGCACCCTCACGGCGCGAGCTCTCGCCGGGCACTCGCGTCGAAGTCTGCGGCGATCGCGTCATCGCCGGCATTGAACGCCTCGAGCGTGGCCGGGACCAGTCCCGCAAGCAGGCGCCGCGCGGCGCCGATGCGTCGGGGCGCGGCAAACGGCACCAGCCGAGCGACGGGGGTGCCGTTGCGCGCAATGATCACCTCGTTTTCCTGGCCGACCTCGAGCTGCTCAACCAAGCTCGACAGGTTCGATTTCGCGTCGTGCATGTTGACCGTCAGCATGATGACTTCTGTTAGCTAAGTTATGTTAGCTAGTATGAGGGCGCGGGCGACGAAACACAATGTCTACCGGCCTGTCGCATTGCTCCGCCCTGGGCCCCCGCCACGTCGTAGCGCCCCCACGCCGCTCGTCTTGCGCGGCCGGATTTACGAGCAACTCGGACCCTCGCCTAGAGTCTCAGACGTCACGCCCGCTTCCTTCCGACCGGGCCAGCCAGACGTATTACCAGCTAAAATCGCCTTATTCCGTTTAAGTCACTCTATCTTAGGCCAACATCACCAATATTGATCGTCCATAAATAGTATTGTCCCCATTTTATCCATCGGGCGGCTTTAGGGTGCGTTGGACAAGGAAGTTGTGTTGGTTGTCGGCGTCTTCTACGGCGGCCTTGGATCACGAGGCTTCTGCCGACGGCTGGTGGCCGGCGCGTGAACCATGCATCTGCGAGCAAACGTCAGGAGCAGCGGCTTCGCGTGGTATGTGCGGACATGTCTCCCGATCGCCGGTGATGGGCGCAATACTGTGAATTCTTGATCGGATGCGCCTACCGGAGGGCCGAAGACTGTGGAATAGATGCCGAATCCTAGGCGGCCGTTTGCGCGGAGTGCCTCGCAACGTCTGCTGATCGAGGAGGCGATGAAATGAGGAACGGGACATGCGCATGCCAGCGGTCGGTTCGTCCTTGTGGATCGAAGGCGAAGTCAGGCGATACCTGACAAGGGGCGACTACGACTGCTTCTTTGCCGGCTGGCCAGGACGCACAGTGATTGCTATCGCCACCGACGCCACGCAACGACTGCGGGCGGCGCTTGTGGAAGCCACACTGCGCCGGGCGCGTGGTTTCGAGCGATCGGTGCCCTTGCCCGAGCCGATCGATCCATGGCTGCGCTACAAGCTCAGCCCCATGGTGCAGGGACTGTTCACCGTCTATGAACGTAATTGCGTGCTCGACGCGCTCGCACGGGGGATCGTCTTCCTCACACCGCACAATATCGTCGACGTGCTTACCATGGAACCGTGGCTGTCGACCGCGTGGCGCCTCGCGAATCTGTATCTGGATAGCCTGGGCGCGCAGCGGCTCGGTTCGCAGGCCGGCGAGCTGGTCGGATTAAACCAGGGTGCTATTTGCTACGTGTCGCTCGTGTACTTCGACCAGACCGATCCGTTTGCGGACTACGTCGTGCATGAGGCAGCGCACGTACTGCACAATTGTCGCCGCGCAGCGATCGGTCTACCGGAGCGTCGTCACTGCCCAACGCCGCTCGACATCGCGTTCCATCAGCGCGAGACCTTTGCATACGCGTGTGAGGCCTACAGCCGGATTCTTGCGATGGCTCACGATGGCGAGTCCCGACAGGCGGCGTTCGAGCGGCACAAGGCGTCGGAGTTGCCGCCGGATGAGCGGGTGGATCACGGAAAATACCTGGCGATCCTGGCGGAGGCAGTTCGCGCGCGCAATGGCTGGCGATGCATCACAAGACGGTGTGCGCCGTAACGACGGCGACTCAATTCCGGCACGACGCGATGGTCACGCAAGGCACGTCCACCTTCCGCCCGCGACACGCGACAGCGACTGGAACTCAGATAGATGTCGAGGACGTGGGAAAAACGGCAGAACAGGGCTGGATGCCCATAAATCCAGGGAGGGTCTGAGCACCGCGTTTTGTCTATACGATCTCCTGTGTCGCAAAGATACTCGGAGAGCCGGAGGATTGGCTGGACGAACTGGCGAGTATGAACTTGGAGCCAGAGGACGGGTGTCTCGGGATCATCGAAGATCTGGACGTCCCAGCTGAGCAGTTGGCCTCGGTAATCGCGTTCACGGATGCTGGGATCGAGGCGCTCAAGGAACTGGTCGCTGAAGCGAAGCGGAGTCTGGCGGGACGGGCAGCGCAGGTCGATAGGCGCCGATCAGGAGGGTGCGCCTCTCGGGGTAATCGTTCGATACGTTCAAAATCGCTAACCGCTTGCAGCAAGGCTGTATGTGTTCACCGTTCCGCCATAGTCGGCTGATTTGCAATTCATTGGTTGATCGATGCTTTTCGGAATAGACCATCTTAGATTGCGCGGATTGAACGATTACATCTGCAGCGTGCGCTTGCGAGCGACGCGGACGAGTAGTCGCCCGCGAGGCGATCAGCAGAATCGCCGTCGGACTTGAAAAGTATCGGGTTGGATATACAATTATACTTATGTGTATCCACTGGAGCTATTCATGCAAGTCGCAAAATGGGGCAACAGCCTTGCCGTCCGGCTGCCCGCGAGCGTCGTCGATGCACTCGGTTTGAAGGAGGGCGACGACATCGAGATCTATGCCGACCAATCCGGCGCGTTCTCGGTCGGCAAAAAGCCGACCGTCGCTGAGCGAATCGAGCGCCTGCGCAAGTACCGCGGGCGACTGCCTGCCGACTTCAAGTTCGATCGGGAATCCCTCAGCGAAAGGGGGAACGCTGAATGACCGTTGAGGCACCGACGCGATGTGCCGTCGATAGCAATGTGATTGCCTATTTGTTCTCCGGCGACGCCGCGAAGGCTGACCGGGCCGAGGCGCTGGTGGTGAAGGGAACACCGGAGCCCGTCATCAGCACGCAGGTAATGAACGAGGTTACGCTCGTTATGAGCCGGAAAATGAAGCTCTCGTGGCCGGAGATCAACGTCCTCCTGGGCGATTTGGAGGAGTTCTGCGAGATCGTGCCACTGACGCTTGAAGTCCACAAGGAAGCACGCCGTATCGCCGAACACTACGGATTCAGGTTCTACGATTCGTGCATCATCGCCTTCGCGTTGCTCGAAGATTGCGAAGTTCTCTACAGCGAAGACATGCAACACGGCCAGGTCATCTTCGACCGGCTGACGGTGGTCAATCCGTTCTTATCACCCAGTTGACCGCCGTCTAAATCGTCGTCGGGCGTCGCACGGTTTATACCGCCGACGCTTTTTTCCATTCGGCGCGGCGGACTGCTGCGCCGGGATACGGTCGACCGTCCATATCCACGCACCGCTGTTCAGCTCGCAGAATTCGTTGCGCGGGGCCGGTGAAGCGATTGATGCAGGCGATCCCGGCGCGCGGGTAGTTGTATCGAAGCATGACGCGGGAACCACGATTCGCGGAAATGAATGCGTCCGCACAGCTTTCATTTGTAAGCGACTCGGCACGGCCGTTTCACAGTACTGAATTTCTCGATGCATGATGGGCGCGTTCAGATTGACGGAGACAGTCAGCTATGTCGAACGCAGCGGGCCGTACGCATCCCCGTCGCACGTATGCGCAAGAATTCAAGCAGCAGGTGATCAGGGAGACATTGGAACCCGGCATGTCGGTGTCGATTGTTGCGCGACGGCACGACATCAACGCCAATGTGGTGTTCGGATGGCGCAAGCAATACCGTGAAGGTAAGCTGGCCGTCCCTGCACTCGAAGCCGCGCCGAGCGTGCCCAGCATGAATCTGCTGAGCGTCGAGGTGATCGACTCGGCATTGGTACTGCAGCCGCCGGAGCCGGCAATGGCGTCGCAAGCGCCGAGCGGCGTACCGATGCCGACCCCCGTGTGCGAAATCGAAGTGGAGATTGGCAAACGGCGTGTGAGGATTCGCGGCTTGTCTGCCGAGCGCGCTGAAGCGTTCCTGCAGGATTGTCTGAAGTGATCGCGCTGCCGGCAGGTACGCGCGTTTGGCTCGTGGCCGGCGTGACCGATATGCGCTGCGGCTTCCAAGGGCTGGCCGCGAAAGTGCAGACAGCGCTCGAAGAGAATCCGCTGGGTGGCAACGTATTCATCTTCCGCGGCCGCCGCGGCGATCTCGTGAAGCTGCTTTGGGCGACCGACGATGGCCTTTGGCTGCTCGCAAAACGATTGGAGCGAGGCCGGTTTATCTGGCCACAGGCCGACGGTGGAAAGATCCATCTGACGAGCGCACAGCTGTCGATGCTCCTCGAAGGCATCGACTGGCGACACCCGCAACGCACCGCTGCTCTGTCGATGTTGTAAACGACATCGAAGGCTCGTAAACTGCGGCGCATGTCCAGAGATGCGCCGCTTCCCACCACCGTCGCTGAGCTCCAAGCTTTGGTGCTCGAGCAGCAGGCGTCGATCGAGAACATGGTGCGGGAGATTGCCGCAAGGGACGACGAAATCGAACGCCTGAAGGCGCAGATCGACAAGCTCAGGCGGATGTACTTCGGGAGCAAGTCCGAGAAACTGGCCCGGCAGATCGATAAACTGGAGGCGCAGCTGGAAGACTTGACGGCCGGTCAGGGCGCGGCCGAGACGCGAGGACACCGAGACAAGACGTCGACGGCGCCGCCCGGTCGAGCGCCCACGCGAGAGCCGCTGCCGCCGCACTTGCCACGCGATGAAATCGAACTCACACCGAATCCGGCTTGCCCCAAGTGTGCGACAACGATGCAGCGACTCGGCGAGGATGTCTCCGAGCAGCTCGCGCGCGTGGCGGCTGCGTTCAAAGTGATCCGCACGATCCGTCACAAGCTGTGCTGTCCTGACTGCGGCCACATCGAACAGCCCGCGATGCCCAGCCTGCCGATCGAGCACAGCATCGCGCATCCGAGCCTGCTGGCCGACATTGCGGTATCGAAGTTCGCCGATCACCAACCGCTGTATCGCCAATCGGAGATTGCGGCACGCGACGGCGTGACGCTGGATCGCGCCAGCATGGGCCGCTGGATCGGGCAGATCGCCGAGCTCTGCGGGCCGCTTGTGGAAGCAATCCAGCGCTACGTGCTGGTCGCCGGCAAAGTACACGTCGACGACACACCGGTTGCGGTGCTCGCGCCAGGCAACGGAAAGACGGTGACCGGTCGCTTCTGGGTCTATGTACGTGACGATCACCGCTCGGGCTCGAGTGAGCCGGCTGCGGTATGGTTCGACTTCTCGTCGAATCGCAAAGGCGTACATCCTCAGACCCGGCTCGCCGCATTCCGCGGGACCCTGCAGGCCGATGCCTACGCGGGCTATGTTGCGTCCAAATTTATGTGGCGGCGATGGCTTCGAGTCAGAGCTTGTCCAATCGCCCCTGACTCGTGCCCGCACATAAAAAATGCCAGCGAACAACTAAAGTTGCTTCAGGAACGTCATCAGCGAAGGCAGCGTGGTCGCGCGCCTTGATGCTGCGGGCAGGCCCGAGATGTCGACGCGAGCAAGCGCCTTTGCTTTCATTTCCAGGTCGACCTCGGCGTAGATGTGTGTCGTATCCAAAGAGACATGCCCTAACCAGGCTCGGATCGTGTTGATGTCGACGCCGGAGCGGAGCAGATGAACCGCGGTCGTGTGTCGAACCAAATGCGGACTGACACGTTTATCTTTCATCGCAGGATGTGACTTCGTCACGAGCTTGGCATATTGGGTGACGATACGATGTATGCCGAACCGTGTCATCGGCTGATTTGTCCGTCCACGGAACACGGTGTCGTCTCCACTACGCCCGGTTACGAGTTGAGTCAAGACGGAGGACGTCGTCGGCCACAAGGGACACACACGCATCTTGTTTCCTTTGCCAAGTATGCGAACGGAGGACGGCTCGCTGAGCTGCAAGCGTCCGATGGTCAACTTCGCAGCTTCATCGGCGCGAGCCCCGCTGTTGTACAGGAACAGAAGCAATGCATAGTCGCGCGTCCCGATTGCCGTGCGACGGTCCGGCGCTGCAAGCAAAGCATCCATCTCGGACTTCTCGAGATAACCGATCAATGTCATCGCCGCCTTTTTGAATGGAATTGACCGTACCTCGCCACACCAGGACAGATGAACTGGTGAGTGCATGCCGATGAAGCGGGCCAGAGAGTGGAGCGCGTTGAGCCGCACATTGCGGGTGGCGCCACCGCAATGCCGATCGCATTCGACGTGATCCAGAAACTGGCGCACGATGGTTGGCGAAAGGTCCTCAACGGTCATCCGGTCGATCGCAAAGCCGCCGAGTTTGGCCGCAAACGGTAACAACAGAGTCAATGTGTCACGGTAACTGGCCTGCGTGTTGGGCGAGAAGTTCCGTTCCGCCACCATATGCTCAAGCATGAAGCGCCGGATCCATGGGCCAAGCAGGTTCCTGTCATTCATGATCGTCTCCACACTGCGCGTACTGTGCGAAACGCCGGCTTGCTTCTGCGAGCAACTCCGGTGTCATGCGCAGATATCGCTGCGTCGATTTGATATCGACGTGCCCCAGGTAGGTCGCTAATTGCGGGAGCAGGCGTTGCACATCCTTGCCATCGCGATACCATGCAAGAACCCGATGTACTGCCGCGGTGTGCCTCAAATCGTGTAGGCGCGGCGGATGTAGCTCTCCCTCGGGGCACTCGATTTTAGCCATCCGGCGCAGACGCTGAAACAGGGTAATGACTTGCGAATACGGCCACCCGTGCCCAGTGCGTGAAGTGAACAGGCGCGAGTTATTGCCCTCCGGCATTGGCAGGCTCCGACGGCGCTCGACATGCGCAGCCAATTCCTTCGATAACCGTTGCCCAATCGGTACCAGACGAGTCTTGAAGAACTTCGTGTCGCGTACGGTGATGACACGGTCGATCAGGTCCGCATCCAGAATGGTCAACCGCAGCGCTTCGCCGATACGCAAACCGCTGCCATACAGCAGGAGAATCAATGTCCTGTACATGGATGCCTGCTGTGGACTACGGTAGTTGTACAGCAGAGGCGTCGCGTCGATCAGGCGGTGGAGCTCTCCGGTCGAGTACACATAGGGGGTTTGGGGCGGCGGCAGCTTCGGCACGTTTGCGGGAAGCGGACATGTCTCGCTGTATCCCCTGCTGATGGCAAACCGGTACAGGCCTGAAAGCACGTTGTATTTGAGCTGCCATGTAGCTGTGAGCGCACCCGTTCCTTGCAGAAATTCCACGACGGCATCCGGCCGGACGTCGGCAATGCCGACATTGCCAATCTGATGGGCAAACTGCCGCAAGAGTCGGTCGGAAGCTTCAAATCGCAGGCCCAACGACCGTTGCATTGCGACGTATGCTGTCACCACGTCGATCAGTTCCATGACAGGTCTCCCAGGTCGAAGTCGCCGACTTCGCGTAGCGCGCGCATATCGACCTTGGCATACGTCATCGTGGCAGATGCACTATGGTGGCCGAGGTGATCACCAATCTCCTTGAAACTGAAACCTTGATCGACCAGGCGTACAGCACAGGCGTGGCGCAATGCGTGCGGGCCACGATGCTTCGCCTTAATTCCCAGCGCCTTGAACCTGTCATTGACCAGGACGAATACAGCCTGCGGGGTCAGTGGACGATGCGGTGCATGCAGTCCAAGAAATATCTGCGGTGCAGAAGTCTGCGGGCGCACGGTGTCGATATAGCTGGCCAATGCTTCGGCGACCGTTGGCAACAACGGATAGACTTGCGGCTGCCTGCGTTTCAGGCGAAACACATGCAGCGTTCGCCCAGCCCAGTTCACCTGATCAAGGCGCAAAGCCACGACCTCCCCACGGCGCATGCCGTAGATCGATAAGAGCATCAGAATCGCGCGGTTTCTGATGTCAGCGGGCTTGTCGGTCGCGGTAGTTGCCAGGATCCGTTGCACGTCGGTCCATCCTGGCGCAGATGGAAGCGATTCCTGGGTGTAGACACGCGGCGTGCGTAGTGCTGTGGCAAGGCGTGAGTCGCATAAACCTTGCTTGGCCGCGTAACGTAAATATATCCGCAGGGCACCCGTTACACTCTTCATCGATATCCGCCCCCAACGCGACGCATTCTGAATGAAGTAGGCGTCGATATCATCTGGTTGCAGATCCTGCAGGCGGCGATCAGTGTCTACGCACCACTGGAGAAACTGTCTGATCTTGCTTTGCCACTGACCGACCGTGGAAGGAGTGAACCCTCGCTCATCGCGCATCCATTTGACGTAACTGTCGAGATGGCCCTGAAACGGAAGAGCGACGGCTGGCTCACGCCACCACCCGATGAACCGTAACCACGGTCGGGCGGCTACGATCATCCGGTATGCCATCGTGACGCCGGTATGCATCGATGCGCGCTTGCGCACGATCTCATTCAGCACACTGATATCGACGCCTTTCGATGCAGTCGCGGGCAGAAGGCGAGCGATCCAGATGAGCTCATTTCTTTTTATACACAGCGACCCAGGCGTTGCACCTGACTCGGCGCAGTGACGTAAATATCGCTCCCGTTCCTGCAAAAACGGCGCCTCGCGATGACGACTACCTTCGACCTTTGCAGGGGCTGGCTTCTTGGACATGACAGACCTCCGAACGACGGTTGGAAGGTCACAAAGCGCCAAAATATATGTCACGTCAATAGACGGCGAATACCCCCGCTTCCTCGGCGACAATCGGGCGCCGCCACATAAATTTGGACGCAACATAGCCGGCGCAAAATGTTATGCATAACATTTCGCGGGTTTCGATCAATTGTATGCGAGCGGCGAGATCCACGAAGCGGCATGCTGGGACCACGCGAGGAGGTATATCTATGATGTTCACGCGCGCACACCGACTCCAGATACCCAGCAACTGCTCGAGATGATCGGCGAGCTCTACAGTATCGAAGCCGACATCCGCGGCAAGGCGCCTGACGAGCGTCTGCGCTTGAGGCAGGAAAAGACCAGGCCGTTGCTCACGAAGTTCGAAGCGACGATTAGGGCGAAACTCGCGACACTTTCGACGAAGTCCGCGCTCGCCAAAGCAATCAACTACTCGCTGAACCACTGGGCGGCGCTCGTGTTCTACTGCGAGGACGGTCGAGTCGAGATCAGCAACGTGCTTGCCGAGAACGCGCTGCGCTGTGTCGCACTCGGACGCAAGAACTATCTGTTCGTCGGCTCCGACAGCGGGGGCTCGGGCCGCTGCGCGAGTTCGTCGCAGGCAATTCGCAGAACGTCGGCGATCCGGCTCAGTGGCGGCTCAACAAGGCGCTCGCGGGCGGCGGCGCGCTGCCCGATATCGGGCTCTACTGCCTGAACGCGGTGCGCTTTCTCTCGGGCGAGGAACCCCTCGACGTGATCGCGTCGATGCACAAGCCGGACGGGGATCCGCGTTTCCCAGGTCGAGGAATCGGTGCAATTCATCCTGCGCTTTCCGAGCGGACTTACGGCGACCTGCATGTCGAGCTATGCGAGTCACGAGTCGCGATTCTTCCGGCTGCAAGGATCGCAGGGATGGGTTGAGATGGACCCTGCCTTCGGCTACAACGGTTTGCGCATGCGGCACGGGATGCTCGTTGACGGCAAGAGCGCGACGACCGAATTGCAGATCGATCCGCAAGACCAGTTCGCGCGCGAAATCGATCACATGTCGGTGTGCGTCAAGAGCGATATCACGCCGCATACCCCCGGCGAGGAAGGTCTGCAGGATCAGCGCATCATGGAGGCGATCTACGAGTCGGCGCGCACGGACCGCTTGGTAAAGATCCCAAGGCTCGCCGTGTCGACGCGCGGGCCAGATCCGCAGGAGGAGAAGTTTTAGCCCCGTCCGGGTGCCGAGCTCGGGGACCCGCCGAGATGTTGCTTTTAGACCGCCGGACAGTCCTGCGCGGCATGAGCCGCCGGCACCCTACTTCATCGGATCATGGCCCCAGTTCATCAACGAATAGCGTCAGTTCGAAAGCTGGACGTCGTGCGGACGCTGCGTGAGGTGCCGGTTCACATAGCCGACTACCTTGCGCATGTGTGCATAGTCGTAGTCGTTCAATTCTGATTTCTTTTTGCCAAGGATCCCGACGATGTGCCGCCCCGATCTATGACCGACGGATTAACTGCCGCCCTCCTTCTGGCCGACTTTGCGGGACTCGTCGGTTTCGAGCCATTCCCCTAACCGCTTCGGCGTCATGTTCGCAAGTGCTTGAACGTCTTGAAGATGTCTTCCTCGCCGGCGTCGTCGTGTCGATCATTCCTTTCCGAGCGGAAATTTGTTTGCGAGCTGACGTGAAGCTGTGAGGTCATGAGTTGGCTCCGCGAATTGATCAGTCCGGCTGCGTGATCGCGCAATATCAAGCACTGATCCTGGGAAGCGAGCGCATGGCGGCGAATCGCCCCACCCGACCGGCACATGAAGGTCTTTGAAGGTCGAGTTCGTCTGAGCACGGGTCCGAAGGAAATTTCGCGGGTCCCACCGCCGACCCGCTGTTTCGATCTGTAGCGGTCGAATTTGGCGAACGCTTCAGCGGTATCGTGTTGACCGGCGATCTCGACGACGGTGCGGCCGGCATCGCTGCCGTGAAGGCATGCCGCGGATGGGTCGCGGTCTAGGATCCGTCGGACTGTGTCGCACCCTCGATGCCGTCGAATGGGCTACGCGCCGCGACAAGTAGCTCACCAACTTCTCCGGATTGAGAAAACTGAGGCCGGCTGAAAAAAGTGGATGCCAATGTTTCGTAAAATAGAGGAGCGGAGGTCGCTGGCGAACTGGGTGCGCGCCGCGAAAGCGGGCAGACTCGGCAAAGTTGGACAACAGCAGAAGCCACTGACCGAGCTGGAGATGGAACTGAACCGGGTCAAACGGGAACTGGCCGAAGTGAAGATGGAGCGCGATTTATTAAAATTCGCGACGTACTTCGCGAAGGAGTCGCGGTGAGGTACGGCGTGATTGAGCAGATGCGACAGGACTACCCGGTGCCGCCGATGTGTCGACTGCTGTGTGTGTCGACCAGCG
>NZ_FCOL02000103.1 GCF_001544515.1 Caballeronia terrestris
GGTTGCTTCCGGCTGGAGCATTTGCCGGGTGGGACTTACACCCACTGGAAAGCGCCACCTTTTCACGGCGCACACCCACAACGGTCACACAGAATGGCGCAACATCGATGGCTGCTTAAGGGGTCAACGCGACATCCCACACGCATGAAGCTCACGCGACGACACGCTTTTGCCGGGTCAAGCCGAAACGTACGCGGATTCGAACGGTTCAGCCACGGAAAAAGCACGCGGGTTCGGGAGGCCACCCCGACCTGAGGTGATTGGCGCGTCGACCGACAGTTGCGACCGCGGATATGGACCGGTGCAACCATTCCGAAAAGCGTCCTAACGGCATATAGGACCTTGGCGGAAATCCAAGGTACTTGCAGCTAGCGGCCAATCGGGGCTCTGACAGTCGATTAGGAGCCCTGGCCTGACAAATTTGAAACGATCTCCCGCTTAAATTAATTCAGTTCATCTTTGACGACCCTTATCGAGGAGAAAGTGATCCCTCGTGGTGGGGGCCGCGAGCAATGGTAACTATCCGAATTACGATAGACGAAGGTCGAATTCGCATAGTGCAACGTCGATGTAGGGATAACGGACGTAACACGGAAGACTACAGAATCGCCGAGTCGCTGATGGCGCGCTACCTCCTCTCGTTCTACAGCGACGACGAGAAGGCAGCTGATGCGACGCCGAAGGAGTAAGCGCGCCCGGGCGCGCTTTGTCTGCTACGGCTGGTCGTCCGCCGCCGTCTAATATCGAAGCCGGGGAAACCCATACAGTTCGGGTGGTTCCCAGACGCCGCTTGAGCTGAAGTCCCATGTGGGCCCGTAGCTCGCCGACTTGGCAAGACCTGCAGTGGTCAAGCCACTTGTCGCGGGAAGCATGTTGCCCTGACCCACACCGCTCGTTGCGTTCCCCACCTCTTTACCCCAGAAGACATCCGGTGCGATCTTACCGACGTTGACGCCAGCGACGCCACCTAGCGGAGCGCCACTAAGAGTCGTGCTGATATGAGCGTTGGTGATCGATTGCGAAAGGGAGCCAGAGTTCGAGCCGATCAAACCGCCGACAGCCCCGCCTGCGCTGATAGCCGGCACCACGACCTGGCCGACGTAGGCCGACTGCTCGATGTGGCCGCGATTCTCGCCTGCGACGCCGCCGGCCGGCCCATGCTCGCTCGTAACGTCGCCTCCAGCTGCAGCACGAGTAACGATCCCCTCGTTGACGCCCACTGCACCGCCGGTCGCCGCACCGCCCGACACCGCGGTGTATTCACTCCTTGTTTTCGCGAGCACGCCGCGATTGATACCCACGACGCCCCCCGTAGCGGTGGTGCCTCCGCGCACGGTCCCGTAGGTGAAAACGTCGACTATTAGCCCGTCGTTGCGCCCCGCTATCATGCCGAGCGCGCCTTCGCTTGCCGTCGCTGAGCCGTTGGCCAAAGCGAAGTCACGGACCACCGCCCCCTCGCCGACCACGCCAAAGAAACCGGTAGCCGAGCTGGAATTGGTATTGCGCGCGTCGACGCTTACAGAAAAGACACTACCGCCCCCGTCGAACTGTCCGGTGAAAGGGTGCTCCGCACTGCCGATGGGCGATGGCAGTGTCGTACCGTTGTAGAGACTGGCAGAAGTGTTTACGTGATAGTTGCCGGCGAGGTTGTCGTAAATAGCGCTGAAGTCGGCGGAATCGATGATCTGCATGTAGCCGGTGATCTGAGTCTTCAGCCCGCTCAGATGTGCCGGTCGCCACGCCGGATTGCCGTGCTGCACGCCCGGGACATACGCCCCGTTGCGATCGTAGTACATCTCAACGAGACCAGTGCTGCGACACCATTCGATCACACCGTAGTTCAATACGCTCCCACCGTTATTGGCTGCAAGAGCGTCAGCGGCAACGGTGAACGCCCCGCTACCTGCGTTGGCGACGGTTACGCCCGGAGATATCGTCACCGAATGTCGAGTGCGGAAGTAGAGTGGCGCTGCGCCTGTCCAGCGCACATCGCCGCCCACGACGATGTCGCCCGTGCGCGCCGGCGGGTACACTGTATCGACGGTCACCGCCGTACCGGAAGACAGACCGTGCGAAAAGGTTCGCCCCAGCGCGGAGTCGATGGTCAGTTCCGGAATGGTAATGTTTAAGGAATCCGCGTGCACCGTCGCATCGCCCATGCTCAGGCGGTCGGCTTTGATGGTTACTTCGCTCGGCGGCCCCGCACCCTTGTCCGCGATGATCGTCGCGCCGTTAGCGTGGACCCGCCCGGACTCCGCGATGAGCCACACGTGGCCGTCACGATAGGCGGTGCCAGTTGCATGCAGTGCCGTGTTGCGCCCTGCGAGCGCGAATACATTGCCGTCGGCGGCTTCAATCGCGATCTGCGCGCCGCGCATGACGCCCGCGTTCAACGCAGTCCCGCCACTGCCGATCTGAATGTACGCGGCGTACCCGAGTCGCTCGTAAAGCGGAATGAGCACGTTCTCTCCGACCGCGAGTTGCGCGAGACCCTTGTCCGCGCGCAGTTCGCCCGCATTTACAACCTTGTTACTTGCGATGAGGAAGACGTCGCTGCCGCTCGACTCAATCTTCCCGAGATTGACGATTTTTCCGTCTGACTTTCCCGTTAGCGACACCTGGGGAAAATACCGCATGAAGTCATCGTTCGTGATATTGAGCGTCGATGCCACGAAGCGCCCACCCGTCGTCACGACACCGGTGCGTCCAACGACCACCCCGTGCGGATTGATCAGATACACGTCGCCGACGCCTGTGAGTTTGCCGTCGATGGTGGCGATGCCCGGCCCAGTCACGCGGTTTAGCGTCGCGCCATTCGGGTTGTCGATGGACACCGCGTGCGCCTTACCGATCGAGTAGCTGTTCCAGTCGATGACGGCCGTCGGCGTAGTCTGTTTAATGGCGAGAGTCGTGCCATTGGTCACCATCGAGCCCGCGCCCCCGACGAACTTTCCGCCGCTGGGCAGCGGGCCCGCGCCGAAGGTAGGCACGGTCAAGCTAGCAAGCAAGATCGCGGCCAGCGGCCTGAGCTTCATTCGACAACGGCGCACGGGCCTGCCGCTCATTGAGTCCGGCGCACGCTTCGGGAGCGGGTGGATCGACAGAAAACCCATGACAGCCTCCCTGGCGCGCAAAGCGAGTCCAGTTGGAAGATGCACGGCGACTCGTGCAATAGCACGCTCGGGCAGAACCGCTTGCATCGCCGGTAAGGTTAAATGCTAGGTGGTCACACTTCCTTTTTCAACGACCGTGTCGTCGCCGTAGTAGCGCTTCTCTGTCGCAGATGTTCCGCGCTTGCGACCCACATCTGCCCTTCGACACAGCGCGAGGGATACGGCAGCTCCCAAAGTCCAACGGTCGTTCAAGGAAGCGTCGCGACCGGCAAGCGCTCATGCGAATTCGAAGGAGTCGCGACAAAGCTTTCATACCTGGTCGGCTGCAGGCGCGCCGGTCGCCGTTTTAGTTCTCAACTTCAACTAGTCGCTATTTGCATACAAAGGACCGCGAAGGCGTTACAAAAATGCAGTCGTGCGAACGCATCGCAATCGTCTATAAAAAATAAATCCGTTGGGACGAACTTATCTGCTTGTCGCCCCATGCAGACAACGCCGCTTCACTGTCGGCTTTTTCGCACCGACGCAGGTACGTCACTGGGAGACGCGCGCTCGCGCGTCATCGTTGGCGATCGTGCCAGCACGTCTTCCGAATGCATGAAAGCCTCGCGCGTTGCGACTTCCCTGATTCGAGTTGTATAGATCATGCAAGAAGAACCCGAAGGAACCCAGTCATGAAATCCGCGACGAAGTGTCCCGCGTGCATTCACGTTTCCGCGTTTCGATCGGATCGAAGCGCGGCATGGCGGCTTGCTTGTCGACGCTTCCTCCGTAACTGTCTCTGGCTACTTGGCACCTTCTTACTGGCTGGTGGACTGGTCCAGGCAGCGGTGATCAAAGAGGGCGACATACTGGTCGCCGACCAAAGCGCCGACGTGCTGTTTAAGGTGGACCCCGAAACCGGTGCGCGCACAGTCGTTAGTGATTTTAGCGATCTTTCGCAGGGACCCGGAAATGGAGGATTTCCTTCGGGCGCCCTCGCCGGCGTGGCCGTCAGGGGAGGGCAAATATACGTGACCGACTTTTTCATCGGCATTTTCGGCGTCGATCCTCGCACCGGCAAGCGCACCCTGCTGAGCAACATCAATCAAGGTGCAATTCACGGGACCCTTTATTACGGCGTGGGAGTAGATGTCGTTGGCCGAGTTATAGCAAACTCCCAACAGTTTCCTCCTCAGCAGCAGTTCGTTATTCGCGTGGACACCCGGACCGACAACCGTGTTCTCGTTACCGACTTCTCAAATCCTGCTCAAGGGGCGGTTTTCACTGGTGGTAACTATATTACTGACCTCACGCTAGGGCCCTTCGGTGCGATCCTCGCTGGCGTTGGCAGTACAACATTTGCGGGTTCGGCGATCTACCGGATCAACCCAATAACAGGCTACAGATCGCTTGTGAGCGATTTCACCAACCCGGCCCAGGGAACCGATGTCGTCGACTTGAATTCGACATTGGGCATTGCGGTTGAGATCTCCGGACAGATTCTTGCTAATTCGCTCGGACCCACCGGCAGGGATCTCCTTCTGCAAATAGACCCCGAAACTGGCAGGCGTAGGGTGCTCAGTGATTTTAACAGCTCGACGCAGGGACCGATCGGGACGAGCCTTCACGGCCTCGCAGTGGAGAGGTCTGGGTCAGTAATTGTTGGTGCCACTGCCCCAGCTTCTGGAGACGTCCCAGCACTCTTCCGGGTGAACCAACGAACCGGGCGACGCACTGTGCTAAGTGATGCAAACAATCTAAGCCAAGGAGCAGTGGCCTTCAAAGCGATTGTTGCGATAGCCGTTGTACCCGGAGATCACGACGATCACGGTGACCACGATGGTCACGGTGGTCACGGTGAGCACGATGGTCACGGTGAGCACGATGGTCACGGTGAGCACGGAGGCCCGGGCTCTCATTCAAAGCCGACTGGGGATCCGCTCGTAAGTCCGTTTGGCGTGGTCAAGTGACATCCCGTTCAGCGACGCCCGTCCGTTGTTCCTTGCACTGCTTGCAACGGACCGGTATTTGCCAGTGGATTGCTAAGAGCGCGTCACGCAGATAGCCACGCGGCTTTAATGATCCCGGCTGGCTGCAGCCGATCACAAGTCCGGTACGAGGTTGAACCCCAAGGTCCGCTCCTACTGCGGAGCCGCCGTTGGAATGGCTGCATAACGCCGTCTCTGAAAGACAGCAACTGGCCGGGTGCTGTCTCATGCGAGTGCATACGCAGCTCGAAACTCGTGAGCACGCGATTGGCTGCGCGCGACCCACTACGGACAGTTAAGCACTCATTGGGCCAACGACAGGGATCGGACCACAACCGCCGTCCAACCAGCTCATAAGCACGTAACACTTGCAGAGGAAGCGAATGATCTTTAAATGGCTATCTTGTTCTAACCCACTTTCATTTGAGCGCGAGGCAAAAAGCATAAATCTCGACCGTGTAATCTTCACCCGGAGATGAACCTGGAGGATAGTAAGTACATCCAAAAACGTTTGTTCGCTCTGGTCGTATTCCGAAGTTTTGTAAATAATGTGGTTCCTTTCCTGATGCCTTGTCGCAGGTTCCGCCTATAAGCTTATAGTGCTTATTTTCGTCATTGGGGCATGTCGCCTCGAACGTTCCTTGATTACCACGAACTGCGCCGCCGCGAGACGGAACGATCTTAAGGTCTTTAAAAAGGCCATCTCTAACAGTGGCCGAAGAGTAACTTTGGAATGTAGCGGTCCCATCGCTCGCCGTCTTTCTGAAGTCAGCTATTGCGTCGCTCGCCTTCTTTTCGAAATTAGCCGTCACTTCGCTTGCCTTTGTATCGAACACTTCGCTGACATTTTTTTTATATCCAGTTATCGCCAATGAAAGGACAGTACCTCCGATGCCTCCGCCCACCCCACAAATAATGAGCAGTCCAATAGCGATTTTGAAGTAATTGTTAAGAGCTTGGACCTGATCTTTAAGTATCTTTGTATCTTCTTTGAGGTTTCTTATATCAGGTTTGACATTTTCTTTAATATCTTCCTTGATGACATCTAAAGCATCGCGAAAAAAGTTCCTCTCGCCTCCGTTCATCGGCTCATGATCGCTCATAGCTACTCCTTCTCAATGTTGCTTTGTAAGCGCCTACAGACATACACGTACCATGCTCGCAATTTCGCGCTAAGTCCGGATGCGTATCCGGAGAACTGCATCTAGGTTCTTCGAACGAGATTTGTATGTGCGAAACCGAACCTTTCTTCTTCGTTGCGCCGAATAGGGCGGTGGAGAGCCCAGCTGCCATCCTTCGACGACACCGTCGCTACAGAGGTCGCAATCGGCGAGTCGCGATGTTGAACGACCGAACCCGATATGCTCGCGTCGACATCGGGCGGGTTCCGAAGTGGACCAGCCGTTGGAGTGACCGCTTTATCGCGTCGAGCCATCGGCAGAAATTGGCCGGTACACGACCGAGGGATGAACGCCATTTTGGAGGTTCATCCCTTTCCAGTTGCAGTCGTTGCGCAGATGGTTTCGAGGCCAACCTTGGATATCTGGTAGGTGCGGTCTAACCTAATACAAATGATGCAAGTCAACGTTCCACGGCCCGGGCAGAGTCGAGATTGCAGTCAAACATCAGGCCCGTATCGCCGCAGGCGCGCGGGGGTGCAGCTGCAACCCCTTCTATCCGGGTGGAGTAGAGCTGCGTCAAGGTGCGTCTGTAGACGTCGTGCCTTTCCCATCGCGTTGCTCTGTCTTCCGCTGCTCCGTCCGATGATCGCGCGCGTGCTTAAGCGCTTCTTCGCCAGTCGACGTGCTCGAGGAAACATCATGCAAAATTCATTTGTTTATAGTCGCTTGCTTTCTGACTTCACAGTCGCTGTCTCACTAGCGACGGCGTTCCTAGCGGCTTGCGGTGGTGACAACTCACCGACTACACCGGCCATGTCAACGGACACAGCAACCCTTTTGGCTTCCGCCAATAAGGTAAAGGCACCAACTAAATACAAACTTACGGACCTTGGCACCCTTGGCGGAACAGACAGCGTTGCCACTGGCATCAACGATGCCGGACAGGTAGTCGGAACCAGCTTAACTGCGAGCAATGTTCACCACGCCACACTTTGGAAGGGCACTACCGCAAGGGACTTGGGCACCCTCGGCGGAACAGAAAGCTTTGCTAATGCCATTAACAAGGCCGGAGAGGTAGTTGGCAGCAGCTTCACCGCAGCTGGTGTCGAGCATGCATTCATTTGGAATGGCACCTCCATCACTGACCTGGGTACCCTCGGCTCGCTCAGTGGAAACTTCAGTGAGGCCTCCCATATTAATAAATCTGGTCAAGTAGTGGGAAAAGGCTTCTTCTCAGGCAGTGCCCCCAATGCGCCGCGAATTCATGCAGTTTTATGGAACGGCATGCACCTCACTGATCTTGCCGCGGCGGGTTGGACATATAGCGATGCCAGAGGTATTAACGATGCCGGACAGGTAGTGGGAGTCAGTCAGAGTAACGGCAATAATCACGCCACGCTTTGGAATCGTACTACCCCAACCGACTTGGGCACCCTCGGCGGGACGGAGAGCATTGCCGTCGCTATCAACAAGGGTGGGCAGATAGTTGGGTCTAGCCTTACCGACGGCAATGCAGCCACTCACGCGACCGTATGGAATGGCCAAAGGGCTACTGACTTGGGGACACTCGCCGGAAATTACAGCGTCGCTATCGACATTAATAAATCGGGTCAAATAGTCGGGCAGAGTTTCATAAATGCGAGCGCATACCACGCGACGATCTGGAACGGGACCACACTTACTGACCTTAATACGGTTCTTGATGGCAGTGGCGAAGGTGTCACGCTCCTTTATGCTTACGCCATCAACGATTCCGGGGAGATTGTCGGAGGTATGACTATTAATAGCCAGAATGTCAGGCACGCCTTCTTATTAACGCCAACCAACGGCAACGGCAAGTGATGAATCGACGCGCGAATTTGTCAGGTCTGCATCGCGCTGCCGGCCAAACCTAGAGGACCGCTCACCTTGCACGAAGGTCCGCTGTCTGGGTAGAACCGACGCCTAAATGTCGGCGCGACGGCCCCGGCGAATGGCGGATCATGGCCCGATTCCCGCCTGCTGCCTCGTCAAAGATACATCGGCCCATCGCTGCCGCGCGTGCGCTTTCGAGGCTTGAGCACAAGTCGTCGGCCATCGAGACACGGGGCCGCGATATTTCCAATGGACACTGCCCGGCGCCCGCGCTTCGGTTGAATTGCCTTAATCCTCCTGCCGTCTGTCGCCGATCGGCAGTACCCGACCCGCTGCGGACGTCGGACAACGCTCCACGTCACCGGCAGCTTCCGGGCTGCAGCGGTCGTTCATTCCTGACTCAGGCTGGCGGATTAGTTGTAGCCGAGGATCGCGACGGATTGCAAATCGGAGCGGTCTATCACCTGGCCGGCCAACAAAGCCAGCGGGCCCTCGAGCAATGACGCATAGGTGGTTGCGGGGCGCATTTTTGTCGACGGGCTAACCACAATTTGCGGTTCCCCAGTGGGCGGCGCGGCGGCACCACCCGCGATCAGAGGACTGGAAGATTTCATTTTTCGGGCCAAATAGTGAGAAGGAAAATACTGAGGCTTCAGACTGCCAGCGAGAATGATGGGTATCGCTTCCGCTGGTTGGTCGCGTGAGCCATGTGTGAGTCTCCACTGTGTATTGCATTAGAAAGCGCTCCGCAAAGAGGTCCACAGCGCGCTATCGCGTGCTGAGGAATTCGGAAGCTTCGGCGTGGGTTTCGAACACATGCGCTGCAGCGTGACGAGAAAACAGCGCCTCGCCCAACTTCATGCGCATGAAGGCGCTGGTGGTATATCGCGTCGTTGTCGTGTAGTGCTTGGCCTGAAGTTCGGCCACCATTTCGAAGTACGCGTCAGCCATTGACTCGTCGAGCCGAAAGCCGTCGTAGTTGACGATCAGCGCCACCCGCCGTCCGACCTTGGTACAGAGGGCATCGAAGACGCGCCGCACGCCTCGATGTCATCGTCACTGCGGATCGCCATCCCCTCGAAGTTCGCAAAAAGAATGTTGCGGTCCTCGTCATAGCTGAGGCGATCGCTTAGTTGCAGATCCTCCAGCACCGCGGCCAGTCCCATCGGTTTGGACCGATAGATGCGGGGGTCCATCAGCGTCACTTCGCCGATGATGGGGCGAAATGCCATGTGCGCGAGCACGTCACGCTCGATGTCGATGCCAGGTGCGACTTCAATCAGTTGCAAGCCGTCCGGTTGAAGCTTGAAGACGCATCGCTCTGTGACGTAATGCACTGACTGCCCCTTGGCCGCTGCGAGCGGGCCGCTAAAGGTAATTTGCTCAACCGCTTCGACGAACTTGCAGGTTTTACCTTCGGTCACGATTCGCATCTGACCGCCTTCGATGCAAGTGCTCATTCCGCCAGCGGTGAAGGTCCCGGCGAACACGAGCCGGCGAGCGTTCTGGCTAATGTTGATGAAGCCGCCTGAGCCCGCGAGACGCGAACCGAACCGGCTGACGTTCACATTGCCCGCGCGGTCGATTTCGGCCATCCCAAGACACGCGAGGTCGAGGCCACCGCCGTCGTAAAAGTCGAACTGCTGGTTCTGGTGCAATAGCGCCTGCGTATTGATGCCAGCGCCGAAATCGAGACCGCCTTGCGGCATGCCGCCGATCACGCCGGGTTCGGCGGTCAAGGTCAGATGGTCGAGTACCCGCTCTTCGGCAGCGACAGCGGCCACCGCCTCGGGCATGCCGATTCCCAGGTTGATCACCCCGCCGAGCGGCAACTCGAACGCGCAACGCCTCGCGATCAGCTTTCTCTCGTCGAGCGCCAGGGCCGGGATCTTGTTCACGGGAACGCGGATCTCGCCTGAGAACGCCGCGTTGTAGTCTGTGCCGTAGGTTTGCTTGTGTGCACCTGGCGGAGCGACGACCACGCAATCAACCAAGACGCCGGGAACGACCACGTTTCGGGCATCGAGTGTGCCGCTTGATGCGATGCGTTCAACCTGAACGATGACCAGTCCGTTCGCATTTCTCGCAGCCATTGCGGCAGCCTGCGCGTCGAGCATCAGCGCCTCACGCTCCATCGTAATGTTGCCTTCGGCATCGGCGGTGGTGCCGCGAATCAACGCGACGTTGATTGGAAACGCCTTGTAGAAAAGCCACTCTTCGCCGTCGATCTCCATCACCCGCACTAGGTCTTCTGTTGTTCGTGCGTTGATCTTCCCGCCGTTTTGCCTGGGGTCGACGAAAGTGCCGAGTCCCACCTTGGTGAGTGTGCCGGCACGGTGGGCAGCGGCGTCCCGATACAAGTGTGAGATCGTGCCAAGCGGCAGGTTGTACGCCTGGATACGACTGTCGGTCGCCAGCTTTCCGAGCTTGGGCACGAGCGACCAGTGGCCGCCGATTGCACGCTGCACCAGACCTTCATGGGCCAGCCGGTTGAGGCCTCGATCCTTGCCGTCGCCGGGGGCCGCGGCGAAGACCAAAATGAGATCGCGCGGCCCGTCGGTGTCGACGAAGCGCCGCTCGAGCGCCGTAATCAACTCCTCGGGCGTGCCGACGCCGACGAACCCTGAGCAACTCACAACGTCGCCGTCGCGTATCAACGCGATGGCCTCATCGGCGGTAACGACCTTGTCTCGAATCATGGCAGTCTCGGTTCGCTTATTGAGCGTCAGCTAGTCGGTTAAGAGGTAGTTCTTGATGACAGCGATCTGCGCCTCGTCCATCAACGCTGGCGCATGTCCACAGTCGGGAAACTCGAACGCGGTGACCCGACCGTCGCTCGCTGCCGAGCCACGTTTGAGCATCGCGTCCACCGTGCTGCGCGAGAGCAAGTCGGAGTCTTCGCCGCGCAAGATCAGCACCGGGCAGTCGATCCTGTCCCAGACGTGCCACAGAATCACGTCCAGCAAGATCGGGATCGAAAAGCGCATCCCGATGCCCGGATCGAAGTGAAATCGGAAACCACCTTTGCCGTCCGGGACGGCGCTGTGCTGCGCGAGATGACGCCAGTGGGCGTCGCTGAGTTTGCCGAACGGCGCGTGGACCTCGCGCAGATGCGTTTCCACCTCGTCGACCGACGCAAAATGCCACTGGCGCGTCAGATAACCGCCGATCCTGCGCAGTGCCGCAGCCGACACGCGCGCACCAAAATCATTGAGCACAAGCCTTCGTACCGGCGTGCCAGATTCCGACGCCATCAACATGCCGATATGTCCACCGAGGGACGTGCCCACCCAGTCCACCTGATCGACATCGAGCCGGGCAACCAGCGTCGACATCGCACGGACATAGGCGCGGTCCGTATAGTGGGCGGGCGACGCGAGCCATTCGCTGCGGCCGCGCCCTGGAAGGTCGGGCACGA
>NZ_FCOL02000104.1 GCF_001544515.1 Caballeronia terrestris
CCACGCAGTATCGAACGCGCGTTAGCACGCAAAAAAAAACCGTAGACGATTCGCCTCAATTCCGTCCGCCATCGTCAGCGCTTGCTCGCTACGAAGCGCTACGGGCCGATCTGCTCGGCACAGGTCTTAACTCAGAAGGCCACGCGGCCATACGCTTTCATGGCCTGTTGCACGGGCTGGCGATCCAACGCCCGGATGCTTCGCGCATTGAGGCTCCCACTCCGACCGTGCCTGCTTCCAACTCAGTGCGGGGTAACGGCGCGCTTGTTCGCGTGCTCGCCAACCTCGTACTGCGCACCCACGAGGAGCTTGCCCATGTCTACTAACTCCGCTCTGAAGGTCACCGCTGAACATCTGCGCCGTGATGCGTTCCTCTACGTTCGACAGTCGTCGCTTCGGCAGGTGTTCGAGAACACCGAGAGTACGAAGCGGCAATATGCGCTGCGCGATCGCGCCGTTTCGCTCGGCTGGCCGATCGAGCGTATTCACGTCGTCGATAACGATCTCGGCATGTCCGGTTCCAGCGCCCAGGAGCGAGATGGCTTTCAGCACCTGGTCGCCGAGGTGGCCAATGGTCACGCCGGTATCGTGCTGGGATTGGAAGTGTCGCGCCTTGCGCGCAATAATGCAGACTGGCATCGCCTGATCGAACTTGCATCGCTCACGCAAACTTTGATTCTGGACGAAGATGGAATTTACGATCCTGGTCAATTTAATGATCGCCTTTTGCTTGGGTTAAAGGGCGCCATGAGCGAGGCTGAGCTTCATATTCTCAAGGGCAGGCTGCAAGGCGGGATCAAGAACAAGGCACGCCGGGGCGAACTGGAAGTGCCTTTGCCTATCGGGCTGAGCAGCCGCCCCCGCTTACCGCTATACCGAAGTCTACCCATCTGGTTTTGCGATCGCTGAAATTTGATGACGTGAACGGCACACCGGCCTGACGAACAACCTGCCAAAAAAATTGGCTCTCGAAGCCGATGGGCTTTTCAGGATCGTCAGGCGCGACTCTCATCGTGGCGCGGGGAGTTATCCCCACAACGACGCCGGATAGATTTAAGCAAGCCAACCACAAGGTCAAAAATCAAGGTTGCAAATACGGGGGTGACCATAGATTTTTTTCTCAGAATCAGCAACGCAGCCGCTTCCGCCAGCGCCTTCTCCTTGCGCTGCAATTCCTTCTCAAGTTGCTGGATGCGTTTCTTGTCGTCTTTCGACTGATGGCGCTGCTCGCGCGCCTGCTCGGCAGCATTCGCGTTGGCCGCCTGGCAAGCAGCCCGCCACGCCGCGATCTCTTCGGGATAAAGACCTTTGCGGCGGCAATACTCGGCCAACTCCGCTGCATTGAGCGGCGCGGTTTCCAGCACCACCGCAAACTTGTCTTCCGAAGACCAACTTTCGGGATTCTTCCCGTCACCCGGCACTGCGACTCCTCGGCCCTTGGCCTGTCGGCGCCACATGTACAACGTCTGTTCTGTAATCCCCGTTTCTCTGGCCAGCGCCGAAACCAGCGCATTTTCTGGCGGCATCATACGGCGCACCAGCGCTTCTTTTCTTTCTGCTGAGTAGGGCTTCATTCATTCCGATTTTACCGTCCCGGGACCATTCTATAAGAATCAGATAACACGACAACTATTCTGACGCCGGGGGTGCACTCATGCCCAGCAGTTTTACTTACTGGCAGCATAAGCAATCCTACTTATACTGCCGTTTGTTCGTCATCTTCCCCTTACCGCGACAAAACCATTTCAACAGCCTGCTAGACGCGATCCTCGGCCTTATGCACAGCTTCGCATAAATTCGAGGCTCGAGGATTCGTCATGAGTTGCTTAGTGCCGAACCACAATCTACCGGGCGCTTCGCCCGTGGGCCGATGGAGCAAGTGAACTCGCTCCGGTCGGAGAGCGGCTGTCAGGCAACGATAAGCTATACAGCGTCTTGCTCAGGCGCAGCGACCTTGAGATGATCGTAGGTCAGCCTCTCGAAGTCGGGATGTTTCGAGAACGGCATATCGGTTCGTACGATGCCATCTCGCAGCGTAGGCAGAACGCGAGATGAAACCGCGATCGCCGTAAAGCCTCTGTGCCGCCGGGACGGGTACACGAATCCATCCGGTCGCATTGTTTCGTTGACCGCTTCTATCGCAATATCCATGTAAGTGCCAAACCATTGACACCACTCATAGTCGGGACTCGACAGTTCGTCGAAAATGCCGAGACGGCTGGAGATAGAGCCATTAAGGTTCCACAGCCGCAAGGGGCGAGGAAACCGCAGCTCGGCAATGATTCCGTGCTCCACGGCGTATGGGTCCATATAAAATGTCCCCGGCCGCCGGACGTCGTTTTTACAGAACTGCGCTTCCCAAATGCATGTCTCCACGTTGTGGGCCGCGTATAACCACCAGAACGGCATCGTGCCGTCCTTCGCAATCAGTTCGGACGGTGGCCCGAAACGATACGCGCGCTTCACGTGTTTGGGGAGCACGCTTTCAGGAACATAGGCCGCTCGAAATACCTGTGCATCCCCAACTTCAGCGAAGGGCTCGTTGCAAAAGCATTCACGCAATTGCTCCGGGGATGGCAAACGATCGCGTACATACTGCGGTGGCTCGGCTATTAACTTGTGATTGTCGCTCATTGATGGCCATTCAGGCGGACATGCTTTCGCCGAGCTCGCCGGCCAGTGCTAGGACTCTGCGCAGACGTTCGCTCGCAGGCAGTTCCAGCAGTCTCCGTTGACTCGGGTGCAGCGATGAACGCGTCTCGAACGGGATGCCCGCGAGAAGTTCGGCGGGTGAGAGTTCGTTCAGCGCGTCCTGTGCTGTCACGAGGAAAGCATGAACCTCAGTTCGCAAGGCCCCTCGGAGGGCAACGAGCAAGGGCTGAAGCAGTTCAGGAACGGGTTCTACGAATTGCCACGCCGGAAATTCACGACCGTTGCTCTGACCTGAAGGCACCACGCAATAGAACTTGTTCGCTTCCACCGAGCGATACAGGCTCGCGAGCGACATCCGTACTTTGCGTTGCTCGATGACCTCGGAGGGCTTCAGGTTGGCTACAGGCAACGACAAGACCTCGACTGGAGTCCCACTGGGAACAGCGCCAAGAATTGTCGAAAAGCGTTCAACGAGAACGAGTCGCAACATATCCCGGACCTTTCTGTCGGCCAGTTCGGGCACATCCAGCTGCAGTCGTCCTTCAATATCCGACGCGAAGGATTCCGCTACGTCGCGCACCAATTGTTGCGCGTCGCCCGAATAGCTGCCAGCAAGCGCCGCTCGGATCTTGAGTTCTGACCCGTCATCTCGTTGTTTCGTGGCCTGTGTCATAAAGCCCCCTTCACGCAGCTTGCGGCGGAGCACCCAAGGGATTGCGACGTTTCGCAATCGCATGTGCACCACCTGTTTCCGACTTTGCCAGACAAATATCGGATGCCAACACCTTCAGCGTCCTGGACCTCAACTCGGCCAGACATCGACGCAAGACCACGGCCCGCAAGATGATTGCATTGCGGCTCCACGGCGTTGAAAACTCTGGATCAACCTCTATGGCCCGAAGCAGGACCGTATTCGCATATCGAAGGTATGCCGTTTGCGAAATCCTGTCGAGCAGGACGAGTTGCTCTTTCACCGCTGCCCGATCTGGAGCCACGGTACGGGTGAGCCTGCGAAAAGCGCTTGTCTCGGTAGACGGAATGGGGACGATAGGATCGGTCCAAGTCAGCATGCAGAGCCTCGTTCGATATGAGGCAAGAATACTCTAGTTTCTCAATTTTCTCAAGTTTCTTGTTTTTCGCAGAATCTTCGCTGACAGGCGAGTGCAGTGCATGGTGCACAACAGATGGTAGTGTCCTTCGGCGCATGCCGGAGGGGGCAGACCAACCGGGCGACACAAAACGGTGACAGAGTCACAAGGCGAGAGCGAGCCGCTCTGCAGCTTTCGAGAACCTCTTCTGGTTCCGCAGCGCTACTCCTCCCAGTCCGAACAGTCACCCTAATGCTGATAACTCGTATTTTCAGGATTACGTCCCGCCATCATTCAGCAAACGACCGTTGATTCGGTTTTAGGCAACGCGGCGTTTTGCGCGCAAGGCATCTCTGATGGCTCGTTCGGCGAGTCCCTCTACACAGCGTTCCATCGCTGAGACTTGAGTCAGCTGAGTGGGCCGTTAGGACTCTCTGTTTTCGGTGTCCTTCCAGCTTATTCGCGCGCATTCGAAGTCAAGGCAGGCGCCGCTAGGTACAGGGCAGCAACCATCGTTGGTCGGTTACTATAGCTCATCAACAACGAGGGACAACCGCATGAAACCTCTCTGGCCTCATCGCGTGGACTGAGGTTGACCCGGTCGGACGGACGGATTCGCAGTCAGGAATTCATTGTGGTCCGGCCTCCGTTAAGCGTTGATTCGCGGGTTGTCCACGGACGGGCGGCGGGTCGCTTCTCACGACCACGACGCTGCCCGGCGGTGGGCAACCCGCAGGACGACACGGTTTCTAGCTTCTCGTTGAGTTTTTCGAATTCGAGCGGCGAACAATATCCGATGCTGCTATGCAGACGGCGTACGTTGTACCAACCTTCCAAGAACGAGAAGATGCCCCGCCGTGCTTGTTCATGGGTCGCGAAGTGTTCGCGCAACAGCAGCTCTGCTTCAAGTGTAGATTGTCAATTACGATGGCCGCCCGGGCGACAACTATCTTGGCCGGTCGACGGGGTTAGTTGTCGCTGCTCAACTCGGCATAGTTGTCGCTCCTTCCGATTCGGGGTGGGGTAATTGACGCCGCCGCGCGCGCTTGTTGTCGTCGGCGCTGCGACGCCGGTAGCTTTCCACGTTCAGCTCGAAGATCGTCGAGTGATGGACCAGTCGGTCGATGGCGGCGACCGTCATTGAGGGATCGGGGAAGACATCATTCCAGCCGGAGAACGCGGCGTTGGCCGTGATGAGAAGGCTTCGACGCTCGTATCTTTCCGCAATCAATTCGAACAGCACGCTCGTTTCGGCCTGGTCCTTTCTGACGTACGACAGGTCATCCAGGATGATCAGATCGAAGTGATCGAGCTTGGCGAGCATCGATGGCAACTGCAGGCTTTGGCGTGCCGCCTGCAGCTTCTGCACGATTTCGCCGGTGCGTGTGAACAGCACCCGGTACCCGGCGTCGATCAGCGCATGACCAATGCCGGAGCCTAAATGGCTCTTCCCGGCACCCGGCGAACCCGCAACACACTGCCCATCATCATTGCGATGACATCGTTGTCCGCTATCCGTTTCACCCCCGCTTCGGTGAGCGCATTAATGTCGTTGGAATGAATCGCTATCGAGGCGAGTCGTATCTGATCATTATGCAACCCGATGGCACTCGCGCTCATCTTCCGCCATGGATGACCGGCGAAGCAGCAGCTCGCATGTCTATCGTCGGGCAGCCGGAATTGCCGTGCGAGGTGTTAGTCGAACTACAACGCCTGGTCGACGCCGCCTTATCTTCTTCTGTGTTGTCAACGCACAGAGGATACGGTGATGCGCAAACACGTGATGAGGCAGCACGATCTGTTCGAGGGGAACAGCGAGGAAGGGGCTCTGCCGGAAGAGGTGTTGGCGGACGTAGTGGCGCAACTAACGCTGTTGATGCAGTCGGTGATCGACGCAATCGAGACGGAGGTGCGCGATGAACAAGATTCGCGCTGAGCATCTTTCGCGCCTCGCCTATGTCTACGTTCGCCAGTCGACGCTGGACCAAGTGCAGCACAATCGTGAGAGCCAGTTACGTCAGTATGGGCTCGCCGATCGCGCCCGTGTGCTGGGCTGGCCTAAGGTGACGGTCATCGATGACGACTTGGGCCGCTCGGGCTCGGGTATCCATCGGCCCGGCTTCGAGCGGCTGCTGGCCGCCCTCTGTAGCGGCGAGGTTGGCGCGGTATTCTGTATCGAAGCGTCCCGGCTCGCGCGTAACGGGCGTGACTGGCACACGTTGCTTGAATTCTGTCGGCTCGTCGGAACGATCCTCGTGGATGAAGATGGTGTATATGATCCGCGAGAGCCGAACGACCGCCTGCTGCTGGGCATGAAGGGCACGTTATCTGAGATGGAACTCTCCACGTTTCGCCAACGCTCCCAAGGCGCGTTGGATCAGAAGGCCAAGCGAGGCGAGTTGTTCATGACCGCACCGATTGGCTATATGCGTGTTTCGAACAACCGCATCGAGAAGGATCCAGATCGACGTATTGGTGAAGCGCTCGATCTGGTGTTTCGGAAGTTTCGGGAGTTTGGTAGTGTAAGGCAGGTGTTAATCTGGTTTCGAGAGGAGCGCATTGAGTTACCGGCGGCAAGCTATGGTCCGGAGGGACGTTATATCGTCTGGAAACTACCGGTCTATAACACCCTGTGGCATGTGCTGACGAATCCCACCTACGGCGGGGCATACGCGTTCGGCAAGACCAAGACGATTGTGCGCATTGAGAGCGGTCGCAAGCGGCTGTACAGTGGCACGCACGTCAATCGCGAAGAATGGCAGGTCTTGATCGTCGAACACCACGCGGGATACATTAGCTGGGACGAGTACGAGAGCAATCGCAAATTGATCACCGACAATGCCAACATGAAGGGCAACATGGTCCGGGGTGCGGTCAAACGTGGCGGTACGCTGCTGGCCGGTCTCATCCGTTGCGGTCATTGCGGTCGCAAGCTGCACGTCGCGTATTCAGGCACCAAGGGCGACATCGGGCGCTATAGCTGTCAGGGCAGCATGATCAATCATGGCGGCCCACGCTGCATCTCATTCGGTGCGGTGCGCGTAGACCAGCGCGTTGCTGAGGAGGTTCTACACCGACTTGAACCATTGGGAATTCGCGCATCGTTGGACGCAATTGAACGCAAGCGCCTGAATGAGGATGAGCGAGTCCGGCACAAGGAACTGGCGCTCGAGCAGGCGCGATACGAGGCTGCTCGGGCGCGTCGGCAGTACGACGCTATCGATCCCGATAACCGGCTCGTAGCTTCTGAGCTTGAGCGTCGGTGGAATGACGCATTGGCAACGCAAGCGCAGCGGCAGGGCGAACTAGATTCGCTCCGCGAGCAACCCGCAGACTCACTCAGCGCCGCCGCGCGCGACGAGCTCATGAGATTAGGCACTGACCTTCCCAGGTTGTGGAATCACCCTGCCAGTGCCATCGAAATCAAGAAACGTATCTTGCGCACCGTGCTCAAAGAGATTGTCGTTGTGAAGCAGGACCACACCATCCGGGTACTCCTACACTGGCAAGGGGGCGATCACACTGAGCTCGAATTCGAAACGAATCGGGCCGGTCAGCATCGCTGGGCCACTGACGTCGGCACGATCGACATCGTTCGAGCCTTGGCGAGAACGCTTGCCGACCAAGGCATTGCTGCTGTCGTTAATCGTTTAGGAAAACGCACGGCGAAAGGGCTTTCATGGACAGCGGCGCGAATTTGTATCTTGCGCAAGGACCACGCGATAGCCGCTTATCGCGAAGGAGAGCGGCAAGAGCGCGATGAACTGAACGTTTCGGAAGTCGCGGCGCTATTAGGCGTCAGTGCACCGACCGTGTTTCGGCTGATCCGCATCAAGCGATTGCCTGCCACGCAGGCCTGTCTTGGCGCACCGTGGATTTTACGGCGCGTCGATGTCGAAGCCTTGATCACAGCAAGAGGTGCAATCGAGGGGCCGCAATCAGGTGATCCGAATCAACTATCCATTGATCTTCAATGACATAGGGAGATGAGCATTATGTCTCGTGTCCAGGTGGCCCAAACAGCAGGATCGTGGCGCCTTTCTCGAGCCACGAGTCGCCGCTCGCGAGCGCCATTACATGTGCCTTGGACACCATTGGTACCAAGCCGAAGTCGAAGGCCTCGAGCGTCTTGCTTGGGTCCAAATGCGATTCGACGCGATGCCGCTCGATGCGCCGTTTCGCGCGCTCGGCCAGTTCGTGCTCGAGCAGCGCGCCAAGCAGGCGCGTCGATGGCCAGCCTTCCTTGTCGGAGCGCTGTGTGAACTCGGACCATAACCGCGCGATCGTCGGCAAGCGCAACTCGGTGAGCATCAGCCCCATACGGGCGGCATCGTAAATTGCGGGCGCGTTCATACCGATGCCTCCTTGCCAAGCAGCGTGTCGTAGAGAGCGGCCGTCGGCATGTCCACAGCCACGTCTGGGCATTGCGCCTGCCGCGGCGCAAATTCATTCTGTAGTTGCTCGAGATCGGGCAGCTCGCCCGCGGCGAGCAACGCCTCGAGCCGCTCAGCAAGAACGGCCTCGACTCCGTGATTCGCGGCCAGTTCCAGTAAGCCGACCATGGTCTTGCAGGCTTCGCGCTGCGTGAGCCGAGCCTCAAGCCGCTCCCACGTCCGGCGGTACGCCTCGCGCGGAAACAAGTCGTCGCGAAACGCCAGCCCCTTGAACGCCTGGGGCTTGCGCTTGAGCGCCTCAATGAAGTGCCGGTAGTCGAGCTTGCGACGGCGGCTATTGGCCGCATGCGAGCCCCGTGCTGTGCTGTGCACGAGCGCGCCGGACAGATAGCAGTCGAGGTGATCGGCATAGACGCGCACCTTCAGACGGTGACCAATCAGGCGCGACGGCGCGCTGTAGAGAATGCCCCGCACGGTGAAGGTGCCACAGCGTGTCACGCGTGCTTCCTCTTCGATGAAGTCGGTCGTGCGATGTGCGGGCAAATCCTGCAAATGTTCGCGCTCAGCGTTAAACGCCGCTGCGTTACGACGGTTACGGCGCATGACGACGTCGCGAACAAACGCCTCATAGGCAGCACGATCGTCGAAGTCGCGATGGCCACGCAGCATCAGCGCCTGGTCGATCGCCTCCTTCAGATGGCGGTGCGAGGATTCCACACTACCGTTCTCATGGGCCACGCCGACGTTATTGCGCGTGCCGGCCATGCCGTAATGCACCAGCAGTGCGTCATAGCGAGCCGTGAAGTCCTCTTCAGTCTGCAAATTCTTGAACGCTGCCGATAGGCTGTCGGTGCGATGCTCATGCGGGCAGCCGCCGGCCTGCCACAGCGCGTTCTGTAATCCGGTGGAGAGGGCCTCGAAGCTCTCGCCACCTTCGACGACATAGGCGTATTCCCAGTGCGAGAACGCGAGCACGAAGTGATAGAGCCGGTGATCGAGGGGCGCGCCGGCGACCGTCACGCGCAAATCCCGCATGTCGGTAAAGTCCGAGAGCCCCTGCACGCCGGGCAAGTGCTGCTGCGGGAAGAAGATCTCCTTGCCAGGGCCCTCGAGTGCGCGCCATTGGCTGACGCGCCGCTCGAGCGTACGCCGCATGCTGTCAGGGAAGAGGCCCGGATGCGCCTCCTGCAGCTTGCACAGCAACGTGATGGCCTTGAGCCGGGGCGCGTGGCGCAGCAATGGCACGACCTCGCTCTCCCAGACCTCCGCGAACGGATCGTGACGTGTACGCCACGCGCGCGATGACTTCTGCGACGGCAGCCGGCCGTCATGCTCGATGCGCCGGGCCGTGCGAACGCTCGTGCCCGCCATTGCCGCGGCGACTTCCTGAGTGTGATGTTTGCGCTTGCTCATATAGAGTCGGACCTGCTGGTCCGTTACGTAGGTTCCAGGCATGACTGTTCGCTTCTTGTTCGACGCGATCAGCCATCGTAAAACCCCGCTACTCCGGCGCCGCCGGTAGTTCGTCGTCTCCGGCGGCTACGCCGCCTTTGACTCCTCACCACCGGCCAAGGTAACTGTCAAAGGACCGGCCAAGATAATTGTCGTTCTCTATTCAAGCGTCCCAAAGAAGGATTCGCACATTGCGTTGTCGTAGGCGTCGCCGGCCGTACCCATCGATGGTTGCACACCCGCTTCGCGGCAACGTCGCCCGAATGCAATCGACGTATATTGGGACCCTTGGTCGGTATGCAGGATGACGCCCTCGTGGCGTCGCTGCTGAAGCGCCATGTCGAGCGCGCGCAACATAAGTTCAGTGTACAAGTGGTTCGACATCGCCCAGCCGACGATGCGCCGGCTGAAAACATCAAGCACCACGGCCAGATATAGGAAGCCTTCTGTCGTCGGGATGTAGGTGGCATCTGCGACCCACAGTATGTTCGGCCCTTCAGCATTGAAGTGCCGGCGCACCAAGTCCGGCGCACGCCGTGCCCTCGCACGCTGGCGCGTCGTATGTGGCCAGCGCCGTCGGCTTGCTCCCCGTAGGTCCGCAATGCGCATCAGGCGCGCGACTCGCTTGCGTCCCACATGCACGCCTTCGCGCGCGAGTTGCGCATGGATGCGCGGCGCCCCATACGTACCCCGCGAACTCGCATGCAGCGTACGAATGCGTGTCAGTAGTTGGGCATCGCTACGTGACTGCCTTGATGGCTCCCGCACCAGCCACGCGTAGTAACCGCTGGTCGAGACTCCCAGCAGCCGCGCCATCGTGGCAACGGGCCAACGGGCCCGGTTCAATGGAATGGACGCCTCCCGCTCGCCTTTTACGGGCCGAAATATCATGTGTATGTTTCCACCCGATCCGGGAGATCCAAAATGAAACTTACGCCAGTCGGAATTGATATTGCCAAGAGCGTGTTCCAGGTTCATCACGTAGACCAGCAGACCGGTGAAATCGTGAACAAGCCAATCAAGCGCTCAAGGTTTCTGGAATATTTTGCCAACCGCGAGTCATGTCTGATCGGAATGGAGGCATGTGCCGGTTCGCATCACTGGGGTCGCCAACTCGCCCAGATGGGACATAAGGTCAGACTGATGCCGCCGCAATACGTGAAAGCGTTCAACATCGGCAACAAGAAAGATGCCGCGGATGCGCGGGCAATCTGGACAGCCGTCCAACTGCCCGGCCAGTCCGTCGCGGTCAAGACCGAGATGCAACAGGCGATGCTCGCACTGCACCGCATGCGTCAGCAGTTGGTCAAGTTCCGCACCATGCAGATCAACAATCTGC
>NZ_FCOL02000105.1 GCF_001544515.1 Caballeronia terrestris
GGGGGAACTCGCATTAATGACGGCTGACTCGACAGTGCACTAATCAGAGCGACGACATCTTTAGTCAGTAATTTGACTGATCCTGCGTATGACGCGGGTGGTTTGGATGCCGGATGCGGATCCGCGGTGTATGTGTCGTCGCATCGACCCTCGCTGCATTCCACAGCAATTTCTGCATTCGGCCATTTCAGCCGGTCGCCCGCTCACTCGGCCAAACATTCAAAAGTCGCTTTCATGCTGAAAGCTGCCGCTCGCTTTGCCTTCGTGACTCGGAAGAGGCTTGCCGTTGAACCTCCGCCTAGGGTTGTGTGCGCTTCCGTCGACAACAGTTGGTCTAGGCGGCTTGGCGAGTATTCGGATCGCTGCTGCAGCGAGCGTCTACGATGACCTGCTTGAGTGCTTCGGTGCTTCGCAGGAGAGCGGCTTCTGCAAATAGACATCGAAGAGCCCGGCAAGGTCTCCCTGGCTAACAGCGTCACCCTTCATTGAAACGAGGAAAGTCGCGGAGCGAATCGGCGTTTCCTTCAGCGACCATGCGACAACACTGCCTTTTATGTCGGGCAGGTTCTGGTCAAGGAAAGTGATTTCAAAAGCGCCGGTACGAAGGAGCCTGAGCGCAGTTTCGCCATCGTAGGCCACGGCAGCATGATGGCCATAGCAGTCCAGCAGGAAAGCGGAGACCGTCCGTGACAGGCTCATTGTCGTCAGGCTTCGATCGGATTTTAAGCCTCGAGGACATCGTACAAACACGGTATACGTAGGCGGACCGCATGTGTCGCGATCTAACCAACAGTGCCAGACGGAGAGTTGGATCTGAGCCACCGACCGCAGCGTGTAGGTCTGTCTACAATTCGTACCGGTCGTCACTAAAGTTGAATATTTTCAACGAGTTGTGTGACCGCTTTCCGCAGCGCCACCGTTTGGCACGTACTTTGCTTTAATTTTCGTCGAGGAGTGGCAACGCCCTCAAAACTAGCTCTGACATTCCTGGAGAATCGAAATGAACGCACTGGTAATCAAAGACCTCCCCTTAGCCGTCGAGATGGATCGTACTGAAATGACCGCCGTCAGCGGCGGCAGGTTGCCGCAGCAGATCGTGAATATCATCCAGGCTGTTGGCGACTATGCAAATGACGCTCCTGTCCAGCACAGTTTCACTGGCAGTGGGGCTTCTGTGACGTACTAACCGAAACGCGGTGATTTCGAAGTTTAAAGCCCTTCCAAGGAGGGGCCTCTTTGTTCGCTTCCGGTGACTTATCTGCGCTGCCTCGATACGACCGTTCCACCTCAGTTCTACGGACCGGTCAGTTTTCTGTTAACGAGAGCGCGCAGCGTGACTGGCTGTTGAGGGTCCGATGAGGGCCCGCCAGGCTTCGCGTCGCCGGCCGAGAACATCGCAGCAATTGCCTGGCATGACGTAAATAAACAGATCTACCATTCAAGCGTAGATCGGGTCGCCGGGCGTACGTACAAGGTAAGGCATTTAGGACGACGAATTGAAACGTCGTTAATGTTACTTATGTCAATTCGAATTGGCGTAGCCAGTGCCCGAACGGAGCTTAACCACCGTTCGGCGACGCTGCGATGTCGAGGAACGACGCTCGAGGCCCGTCAGTAGTCATCGTCGCAACCTTGCCGCGGGTTGGACGACCACCGAATGCTGTGGGTAGTAGAGCTTCCTCGAGATCCGCTCCCCTTGTTGCACAGCTTCAAGGGATATCCGGTGAGTTTCAACGGGAGTTCACGCAAGCGTACCTGCACCTGTTCGACCGATTTCAAGCGGGGCTAGACTCGACCCCAACCAAGAGCAGCCGGGCGGCTGTAGCTCTGGTTTTTGACTTTATGCCAATAGTTCGATCGTCCGCGCTGGTACGGCGAGTCGAGCCGCTTGCCGATCATCCCCTCGAAATCGTGCCTCACCGCCTGATCGAATACCCAGGCGCCGGCCGCGACGACCCCGGTGACGTAGATCAGAGCCGCCGTGTCGTCGAAGGTGTCACGGAGCATTTTTTTTCTCTGGATCAGGGGCAACTCCCGAAGGTCACGCGCTCCCGCCGCGAGCAGATCAAACACGTAGAGCCGAGCGGGATGCAGCCTTGCCGCTTCGCGCACGCGCATTGCCATCGACGTGCGGGCGCGTAGTTGCAGGCGCTCGAATGACGACCGCCCGATCGGCTCGTCGACGGTCAGTTCCGCATCCCATACGAAGCTGCCGGGCAGGCGCTCGATCGCCGCTGCGACCTCAGGGAACGACCTGTTCAAGGGTTTGCCGTTGCGAGAGAGTAGTTCGACCCGACTACCGACCTTCCGAACCAGACAGCGAAATCCGTCGTACTTCAACTCGAAAATCCAATTCTCGCCTGAGAACGGCGCCGGGTGCAGCGTGGCGAGCATCAGATCGGGATGCTCGATCAGCGAAATGATGCTCACAACTTTGAGATCCGCGCGCTCACGAAGGCGAGCTTCGCCCAGGCATAGGCTTGGGCGCTAACTTCATTGGGATTGCAGCCCGAATAGGCACAGAAGTGGTCGAAGTCGTCGAGCACAGTGTGGCCGTCCTCGTCGATTTGAAGCGTGCGGCCGTCGATGACTTCCTTCAACAATTCGACTGGTTCGCCGTAGCACATGAGGTTATCTCCGCAAACTTTCGACTTCGACTTGATGGGGACGGCGTTCGAGAGGCAAAAAAGAAGCCCGCCGGTAAGGGCGGGCATCAACGTCATGACTACTGCGCCACAGCGTGACCCCACGCGGGCGCATTTTAAGATTAAGGCATCTCTGCTTGGACCACAAGTGCGGTATCCGCCCTGTGTCCAAGTAGGGTAGAGCCTATCCTGACTGTCAAGGAGAGGGCCAAGAAGTGTCATAATAGGATCACTTTTGACATTTTCTTGACACTCGGTCCCAAGGGTTTAGAAGATGGGGTTCCAGCTGAACCGCCCTGAAACGGCATGATCTTTCCGGTTTGTATAACCTGGACGCTTATGATATGAATTTGCGCGTACCTTGTTCACCCGCAAATTTACCAACCTGAGCGTGACTGCATGTCCGGTCATGCAAGGGCTAGTCCAAACTCCGGTTCGGAACAACCGCCGTCCAACGTAGGCTGACTCTGACTGATCGAAAATATCAACATGGACTTTCAGTACACACGGAGCAATGGGCGGGGGCTGACCTACGATGTGGAGATTAGCCTTCACTCCGAAGGCCCTGAATTGTTCTCATACAGCGCGGTCGTGAAGCGCGAAGGAGAAACTCTGGGCAAGGAAATATCACGGAAAGCACTCCGTGCAATAGACCCGAATAAAGCAGCAGCAGAGGCGCGTGAGCAGGTTTTGCAGCACATCGAAAATCTTGACGCCGACGATGAATGATTGCTCAAGGCGCACTCCTCTCTCTTACCGTGTGCAAAAAATCCCGGCACTCATTGGGTGCTGGGGTAAGCCATCGAACTATCCGATGGCGGAGGTACAAAAGCAAACTGGCCGTCCGTCGATCCCGACAGGCGGCCAGCTTCTTATATATAGGGCCGACGCCCTATCGGTGTTCTGTCTTACTCAGTGGGCGCGGTATACCGGTGTCACGACATTGTTGCCAGTATGTGCGGGGCGGAAGCTGCCCGATGCCGACGAGCCGTCTGCAATGCCGCCGTAGCCGTGGCCGCTCTGCTGCTACCTTGGCTTCAACAGCTTGGATCTCTGCCGGATACGTCGTGCGGTCCATGCTCGGGGTGTAGTGTAGCCTGCGCGTTCGACCTGCACGAGCTCGTCGTTCACTTCTGCACGCGTTAGCGATTGGTTCGATTGTGCGAACGCCGAAACAGCCAGGATAGCGAGAGCAGCAGTGGCGATGATGGTTGCGAGTTTCATGATGCTTCCTCCGAATCTTTGTTTTTCGCAGACAGCCCTGTTTGCGTTTCAGTGATTCGATGTAGGCAAGCAGCCATATAAGGGTAACTACTAATGTGGCAACAGATTTTGTCTTTTTAACTCCGGAACTTCAGTTTCCAGTCGGCACACGTCGGGCCAGGATCGGCGTGGGCCGGGATCACTTTGCAGAAGTCAGAATCGCGCCCGCCTCATTTCCAAGACGGCTGCCTGCGCCCGTGCTTCGGCCCATCGTCACGGCTTTTGTTTTTCGGTCAATGTCGACGCCCGAACAAAGCGATCCACCGCAACGTCGATTCGCCGCGCTACGTAGATAACGCGTTGAGCTGGTGTGTGCTTATCGTGACGGCCCGTTGCCTCACTGTCCCTTACGTCCCGAGCGGAGAACACCTGGGCGGCTGTAGCTTAGTTTTTTTGTCAAGGCAAGCCCAAACGGCGCGTCAAGGCCGTATGCAAAGCCTCGCGGGGAGCCGGCGTGTAAGTCCGGCACCCGGAAGGGGCTATTCACACGCCAGTGTGGGCAGCGGGCTTGTGCACGGGCGGGCGCGGGTGCACCGATGACATTGAGAACCTTCGGAATTTGGTCGTCTTTGCAGTTACAGTATCCGCTTCAAAGGATGAAATGATGATCCGAGCATACGAGTACAAAGGGTTCACACTGGAAGTTGCAGTCCAATCTAATTTCACTTCGGTTCCAAAGAACGAGCGAACAACAGTTGCCTACGTAGTGATCGTCAAGATCGGACGAACTGGAGGGACGGTCGCGACTTTTTCTCCATTGCGTCTCGGAGATACCGGCGGAAGACTTTTTGCGACCGAGGGGGATGCGTTAATGGCGGGGTACTCTGCCGCGCGACACATCGTTGAAGATCTTTTAAGCGCAGATCCAGAGGCTAAATACTTCGACCCTCTTTGAAACGCCCCGTGATAGAGGCACGCAGGAAATGGGCGTGCCCGAGTAGAGACAACGCGGCAGCGTGCGGCCGACTGGTAGGCGTCGCACGGAGGGGCTGTGCTTTCGCCGATCGACGAGCTTGGCTATTAGCCGCCCGGATCAACGACTATCACACAAGGCACCCCCTCTAGTCGTCACGATGCTACGGGAACGACGACCTGGCGGACTGCAGACAACCAAATAAGGATCCACACCACCGCTTCGCGTCATCGCGGCGCGCTTGCATTATGGTTCGATGTTTTGCGCGGGTATAAGACTGTCGTGGGCGATATAACTGATGCGCCTCGGGTCAAGTGCGCCTCGTCTACTCTATTACTTCCCATCAAATGAAACACCGCCTCGCCGCGAGCAAGTAAATAATCAGTGACAATCCGTCGGTGACAACGCCACCAAACTGCTTCTGAGCACATCACAACGCACGGCATCTTGCGTCCGGATTGTATGAGTCGCTCAAGGCCCGCCCGGAAAGGTTCCGATAGCGCGTAATCCGCGTAATTGTGAAAACTACGATTCTCCCAAAAACCGTTCACATCGGGAGAAACATTTTTCGCCTTACTGCGAAGGCCACCAAGTTCTGGAATCCTTTCGTAGCCGATGTGATGCGGCGCCAGCAGACCAAGAATCACGTCTGCATTAAATTGTGGATTTGTCCTTGACCGAGGTACGGTTCGAATATCGATAACCTCGTTGACTTCCGCCGCATCCAAGACGGCGACAAAATCCTCGAGTGATCGCGTCGAGTGTCCGACCGTGTAGAAAGGGAGCGCCATGACTTCCGCCTCAAATACACCGGGGTAAGCTGTATTCTAAGCGAAAGCGAATACCCTCAACGACAGGGAAATGGTGAAGTCTGTTGCTGGTTAGTTGATGGCCGCCGACCTTACTCTTTGGCCCCACGTGGTTCGGCTCGTCGTTGAGGGCCGCGGCGGTCCTGCGACAATTCACGGTCCGCCTCGCTAGCCGACCTCGGTTTGCACGCGGCTGACAAATGCGCAGATCGCACAGGCGCTCACTGTGTGAGGTCGTCCGCGGGGCAACGATGCGCGCCGATCACGACGAACGACGTCATTTCATTGCGCCGCACGCTGCATAAGCAAGTGTGGCGCTCCTCGCGGAATGATCCGTGCTGGTACTCCGACGAACCGCAAAGGCTTTTCGAGGGTGGAATCCGCTCAAGACAGGCAGCTAATGCTGGGCGTCCGCATCGCTTTCCCGACGCGAGACAAGTTTGTGATTCGAAGCACATCGCACAGAAGGAAAAAGGAGTCTTCATGAATATTCAATCAGCCTCACCTTCGATCACGACGATGATTCGCATGGATCACACCCACGTCCTAGCGGCTTTTCATCGGTACCATGCCGATAGCCCATGGTGGAGAAAGCGGGCCATCGTCGAGCTTGCCTGCACGGCCTTGGAAATCCATGCACAATTAGAGGAAGAAGTTTTCTACCCGGCGCTAGCCAACGCAATGCCCGGCGACGACACGCTCGCGAAAAGCAAACCCGAGCATGACAAAATGAGAGAGGAGGTAGCGAAACTACGCGCCATGGGTCCGGAGGACGCCGCCTACGACGCGCGTTTTATGCAGCTGATGCGTGGAGTAATTCACCACGTCGCCGATGAAGAAACTACGCTGCTGCCCACAGCCGAGCGTGCGTTAGCCTCCCAGCTCGCTCAACTGGGGCAGCGCATGACCAAGCGCCGACTACAACTGCTCGCTCAGAAGCGTCCAGCCACTATCGCGGCCAACACGGTAGGCACGTTTCCCATCGCGTCACTTGCCGTCTTGACAGTGGGTGTGTTTGCCCTTGTGCATTGTTTGCGGCCTCCCTCGTCACGCCGTGGACGGTGTTATGGGTGAGGCTAGCGATTGGACCCATGCGTCAACGATCGCGTGGCGTGCCGTTCACCTCGACGATATGCACAGGAATCGACTTAGCGCCGGGTACCTTGCTCTCCTTCGCATAATGCCATAGCGGCAATAGCGGATTGCACTCGGGATAATATCCGGCGATGCAGCCGGCCGGTATGTCGTATGGCTCGATGCGCAGGCCGGCAACGCGCCGCTCGAAACCATCCTCCGCGATGGTTTGCAAGGTTATGTGATCGCCTTTCTCCAGTCCATGGCGCTCCATATCCGCCTTGGAAATAAGAATTACCATACGATTGCCGCTGATGCCGCGAAAGCGATCGTCGAGCTTGTAGATTGTCGTGTTGAACTGGCTGTCGCTACGCAGTGTCATGAGCCGCAGCGACCGCGGATCGCGCTCGGGCATGTCGGGGTCCTCGCCGAGCGACTCCGGCACGCAGAACTCCGCCTTTCCGCTCTTTGTCTGCCATTTACGCTCACGCGCAGGCAAAGCTCGTGGAAATCCGCCGGGTGTCCACATCCTTGCATTGAAGTCGTGGAAGGTTTCGGGATACGTCTCTGCGATTTGATCGCGGACATGCGCATAATCGTTGCGCCAACGGTCCCAGTCAATAGTCGAGCGCTCGCCGAGGGTGTGCTTCGCCAGTTCCGCGATGATAAACGGCTCAGATCGCGCGTCGGCCGAAGCCGGTTCGGCCACGCCGCGCGAGCCGTGAATGCAGCCTGTGCTGTCCTCCATCGACACCGCCTGCGCACCACTCGCTTGAGTATCGACTTCGATGCGGCTCAAGCACGGCAAAATGTACGACTTCTTGCCGTGTATGAGATGGCTGCGATTGAGCTTCGTTGCGACGTTCACACTCAGCGTGAGGTTTTGCCAGGCGGGTTCGATACGTAAGCGGTCCGGGACCGAACGCACAAGATTGCCGCCGAGATTAACCACTGCGCTCACCTTGCCCTCGATCATTGCCTCGAATGCCTCGACGACATTCATTCCTTTGTCGCGCGGCGGATCGAAGCCAAACTGGCTCGCAAGTTTGTCAAGCGGGGCAAGTTCCGGCTTCTCCGTGATGCCTACCGTGCGCTGCCCTTGTACATTTGAATGTCCCCGCACGGGCGACGGCCCAGCGCCCGGTTTGCCGATGTTGCCGCGCAGAAAAAGTAAATTGCAGAGCATTCTGACGTTCTGCACGCCCTGCCGGTGCTGGGTAAGGCCCATGCCGTAGTGGATGATCACTGCGTTAGCGCGCATGTACTCTTCGGCAGCGGCTTCGAGATCCCCGCGAGACAGGCCGGCCACCCGCTCGATATCGTCCCACGACACTGCGCGGAGGTACTCGGCGAAGGCCGGGAAGCCCACCGTGTGCTGCTCGATGAAGTCGACATCGAGCAGTCGCGACTCGCCGCGTTCGATCGCGCGATCATCGGCGTGGATCACAGCTTTGCAAATGCCAAGCATCGCCGCCGTATCACCGCCCGTCTTCACCTGGTGATATTGCGTGCTGATCACAGTGTGAGCGGGTGTCAACATCTCGACCGGTGATTGCGGATTTACAAATTGCAGCAGCCCTGGCTCGCGCAGCGGATTGAACGTAATGATCGGTACGCCCCGCTTTCTCGCGTCCTGTAACTGGTGGAGCATGCGTGGACTGTTCGTTCCCACGTTCTGTCCGAAGAAAAACATTAAATCCGTCTTCTCGAAGTCGTCGAGCGTGATAGTGCCGACACCCGCCCCGATCGCCTCCTTCAGCCCGACGCTCGAACTCTCGTGGCACATGTTTGAACTGTCTGGCAGATTATTCGTGCCGTACATGCGCGCGAACAACTGATACATGTACGACGTCTCGAGTGAGGCGCGGCCTGAAGTGTAAAACACGACGCGCTTGGGGTCGAGCGCGCCTAATTCGCGTCCGATCTCTTCGAACGCTTCTTCCCAACTTACGCTCAGGTACTTGTCGGTGTCGGCATCGTACCGCAATGGCGCGGTAAGACGCCCCGCCTCTTCGAGGTCGTGATCGTGCCATGCGCACAGTTGTGTCACCGTATGAAGCTCGAAGAATTGCGGCGTCATGCGCTTCGCGGTCAGGTCCCATGCAGTCGCCTTCGCGCCACTTTCGCAGAATTCGAAGACGTGCGGATCGGCGGGCTTGGCCCAGGAGCAGCTGACGCAAGCGAAGCCGTCGGGCTTGTTCTGTTTCAGTAGCACCGAGCTCTTCTTAAGCGGCACTTTCTCCTGAGCTAACACGCCGGCAACTGCTCTGAGAGAACCCCACCCGCCGGACGAATATGGATACGCAGCGCTCTTTCGGGCGCCGCTGTCGGATTCGGCCATGTCATTTGCCTCGCGGTTCGGGTGAACGTTTGCCTTCCCATGAGCAATTCCCATTCCCTTTCCGCACGAAAAAAATGCGCCGTGGGCGGTTCGTGTTCGTTGCCGTTTCAGCGCAATGGAACGCTCTGACAACGCAGTTGCCCTTCGCAGTAAGACCACACTGACGTGGAAGACCTTTGCTATGAGGGATCGGCGCGGCACGATGTGCTTGCCGAGAACGTTCCGCCGTACAGCCGCGCACTTAGTCTTACAGGGGCGGCCAATTGGTTTAGGAGGCCGCCGGACCACTGGCACATGCTTAAAGGAATTCTGGCTGGGCGCCTGCCTGCCTCGGATCAATGCCATATCCTATGTGCTAAGTTCGCAAAACCTGCATCCTTGCGACGGGGTGGACGTGCATACGACGCCCGAAAAATCGGCGTCGGGCCTGGGTTGTCTTCGCGTGCACGGGTATTTGCAAGATGGCCCCTTGACCGACCGATACTGCAGCACTGCGGCGGCGCAAGCGAAGCGCTCGTTAAAGTGCGTTCGAAAGCACATTGCAAGCTTTGAGTTTTTCCATCAACCGGCTCTCACAGGCTGACCCGCGTGCCGCTAGCGCTTCGGTTTCTTTTTCGCTCTAGGCGATCGGAGACTTGAACCGTGCCCAGATGTGTCTTGAGCCGCCGCGACCACATGCAGGCCCTGCCGCACGCGCTCGATCACATGCCCCTCACGACGTGTGCGATACACCGTGTACGCCGACCACGAAAACTCCGGCGCGTTGGCGACTTGTCGCAGCCTCCCCTCCACCAGAAAAGGTTGAACCGTGCCGCTGCGGAAATAGCCGGAGCCTCCGACGGTCAGCAAATAAGTCAAAGCAAGCGGACCAAGCGAAATGGATACGGGCGGGCTACTAAGTTCCGGAAACGCGGCTTGATGGTTCGCGACGAAACTGGACCCCCAGTCGACGTAGATATATTGATTCGGCTGCATCGTGCCGTCGGACGCGCTCGTGACCATGACGAGCTTTTCTTCGAAAAGCAGTTCCGAAACGAGGTCGGGACGCTGCGGCGGATTATAAAGAACCGCCAGATCGAGCGATCCCTCGTGCACGCGATCGAGCAGGCGCGTGGGACTATCGACTTCCGCGCGCAGTGCCACCTCTGGGCAGGCGCGGTGCATCCAGACGAGCCAGTCCGCCAGCAACGGCTGCCACAAGCTGAGTTCGGCACCGAGGCTCACACCTTCCTCGCGTCCGGCTGGAAGCGCCACGTGCTGCCGCGCTTGCTCCCACACCTGAATCAAAGTCGTCGCGTGACGAACAAATCGTTCACCGGCAGCGGTCAGCCGTGCGCCGGCCTTATTTCGAACGAACAGTCGACGTCCGAGTTGTTCTTCCAATGTTCTGATCCGAGCACTCACTGCTGTTTGCGTCAAGTGCATACGCTGCGCCGCCAGCACGAAGCTACCGCTTGCCGACACTTCCAAAAATGTACGCGCCAGTGTGATGTCCATTGACTTTCATATCAATTATTTTGCTCACATTTTTAATCATAATGCATTGGTGTGTTGACAACGCGGGTGCGAGAATAAGTTTAGCCGCTTGAAGGGGGCCCGCAGAACCACCGGCGCTCGCGCCAAAGGCATCCTTACTATCCACATGAAGGGCATGCGTCGAGCAAGAGCATCCTTTCCCTCGGGCAATTTTTTCGGTGAATGACACTGATATGTATGGACCGTGTCAAGTGCCAAAGGCAGATCTCCGAAGCTTGACGGGTCAAGGGCGGGCGTGAGCCC
>NZ_FCOL02000106.1 GCF_001544515.1 Caballeronia terrestris
GGCGGAGGCATCATTGCGCTACGCAATCGGGGGCTCATCACGAACACGCATGCGTCGGGCGGCATCAGTTCGTACCGGGGCGCCGGCGGCCTCGTTGCGGTGAACGATGGCACGATCGAGCGCTCGTCGACCGGTGCCGGTCTCAACGGCGATAGCTCGTTTGGCGGCCTCGCCATTGTCAATAACGGAAACATCGTTCAGTCCTTTGCGGTCGGCTCGGTGAGTGGCGGATCGCACGCGTCGGGCGCCGGCCTAGTTGCCAGCAACTACGGATCGATCATCCAGTCCTATGCGACCGGCTCCGCGACAATGTACACCACCGGCGGCCTGGCCTTGTATAACGGCGGAACGATCAGCGAATCGTTCGCTACCACGCACCAAACTCCACTGTTCCCACCCGACCAGAAGGCCGGTGTGGCCTTTACGAATGACGGAACCATCGCGGACAACGTCTTCTGGGATGTGCAAGCAACCACTGCAACCAATAGCGTATACAGCGGTAAGGCGCTGCCCGCCGCGAATGGCCTCACGACCGCGCAGATGAGCGCGGCCGCGAGCTTCGGAACGACGTGGGACTTTAGTCCGACCGGCACGTGGGTGATGCCCGCGGGAGGCACGCATCCGATCCTGCGCTGGCAACAAGGTGCGCAGTGAGCACATTCCGATTGATGGCAGGCTATCCGGAGTCGCGGGCACGGCGCCGATCCCAGTCTTCATCTTGTTCAAACGGGCATCCTTCGACGCAGAGATGCCACGGCCTGCCCGCACGACTCGCTCACGTAGGGGCGAGATTGTTGGCGTACGGCCCGAGTGTTGCAATTGGATACCCGCCATTGAAGTCGCGGGAGCCCAAGGCCGGAGAGGGTTGAAAGTACATGCGCTGCCAAGGGAACCTGACGCTCGCAGTATTGTCGCGACCGCCCATTCAACGAACTGAAGCGGACGTCTGGCGTAAATGACCAGGATTGGACCGGCAACACCAAAAGGATAGGCTACGCTATAGCCGACCGTGGCGCCGTCGCTTTTCATTGCCACGATAATCGCCTGCAGGGTCGCCGTGCTGATTCCCGAACCAGCGAACATGCCCAGCGACTCGTCGAGTTTGACGCCGAACATCGGCACCAGCGCGAGCGACACACACCCGGCTCCACGACGCCAAAAGCGGCCGCCGCATTGGCGCGGATTCCGTCTGCGCTCGTGAGGCCCTTGAAGAACTGGGCGCCGTATTGGATGCCGATGCCATAGAGAAACAGCAACAAGCCAAGGGTTCCCAGAAGGGCGGGCGGTGCAGCTTTGGGTGCAAATCCTCCGATCGCCAATCCCACGAAGAGGACGGTCCCCGACCCAAGCGAGACCCCTTTGATACTGAACTCGCCGACAACGTAACCCAAGGCAACCGTCAGAAAAAGAGTGAACAAGGGCTGAGTTTCGAGCAACGCCCTCATGCATCCATAGCGGTCTCCTTCTTCTGATCGGCACTAACGTGCCCTGCGTTGCGAGGATGAACGCTTCTACGTGTATCAGCGGCAGTCGGGTTACGGTATCTGCATGGCATGGACGCACACAGCGCTGCGCGACAAGTAATGACAGCGCATGGCAAGCCGTCTGGACAGGACTGGGGCACCGATGATGTTCGATGCAGGGACCCGACGCGCGACATGGCCGCGCTCTAGGAAATTTCCTTCTCTGCGCCGGACAGGTCGACAAGCGGCTCCGACAGCACCAGAGCTCCCGTTCGGGCACGCAGTACGAAACTTGTTCGACGCTGGATCACTGTATGACAGCCGGCCACGGGCGCATATGGGACCTTGGTCCAATAGCCTCCTGGTGGAGTGTCGTCCAACACCTCGCCGATCAACGATCCTCGTCCTCCCAATCGGTCGGATGAGTAGCGAGATAACTGCTGACGGCGGCACCAATGGTCGGAAAGAATGCCGTTTCTCCAAGCCGCGCGAAAAGCCCGAATCGCTTCAGCTTGTCCTTGACGGGGTCCTTCATCTCGGCCACGCACAACTCGATGCCAGCCGCGTGCAAGGTTTCGTCCAGCTCGGCCAGCATGTCGGCGGAGGTCACGTCCACGCTGGTGACCGGCTCCGCCGCAACGACCAGCCAGCGCACTGGCGTAGGCGACGAAGCCACCGCGTCCAGCACCCGGTCATGGAACAACTCGGCGTTGGCGAAGAACAAGGGCGCATCCCAGCGAAACAGGACTAGACCATGAATGAGTCGCGCGTCGGGATAGCGCTTGACGTCATGGTAGCCCTTGACTCCCTCGGCGCGTCCCAGAACGGCGGAGTACGGGCGCCAGCCATCCCACAGGAATTCGATGACGGCAATCACAATGGCCAAGCCGATGCCCTGAATCGCACCCATCACGGCCACGCCGACTGTACAGACAATCGATAGCCAAAACTCCCATCGCTGGATCCGATAGATTCGTCGCAGGTCGGCGACCTCGATCAGGCCGATCGCGGATGCGATCACAACCGCAGCCAGCGCGCTGGTGGGTAAATTCCGCAGCAGGTTCGGCGCCACCACCAGCAGTAACGCAACAGCAAGCGCGCCGACGACTCCAGTCAACTGGGTTCTGGCGCCTGCGGCCTCAGCCACAGGAGTCCGCGACGAACTGCTGCTGATCGGGAAGCCCTGAAAAAATCCCGCGGCCAGGTTGGCGACGCCGAGGCCCACCATCTCCTGGTTCGGGTCGACATAGGTACGGGTTCTCGCCGCATAGACACGAGAAAGCACACTGGTGTCGGCGAACGAGACGAGCGCGACGGCGCAACCGCCGATCAGCACGGGAACGATATCGGCGGTGGTAATCCAGGGGATAGCGAACGCAGGCAGGCCTTGTGGGAGGGGGCCCAAGACCTTCACGTCGGCGCGCGCAGCAAGGTCCAGCGCACCCACGACGACGGTCGCTGCTACCACGGCGATCAGAATGCCAGGCAAGCGCTTGCTGCCCTTGAGCAGCAGAATCACTGCCAGTGTGGCTGTACCAACCATGAACGTTATCCAGTTGGTCTTGCCGTCCGTCACGGCTGTGGCAATGGCCCACAGGTTTCTCAGCGGTCCGTCGGCGTCGATCGAAAAGCCGAAAAGCTTGGGGAGTTGGCTGATTAATACCGTCAGCGCGATTCCGTTCATGTACCCATAGCGAATCGGTTTGGAAAGAAGCTCCGTGACGAAGCCCAGGCGCGCTACGCCGGCCAGAATGCACACCGTCCCTGACACGACTGCCATCATGCCAGCAAGGGCGACCGCACGATGCGGGTCGCCGCCGGACAGTGACAGGACGACGGCGAGGATGAGGGCCGCCAGCGACGAATCCGGCCCCAGCACCAGAATCCGGCTGGGTCCGAACAGGGCGTAAGCGATCAGCGGAATGATGGTCGCGTAGAGGCCATAAATGCCGGGTAAGCCCGATGCCACCGCATAGGCGATGCCGACGGGCACCAGCATCGTGGTCAGCACCAGCCCGGCCACGATGTCGTGCCGCAACCAAACCATCTGGTATTCGCGCAGCGTGCGAAGTCCCGGCAGCCAGCGTGCCCACCCGGTCTGGTCGGCGGCCTTCGCCCGGCGCGCAATCCGGCCGGGTTCCGGGAGGGGGGACGATGAATCCAAGTTGCTCATAAAACCGTTGCCGGATGGTTGAGAGCGCAAATCCCGGTCAGGCGAAACTATCCCGCAGAACCTGTGCGGTGAGTTTTCGATTTTTCCAGTGCAGGTTGTGGAACCGCTGCTGCACCTTTGCAAGCGCAGCCGGATCGGCACCGTGGAAAGTCAACACCACTGCCGGACGTGAGCCGGCGCCTGGCGTGTGCTCGATTTCGTCGAACGCCGGGAATCCGTACTTCTGCAGAAGCTCCCGAATCTCGTCGTCCGACGTACCAGGTTCGATATTGCCCAGCAATAGACGGGTCATGTTCGTCTCCCCAGTTGCCAATTGGCTGCTATGCCATGATGTGCACACCGCCGTCGACGTAGACGGTTTCACCAGAAAGCCGCCTCGCGTAGGGTGTCGCGAGGAATGCGCAGGTGAAGCCGACATCCATGATGTCAACCAGTTCGCCGAGCGGAGCGCGCTCTGCGGCTTCGGTAAGCAAGAGGTCGAAGTCCTTGAGGCCGGAAGCGGCACGGGTCTTGAGTGGTCCCGGCGAGATGGGGTGCACGCGGATGCCCTTTGGGCCAAGCTCATAGGCCAAATAACGCGCCGCGGCCTCGAGCGCGGCCTTCACCGGCCCCATAAGATTGTAGTTCGGCACAACCTTGTTCGCCCCGTAGTAGCTCATCGTGAACATGGTCCCGCCGCCTTTCATCAGCGGCGCGGCCATTCGTGCCATCCGTATGAAGGAGTGGCACGAAATATCCATTGCCTTCGCAAAACCTTCCGCGGAGCAGTTCAGCAAGCCGCCCTGCAGATCATCCTTCGGTGCCCACGCGATGGAGTGCACAAGCACGTCCAGACCGCCCCACTCCTCTTCAATCCGCGCGAAGACGGCTTCGAGATCCGCCTCCAGTTGACGTGCGAGCGGCTCGACATATTCCTTGGCCTTTTCGCTGGCGTAGGTGATGGCCAGGTTGGCACCTAGTTCGTGAAAAGCCTTCGCGCACCCGTATGCGATCGAATATTCGTTGGCGATGCCGCAAACCAGCGCTTTCACGTCCTTCAAAATCGGACTACGGACCGGGTCGGTCATGATGGTGACGCTCCTTGAAAGTTCATCGTTGAGCACGCGGCTCCTGCAGCCTCCGAGGTTTGGCGCGCGATCATCAGTTCTTCATTGGTAGGGATCACCCATACCGACACCTTGCTGCCCGGCGTGCTGATGCGCGGCCCGCCGGCCTCGTTGGCCGCCGGATCCAGCTCCACGCCCAGCCACGCGGCGTCGCGGCAAACGCGCTCGCGTATCGACGGTGCGTGCTCGCCAATACCTGCGGTGAAGACAAGCGAGTCGATCCCTCCAGCCGCTGCCGCCAGCGACCCCAGTTCGCGCCCGAGCCGATACGTGTACAACTCCACCGCGAAGCGGGCGCGCGCATCGTCGCTCCCGAGAAGCGCGCGCATATCGCTCGATATGCCGGACACGCCGAGCAAGCCCGACTGCTTGTAGATCAGGTCCTCGATGGCACGCGTATCCATGCCGAGCTCGTCCATCAGATAGAGGATCACGCCGGGATCGAGGTTGCCGCAGCGCGTGCCCATTGGCAGTCCGTCGACGGCGGTGAAACCCATCGTGCTCGCGACGCTTTTCCCGTCCACCATTGCGCACATGCTGCTGCCATTGCCCAGGTGCGCGACGATGGTTCGTCCCGAGGCCGCCTTCTGATCGAACTGCGCCAGGACGCTGGCGATGTATTCGTAGGACAGGCCATGAAATCCGTAACGCCGCACGCCGAGGCCGCTGATGGAAGCCGGAAGTGCGAATGCCTGTGCCACTTCCGGCTGCCCGCGATGAAACGCCGTGTCGAAGCAGGCCACCTGGGGCAGATCCGGACGAAGCTGTAGAAGGCTTTCAATCGGTCTGAGGTTATGGGGCTGATGCAGAGGTGCAAGCGGTGTCAGTTTTTCAAGCGCACCTATCACCCCGGCGTTGACCACCACGGCCTGAGAAAATTGCATCCCACCGTGAACGACCCGGTGACCAACGGCCACAAGCTTGTGATCCCCGCGCTGGTCTCGCAAGAACTCGATGAGATAGGTAATTGCACCGGCATGGCCGAACTCTGCGCCACCCTCCCAGGTCTTCGAGCCGACATCTGCACCGTGCGCATTCTCGGCCGAGAATCGCGGCGCAGTGTACAGGCCTTCGATCTGGCCGCGCAGCAGGAACGCAAGATTATCGCTGTCCGCGTGGAACGCGCTGAACTTGATGCTCGACGAGCCTGCGTTGAGCACGAGAATCACGTCGGCCATGAGGTCACCCCATCACCTTTGAGTTTTCGCGACGGGCCTGGGCAACCAGCGCCGCAACTGCGCACGAGGCGAGCCGGGTCAGGATCGAGTCGGCTCGGCTAGTCAGGATGATAGGAACCCGCGCGCCGAGTACGATGCCTGCGGCATCCGCCCCCGCCAGAAACGACAGGCTCTTCGCGAGCATGTTGCCTGCTTCGAGGTCGGGCACGAGCAGCACGTTCGCGCGCCCCGCCACCGGTGAATCGATCTTCTTGATCCTCGCCGCTTCGAGGTCGATGGCATTGTCCAGTGCGAGCGGACCGTCGACGAGCGCACCCGTGATCTGGTGGCGGTCCACCATCTTGCACAGCGCCGCGGCCTCCACAGTGGATGGCACCTTCGGGTTCACCGTTTCCATCGCGGAGAGAATCGCCACCCGCACTTCCTCAACGCGCAACGCGTGGGCGAGGTCGATCGCGTTTTGCAGGATGTCCGCCTTTTCCTCAAGCGTTGGTGCAATGTTCACCGCCGCGTCGGTGATGATCAACGCCTCGTCGTGTCCCGGCACATCCATCACAAAGCAATGGCTGACGCGCCGCGCAGTACGCAGGCCCGTATCACGTTTAACGACCGCAGCCATCAGTTCGTCGGTATGCAGGCTGCCCTTCATCAGCGCTTCAGCGCGGCCCTCGCGCACGAGTTGCACCGCCCTCGCCGCGGCCGCCATGCTGTGCGGGGCATCGACGATCTCCACACCGGCGAGATCGATGCCGAGCGAGGCGGCGAGCGTCTCGATCCGCTCACGCGGCCCAACGAGAATCGGTGCGATGAGCCCGAGCCGGGCGGCCTCCATCGCGCCCTCCAGCGAGGCCTGATCGCAAGGATGCACGACCGCCGCCGGCGTGGGCGCAAGCGTCTTGCAGAAGTCGATCAAGCGCTCGTACTTTGCGTGTTTCGTATCCATCTCGTTTCCTCTTCGTCCACGGCAGGCACTCAGGGAGGACCTACGCACGCCCCACCGCTGGGCGGCGCAATTTCTCGACCTTGTCAGCGAGTACTTTGCGGATGCGCACAAGCATTGCTGTCTGCTCGGCGGTCGGCGCGGTGTCCTGCACCCGCTTGTCGGCCATCAGCTTGTCGAGCAGCGTGACCAGCCGCTCCCTGTCGGCGCGGTCCGCGAGCAGCAGCGGCAAGGTTCCGACAGCGCGATCGGGCTCGTACCGACAGACGATTTCCTGTTCGCCGCGGATGCGGCGCCATTCATGGACCGGCAATCCGGGAAGGTAGTCCGTATAGTCCGACGCCAGCTCCTGACGCAGTTCGAGCCGTGACAGTGGCAACGGCTCGCCGTGGCGCTTGAGGAGGAACGCCACGCGGGCGACGGCTTCGACGTAGCCTCCGTCCTCCATCGCCGCTAGCGCGTTGCGCACCACGGGCAATTCGAGCGGATCGACCTTGGTTTCGACAGCGCCCGCGTGCGCCGTCCTCTCGTCGGCGTGCGCGCGTGCGTAGAGGTTGCCATACACCGAAAAAAAGGCTGCTTCGGTCATTGCATCGCGCACGCCGCGGTAGTAGTCGAGCGAAGCGCTGAGCAACTCGGCACCAAGGTGTTCGGCCTTTCGTAAAACATGGCTCTCATCAAGCGGCTGGCGGCTGGCCTTGACCGCCTGTGCGGCAGGTTCGAGCCACGACAGCCACGGATTGAACTGCGAGACGGCCCAGTTCTGGAACCTCAACGGATGAAACGCCCGCAGCAGTTGCGCCGTGTTCTCGTTCGACGTGGCCTGCACGAATGGCCGCGCGAACAACTCGTAGCCCCGCTGATTGAACTCCGACACTTCGGCGACCGCCTCAAACGCCTTCTCGTCTTCACGCTCGAAGCGGTTCAGCGCGCGGTAATGTCTTCCAGGCGATGCTCACGAAACTCGACTTCATACTCGGCCTCGTCACCCGTACCCCGAGTTTCGGTGATCGCCATGCCGTAAAGCCCCGGCGGCAGTCCCTCGATCGTCTTGAGCACCGACACGATCTGTGCATGCTCCTTCTTCGCTACCTTGCCGGAGACGAAGATGCCGAGATGCCCGACGTTCTCATGCAGCAAGCCCACGATGACCTGGCCGCGCGCCTTGATTTCCTCTGTGCTGCCGTAGACGTCCGCCACCCAGTTGAACGCCTGCTGCGGCGGCGTGATGTTGTCGCCCATCGAGGCGAACAGGATGATAGGCGAGCGGATTTCGCGCAGGTCGAACGCGCTGCCGCTCGACGACTTGACGTCGCCGCCCCAGAGCTTGTTGCCGACGAACAGGTTGCGCGTGATCCATTCGATCTCTTCGCGATTCATCAGGTAGTAGCCGCCCCACCAGCGCTCGAATTCGAGAAAGCGCGGCGGCTCGGTGTCGGCCTTGTCGAACAGGTGGTAGAACTTGTCCCAAAGGCTGTTGGCCGGGTTCAGATTCTCGAAGTTCTGCACGAGATGCGCGCCGTCGAACTTGCCATTGCCCAGATCGGCCGTGAGAGACGCGAGCCATGATCCGCCGAGCATGCCGCCGGCATAGCGCATCGGGTTATCGCCCTCGCCTTCGCTCCATGCGCCGCCCCAGTACGACATCGGTGCGCCGTTGATGACGATCGGACCCGTGTCGTCGGGGCCGGACGCCGCCAGCATCATCGCGGCCCATCCGCCCTGGCAGTTGCCGATGAGGGCAGGCTTGGCGCTGTCGGGATGCAATGCGCGCACCTTCTTCACGAACTCCTGCTCGGCATGGCAGACGTCGAGCATTGTCTGGCCAGGTTCGGGATCGCGGAAGAAGATCACGAAATACACCGGATGGCCGGCGCGCAGCGCGACGCCCACCTGCGAGTCGTCCTTGAACCCGCCGATGCCGGGTCCATGGCCCGCGCGCGGGTCGATGATGATGTATGGCCGCAGTGCCGGATCGACAGTCACACCAACGGGCGGCGTGATGCACAAGAGAGCGTAGTTGACGGGTCGCTCAAAGGTGCGTCCATCGAGAACCATCTCATATTCGAAATGAAGGACTGGCTTGAGGCCCTGAGCGGTGTTCTCGACGAAGTTATTGCCGCGCTGCCAGAGGGCCTCCCAGAAGAGCACAGAGCGCTGCGTTGCATCGACGGCGTAGCTGTACCAGTTGCGCGGATCCATTGAGGCCGCCATCACCGCAAGCGGATCAGTAGGCTGGGCGGTCGTTGCCTCGTTCACGCGCCGTGCGAACCGCTCGTTCGTCGTTTGCATACGCTTCTTTAAAACTGCGGCAACCTTCGTGTTAGTGCGGTGGCTGCGAGCAAGCCGAACTCCTGCGTCCATCGTAAAACCTCCTTGCCGTTGAGAGGTGTGAGTCCCGCGCGGAGCGCGCACGAACGCGCAAGGGCTTCGCGAGATGCCTCAGCGCGTGACATGTGTCGCGGCGGCAAGGCGGCGGTGGTCCGAACCGTTCTGGTGGGATAGCGACGACAGAAGGATCACCAGGCCACGTCGGATCCATCCACCATACGCCTTTCGATTTCTGACGATATTGGACCAAGGTCCTATTGCCGCTTTTCCTGCCGGCACCCATATTGCGAAAGGATCTCCGGGAATACCTGAGGTCGAGTATGCGTAGCAGAAATAGGAATCACTCCACCACCCTGAAACGCATACGCCGCTTTTCGAATTCAAATTGCAAAAAGCTGACTTATGAAGTAGCTCGCTTTTAGTCAGATGACTTCGGACCAACCATGCAGAAGGAGACGCTAAATGAAATCAGTCCAGTTGGTCAAAATCGTTGGCAGCATGTTGGCAGTCGCAGCGGCCTGCCATGCGTACGGGCAGACGAGCGATATGGCAGCAATGGCGTCGGGACCAGAGGCTGCGGCGCCAAGTGCGAAATCGATACGAGTCGCCAACCGGCAATTGAGCAAGAAGGTGAGTGACGCCATTTCAAAAGCGGGGATCCCGACATCCAAAATTGCCGCAGTAGCCAAGGGAGGCAAAGTGACGCTCACCGGCTCTGTGCCTAATGCAGATCAAATTTCTCGCGCAGGGGACGTCGCGAAAGGTGTCGCCGGCGTGGCCTCGGTCGACAACAAGCTATCCGTGGGCTACCAAGGACAGTAGGCCAACATCAGCCAGTAACGAAGGGGGTCTGCGGGCGACTGTTATGTCGTCAGCGATGCCCTGTACGTCTGTGTATTCAAGACCCGATAGGGTAAGTAGCACAAGCATCCATTAGGATACCGAATCAACGACGATAACATCGCTTTATGTCAAATTACGGAGTGCGAACAACGATGTAGTTTTAGGTGTCTGGCGTTGCGGGCGTTGTCGCAATCGCCGGTGACCAAGTGCGCGCCCATCTGATCCCGCGACGCTTCGACGCAAGTAAGGACCGGGCCTGTCTTTGTACCGTTGATAGTCACCGCTCAACAGCTGCCACAGCCTCGCGGCTAGGAGCCATCTGGATCAAGCGCGAGCATGCGGCTCTTCGGACGATCACCCATCGTTGCGGGAATCGGTGTCGTGTGATTTGCGTCGAGCCTTGCACTGCCGAAGGTCTCCATGCGTTTTATCGTGCCGTGCCCAGGCGGAGCGTGCAATCCGCTGCTCTACCCGGGCTTCTGCTCGTTTCCGCGGCGTTTCTTCACCCGTGCTCGTGCGGTCAGCCCATGTGCAGCCCGCCGTTCAGCGAGAAGTCCGCACCGGTCGAGAAGCCCGACTCGTCCGACGCGAGCCACGATACGATCGACCCGATTTCGTCCGGACGGCCGAGGCGGCGCACCGGAATCGTCGCGACGATCTTCTCCAGCACCTCGGGTTTGATTGCCTGGACCATGTCGGTGCTGAACCGCGCCGGGTTTGTCGGAGACCGCCGAGTTTGGCGCTACGCCGCTCGCGCGGATAGCACCAGATTCCGATT
>NZ_FCOL02000107.1 GCF_001544515.1 Caballeronia terrestris
GAGTTCGAAAAGTACAAGGCCACCTGATGAACGCCCCGAGGCGTCCACGAACAAAACCCAATTTTGCAGGTCCGACTAAGTAAGAAAAGGGGTTACGACTCTCAATCTGACGGCCGAAAACATCAGCTGCTCAAGAACAACTGGAATGTTACGCCAGTTAGTTTTTGGGATGTTGGGGCGACGCCACCTTTGAGTAAAAAGCAGAAGGGAGGTCGATGCCGAATCATTTTCACGGCGCACGCGGGTGGAAAAAACCAGCTGTGCGATCGCGACACTATTCCCGATCCGACATCCAAATCGGCTCCTCTTAACATTACAGTGCCAAGACCTGAGTTGTGGGAGGCCGCACAATCTCATCGGCGTCGACGACTCTGCGCGTTGTTCAACCGCGTCCGACGATTAGACGAGGCGGGCGCCACCGTCAACTTTGAGCGTGGCGCCGGTCATAAAACCGTTCGCCACAGGAAGACGATTGGCAGACGTCGTTTTGGTGCGAAGCTTTCGATTGCAAGCGAAGCTCTAACCGTTGGTCATCGGCAAGCAGCCTAACAGACATCATGAGCCAGATTGAACGCTCACCACTTCGCAACGCAAGGCCCCCGACAAAGTCTAGCTCGTTGGTTCCGTGATCACCTCCCAAGGCGGTTCCAGAGCCCATTCGTCTGCAATCATGTCGATGAAGGATCGAACCTTCGGTGATAAATATCGTTTGCTTGGATACACGGCTCGAATGGGCTCATCCCAAAATGAATAGGATTCGAATAGGGGTACGAGACGCCCGGCGCGAAGATCTTCACCAGTTAGGTATGTAGGTAAAAAAGCTACGCCAAAACCGGATCGAGAGGCTGCCTGAAGCGCTTCACCATCGTCCATGAGAAGGCGCGCTTTCCCGGCGTAAGACCAGGGTTTCCCGTCGATAGAGAATGACCATGGTCGAGGCCGCCCTTCGCTGAGAAAAAATAGACAATCATGGTTCACCAGTTCCTCGGGGCAATTCGGCACGCCTTTCCGAATTAGATATGACGGGGAAGCGCAAGCGAAAGATTTTTGGCGAGCGACAACGCGCGCAAGCAGGCGACTATCTTCGCGAGGCTCTCCAGTGCGAATGGCTATATCGATGCCATCTTCGATCAAATCAACGAATCTATCGGAAAAGCTGACGGTAGCGTTGACCTCGGGCCACTTTTCCAAGAAACGCTTGAGGACGGGCAAAACATGACGCCGCCCCAGCGTTACGGGTAAGCTAAGCGTAAGTTGGCCTCGGGGCTCACCGGTGCGACGCGCCATCGCGGTGTCGATCTCTTGAAGATCTTCTAAAATTTGCGAACTTCGGTCATAGAGAACTTGCCCATCATCGGTCAGACGTAAGCTTCGAGTAGTGCGCTGGAATAGTCGAGTCTGTAAGCGTTGCTCCATATGTACGATGCGCTTGCCCACTCCCGATCGTGTCAAACCGAGTTTTTTTGCAGCGAGAGTAAAACTTCCGCTTTCAACAACGCTGACAAACGCGATTATGTCGTTAATACTAGTGAGTTCCATCACCGAGTCCTGATGACGAGGGGGGACGTAAATTGAGTCGCAAGTTCAAGTCGACGTCGGACCGTTTGCGTGGCTTATGCCTATTAGCCGTCAGAAGCTGTAATGTTTTCAATGGTTTTCCAGAACGTAAGAAAACTAACGCGGCGGCTCCCGTAGATCCAAACTCAGAGAAAAAATATTTCTGAACTGCTGCTCAACGGCGAGCGAATAACAAAATCTTCATTTTATCCGGACTAGGCCAATCATCTCATCCACCAATATTCTGCCAAACCGGCTACCATGACGCGATTGCTGAGCAAGTTTACCAGTTAGTCGTAGACGTAAAACCAGAACGTTAAAAAATAAAAACGACAGCGTCTTGCCACTACAAGTTGTTCGCATCTTAATCATGAGGACACAAACAACAATAGAAAGTCGGTTCGGCGGCTTTAGAAGTTTATCGGCCAGCGTTCAATTGCGACTCCAAGAAACGCACCGAGCTTTGCAGCGCGACACGCGCTTCAGGCAAGATGGCAGCGTACAAATGCCAAGCGTGAAACATCTCCGGCCAAACTTCGAGGTCGACGCGGACTCTGCTGTCGGCAAGATGGGTGGCTAATCGCATGGCGTCGCTCAGCATCAACTCGTTCTCGCCGATCTGCACCTGAATCGGCGGTAGCCCAGTCACGTCTGCGAAAACAGGAGACGCAAGTGGATGATTGGGTAAAGCATTGCCCAGGAACGACCGAGCAAGCATATCTAGACTTGCCTTTGTATTGAGTGGATCAAGACCCTCGCGGTTCGTCATCGAAATCCCCGTGTGCTCTAAATTAGCCCATGGCGATATGGCAGTTCCACCGGCCGGCAGTGGCAATCCTGCATTGCGTGCCGCAACCATTATCGATACAACCATGGCTCCTCCAGCAGACTCGCCCGCGAAAACAATACGCTTGGAAGGTATGCCTTGATCGATTAACGCCTCGTACGCCGATAGGGTGTCTTCAATCGGTGTCGGGAATGGGTACTCCGGCGCAAGTCGATAATTCGGCATGTACACTTTTGCGCCCATCATTTTCGCGTAGTTGCCTCCGATTCCGTGATACCCCGCCGGCTCACCGACGATGTAGGCGCCGCCATGAATATAAAAAACGATGGCGTCAGTCGTAAGCTTTTCTGGAATAACCAAGGTGGTCGGAACACCGCCAAGATCCGTACTTTCGAAACGAACGCCTTCCGGTGCTGGATGCTTGGCCAGCATCTCGGTGTACGCATGTCGAATTGCAGACATAGGGGTTGAGCGATCCTCGCCCCTAAGGACAGGTCCAAGACCAGCGAGGCTATCAGCCCAGTTCTTCAACGCTTCAGTAACTTTCTTATCCATGATTCCACCCTTTAATATGAGGAGTAACTATTGGCGATTGAGGCGCCAAATTCGTTTAAACCATGATAAGGAAGAAATTGGGGAAAATGTTTCCCTTCTTTGGCGGAGCTGTTTCGCTGGCGGGCCATGCTCTCGAGAACGACAGCCGTTCAATTGGACTCCTTCCAGTTCTGTACATCCCGCTTGGCGGCCTCGACTGTCTCACGGGCCTGTGAAGGGTCGCGCAGCGCCCAAATGAAGGGTTCATGCCACGCCAGGGTTTCCTCCAGCGCTTGCTGCATAATCTGCTCCAGGAATGTCCGGTTCATATCAGTCTCTGTTGCCCGTCACACGAGTAAAGAAGGGTGTGTTGGCAATGGCCGTGTACCATTCGTCGACGGCGGACAAGCGCGTCAAAGAGGTTTGACATAAAGCGATTTACCGACGTGTTTTCGTTATCCTAATTGACTAGTCATTGTAAGTACGTTCTGCGGTCCGATCCAAACAGGCCAGCTGTGATGTTCTCGGCCGGGACGCGGACTCTGACGGTCCCTCATCGCCCCCCCGCCGTCAGTGGCTGCGCCAATGTGAGCGACTGCACTGCAGCGTGTGCCGACGCTTGGCGCAGGCAGGCGTACTCACGCTGACTGGCAACATCCAGCCGTTGGACCTGGCAACCCGCGCTGGCTCGGATGGCCGCTATGCGAGGTGTTACGCACGCAGGACTCACGCGAGACGATCCGCACTGCGGCGGCAACCGCTTATCTCCTACGCGAACTTACAGTACTCGACTACTCGCGGTCCCTGCCACTTTGATTGGTTCCCAAGAGTCAGCTTTGGCGCAGCACTTCGTTGTTCGCGGGTGGGGTCACTTCGCCGATGATCTGAGCCTCATCGAACACCGTCAGAGCGGCCCGGCAGGGCCGCAACTGCCTCGCCCGAGCGGGGCGGCCTCATCGGGCCGCCATCTCCGCGATTCGCTGCTCGAAGTCCGGGCCGCTCCAGCGCCTGCCCCATTCGAGCCCTTCGCATTCACAGTTCCAGTTCGTTCTTCGGCACTGTGACTGTGCCTGTCAGTCGCTTGTACTCGATTGGCAACTCCACCGAGACCTCGGTGCCGACAGTCGTCTCGACCGCGGCACCTGCCTTCACGTGCCCAACATCGATGCCCAGGAACTTGAGGCCGAGTTCGGCTTCGAGGTCGGCCTTCAAGGTGCCGCTGGCGGACACCTTGACCGATATCTTGATGTCCTTGGCTGCCTCTTCGGCCACCACCGTGATGTTCAGCCGCTTGCGGCCCTTGGTTATGGTGGCGATGATATTGGCCTCGATCGGCACTTCGCGCTTTGTGACGTGGTTGGAGAGGTCGACGCTGAACGCCGGGTTGCCGGCCACGGCGGGAATCTGGGCGATGGTGTCGAGCGACACCGGCAGGCGCGTGCGCTTGCCGCGGATGAGGATCGTGTACTGCTCGCCCGTCTGCAATGTGACCTGACCCGCGCCGACACCCCCTACGGTGTTGGTGAAGAAACTGCCGCCAATTGGGCCGACGAATTCAATGCCGAACTCACCGTCCAGCGGACCCGAGATCGAGTGCTTGAAGTTGATGGTAACGGTGAGCGGCGTGCCTTTGGCGGCGCCCGTCATGTTGTCGATAGCCTTCTTGACGTTCTCCTTGTGCTCGGCCGGCGTGATGGTGCCCTTGCCGGCCTGGTTCTCGGAGACCTTGATCTCCTGCTGCGCCTGCGCCGGCGTCTTCGTCGGTTCGGGCGCTACCGACTGGCTACCGCCGCCGGAAGGCGGGCTGGCTTGGCGTTGCTGCTGGATGTCACGGGCCTTGTTCGATGCCTCGCTGATGCCGACCGACTTGTCGGCTAACTTCTCGAGCAGCGCTTCCACTTGCTTGCTCACCGACATGTCGCGGAAGATGTCGGCCTTGCCGAGCAGGTTCATCGCGCCGGCCATGCCGGTCGGGTCGGGCAAGGCGGTCGGGCTGACGATGTTGACGATCGCCGACGGCAGTGCCGTCGGCACCAGCGTCGCCTTGTCGTTGCGCGAGGCATTGATGTCGACATCGGCGATTCCCGGCGCCTCTTCGGTGATCGGCGAGGTCTGCCAATCCCAGAACTTCGTGTCGTCGATTTCCTCGCTTGCGTTGCAATGGCCCAACTTCGCTTCGGCAAAGACGCCGCGGGTCGGCAAGGACATCATCTTCTCCAGTTTCACCGGCTCAAGCGCGGCCAGTTCCTCACTGTTCTCGAAGAAGCGGCGCGCCGGGAAGACCACGCAGTCGCCAAGCACATCGATCGGCCGGTTCTCGATCAGGTCGATCAGCGCATCCGTGCCCGAGAACATGTTCTGGAAGCGTTGTGCTCGGAGGTCGGGATCCTCCTGCAGCCAGATCGCCTTCTCATAGTGGCGGGCGTTGTCGCTCAGGTGATTCATGAGCCGCTGCACGGCGCAGGCTTCGTCGTCGGTCAGCAGCGCGGCCGGGTCGGCCGGCAGTTCACGGTAGCCCAGCGCCGGCAGACGCTTCTGTCCGTTGGCCGGCACCGAGAAGGCCTGCTTCTGGTCGATCACGATCCAGGACTTGTCGGCCACGGTGGTCACGGCCAGCAGCGCGTCGATGTCCCAGCCGTGGGCGCTCGGGCCGACCTTGATCAGCAGACCATCGACGTCGTCCCAAAGCACGGGCTTGTACGGTTTGATAGTGAATACGTTGCTCTGCCCGTCCTGCCGGTAGTTCTTCGGTGACATGAGTGTGCCTGGGTCGAGGTCATCGACGGCATCGGGCAGCATGCGGTCATTGACTCCGAGCATTTGTGCCGGATCCCAACCAGGGCTCACTACCAGGCAGTCGACCTGTTCCAGGTTCTTTGTCAGGACCATCATGGTAACCACGCGGTCCGCAGCCTTGGCGGTCTTGATCGTCAGCCGGATTTCGCCGAGTTCGTTGGCGCCCGCCAGGTTCGGCAACAGTGCCAGCCGCGCCTGCTTCTGCTCGAAGCCCTGAGTGAAACACTGCAGCTTCTGCACAGCATCGAAGAAGCCGAGGTAGCGCCCGTCAATCAGCACGCTTTCGAGCGTACGACGGTAGCGCAGGATGTTGTACGCGCTGTGAAAGTCAATGGTTCCGTACTGCACCAGCAGGGACGGCCGCAAGCGCATGAACTGGGTGCCCACCTTGTAATGGCGTAGCACCTCGTAGTACAGCATCGTCAGCGCGTGCGAGTGGTTGTGATTGGCGACCACGCGGGTCTCGGCCTTGGCATGCTCCTGCTGGTCCGATTGCACGACGATGGTGCTGCGCAGCTCGCGCACCGATGAGCTGGCCTGCGCAAATGCGTCGGAGATCTGCTGCACCGTGGCGGCATGCACGTTGCGATCGCCCGAGCTGGTGGAGTAGCCGCCACCCAGCGCGCCGGAGATGCCGTAACCGCCGCCACCGTAGGAGCCTGCTACGCCGCCCATGAAGCTGCCGCCACGCTGCCATTCCTGCATCGCGGCATCGACTGTCTCCGAGATGTTGCGGTCGCGATGGGTGTTGTGCGCGAGCTGTTCTTTGACCGTCAGGTCCTCGAGGCGCGAGTCGGTGGACTTGCGCGCCCAGTCAATCACCGCGACCTTCACGATCTCGCCCGGCGCCAGCGGCAGGCTGTAGACGATCTGGCCGATTGTGTGGCCGAGCGGCTGCCACGTCACCCGGTATTCCAGCGACCAGCCTGTGCGCACTTCCAGCACGGTGTCGACATGACCCTTGCCGTCGTCTGTGGTCTTGGCGGCAATCATGATGCGGCTGCCGCGAACCACCTGGAAGAAGCTGAACTCGTGGGTCGCGAAATTCGCCGGGAACAGGGTCTCGCAGCCATCGACACCTAGAAAGAACTCGGGGTTGATCGCGAAGGAGCCGGGCGAGAGGTACCAGTCCTCCAGACCCGGCACGTGCATCGCCGGAAGGTTGACGCGGCGGAAGCGGTCTAAATCGGCCGGCAACTCGATCGGCAGCTTGGCAAAGATCGCGTCGGGCGTGATCCGGGCATGCTGCAGCAGGTCAACCTTCAGGGCCTCGCGGCCCAGTGGGTACGCGAAGAAGTCGATCTCGGTGTCGGACGGGTCCGCGCCCTGCAGCATCGACTTCAAGTTCGGCAGGACATGGCTCAGGTCGAAGGACAGATAACCAGCATGGTCACTGGCCAGCATACCCAGCGGGTGCGACCACACGGCCCGCTTCTTGGGCTGGGCCTGCGGCTCGATCTGAAGCTTGCGCAAGGCCTGAAGAACGATCTTCTCGATGAGGGCCTTCTGTTCGGCCCGCGGCGCAGTGTCATCGAGGTTGGCGCGTAGTTTCTCCAATATGCCAAGGTGAAACGCGTGTGGATCGGCAATCGCGTCGAAATCGGGCTTGGCAATGTTCGCGACCATCACCGAATGGATGGCATCAAGCAACGAGGGGTGCTTTTGCAGCCATTGCCGCACCTTCGTCTCACCCTCGGTAAACGAGAGCAAATGGTCTACCACCCAGGGCGGCAGCTCTACACTCGCGCTGACCTCGGCATAAACGGGCACGCGGTGCAAGAGTGCATCGGTGGCCTTGTCCTGCAATAGCAGGCTCAAACGAGACTGCGTCAGTCGTGCCAAGGCGGTCATAGGATCCCATCCAAGTAGCCACTGCCTGGGCGACATAGGTCCGTTGAAGACCAATAGGACACCCGCCCGCGGCGCCAAGAAGGTCGTGCGCCATCGTTGGATCATCTTCTCTTTCCGCGTCCCCGTCCGGAAAGAATTTTGGCCCCCCTTTTAGGTTCTGCTATTCGCCCAGGAAATTGGCCCTGGTGGACCGCGGTATACCGCCTAGTTCAGCAGCACGTGGACACTTTCGTCGCGCGCGCCCATTCTGCCGCCGGCGCCGGCCTGCCGCAGTAGGTGAAGGACGAGGTCGACAACTTGCTCCAATGCCGTCTTTTGCGAGCGGCTGCTGGGGGGCGCCCTAATCACAGGGCCGCGGATGTCGCCAATGGGTCGGGAGCCCCGTTCGCGGCGACAGACACCAGCTGCTGGCCGGCAGCCCGTGGCACGGCGGGCTGTGTCAAGGGCCCGATCGCCATTGACCGGCTAGTTCCAAGACGGCGGCACGAACGACGAGTGAAAAGTTCCGGCGGCAGCTGTCGTTGAACCAGCGAATCTGACCGACCGCACCCAGTCTGCTCCGACCCTTCGGCCGGCGACCTCGAGCGACAGCACCTGGTCGAGTTCGCCTTTCGTCCCATCCCTGCGACGTTATGAGATAGCGCGTTCTCGCGTTGAGATCGTCCGGTGCCCGGCCGTAGAACGCATTAAAAATGTCAACGTAGCGACTATAAAGTCGTCAACTCGGGCCTTCGTGCGCCCCGATAGCGTTGCGAGCGATATTCAGGAGGGGTTTGCCGACGCGAAATAAAGTTGTCACCCGCTTTTGAGATGCGGCCTTCGACGCACGGCCGCCGACGGTGGTCAACGAATATTGCGGCCGACGTATGCCGACTGCATCGGGCTGTACGCGGCCATTTCCGGCCAGTCATACTCAACCACGAAGCGATGTGAGAGGCAGTTTTTAATCAGACACCGGGCATTGGGGACCCTTCTCCACGTGCGAATTTCTGTATCATGCAATTCTCAAAAAAAACGGGGCGGTGAAACTTATGGCGATGTTTGAGGACTTGCTTTCCAGAGGCTATCTTCCCGTCCAACTGCCCCCAAATTTCACGTCTGAGACATTCGCAAGTGAACTGCCAAACTTCCAGGCACAGTGGGAGGCTGCAGGCACACCGCCTAGCACTTTATTCGAGCGCTTTTCCGTCCCCCGGTCGTCCTACTACCGCAGGATAACGGCAATCCTGAATCCGATTTCGTTCTACTATCTCGCGCGCGATATCACTCAATATTGGGCGCAGATACAGGCCCATTACGCAAAGAGTCCGTTGTCGAAAAGCACGCCCACTATTGCCGGAGGTTTGCGTGCTATTACGATTCCAAAATTTAGCGAGCTTTACGAGGAGAAAATAACCGCAGCCGCTGGATTCAGATATGCCCTAATCACAGATGTCTCTGCATTTTTCCCTACGATCTATACGCACGTAATTCCATGGGCGCTACACAGCAAGGCGGTTGCGAAGACCAACAAGTCAAAAAATCCAGTTGTATTTGGTAACATTCTCGATGGGCGCTCAATGGGCGTCCAAGATGGGCAGACTATCGGTCTGCCGATTGGTCCGGACACGTCCCATATCCTCGCTGAAACAGTTGCTGTTGCAATTGATGAGCAGATCATTCAGACGCTTGGTAGCGTACCTCGTGGATTTCGCTATGTGGATGATTTCTTTTTCTTCTTCAGCAAGCGCGAAGAAGCGGAACGCGCGCTTGCGGCAGTTACCCGGGCGGTAAGTGATTATCAACTTCAGCTTAATGCGTCGAAGACGCGTATTATTGAAACGAAAGAGCTTGTGGAGGAGTCTTGGAAATATGCGATCAAGCGGCTGTCCGTTTCATCTGCCCGGAGAGAACAACGGGACGACATTCACCACTACTTTGAAAGTCTTTTTTCTCTTGAGAAAAGATTTAAAGACGAGAGCTTGGTCAAGTATGGCGTGAAGCAAATTTCCTCCACGATTATCAAAAAATCGAACTGGAATATTTTTGAGTCGTACTTGTTAAAGTGCGCCTTCGGATTTCCGAACACGATTCAGGTCATTGCGCACATCCTTTCGACATACCACCATCACGGCTATCCGGTTGACAAGGACGCGGTATCCCGCCTATGCAACAATCTGATCGCTGCCTCCGCCGCTTCCGACCATCACGGCGAGGTGGCATGGTTGCTTTGGGTTTGCAAGAAACTAGTCATCGATTTGGATGCAACGGTTGTCAATGAGATCGGCCGCATGGCTAGTCCTATATGCACCTTGATGCTTCTCGATTTGCAACATGCTGGGACCGTAACGACTCCGCTTGCCGCCGGTGCCTTGACCCAGTATGCAGCGGCGGGAGCACTACAAAGCGCCGAATGGCTACTTGCCTATGAGGGAGGGCGGCGTCATTGGCTAGGAAATGCGGATACTAATTTCATAGACAACCACACGCTCTTCGGTCCCCTTCGAGCTACCGGCGTGCGTTTCTACGATGAGAACAAGGTGGTACCCCCTATATTCGACTTCAAAACTCCGCCTGAAAGCGCCGAGAATTTTGATTTTGATACGGATGCCGAGATTGAGGAAGAATTTGATTTCGACGAGATGGACGAGGAGTATTTCGACTCAAGCGACATTTAAATCGGAAACCATAATGAAAGGCTCGATGGCAACCGGAACCGGTCACTCGTGCAAGAATGGGCCGTTGAATTTAAGGCGATTTTTTCAGGAAGAGTGGCATCGAACGACAAGCACGTGCCATGGATAGTGAAATATCCATCGCGCACTGCCGCGGTAAGTGAAAAAACTCGTATTCTCATCGGCGCGCTTGCTGTCGATAGCCGGTCGCAAGCTAGTGGCCTGCTTGTCGGCGGCGAGCGACTGGCAAGGATCGGCCAGTTTGTAGCCTTCGCGATCACCGTTCGATAGACATTCGAGCGGCGGTCCAACGCGGGTAAGAGTGTACCGGCTCGGATTGTCTGAACACGGGTTTGCAACTCAGGCGGCCTCTTTCATGGTGGCTGCGTGACGGGCTTC
>NZ_FCOL02000108.1 GCF_001544515.1 Caballeronia terrestris
TCTTTATCGACAAAAGCTACATTGGTCATCAATTCAACGGTTCACATGAGTTAGTTGGCTTGTTTGATACCAACCACATAATCTACGATTTTTACGAGTATGTAGGGGGTAAGGTGTGGGAGCGAGATTTGTTTGATAAATCCGGCCGGACGATCGAAGCCGATCACTTTAATTTAGGTACAGGGGATCTGGCGGCATTTACACAATATTCATATAACAACGACGGCACATTCTTTGGTAAGAACTACGACGCTGGTGGCCATTTCACGGGACAGTCCAAGTATTCCGGCGACGGGCATCTATTACAAAGCAGCCATGCTTACATGGGTAGTGGGGGTGCTTTTCCAATGGGCGAAACCATATGGAGCGGCCAGATCTGAACAAGCACCCACGTCAAACAAGTTAGCAAGCGCCGAGACGACTGTTGGAAAAATGTCTCAACAGCTATCTTTTACTCAGTTGTACGTACAACGTGAGCGATGCGTAAACCGTTTCCGTTACGGTTGGGCAGGACGCTGCTGATCGGGCTGACGTGGGGAAACTCTGCGCCGTTCCCCCACACGGGTGCGGCGCAGCATGAACAAAACACATGTCTGCTTTCAAACACGGTATCTGCGGCGTTAGCTACCGTCAGCAGATGCCGATAGCTTGCAACTTTAAAAAGACCTACATCCAACGTATAGGGCAATCCCGGTGTAGGGGAACGGTTGTTTCCCGCGCCGCAGCATGTGGGGAAACGTAGAAGGAATGGATGCTTGAGGGACGGTGGGGAACGAAATTTTCCCCGCACGCGGACCGCAAAGCCATCTGCGGCGGCCCGGTTAATCACGGGGTGTGATTTCCCGCAGCTAAGTGCGCAAGACCTGCGGACAAGCCCAGCGTCCCTGTATAGCACGTGCGCGCTGCCCCAAACCGCGCCGCTCCCGTTTTACCTTAGCGAATCAACGGCATAGGCTAGTACCCCCAAGCTTGTCCACAGCTCTTTCAACATTCGATGGGGATAACTTATCCCCTACGAAACTGCGAATGCATCGCTTTCGAGCAGTATTAACAAAGCCTTTTCGCTCAAACGTTTAGCGTCGTTGTCAGAACCTTGTCAACAGACTGTTCCCCATCGGCTGTAGACAACTTTCGCGACGTTCAAAAGCGGAACGTCGCGCTAATCGCAGGCCCGTTCAGCCGCAGCGTCTGAACGAGCTGATCGCCGGACCCGTGAAACGCGAGATATCGATACGACGCGTTCACGTCGCCCCATTTCATCGCGTAGCCGAGGCCCGTCATCACTTGCCATGTCACCTTGGACGTACCCGTACCGACGTCGAGATAAAACGGCACATACCAGCGCCCATCCTCCGTAAGCGACACACGCCCACGCACGCCGACGAACCCGTCGAAAATATCCTGTCGTTGGGAAACGTGAATCGCGGGACTGACGCTCGGACCATGCAGTCCGACGCTCGTCTGCATCGACGCATCGAGCGAGCCGCTCACACCGAGGTATCGCAAGCCGGCGATCGCATCGATGCTGGCGCGCGGCAGGCGTGCGACGGTGCGTCCGCCGCCCAGTTGCAAGAGACCGCCCTTGAGGCTCGTCTCGCCGTCGCGCTGCGAATCGATCGCGAGGGTGCCGCTGCCGTGCGTGGTTATCGTCGTCGAGTGGCGGCCGAACTTGAGATAGATCGCATCGCCGAAAACGCTCCAGTCGCCCTTGCGCGCTTCGCCCTGCAGCATCGCGGCGAACTTGAGGTTCTGCAGGTAGTTGTATGGCCCGGTCGATGCATCGGCGACACCGGAGGGTAGCGAAAACCGCAGCGAGCCACTGACGCTCGGCAGCCAGAGATACGGCGTGACCGCAAACTGCCAGGGCTCCTCAGCGGGCATGACGAGCGGAGGAGGCGCGGCGGCCCACGACGATGAACCAGCAAAAGCAGCGCAGACGAGCGCTCCACCAAGCAACCGACGAAACATGGCACATGACTCCTGGTTGTAAGCGCAGGAGCCTAGTCAATGCGTCTGTACCGGGTAATACGATGTTTCCTAGTTCCGGGTCGTTGCATAGGACGCTCGCCTACGCGGCCTATTCCGCTCTCGATGCTGTCTGCTTGAGCCCCACCGGCGACCCCATCGCCTGAAACAGCGAGGCCGTATCCGAAAGCCGCGCGCTCGCATACCTGATTGCGTTCAACTGCGCATTGCGGTATTGCTGCTCGCTTGCGCGAGCCGCGCGCGGCGGGATCGCGCCGAGGCGCACGCGCGCGGCGGCATCGTCGAAGGCGCCTTGCGACGCACGGCTCGCGGTATCGCTCGACGCGAGCGCCTGTGTGTCCTGTTCGAGCGCCGCCAGCGTGTTCGCGACGTTCTGGAACGCCGCGAGCACCGTCTGCTTGTACTGGAGCACGGCGGCGTCGTAGGTGTCGAGCGCCGCGCGCCGCTGGGCGAGCAGGGCGCCGCCATGAAAGATCGGCTGCGACAGCGACGCGCCGATGCTCCACAACGCGCCCGCGCCGGAAAGCGCCGTCGGCCAGTTGAAGCCGCCTTTGCCCATCGATGCCGACAGCGACAAACTCGGGAACAGTTGCGCCGTCGCCACGCCGACCTGCGCGGCAGCGGCCTTGACGGCGGCATCGGCGGCCTGGATGTCGGGGCGCGTCGCGAGCAAATCCGACGGCACCACGACCGGCACGTCCTCCGGCACGGCGAGGCCCGCGAAGTCGAGATCGTCGGGCGCCTGGTCCGGCGTGCGGCCAAGCAGCACGGCCAGCGCATGGCGCGTCGCGAGCCATTGCGCGCGCAAGCCCGGCAACGATGCCGCGAGCGACGCCGCGTTCTGCTCTGCATTCAACGCGTCCGAACGCGACGCCGAGCCAAGTTCGTAACGACGGCGCGCATCGCGGGCGTCATCGTCGGCAAGCGTGACGAGGCGTTCAGTCGTATCAATTTCGGCGCGCAACCCACCCGCGCCGATCGCGCCTGTCACGATGTTCGCGGCGAGCGCGCGGCGGGCGGCATCGAGCTGGAACGACTGCTGATCGACTTGCGCCGCCAGGGACGCATTCTCATAACGCGCCGCGCCGAAGAGGTCGAACGTGTATTGCGCCTGGATCTGGCCGACGAAGAGGTTGTAGAGCGCCGTCGGCGGGCCGAAGTCCGGCACGCCGAGCCCGCGTTGCCGTGAGGCCTGCGCGCCGGCATCGATCGAAGGGAGCAGCGAGGAGCCGATCTGCGCCTTCAGTTGCTCGCGCGCGGCGGCGAGGCTCTTGTCGGCGGCGGCGAGGTTCGGGCTGTTGCGAAGACCCTCATCGACGAGCGCATCCAGCGCATCCGACCGATACCGCTTCCACCACTCGGGCACCGGCTTGGCGCCCGTCACGAAACGCTGCGACGCGCCTTGCGCCGTGACCGTCCGCTCCGGCTGTGCGAGCGCGCCGTAGTGCTCGGGCTGCGGCATCTCAGGCGGGTTGCCGCTCGGACCGAACGAGCAGGCCGAGAAGGTGAGGGCGAGCGTTGCCAAACCCGCCGCTCGCGATGCAACTGTCTTCATCATGGTTCGACTCCTTCCGGCGCATCCTCGCCCGGCTTGGCGCGCTCGTCGTCCTTCACGCGGAACGACGCCGCGTAGAGCGCCGGCAAATAGAACAGCGTGAGCACGGTCGCGCTCGTGATGCCGCCCATCAGCGCGGTCGCCATCGGGCCGAAGAAGTCGCTGCGCAAGAGCGGGATCAGCGCGAGCACGGCGGCGGCGGCCGTAAGCGTGATCGGCCGGAAGCGCCGCACGGTCGCGCCGACGATCGCATCAAAACGTTTGTGGCCGGCGGCGATGTCCTGCTCGATCTGATCGACGAGGATCACCGAGTTGCGCATGATGATCCCTGACATCGCGATCACGCCGAGCATCGCGACGAAGCCGAACGGCTTGCCGAACGCGAGCAGCGCCGCGACCACGCCGATCAGCCCGAGCGGCGCGGTGAGCACGACCATCATCACGCGGGCGAAGCTCTGCAGCTGGATCATCAAAAGCGTCAGCACGACGATGACCATGATCGGCATCTGCGCGTTGATAGACGTCTGTCCCTTCGCGTTTTCCTCGACCGGCCCGCCGACCTCGATCCGGTAGCCGACTGGCAGCGTCGGGCGCAGCGCGTCGAGCTTCTTGTTGATCGCGTTCGTGACGTCGATGCCCTGCGCGCCCGCCTTCACATCCGACTGCACGGTGATGGTCGGCTGCCGGTCGCGTTCCCAGATCACGCCGTATTCGAGATCGTTGACGACGCGCCCGAGCGTGCCGAGCGGCACCGGGCCGTTCGGCGTGGGCATCGCGAGCGTCGCGAGCCGCGACGGATCGACGCGTTCCGCCAGCGGCGCGCGCAAGTCGACGCCGATCAGCTTGTCGCGCTCGCGATACTGCGTGACGGTGTAGCCCGAGAGCGACATCGCGAGGAAGCTCGACACGTCCTGCGATGTGACGCCGAGTTCGCGCGCCTTCTTCTGATCGACCTCGAAGCGCACTGAGCGCTCGGACGGCTCGTCCCAGTCGAACTGCACGTTGGTCGTGCGGCCGTCGGCGCGCATGTCGGCGGCGACCTGCTCGGCGATCTTGCGCACTGTCGCGATGTCGTCGCCGGAAACGCGCAACTGCACCGGATAGCCGACCGGCGGCCCGTTCTCCAGCCGCGAGAGCCGCGTGCGGATCGCGGGGAACGTGTCGCGCAGCGCCGGTTCGAGCCATTGCGACAACTTCTCGCGATCCTCCACCGTCTTCGCCGTGATGACGAACTGCGCGAAATTCGGCTGCGGCAACTGCTGGTCGAGCGGCAGATAAAAGCGCGGCGCACCCGTGCCGACGAAACTCACCACGTGATCGATTTCAGCACGGCCTTCGAGCGCTTTTTCCAGACGTTTGGCTTCGCGCAGGGTGGCATCGAACGAGGCGCCTTCTTGCAGACGCACGTCGACGAGCAGTTCCGGCCGGTTCGAGCTTGGGAAGAACTGCTGTGGCACGAGCGTGAACCCCGCGAGTGCGATCACGAACAGCACGACGGTCACCACCAGCACGACGAACCGCCGCTCGATGCACCACGTCACCCAGCCGCGCAGGCGCCCGTAGAACTTCGTGTCGTAGATGTCGTGCTCGTGATCGTCGGGCAGATGCGCCTCGTGCGCCTCGCGCTTGCGCTCGGGCAAGAGCTTGTAGCCGAGTAGCGGAATCAGCACGACCGCCGCGAGCCACGACGCGATCAGCGCGATCGCCGATACCTCGAAGATCGAGCGCGTGTATTCGCCGGTGCTCGACTTCGCGAGCGCGATCGGCAGGAAGCCGGCGACAGTCACGAGCGTGCCGGTGAGCATCGGGAACGCGGTGCTCGTGTACGCGTAGGCCGCGGCGCGCGTGCGGTTCCAGCCCTGTTCGAGCTTCACGGCCATCATCTCGACGGCGATGATCGCGTCGTCGACCAAGAGGCCGAGCGCGAGGATCAGCGTGCCGAGCGAGATCTTGTGCAGGCCGATGTCGAAGAAGTACATGAAGAGCGCGGTGACCGCGAGCACGACCGGAATCGAGATCACGACGACCATCCCCGTGCGCACGCCGAGCGACACGAGGCTCACGATCAGCACGATCACGACCGCTTCGGCGACGGCTTCCAGGAAGTCGTCGACGGAGTGCGACACCGCGTGCGGCATGCTCGACACCTCCGCGAGCTTGAGCCCGGCGGGCAAGTGCGTGCGCAACTCGGCGGTCCTGGCGTCGAGCGCCTTGCCGAGCCGTACGACGTCCTGCCCCGGCTGCATCGTGATGCCGATGCCGAGCACCGGCTGGCCGCCCGAGCGCATCTGCGTGGCGATCGGATCGACGTAGCCGCGCTTGATCGTCGCGATGTCGCCGAGGCGGAACGAGCGGTCGTTCACGCGGATCAGCGTATCGGCGAGCGCCTTCATGTCGGTGAACTGGCCGCTCGGGCGCACGAACACGCGATCGTCGGGCGTGTTCAGCGTGCCGGCGGGCGCGACCGCGTTCTGCCCGTTGACTGCCTGCGCGATCTGCTGCGGCGAGATGTTCAGGCGCGTGAGTTGCGTATTCGCGATCTCGACGTAGATGCGCTCTTCCTGATCGCCGAAGTAATCGATCTTCGCGACGCCCGGCACGCGCAGCAGCACCGCGCGCAGTTGATCGGCGTAGTCGTGCAGTTGCGCCGGCGAGAAGCCGTCGCCTTCGAGCGTGTAGATGTTGGTGTAGACGTCGCCGAACTCGTCGTTGAAGAACGGCCCTTGCACGCCTTGCGGAAGCGTCGCCGCGATGTCGCCGACTTTCTTGCGGACCTGATACCACTCCTCGGGCACGTCTTCGGGCGGGGCGCCGTCCTTCATCGTGAAGAAGAGCAGCGACTCGCCGGGGCGCGAATAGCTGCGAAGAAAATCGGTCGATGGCGTTTCCTGCAGCTTTCGCGCGATGCGGTCGGTGACTTCCTCCTGCACTTGCCGCGCGGGCGCGCCCGGCCAGAACGTGCGGATCACCATCACGCGAAACGTGAACGGCGGGTCTTCCGATTGCGCGAGGCGCGTGTACGAGATGACGCCGAAGATCGTCGCCATCGCGATCAGGAAGATCACAAGAGCGCGGTGCCGCAGCGCCCACGCCGAGAGATTGAAGCGGCCTTCTTCCTGGCGATAGTCGTTGTCCTGCCCGTTTTGCGGCGCGCTCATGACGCGAAGTCCTCGGGATGCAGCGGCGCCACGACGCGCACCTTCTCGCCTGCCGAGACCGTATGCACGCCTTGCCACACGACGCGCTCTCCCGCATTCAGGCCGCGCGTGACGGTGACGGTGCGCTCGCCGTAGCGCGCGACATCGACGCGACGCAATTCCAGCGCGTTGTCCGGTTTGACGACCCACACGGCGGGCTGCTTGTCGTCGTGGAAGAGGGCGGTGGAAGGCAGCGTGAAGGTCGAGGCGCGCGGTGTCTGCGACGCTGACGTTTGCGCGAACGTGACGTCGGCGGTCATGCCGAGGCGCACGTCGGGCGTCGGGGATTCGAGCGTCAGCTTCGCGCGATACGTGCGGCTCTGCTGGTCGGCGGCGGGCGAAAGCTCGCGCACGCGCGCGGCGAAGGTGCGGCCCGGCAGCGCCGCGAGCGTGATCTGCGCGCGCTCGCCGACCGCCAGCGCCAGCAGCGCGCTTTCGGGCACGTCGCAAACGACGTCGATGTCGCCATTCCACGCGAGGTTGTAGACCGGCTGCCCGGCGGTGACGTTCTGGCCCGTGTCGGCCTGTTCGGACGTGATGACGCCCGCGTGATCGGCGATGAGCGTCGTGTACTTCAGTTGATCGGCGGAAAGGCCGGCCTGCTGTTGCGCCTGATTGCGCTGCGCGAGCGCCGACGCATACGCGTTCTGCGTCTGCTCCAATTGCGCCGGCGCGATCAGGTTTTCGGCGGCCTGCGCGCGGTCGCGGTCGAGTTGCTGCTTCGCGTAGTCCAGTTGATGTTGCGCGGCGTCGAGTTGAGCAGCGGAGGCCGCTGCGTTCTTCGACTGATCGGCGGGATCGAGCTTGGCGACGATCTGCCCGGCCTTCACGGTATCGCCGAGACGCACCCGCCGCTCGACGATCTTCCCGCCGACCCGGAACGACAGCGGCGTCGAATAGCGCGACTCGATCTGGCCGGGTAGCGTGGCGCGCGGCGGCTGGCCGTCGGACTTCGCTGCGACGGCGACGACGGCACGCGGCGCGAGCGGCGGCGCTTCCTTCTTGCCGCACGCGGCGAGCGGCATCACGCAGAGCGCGGCGAGGAGCGCGCGAAGGCGCATCGACGAAAACACGCGGGAATGGAGACGGTTCACGAATGACCTCGGCGCGGGGGCGAGACGAAGCGGCGCGGGCGATGCACGCGGACGTTTTCAAGATACGGGGGGCGCGGGAAGGAAGACGGCGAGCGGGCTGACGACAAACAGCGACAAGCTTTCCAGGATCACGCCAGCAGATGCACGTCGCATTCTAATACAGAGTTGTATCCGAATGCAAAGTCGTATCAAAAGAGTTTTGAAAGCGGCTTCGGTGCTAAACTCCGCCGCATGAAACCCACCCGCCTTACTCGCGAACAAAGCCGGGACCAGACGCGGCAGCGCCTGCTCGACGCGGCGGTCGTGATCTTTATGAAGAAGGGATTCGGCACGTCGAGCGTCGAAGACATCGCCGCTGCGGCCGGCTATACGCGCGGCGCGTTCTATTCGAATTTCGGTAGCAAGTCGGAGTTGCTGCTCGAACTGCTCAAGCGCGATCATGGAACCACGATGGGCCGCATGCGCTCGATTTTCGAGGACGGTCAGGCAACGCGCGCCGACATGGAAGCGCGCGTGCTGAAGTACTACAGCGAGATCTATCGCGAGAACAAATGCTTTTTGCTGTGGGTCGAAGCGAAGCTGCACGCGAGCCGCGATCCGAAGTTTCGCGTCGAATTCAATGCGTTCATGCGGGAGTTGAGGCAGACCACGACCGATTACATTCGCGCGTTCTCGGAGCGGGTCGGCACGCCGTTGCCGATGCCGGCCGAGCAGTTGTCGCTTGGCCTGACCGCGCTATGTGACGGGGTGCAGTTCTTCTATTCGTCTGATCCGCAGTCGGTGCCAGCGGATTTTGCGGAGGCCGTACTTGCGGGGTTCTTCGGACGCGTCGTGTTCGGCACATCCTGAAACTGAACACCCGCAGCGAATCAAGCCGATATCCCCGGCCCGCCATTGCTGCCGAGCAACTGCTCGACGGCATCGGCGTCGGCGTAATCCTGCTCGGGCAGCGCGTCGAACACGGTGATCACGTCGTTGCTCACGCCAGCTTCGCGCGCGGCATCGACGATCGCGTCCTTGTTCGCGGGATACGCGACCGCGCGCAGCACCTGCGCGATTTCATCGTTGATCGGCTCGTCGTTCAATGCGTTTTTTTGCGTGTCGGTCATGCGAAGGGTCCGGTAATCGTCAAACGTCAGGTCTGTACCTGCACGGGCGTGCTGGCCATGCCGCGGCTCGGCGCGCGCGACTTCGGAATCTTGACATGCCGCCAGTGCGCGTGGTCGAGATCCTGCGCCGACACTTCCGGCGCGGGCGCCGAAACCGGTGCGGCATTCGCGCGCAAGCTGGCGCGCATCGCGTTGGTGGCGCTCGCCGATTCAGTGTCGCTCGTATGCAGCGGTGCCGCATAGCAGGACACGGAAACCAGCGCCATCGACAACATCGTTGAGGTCTTCATCGCTCAACCCCTCCTGACGTAAGCAGCGAGAAAGCAACGAGCAAAGGCCGTGCCAATCGCTGTCATCCTGGCCGCGGACGGGCGGCCAGACTAACTGCTTACAACGCGCGAGCGCGTTCGAACGGGCGTGCCGTGAACACACTTCGAGTGAGTTCTGAAGTCTGTTCAGGCACGTCCACGGCGATGCCCTCGCTCGCGAAAAGGCATCCACGCGCCGCAAAATTGCACAGTAGCGCAAAGTCAGCGCGTCGTCGGGTTCAAACGGAAGTATGCGTCGAGAAGCGACGTCTTGTACACGACGCCGAGAAGCAGCGGCTGCGAGCGGCGCTCGATTACCGGCAGCCGTTCGCCCTGGAACGCGAGGAAGTGCTGAAGCGCCTCGCCGAGCGACATGTCGGGCGTGAGCACATCGAAGTGCGGCTGCAGGTAGTCGGCGGCGGTCTTGGTTTCGGTGTCGCGCTCGTCGAGCAGGTCGGACGTGATGTCCTTCAGCGCGACGACGCCCTGAAAATGCTCGCCTGTATCGACCACGTACAGATACTTCACAGGATATTCGAGGAAGACGCGCGTCATTTCCTTCACGTTCGCCGTGAGCGGGACGACGGTGTCGGCGGGCTTCACCAGCTCGCGCATCTGCGTGGCCGCGAGGCGCATGCGCTCCTTTTCGTCGCGCGTGCGGCGCAGCGTGACTTCGTACATCGACGTCTGCTCGGAGGTGCGCGCGATGAAATACGCCACCACGCACGAGAGCATCAGCGGCAGCACGGCCTGATACGACAGCGTCATCTCGAAGATCATCAGGATCGCCATCAGCGGCGCGTGCGTGGCGGCGGCGAGGAACGCGCCCATGCCGACCATCGCATAGGCGTAGGGCGCCGAGGTCGAATGCGGCCAGATCGTGTGCGCCGCGATGCCGAACAGGCACCCGAGCACGGCGCCGACGAAGAGCGTCGGCGTGAAGATGCCGCCGACTGCGCCCGAGCCCGCCGTCGCGGCCGTCGCGATGATCTTGAAGACGAGCACGGTAAGGAGGGCGGTCCACGTCCAAGGCTCGTGCAGCAGCGAGTTCACGACTTCGTAGCCGTTGCCCCAGACTTCGGGCCACCAGATCGAGATCACGCCGACGATCAACCCGCCCAATGCAAGCCGGATCGGCAAAGGAAGCGGCAGCAGCGCGAAGCGTTTCCGCGATGCCGCGAGCAAGCGCAGGAAGTGCGGAGCCAGCACGCCGCACAGGAGCCCGAGCAAGACGAA
>NZ_FCOL02000109.1 GCF_001544515.1 Caballeronia terrestris
CCGTTGCCAGATCCTCGAGTTGGGTTTCGAGCCGATCGATCTGCCGCTCCAACTGCTCGGATTTACGACCGAAGTGCCACCGATTAGAATGCCGGCGGTCATGCGCGGCTTTGAGGCTTTGATGGGGCCAGCCGACGGCTTCGCGGTTGAAAGTATCCGGCACGACCGCCAGATCCAGCGAGACCTCGTGATGTACGAAAAGTCCGAGGGTGGACACCTGATTAGACTTTGAGACTTTCCGCCGGCGCAAAGTGTTCGGTGACTGCGTCTGTCCGAATAATGCAGCGCGCCGGCCTCTGCGGTCGCCGGAACCCCGTCATCGTTAATGCAGTCAGCAAACCATTTGGCCAACGGAACGCTCGCTCACCGCTGTGAGCCGAAATCAACGCACAGGTTGGGGGCTGAAAACAGTGATTTAGGAGTGTGAAGGTGACGCGTGTCATCTCATCGAAAATTCGCGCTGGTCGACGAACTCGAGCCCGGATCAAATTGCGTCATGACCACACCCATCTGAAGCGAAGTCAATGAGGCCCTCAAGCGATCACCTATGCAGAGCTTTCAACGGTCACGTGTCGGTCACCTCAATAGGGGATGTCATTGCGTCCCGGCTTGACCCTCTTCGACTTGATGAAAGGTGCTTCGGTTGACAACTCAAGACGCAGTTCGCCGGCGGCGATGACTTGGCCTGCCGGAGCGCTAGTGCCGTCCACCCGCACAAACGAAATTACGTGCTCGCGGCTAGCACTCGCGCGAATCTTCACCATTGCGCCGGTTGCCGGATATTCGAGCGTTACGGATCCATGATGCGCCTCGCTCGCAATTTCGAAGGCTCCGAGCGTGCCGAGAAAGTGCGTTGGACCGACGGTATCGATATCCGCATTCTCTGGCAGGTTAAGATACACCTTGTAGAAGTACCCGCCGGCTGCACCCGCGTTTGTAACCGCGACGTTGTCGAACACAACCTTGACCGAGCGGAATTTTCTCGCCTTCGATGTACTGGCCGAAGTGGCGGCCGGCGCCGACGCGCTCGTCGTTTCAGTATCGGGAAACTCGTCCTCGGTCGTCGTAATGACGTCCTGGATTGATTGCACCGAACTCGCCTCCGCCGTCACAAGCGCGCTGATCGACTGTTCGCTCAGCGCGAGGCCTTTCACCCCGCCGATCGGTATGCGTCGCGCGAGGGCCGTCGAGAATTCTTTGGACAAGCGTCTGAGAATGCGGCAGGCTAAGCCTGCCGCAGGCAGAAGGGATCAACCCGATGAAGGTGGAGATGGGAACAGGTGCTTCGCGACGACTCAGGAACACCTAGTCGCAATATCCTTGCGAGGCGTACGTACCGTACCGCCACCCGGAGCTCTCCTATTACACAGTGTGTTCAGCAGCGAGGCGATGTTGCCGGCTCCGTAACCGCCATAATTTGCATTCGGGTACTGCGCGTTTTGGCGAAACTGGGAAGAGTAGTTATCTTTTGGCGCATTAGGATCGGAGGTCCCCCATGACGTCACGCCAATCACCGCGAGCTTCGAAGCGGTACCTGCAACGGCGTCTCCTTCCCGCAGAGGGTCGCGAGACTTGAAATTTACGATCCACCGGCCACCGCTTGAGCCGCTTGTGAGGTCGCTTCCTTGCCAGAGCTGCCAAGCTCCGCCGACCACTGTCGTGTAAGTTGGCCCATCCGTGCGCTGCATGATCGCGCCACTGTCCAGAAGGTACGGATATCCGAAGGTCGAGACGGCCGCGGTCTGTAAATTGCCAGTCTTTGGAGAAGATACGAACGAACAGTTGTTCCAACCGTAACCCATATATCCGGTGATGTCGCCGATGAACTGATTGTGAGTGTTCTTGGCGAGATCGATTACCGCCAGATCATTGTTACGGGCTGCGCCAGATCCGCCGGAATTGGTAAGGAGCTCCCGTCCCCGTGGCGCCTGCACCTCCTACTTGGGAGAGGTGCAGGTTTTGCACACTCGCGATGGATGCGCACGGCGCGCATCCATCGCGGCTAGCCTGCCGCCCCGCCATAGACCCTATAAACAGGGTCAGTCCGTGCTCAGTTCGAGGCGCATTTCGTTCATGGACACCACATTACCGCTCGGATAAACCAAGCCATTCTCGCGCACGAAGGACACGACCATTTGATTCGGATTCGTGAGACCGAGACTCGCCAGCGGATAGGTGATATCGAATTCTTTCTTGCCATTTCCGTGATGCGCGGCCACCGAGACCTCGAACGCGCCGACCGTGCCAACAAAATGCGAAGCGCTAACGGAATCGACATCGCCGGTCGAGGGCAGATTCAGATAGATGTTATAGAAATAGCCGCCGTCCTGGCCCGCCGTCGATGCGCTCCTCAAGCCATCCAGCACGAGCTTCACGTGCTGGAACGACTTCTTCGCCTCACCGCTCCCCTGAGACGGTGTTGGCGATTGCGCCTGCGGTTGCAGATCCGCGGCACTGGATGCCGAATCGCTCAAGACCGCCGCAGGCGATGTCGCGAGCACGTCGCGCAGCGAATTCGCGCCCGCTGTCTGAAGCGTAATGCCCGCGCTGATCGAATTGTTGTCGAGCGGGATGCCCACCAAGCCGCCGAGCGAGTCGCGCGTCGACGATACGGTGCGTGGTGCGCTCGACGTGAACGTGCGGAGCTTCGGGCGGCCGTGGATCGACGAGTTCTGCGCCTGCACCCGGACGATGCGCCCGTGCTGCGCCTGCTGGGGCATTTTGACCGGCATGGTGTCGTCTGCGTAGTCGTAAAGGAGGCCGGCAGTCGTGCGTGTCAAGGCCCTGGCCATCGTGAGGTTGCTGGCATAGGTGAATGTGCCGTTCCAGTACGAGCTGGTCGCGGCGGGTACCTTGCTAGTCGAACGACGCGACCACGCGTTCCACAACCGATCGAGGTTGCAGTGATGCAGATAAAAAATCGGATCCAGCGCCGCCGTAGTGATATCTGCCAAATAGCCACCGATGATGTCATGCACCGGGTCATGCGGCGCAGATTCCAGATTCGGCTCGAACGCATTGTTCAGGCCGAGCTGGAAGTTGTTCACCCCTGTCGCGAACGGACTCATACTCAGCGCCGGATAGGCGCTGGTGTTCACGCGCCGAGTGTAAAGCGGATTGTTGCTCGCAGCGTTCGTGAAATCTTCGGGCAAGGTCGGATAAGTGTAGTAATCCCAGTACGGAAGCATAAGCTTGGCGGAATCGAGCTTGTCGTAGCCGAGTACGACTCTCAATTGCTGTTCGAAATAGGAGATATAGCCGCGATGCCAGGCGAGAAAATACGCGATGCCGTGCGGGCAGTAGTTCTTGTGAATGTTGGCCCAGTATTGCCACGAGTTCTTGTTCGTACTGCCCGAAATGCCTTTCATGGTTTGAATCGCACTGACAAACGTTTGAAATTGTGGCGTTAATCTGAATGCATGCCATTCAAGCCGAATGGCAGGCAACGCCCCAAAGCTGAGTCTTGGAAGCGATGCAAGCGCCAGCGCCGACGTGGTTCCTTGAACGAACGCTCGCCGCTTGATTAAAGTAGTGACCATGGGTAACCCCTTGAGCAATGGAAAGGCCAGATTTAAGGCGGTTGGCCGTCCGCGACATCGCCGCGATGAGTGCATCGGGTGAAGGACAATATGTCTGGGATCAATGCACTGAAGTATGGACGACGCCGGCCAAGGTTCAATCGTTATTTGAAATGACCAATGATTTCATGTGCGCTAGCACACACACGTTTTTACGGTGCGTTGGGTTCCGTAAGAAGCAGATAAAAGCTCGGCGTTCTAACCGATGTTACGCGGCCCTGGACTTCCCAAGTGGTGTGACCGGTTGTCGCTCTCGTCGAGTTGTTCTATCGTTCGGACGCTTGTTCGATCGTCGTCAGTCGCGGTCGACAATCGCATACCAGGCCGTATCGCGGTTTCGTTCTTGGTGGACAATCGCTTGCCTGAAGATGCCTTCGAACGCTAACCCTAGCCTCCGTCGTCTTGCGCGAGGGCGCGTTCGAACTGTCGCACGTCCATTCGTAACGCAATACTTCAGATTTTCGAAGACATAGCACATCGGCAGATATTGCGCATCGAGATGCACGTTTGCTTGAGCAGCGGTAGAAAACGTGACGCTGCCCACTTCGATGACGCCTTCATTGCCCGGACGTGTCACGTGCCAGCCCCGAGCGGCCCGCCGATCTCGTCGAGCACATCAGTCGTTCGCACGATGTGCCCAAATGCGATGTCGATCTCCGTACTGGTTCGGGCCGGTGCGGGGCACAATCGAGCAGGGTACATCGCTGCGACGCGGCTGCGTTCGAGGCAAGAGCCAGAACGCTCTCGCCAGCAGACGATGTTCTGGCATGAAACTAGATAGATCAACATTCGCCGGAAGCCTGAGAGCTCTTATTTCGGTTCGTCAATAGTGAATTGACAGCGGCTCCGGGTGATCCTGCGTGATCACGTAGCTCGACTCAATAGGCCAGCCGGCCGCCGTGACCGGTGTGGTGTAACGCTGGCATTGGCTGTTGGTGCCTAGAAGATATGATGAGACGCTCAGGTACTGAGAGTTCGTTGTCGGCGCGATATAAACGGTGACGTCTGAGCCTCTCCTGAGCGTGAAGGAAGGCCTCGGTCCGGTGCGATCAGAGATAAGCGGAGAGCCGCTGCAATCCGCCGCATAGAACTGGTTGAAAAAGTACCATCCCCACTCGAACTCCGTCGCGGAATAGATAGTCTGGTTGCCGGTGCCGGCGACCTGCCGCCGGATGACCGGCACGAACACCGGAGCACCGTTCACCGTCATGAACACGCCTGCGCCACCACCAGCATATTTGAAGGCGCCGACTGCCTTGCCGTTCGCGTCGAAGACCTGCAGGACGCGCCGTTGCGGACGGTCCTGGTGGTCGTCGGCGAACGACGCCATCGAGCTTGACAACAGCAGCGCCAATACGATCAGTCCGCGCATGTCATGCACCTCAAGGCCGCGATCATCGTTCGATGGAAGCTCATATGCAAGGGGAGCCTTGCGACTAGCGCGATCGCCGATCTCCCCTGTCGCGCGGATAGCGGATGGTCAGCGGTTCCGGTTGAGCGCCGGTCAAAGAATACGTGCTTTCCGTCGGCCAGCCGTATTCCGTGCTCGGCACGCCGGAGGGCACGCAACGGAAATTCGGACCCGACCGAATCGATCCGATCAGGATCGGACCAGAGTTCGTTGCTGGCGCAACGTACAAAGTGACGTCGGTGCCTTGCCTGATCGTCACCGACGGACGGACTCCGGTGGTGAGCGTGATGACCGGTGTGCCGCTGCAATCGGACGAAGTGTAGTCGGCTGCATTCGTGCCCGACCATCTGAAATCCGTAGCCGAATAGACGGTTTGCGGACCGCCGTCGCCGGACACAATCACCCGTTCGATAGGAACGAACGCGATGGCGCCGCTTACTGTCAGATAGACACCTGGCCCTCCATAATCCTCGAGCGGCCCCACGAACTTGCCTTGCGAGTCGAAGACCAGGAGCGACTCGCCCCCGGCGAACGAGGCCGATATATGGAGCAAGAGGAACACTGAAACGACGATCGCACGCATGCTTTCACCTTTTCCCATTGCGCGCGTTGCCCGGATGGCGACATGAGTTGGCAACGGTATTGAGTAGGATAGGACCGGCTTCGACGTATTGCAAAGGCAAACGGAGGGATATGTCAACGATGCTTATAAACTAGTGGGGACGCCGTTTCATCTCCGCAAGAACGGTCGCTCTATTGTTGGATAAGCTATCTATGCGCACACGGGGACGCGAATTTGTGTTTCGCGTGACGCCGAAGACGGCAGGCGCTGACCCGAGGGCGCCCATGCGGGTCGTCGCACCGTATTTGTGGCTTGCGCTCTTGTGCAGCCTACCCCCTCCTGCTCGTCGACGATGCCGACAACGCCCGCGGTTTCTATGTAATTTCAATGTTAAATGCCGTCGTGTACCTTGCCATCGCGATACTGATCGTCGTCGCGCATGCGCGTGAGAACGGGCACCGCAAGTCGATGCTCTCGCTTCTGCTTGCCGAGGGACCGCTCGCGAGGCGCGGTCTCTTCATCGCGGCAGCACTGGTTCTGCTCACGAGCGCTATCTGCGGCTTGGCCAGGGCGTCGAGGCGCTGTTGTGGCGAGGTGGAGCGATTACGCCAGCCGTGGCCGCAGAGCCTACGAAGATCGGCGTATACGATCCAGACCATGCCTACGCGCTCGCCGACGCGCTCCACTTCGAGCATATCTTCGTGTCATAGGCGGATCCCGGCGCGGCAACTGCATCCACGACGCGGGCAATTATGCGAGCCTGCGCAAACGCAGCCTGATGGTCACGGTGGAACCGTGGGTGGTGGTGTCCCGCAACTCGCATACGTTGCTGCGTGATGTGACCCTGGGTGCCTACGACGCGGAGATCGACGGCGTGTGCGGCGCAATTCGATCGCTCGATTCGCAAGTGAAGGTGCGATGGGCCCAGGAAATCGAAACGGCAACTGGCCGCTACCCGTGGGCCGTGGCTGACCAAGCACGGCCGCAGTCAACGCAGTGATCCGCTGCTGACCGTCGATCAGAATCATCTTTCCTGATGCTGTTTTTCCGTCTTTTAGTTTTACATCCGGATTCCGCCACGCGATGAGATAGCCGACCGGAAATCCCTGATAAAGCGAATCGAGGAGGTCACGGACTTGGGACGATTCCCATACAAACGGACGCTGAATCTCTGGAATCGCTATTTCTCCTTCTCGGACTCTCGATAGGAGGCTCTCGATAAGGTATTGATTTACTGCATATTTTTGAATTGGCATCGCCTTTCCCCAAGTGCCTTACACCGGCCAGACCCGACCTGTTGATCCGCGCGATGCTATCAGACTTGATGGGGTGAAATCATTTGAACCTCCGAGTGGCCATCGCATCATGGATCCGACCTGCGTACTGAGTTCCCCAGTCACCGAACTCGGGAATGGCCGCTGACGTGGAGGAATGTGACACTCAAACGTCTAGATAGACCCACGGGCCAATGGCGGAAAATGGCCGGGTCCCCGGCACTCACTGTTCGAACGTTCGAACCATGCTCGTTTTGCAGCAGACGGCAGCACGCGACCCGGAGGCGACGTTTGGCACATTGCCCGGCGAATGGCGGGTCCCGGAGAGGAACGGTCGTTAGTGCAGCAAAATAGAGAGACGTAACGTATGTCGCCTCCATTTTTCGCGGCTCCACTTCAGTGATTGTTCAATTTCCCGTGCGGCCGTAGGTCGGAAGTCTCAACTCACGGTGGGTAAGCTGCGCGATTGACGCCACGTGTTTTTTTAGACGTTCGCGCCGCGAGAACGAGAAGCTACAAGTCAAACCAAATCGTCCGCTACTATGTTATTAGGCACGCGCTGAATTGACGTGGGTAACCAGGGCTACCACCGCCGACCGCGTCGAGGACCTTAAACGCAGGGGGCAGTCAGATGAATGGACTTAGGTTCGCATATATCGTTTCGTTTGCCACGAGTTCGAATCCGCAGGGGCGTGCCGTGAAGATCATGCAGACCTACGCCAATTTCACGGGCAGCGGCTCGCTTCCCATCATATCGATCAAGTCCATCTGCCGGCTTGACACGAGCGTCTCCATAGACTAACACTTTACCTACAGAAGACTTCTTAAAGCTTCCGGCGTCAACGAACCCGGTTGCCACTTTATTCACGGTCATTTCACTGACATCGGATACTTTTCGAGCGTTCTTAGATCGTATTCGGACCGCCGGTGCGGCCGCCGCTCCTCGATTCGCAGCACTATCCTTGGTACTGCGAATGAGACGCGTCCTACGCCGACTTGCCCGCACTTTGTGAACGGACGTGCAGTCCAATGTCTAACACCCGATTCTCGCGTAGCGAAGAATGACCGGCCAGATCCTGGTTACGCAGTAGTCCCAGTACCGGTGTCCGCTTCCTTTGTGCCCGTCCGTTCTCGCGGACAACTCACACCGAAAGAAGCAGTTGCAATGGATGTGCCTCTACCAAAGAGGCCGTAATTCATTCGTGATTTTCGGCGGGTGCACAATGAACAAGTCCGGAACCGCTGATCAGGTCATTTCCCATCCGAAGGGTGGCGGTGCGCTCAAAGGCTTAGGGGAAACCTTTTCGCCGGATCTGCACACAGGTACCGGCAACTTGTCGGTACCCCTTGCCATTTCTGCCGGACGCAACGGTGTTCAACCCGACCTGACCCTTGTTTACAGCACAGGGGCGGGGAATGGGGTGTTCGGTCTGGGTTGGTCGCTGAGCGTGCCAGGAGTTTCCCCGCGACACATCGAAGCTCGTGCCGATCTACGACGACGAACAAGATGTGTTCCTCTTGTCTGGCGCCGAGCAATTGGTGCCAGTGTCCGCTCCCTCGCCGGGCATCACTCGCTACCGCCCGCGGACCGAAGGCCTGTTCGCCCGTATCAGCCACATTCGCTCTGAGCAGGATGACTATTGGGAGGTCCGCAGCCGTAGCGGGTTGACCAGTCTCTATGGTCAGCCGGCCCCTACAGATCCGGAATTAGCGGTCGTCTGCCACCCGGACGACAGCCAGCGCATCTTCGCTTGGCACTTGACGCAAACGGTCGACCCCTTTGGCAACCGTATCGAATATCTGTACGAGCGCGATCCAAGTCGCGAGGATGGCCCTCATCGCTGGGATCAGATTTACCTGAAGACCATCCGCTATGGTGACTATGGTTCTCCCAGTGCACCGCAATTTATGGTCACCGTCGACTTCGTCTACGAGACGCGTCCCGATCCTTTCTCTACCTATAAATCTGGATTCGAAATCCGCACGATGCGGCGTTGCGCCCGAATCGAGATCAGCACCCACGCCGGAGTTGCCCGTTTGACTCGGGTTTACCGGCTCATTTATCGGGATCAGACCGATCCCCGAGCCGCACCCGCCAACGGCGCTTCCCTTTTACACAGCATTGAGGTCGAAGGCGTCGACGGCGAAGCGCGTGAAAAGTTGCCCCCGCTGGAATTCGGCTACACGCGTTTTGATCCGACCCGGCGCGTCTACCAGGCCATGTCTGACTCATCCGCGTCAGAACCCGAGCGTTCCCTTGGCCACCCGGATTTCGAACTGGCCGACCTGTTCGGACGTGGCCTTCCCGATGTGGTGCAGATCGGTGACACCACCCGCTACTGGCGCAATCTCGGCGATGGCCGTTTTGACGTTCCGAGACCCATCGACGGCTTGCCGCCCGGCGTCCGGTTGGGCGACCGGGGGGTGCAACTTGCCGATTTCGATGGCGACGGCCATATTGACCTGTTGATGTCAGGTGCACGATTCAACGGATACGTTCCTCTCACCGTCTCCGGTGTCAAGGCCACTGGCCGCTTCGTCGATTACGCGGCGGCTCCGCCGTTCGCTTTGAACGACCCAGAGGTCCGGTTGCTCGACCTCGATGGTGATAGAATCACCGATGCCTTGCGCACAGGCACCCAATTCGAGCTGTACCTTCACGACCGCGAACAGAGCGGATGGTCGGAAGATGACAGACAAAGCTTGACCGCATTGCAAAAACCTACGGGTTCGGACGGGCTAATGCCAACTCAAGCCTTTCAAATTGAAGCTCCGCGTGGCGGATTAAACCACGCATTTCATGCGATGAGGTGACCGGGGTAGCCGAGTACCTTCCCGCCTGATGCCCAGTGGACTGTAAATAATCGGACATGGCGCACATTCGGTCGTTCAGACTGAGTAGCGTTGCGCGCAGTCCGGCGATTGCAGAGATAGCTTCTGCTGAACCGACTTCGTGAAGGGGAATCTGCTTGAGAGCGTCTGCGGCGTCTAGCAGTCGGCCAGGCGATGCTGTGAACGAAAGAAGTAAAGGGTCAGATGAATTCCCTTCGAATGGTCTTTTCAACTCGTTTGCCGCATCCATCGCGACCCGTCCGATTGCGACGTAGGCAAGGCGACGTACTTGCTCACGTGCTCGCAGGTTTGCATCAAACTGACGTTGCGCGGCAGATGCCTGCCTTTCCCCGATGAAATAAGCGCCAACGATTGCTAAAATCGAACCGACAGCCTGAACCCAGGCCGCTAGCCCATGTGATGATTCCGGGAATTCGTAAGCGAGGACGAGCGAGGCGAATATAACAACGACGACGACAACGACTCCAATCAAGAAAGTTAGTGCGCGATTCATTGGCGACCTCCTAGCCGGTGTCAGCTGACATCTCGAAATTATCGTAGTCGGAAAAGGATATTCTTGGAGTACTCGTCGCAACTTGAGGTATCTATCGAGTGCGGAACGCGTTACTTAAAGGTCAACTATCCGTGACGGGGCGTTCATTGTGCACCTCCTTCTGAATCCTCGATAAACATTGGGAGTTGGCCTTCGATGGCGCTGCGACAC
>NZ_FCOL02000110.1 GCF_001544515.1 Caballeronia terrestris
GTCAAGCTCGTGCGACAAATGAGGAGCGAGTCAGCGGATTTCATCGGGGCCCGCAGCGTATGAGGCTGCAAACAGGCTGATGGTATGGACTCTCGCCCCCTCCGGGGCGCACACTTCTGGAGCCACTTCGGGAGATTTGAGATGCCTACGCTCACCATCGGTCTTGATATTGCGAAGCACGTGTTCCAGGTTCATGGCGTCGATCGTGGCGGGAGGCCAGTCGTACAGCGAAAGCTGCGCCGAGCGGAGGTGTTGAAATTCTTTTCGAGATTGGATCCCAGCCTGATAGGTATCGAAGCATGTCACGGTTCGCACTATTGGGCTCGTGAACTGACCACGCAGGGGCACACCGTGCGCCTACTGCCAACGCAATACGTAAAGCCCTTTCTGGTCGGCGGGAAGAACGATGCGAATGATGCTTCGGCCATCTGCACCGCAGTCTCACGACCGGGCATTCACCCGGTACCGATCAAAAGCGCTGAACAGCAATCCTTGCAGTCCGTTCATCGCATGCGCGAGCGATTGGTTCATGAGCGAACCGCGAAGTCAAACCAGATACGGAGCATGTTTGCCGAAGAGGGATTCATCTTCCTCACGGGAATCGTTCAGTTGAGACAAGGCATCGTGGCCCTCGTCAACGACGCTGATGCGGGCATCACGATCCTGCTTCGGCGGCTTGGTTCGATGTATCTCGAACAGTTGGCGGCCTTGCAGCGATGGATCGACGAACTTGCGTTCGAGATTGCCGAGATATTCAAACGCAACGAAAGCTGCCAACGTCTTGCCACGATTCCTGGCATCGGACCACTCGTAGCGACCGCATTATTTAGCGGCGTGGGAGATCCACTGCAGTTCAAGAACGGGCGTCAGTTCGCAGCGTGGTTGGGTCTGACGCCAAAACAGCGATCGAGCGGTGGCAAGTCAAAGCTTGGCGGCATCACGAAACATGGTGACACCTATCTTCGCACGCTGCTGGTACAGGGGGCGCGTGCGGTGATGCGCTTCGTTGGGCGTCGGGATGACCGGCACAGTCGCTGGATCAAGGCGGTGATGCAGCGCCGTCATGTGAGCGTCGCGGCAATCGCTCTCGCGAACAAGACGGCGCGAATAGCGTGGGCAGTATTGACGAGCAATGAATGCTTCAAGTTGGCATAGCGCTTCCTGTAGCGCGCAGACGCAACGCCACTCTCTTCACGATTGCGCAAGAAGCGGTAGCATGGCGAACCGGTCGGACCGGCGCTTGTAGATCCTGATATATCCGGCGGCTGCGGTACGAAGCCAAGAGGCCGATGAGGGACAAGCGCGCAAACTTCCATGATGGCTCGTGCTGATGGCAAGCACATCAAAAGCCGAATGTACGGACGCAGTCGAGACCTTCGAAATGCACACCGATCTTGCTCATAGGCGGGAGTCCATGTACGGATATAAAGCTGCAACCTATCCTGTCAAATCAGAGCACAAGAAGACCTGGCGCATCGGGGGCGTTCATATAAACTACGTTGATGCCGCCAGCGTGCGCCAGACTCGGAAAAACAATCCCGGGGTAGCCGAGGTCCCGGACCAGGTCGCTTAATACCCAGGTCGGCGGCTCAATGTGTTGGTCGAACTTCCAATACCGCCAGTCCTCGCGCCAGTCGTGCCAAAGCTCATCCCAATTCTCTTGGTCGGGTTGCCGCAAGTCCACCAGGTCCCGGAGTTCGGCGGCGTAAGAGCAAATGGTGCAAGGCGGAGGAAAGGGGAGGTCTGCTGGTATTCGCGCAGCGCCGTCAATTCTTCCAGCGACAGGTACAACGCCTCGATCCCTTCTCGGTTGAAGCGTCCGCCCTTCAGCGCGGCGCCCGTGCCGCTCAGGGGCCGATCGGCCCAGCGCGGTGTGTGCGCTCGATAGAGCGTGGGTCCCGTCGGCAGATCGGTGAGGATCATCCAACAAAACCTGCACTGATCGACTCCAGGTAGTCAATCGCATCCTCCGTCCTGCCTTCCTGGACCAACTGGAGGATGGTCTTATGGCGAAAGGCAGGAATCGGATGATTTTTGATGAGAAACAGCGCGCGGTCGAGGTCCGGTTGGACCGCGACCGCCGCCGACACCACGCGCATGAGGTCACGCAGGGCCGCCTGCAATCTGGGCGACTCGGGATGCGTGCGCAGCGTGTTCCGGTGCACGCCTGCGATGGTGGCCAAATCTTGCTGCTGCAGGCCGAGCACGTTGGCGAGATTGATCGCCGAAAGTCGAGACGTGCCCGCTTCTCGGGCAGACTCCAACACGTCAGCAAAGGTGTCAGTGTTCATGTCTTGGTTTCCGGCGACGATCCACGATGCACATTATACGCACAGTTTGAGCATAGTGCTTGCGGATGTGGCAGATGCAGCCGATTTTTCAAATCCGTCAACTCCAGCCGGGTCAGTAAAATTCGCGGAAGTGGCCGAATGGTTCGCGCGCCTGGCGATGAACCGACGGTTCGGCAAGGTGCTCTTTTGGGGTGTCACCGCCAGCGAAAGAGGCGCGGCTTCTGGCTGGGCCTCCGACCAAAACGCAGGAAGGAACCCGTCGTTATCTGATGCTACAATTGATGCGATACGGCATCAAGCGGAGTGGAAATGCGAACCACTGTTACGATTGACGACAACCTCTACGAGCGCGCTCTTGAGCTTGCCGACCCTGACATGGATAAGGCTGATCTGTTTCGAGTGGCGATGCAGACGTTCGTTCGAGTTCAGGCCGGAAAGCGTCTGGCGGCCTTAGGCGGCATCGCGCCTGGTATGCCCGACATACCGCGGCGCCGCTCGGAGCCATCGACTCAATGAGCGTCCTCATCGATACATCTGTTTGGGTTGATCATTTCCGTCGCGCTAATACGAGACTTGTTCAACTGGTCACCAGCGACCAGGCGCTCACACATCCAGTCGTGCTTGTTGAACTCGCCTGCGGCACGCCGCCTGCGCCCCGGGTGCAGACACTCCATGACATCGGGCTGCTGCAACATGCGAAGCATGCGACATGGACCGAGGTGATCGAGGCACGGCAGTTTTACGGTCGAGGCTGTGGTAGTAGCGACCTTACGCTGCTTGCGTCAACCTTGATGACTCCCGGCGCGTCACTTTGGACCCTGGACAAACGACTCGCCCTGCTCGCTGGTGAACTCGACATCGCGTATATGCATGACATCCACTAGGCACGTGATCCGCGAGAGACGTAATCGCTACTTTCCGGATCGACGCTATCGCTGTACAGAACCTAACATTTCCAGCTCACTTCCCTAGAAATATCCTCACGAGCTTTCGTCTTAAAACGAGCGATATATTTCGTACAATATTTAGATATGTTTATTAAATTTGTTGCTAGATTTATGTGAAATCGGCTGCGAGATTTTTCCTCGTTGCTTCGATAGAAGTTCAAATCTTGCGCCAGACCCGTTGATAGGAGGCCGAGCGATGCTCGACCAGTACATGCTCGTTGGAATGACCTTGATTCCCAATGCAGTTTTTCCGGGTTAGGGCGCGCTAGCTGTGACAAGGCTTTCCCTCTGACACCAAATTAATATCGTTGTAAATCATTGACTTGCTGTCTACCCACAAACGCGTTGTCGTTACTTCACTACGCGAGCTGACCGGCGGCAAGCGTCTTGGAATCTTGAGCCAAGCTTGGGAGCAGTCTGCTTGCATAGCGTCCCACGGGGAAAATGTAGGTTCCGCGCAGGTTGATGCCCGCCAGATGCGTCGGCGCAATCCTTCGGAGCTGCTCGGCTCCAGGCGATTCGCCTCCAGAGGCTTGTAGCACGTCCAGCGCATGCTGCATGTGCGTCGGGTTCGAGCCATCAGAATGTTCGCAAGCAGCGCCAATACGGAAGACACGGCTGAAAGCGAATCTTCGCGCCGAGCCAATTCGACTGGGATACGGCCAACATGGATCGCGCGTTGGACCACTTGCACGGCCTCGCCCCGATTCAACACGTGCTGCAACTCCGTGCGGAAGGAAGTATTCGTGAAGTAATCGATACGGAAGATGCTACGGAACAGCCGACCGATGTGGACGCCTCCGTCATAGACCGGCTGCCCACGCGCTGCTGAGCAGAAGCGGGTTAGGGCTTCAACTGCAGTGCATTCTCCTAAGCGAATCGATGAGGCGATCCTGACAAACTCGGCCCAAACTTCTTCGATGAGATCAAGTCTGACGTCGCGGTCTGTCACGGCACAAAGCTCTTGTGGCACGTCTTAACTGCGAGGAACGTGAAGGTGCTCTAACCCGAGATCTGCACGGGAGTCAGAACGCCCCGTGTGTTGATCGTGGCATCGGGCGGGAATGTCGATGCCGCGTTGTTCGCGTCGGCGATCAGCTAAGTTTGAGCTTCTGCGTAAGCGCCCGCTTCCGAAGCGGGCACATACGCTTATGTACGGCGCGCCGCCGCGTCCAGAAACGCAATCAGCAACGGATGCGGCGCGCCATCACGCGAGGACAGTTCGGGATGCCCCTGCATGCCCGCAAAGAACGGATGCTTATCGGCCTCGATGGCATCGGCGATCGAGCCGCTCTCGTCGTGCGCGCTGACGGTCACGCCGAGCGTCGCGAGCGGCGCTTCGAGCGCCGGATTGAGCCTGTAGCGATGATTGCAGAGAATGCTCGCCTGCGCGCCGAGCATGGCCGCGATACGCGATCCCGGCACTATGCTTATCGGCCGCAAGCCTGAGCGATGCAACAACACGCCATCCTCGCCAACATGAATCGGCTCGAAGCTGGCGACGCGCGCATCGGGCTGCGCTTCCTTCATGCCGATCTCATCGCTCTTCAACACGAGCCGCGCGATGGCCGTCGCCATTGACTGCATGCCGAGAGACAAACCCACGACCGGAATGGACGCCAGCCAGCCGAAACGCGCGGCCTCGATCTGTCCCGCGACGTGCGCTATGTCCGCGCCGCCCGGCAAAAGAATGCCGTGCGCATCGGCGAGCAAAGTTTCTGCGTTGTCGCGGTCGATGTCCTGTGCCGCGATGAAGCGCACGTCGAGATCGAAGCCGAGCGCATCGGCGGCGTCACCGAGGGCGGCGAGCGTCGCGGGGTATTGCTGATGCTGGTCGCACTCACGGCCTATCAGCGCAATCGTCGTGGACGGCCCGCTCGCGCGCGATGCGGCTTCTTCCGTGGATCGCCATCTGCCATAGCGATCCCGATGCGCTTGCAAAACCACGCCCGAACCATCTTCGACGAGCTGTGCGCTATCGGCTTCATGAACGACGCGCAACATCTCCACGTCTTCGGCGCATTGCGTAGGAAACACATCGAACGATTGCACGAGGAGCACGATATCGCGCGTGCGCGCCAGCGCAAAAATCTCACGGCATGGTTCGGCAGTATCGGGCAGGCCCGTGCGCGTGCGCCAGATCAGACCGCTCGCGACTAACCGTCCATCCGCTGTGACGTGCTGATGCGCATCGGGAAACCGCTGTTCGTCGAAATGCACGCCTACGCAGCGGAGTTCGGCATTCAAAGTCCGGGCGAACAGCGCGGGAAGGGCGCCGAATTGCGCCGGCTCGGGGGTAGCGTCTTCGATGAGATAGAGCATGGAAGGCCATCCGATAAAAAGACAAACCCGCGCACGGCACACGTGTCGCGGGCATGGCATCTGGTGCTTAGGCGCTTCGGACCGCGGCGACAGCGGGTTTCAACGCCGCACACGCGGTCTCGATGCGCCGGCACGCGTCGCGGCGTGGGCATCGGAACAGCATACGCGATCCGCACATGGTTCTCCACGCCCAACGCGCTACCGTGCACCACGCCGACATGCGCCGCCTCCAGCAAATAGTTGGCGAAGTCGAGATCGGTAGCGATGATCGCCCGAAGGCGTAGAGCACCTATCGCGCCCGAGCAGTCCACGAAGGCGTAGAACGCGCCATCGAGTGCATCGCAACGCAGGCCGGGGCAGCGTGCCATGGTATCGACCACGAGATCGCGGCAGGTGCGCAACTCATCGATCAATTCGAGCAGGAAATCCGTGCCGCCTTCCAGCGCCGCGAGCGAGATCGTGCTCGGATTCGACGTGCTCTGCGATTGCAGCGTCTGCATCGCCCGATTAGCCACACTGGACCGCCCGCATAGCCGATGCGCCAGCCCGTCATCGAATACACCTTCGATACGCCGTTGACCGTCAGCGTGCGCTCGCGCAGACGCGGTTCGACCTGCACGGGCGTATAGAACGGCTATCCTCACTTGGAAGGATTGATTCAAGCGGAAGGGGAAGCTCTTCGGACCCCGTGGGCCGTCAACGGCCTCAAACTTTGGCCACCCCAATGCGATACTGATTTACGAAAGCGGGCCAGTCGACATGTTGCACCAGCGGGAGATCGTCGACCACCACGACTTTCGCTCGTGCCCGATAAAAAAGAGCGATGCATGTCGCGGGAAAATTATTCCGCGAGGGATAGAGCAGACCGTCGAAGACTGGGAAGCCGCTGTTGTCGAGCGCCTCGTAAATCTGCCGAGAGATACGCTGCGTGTGGATGTAACGTCGGCTTGCCAGTTGACCGAGATTGAGGCCGAACTCCCGCGCCATCACGCCTGGTGCGGTCATGTCAGCCAAGTTCAGTCGCTCGACTACGCCGACAGCACGCACAATGCGTCCACGAATCTCGCTTAACGTAATGGTTCGCGAACGGCTTCGGTGCCATTGGTGCTGATGAAAAACCGACTCCATCAATACAGTCGGAAGGTCGAAGCCCAAGTACAGAACCCATAGCCACCCTTCGGATCGTCGTATCGATTTGCGGAGCTCGTACCAAAATAGAGCGGCGTGGCGGCGTATTCGATTCGGCTAATGTGTTGGAGCAGTTCTCCCGCCGCAATGACGCGGCTTGGCATCGACAAAATCAAACTGCTTCCTCACCGTGAATACCGACCACGCTCAGCACAACCTCGACAAGTTGATCGAAGTTGCCTGGCGTCACGGCTTCGATAGGTGAGTGACCACCGAGCGAATCATTTCGAGACGACAGCGCACGATAGAGCGTCCATGAGTCAACCGACGCCGCTCGGTTGAGCGCTTCGCGCGTGAATTTCAGCTTCAGTGGATCAAGCTGCCAGTCGGGCAGTCGCTGACCCCGACGACCCACATCTAATGAGAGAAGGCGCCGAGGCTGTGCTGATAGATCTTTATAAATCTGTTGGCGCGACTTGTGTGCGAACCGCGCAAATTCGGTCAGCGGAATGTTCCCGGGTGCATCGTATGCGCGCAACAACGCTGCACGTCCGCGTTGCACATCAGTCGCCGACGGCTGCCAGGGTGACTCTGCCCGAAGCGCGCGTGCTTTCGCTCGCAGGTCCGTGGTGAGCTGGAGCGGCGAGGGCGCGGCCTCCGCAAATTTCTCTCGAATCAAAGCGTTCAGCTCGGCGATGAAGGCATCCTCGTCATCGATGCGTACGGCGCGTTCGAAACGATGAGCGTCTTCAGCGGTGATTTCAGGGAACTCCATGGCGGGCATTGGCTTGGACATGGTTCGGCCTCACGCGAGACACAATACGAGAACAATAATCGCTTTTGTCGTGTTTGTCAACTTTGTCGCCTTAGCCTCAGCTTCGCGCTCACGCGGCGAACGGTTGCAGTTCTTGGGCTTGAAGACGGTGATGTTTGAAGGCGACTGGTAAAATTTGGCGACTGATTTCAGGCATGCACCGTGGGACTCGAACAGCTCATTGCGCTTAAGGCGCAGCTGAACCAGGGCGCGAAGGGCAAAAAGGCCGCATCGCGCCTGACGTCAGCGCCAGTAGGCGCCGGAAGGGAAATCAAGCAGCCACCGAAGCGTCCGCGAACGTCTGCTGACGCGGCCGGGCGCGCGGTCAATACGCTGCAACGACATTTTCCGCACGCCTTTCCACACAGTCCCGCGTCAAAGGTTCCTCTCAAGGTTGGTATTCTCAAGGATGTGCTTGCCCGAGCGGCCTCGCTTGGGCTGAGCGAGCGAGACGCTCGTAACGGCGTCAAGCTCTGGTGTCGCGGCCAGCGCTATTGGACCTGTCTCGTCGAAGGCAATATGCGCGTGGATCTTACCGGCGCAATCACCGGCGTTGTCTCTGCTGCGGAGGCGGAGTACGGCACAAGTCAAGAGAAGGCTCGGCTCGCGCGCAGGCAAGAGCAGATTGCGAACAATCGACATGGTCGACCGCGTTGACCAACAAGACGCGCCTCAATTGCCGGTTAGATTTTACATAAATCTATTTGTCCCTTTTATTGTTGTCTTGGTCATCGCGTCGCGTCCCTGCGATGGGCGAAGATCTGACGCTCTGCGAGGGCGCGATTGTCCGATGTCGTTGATCACCGGATAATGAGCTGTGATCAATGGCACCGTAGAGACTGTATGACCGATAATCTGCCCAACGGCTCGTGGGGCGAAGATTACAAGCGCTGGCTCGCTGAACTCAAACAAAGGGTCGAGCGAGCCCGACTTCGCGCAGCCACCAGCGTGAACCGGGAGCTTGTGACGCTGTACTGGCAAATTGGCCGGGAGATCCTGGATCGGCAGCGGCGCCAGGGGTGGGGCGCCGGAGTAATCGACCAGCTTGCGACAGACCTGAAGGCGGCGTTTCCAGACATGCGCGGATTTTCGCCACGCAACCTGAAATATATGCGCGCGCTGGCGCAGGCTTGGCCTGACGTGGAATTTGTGCAGCAGCCTGCTGCACAATTGCCGTGGTTCCATCTCTGTACCTTACTGGACAAGGTCAAGGATCAGGAGCAACGAAGCTGGTATGCAGACAAAACGCTCGAGCACGGCTGGTCGCGTCAGGTGTTGACGATGCAGATCGAGACAGCCGCCAATCGCGAGCCGGCAGCGCCGTGACCAATTTCAGGGAAACCTTACCTCCGCCACAGTCGGATCTCGCCCGTGATGCCTTGAAGGATCCCTACGTCTTCGACTTTCTCGGCCTCACCGAGGATGCGCAGGAACGTGACATCGAGCTGGCGCTCACCCGTCATATCACCCGGTTTCTTCTCGAGTTGGGCGCGGGATTCGCGTTCGTGGGGCGGCAATACCGGATAGACGTCGGAGACGACGAATTTTTATTGATCTCCTGTTTTATCATCTGAAGCTACGCTGTTACGTGGTCGTTGAACTGAAAACGACTCCGTTTCGACCAGAGTACGCGGGCCAGCTCAACTTCTATCTTTCTGCGATCGATGCGCAAGTGAAGGCGCCGGATGATCAACCCACGATAGGTTTGCTTCTATGCAAGGAGAAGAACCGACTCGTCGCGGAATATGCGTTGCGAGGCGTCGCTAAACCGATGGGCGTGGCCGAGTATCAACTATTTCGACACGTGCCGGAATCGTTAGAAACCAAGTTGCCGTCGATCGATCTGATTGAAGCAGAGCTTCGGCCGGATTTGGCCGACGACGCTTAGCACGAGCGCACTTGTCGACGTCCGAGTACGCTTGGCATAGCGACGTAGTCGCCTATTAGGACTGGCTGCTTCGGCTAGTACCTCAGACTATAAGTGCTGCTGGCAATTGCACTGGTTACAGCTCCCTGCGATGAGCAGAACAAATTCTGATGCGAAAGAATGCGTTAACCAGACCAAAAGACCTTATTCTGAGAAACACCGTGGGACTCCCATCATGGATGCCGAGATCGCCGCGCTGCCGGTTGT
>NZ_FCOL02000111.1 GCF_001544515.1 Caballeronia terrestris
CTTCAGCATGTTCAACTCCGTTTCCAGAAACACGTTTTACCCCAAAATCGTGTCCAGAAAAATCGGAGGCGGTTCACAACGCGGGTAAGAGACAACAACCGCCGCGGTGTGCGTGGGTTAACAGCGTGGGTTAACCGGGTAAACACCGACCACATACAAGAAACTGTTCGCTATCCTCTATTCAGTTGTGCGAGTCGGACGGTTGGCTGGCACATCTTGCTTGCGCCGTCGCGCATCGAAACATAACTCGGCGATCGCCGACATCTTTCTGTCAGGCAGGAAGACAACATGGTCAAACCCATTCAGATAATGCTATGCACTTTTTCGTTGCTCGTATTCTTCGACGGTGCCCAAGGGCAGACATATGGGTCGGACGCTTCCCTCCCTAATGGACAGGTTGACGCGCGCGGTTGGGTTTCCATTGGATCGTGGCGTGTGTTGTGGAACGCGACGCCGATCAAAGCATCCGACGGAGAGGCAAGTAAGCGCCTACTTGCGAACAGCACTCTGCGCGTCGCTATCGTGGTAAGCGGCAAGGTACAAAGTAGAGGGTACCCAAATGATTCATATCAGACTGCGTTTGCGCGGTTTGTAGATAAAGAGGGCTGCGATAAGCTCGCCGCGCAGGGCGCGCTTTGTATAGAGTTGCCGACGACGAAGTACGTCGAAATGATGGCAGTGATCTCGAAACAACTTGACGCAATCGATAAATCTATGATGGAGAGACTCGCAACTCAGGATCGATTGATAGCCGAATTGAGTTCTGAACTTGCAGCACTTAGGGCCGTGAAACCGAGTCAGTGATGACTATGCGTTCTGTCCTAGCCGCCGTTAGTGCCGCCGCAGTCTTCATACCGTCGGTCCGCGCTGAGGAGCAGAAAACGGTCTACGGTCTTCGGGAGCAAGCCGCTAGGGTCCAGACGGACGCGTTCTCTGCAGCTGCAGATCGATCGGTTGCGCTCAACGCTATGCAGCAACATATTGATGCGGCAAAGCAAGCTGCATGGAAATCTAGCAATGCTGCGGCGACCCTCCGCGTTACGACCTACACAAGCGCCAAGGCAGCTGGAATGATCCCGATCGTCGGAGGGATGGTGGAGGACGCCGACGACAAAGTGTGGCAAAACGTCCAGTCATTTTACGATCGAACTTTCATTGACTACATTCAAACTTCATTAAGCCAGGCGTGGGCAAAAGGAGAGCCAATAGGCGGTTTGACGAGGGAACAAGCCCGACAACGGCTGCTTAATGGGGACAAGATAAACGCGCCTGCGGCGACTGCGTACGTCTCTAACCTGCTTAGGGACAATCGCGGAGATTTTCAAGATTTGCCCGGCCCAATCCAGAACCAATTACAGAACGCTGCTTTGGGCTTCTTGGCGCGAGCGCTTGACGACACTGCGGCGCTTAGTGCTGCAACGGCCGAGGAGGTGCGTCGGCTCGACGCTGCTTTGAAGAAGTATGGTCATGCCCTGCGAGGAAGAGATGAGCGGGAGAAGGCACGGGCACGACGCGCTGATCTACGGGCCGCGTTGAAGCAGGATACTTCGCAGCTCGCTACGGACATGCAACTTACTCCTCTTAACAATGTCCAGAGGGCTGTGCAAACTAGAACTACAACATCGGCTTACTTTAGGGAATCGGCGAATCAGTTAGACGCCATGTCAACCGGTTTCCAGCTAGTTGGGGATGACCGCGCTGCGGCCGCAGCCTCTAAGGCGGCGAAAGCATCTCGTTTCATGCAGAGTTGGCTTCTTGTCTTGGCCGGCGACCCTTTAAGCATCATTCCGACTTTTACGAACGCCATCTCGCTGTTCGGCCAAGCTACGACGGACCCATCGGCGGAGGTTTTAACATCGCTGAGGCAAATCGATGCAAAGATCGATGCTTATCACGCGGAAGTCATGCAGCAGCTCGGGGCGATAAGTTTGATGATTCATGAGCTCCAAAGTGCAGCGGCTTTTCAAGCCGCAGGGGGTACAAACAGCTGCCATACGTGGCTAAGGAACGCTACTGAGCTACGTGCCGACTTGGTGGTCCACGAAGCCGGTAGTCACGGTTCGTTCGGAACAGTGGAGTACTTCTGGCCGCTCTATAGTTTTAACGCTCGACAGATATCCGAAATGCTACGAGATGGACAACTCCAGTCGTGCTTAACGGGGATGCTGACGGTCTTCTCACGTAGTGAAGACTTAAACGCCGCCATCCAGTTGCCGGATGAGAATCCAAGCAACAGTAATCAACTCGCAACACCGAACATATCGCTCAGCAAACAATGGGGGCTAGTGCGGGCATTCGTGAATAACAATTTTCTGCCGGAAAGCAAGACGACTTATCTCAGCGTACGCGATACGTCATCCTCCCTTACGGAGGCTATACCGAGAATGTCGAGTGCCAGTGCCGAGATGTTCCTGCGATTCGGGCGTCTTTATAACCCGGCCGCCGTCGCCAGGCTAGGCAGTTACGCTGCGGGTCTGCACCATTTCTACGCGTTCTCTAAGTGGTCGGAGAATACAGGGAAACTCGTCGTTCAGGATGCCCTGACAGCCACCGAGCTTTCGATCGAGCAGATGCAAGTGCTTTTCGGGGGCCCGATGATTGAGGTGGGGGCTGCAGCACTTACCAATTGGCCAGCGTTTCTCGAAGGAAGATGCCGACAGCTACTAACACGCTGTGACCCTGCGTCAGGCGACCAGATGCGGACGGCTGTTATCGACATACTAAAGCAAAACGGCGTATTGCGTTATAACGTCGGAGCGTCTCTTATATCCAGTCATGCTAGAGCGAAAAATGTTCGAGCGATCTCTTACGGTTTCGTTCTGGAACACGCGAATTCGGTCGGAGATGAGGCGACACTCTTAGCACTTCTAGGAAATGAGTTACCTGGTGGCGGAAAGCCTCGCTGGAATGCAGAACACAGTGAGTGGCATTGGACTTTGAAGGACATCGATCTGCCATTTCCGAGTCCTTCTCAGTTAGCTGATGGAACCCTCAGATTTCCGGCGGCGTTTTACGAACTGCTTCGGATTGGAGACCAACTCGCAACAGAGCTTGCCACTTATGAAATGGCGTTGGAAGATCGAAAAAAAGCGATAGACGCTGCAAAGTCCGTTGATACTTCAATGAGCAAATAACTACTGACCTGGCGAAAGATCGGCGGCGTCGATCGCCTGCCGGACCGTGCGAGCGATGCGACGAAACCAAGAGGATCCCAGGCAGCAGGAAGACGGAGAGCAACCCGCTCTATAATGTGACAGGCAATGTCAGAATAGCTCCGGCATTCTAGGCATTATAGCGGCTCGCCGCCGCTTGAGAGACTAATCCGAGTGTCGATTCGGCTGTCGCGAGACATTCAAACGGTCGAACTCGAGTGGCCGTTTTGGGTCGGGTACCGCTGATCGGCGACAGACAGTAGGAGGACTTACGGCTATTCAATTGAAGCGCGGGCGCCGGGCAAAGTGTAAGCCGATAGTCCGCACGCCAAGGCAGCCATTTGTCGCCTTCGTTCCAATGGCCTGCGGGATTTCATTCCAGTCTATCGAAAGCGCCCGCTTCGAGATCTTTCGTGAAATGCTCTAGCCAGTCGCTTCCGTCGCCGATTGTGTATTCCTTCGCCACCCTCGTCGATAGTCTGGTAACGATGACATACCCCTGCAGACCGAAATTCTCGTCGCCTTTAGGATCGGTTGTATCCGTCTCCTGAAGACTGAAATCATCTCTTGCCTGACCAATGCGCTCCAAAGACGCGAGAAACTCCTTGTGTTCATCCGGTTCCATCAGTCGCATCTTCAGGCTCCCATGTGTCCATTGGAAATATCGCGGCGCCGTGTCTCGATGGGCCGCGACTTGCGCTCAAGCTTAGAAAGCGCACGCGCGGCAGCGATGAGGGTAACTTCGTAATCGGCCCCGCGTGCCCTGCCGCTTGAGCCCTTTCATAATTTCCGACTCCATCGCGGCATTCCACTCCTCACTCGCCTCGATGGCATCCATCTCTTTTTCAACTGAACCTATTGCGCGCTCGGCGGCCGCTTTCGCCCTTTCGCCGATCGTAGAACGCATTAAAGATGTCAACCTTGCGACTATAAAGTTGTCAACTCGGGACTTCGTGCGCCCCGATAGCGTGACGAGCCTTACTCAGTGTGAGTTTGCTGGACGCGAAATAAAGTCGTCAACTCGCTCTAGATGACGCCTTCGACGCACGGCCGCCGACGTATGGCGGCCGACGTATGCCGACCGCATCGGGCAGCACGCGGCGGCGAGTGGTCGCTTATGCAGCTTCAGCGAGTGATGGCGCGCGCCATAGCCGCCGTCTGACCGAATAGAATCGTTGTGCCGGAACTGGCCGGCACACGAGGCATGCACATGATTCCGAAAAGCGCGAACGACAAGCTGAGAAAGTTTTTTGAGGAAGAAGACAGGTGGAACAAGTTTTTTGCAGAAAATCCGGCCCCGTCCTTTCTCGAAGGAAAGTCCCTCGACAACAATCTGGCAGCTCACTGGCGACCGGAGTTCGCGGCAGAGGACATTGAGATGCTTCAGCAACGGCTCAACGAGATCAACGAAATGACCGGTTCTGATCGGGATGCGACAGAAACGGAACGCGAAAAAATCGAAGCTCTAATAGCTGACCTTATCCTAAGACGAATGGGCTGATCGAGTAAAGGCGGCTCAAACACTCAGGCAGCGCCGCCGAGACCGATTCGATAGATGGCTTCGTATCGTTGTGTCGACGCAAACAAACCCATGACGCGCGCGAGGCGCGCCGGCTTTGATGCTCGAAGGCAGGCGGGAGTTTTCTTACACGACTACGCGCGCAAGAGATTCGTGTGACAGGTGTATCAACGCAACTAATCGGTGCCATCCAATATCGCCGGGAGACCGGGAAAGTGCACGTCGCAGCGTTCGCCGTGCGCCGCCGCGTTCCTGCTCGGGCAGTTCGCCAGTTCCGCGCCGATATCCGGCAGCGCGTAATCGCCGCCGAACTGCTCGACGAGCCGCGTCAGTCGGTGGGCCGCGTCGGCTGCAACGTGAGAGTTCTGGGGCGAGTTCACACGCAGCGTTTTTTCATAGAATGAGTGGGTTGCATCATTACCGACACTTGCCGTACACACCGCGCCAACGCGTGGAAAAGGCTTATCAATGACGCCCGCAGATCGCGACCACATCTTCATCAGCTATCGTCGCGACGATGCGCCCGGCGCAAGCGGCCGTCTTTATGATTGGTACCGTGCCGCTGGTCTCGGTGCTGGACACAGTAGCCACAGCGGGCGCAGGACGTTCGCGAGCCGTCTGGTAGCGCAGGGCCATTCCCTTGACACGGTGCAATTGCTGCTCGGTCATTCGCACCTCGACCACGTGGCCCCGTATCTCGAAGTGTCCGCCGCCGACATGAAAGCGGCGCTCGCCGCAATCCTCGATGGCCTGTAATCGAGTGGTGACACGCAGCGGGCAATGTAATAACATTGTGTTGACGCGCCTTGTGTTATGGGATAACATTGTAAATACGGTGAAATCATGAAAACGACGATTCGCAGGATGGGTAATTCGCAGGGCGTGCTGATTCCGAAGCCCGTCCTTGCTCAATTGGGCTTGGAGAACGAAGTGGAAATGGAAGTCGAAAACGGCGCGATTGTGCTGCGTCGTCCACGCCAAAAGGCTCGCGAAGGTTGGGCTGAGGCGAGCAAGGCGCTTGCCGAGAGCGGCGACGACGCGCTGGTGATGGGTGAATTTGGGAACGCCGACGATTCGGAGCTTGCATGGTAGTTCGCGGCGAAGTCTGGCTCGTAGCGCTCGATCCGACGCTAGGAAGCGAGATTCAAAAGACGCGACCCTGTGTCGTAGTATCACCCCCGGAAATGCACGACCATCTGCGAACGGTCATCGTCGCGCCGATGACTTCCAAGGGCCGCCCTGCGCCGTTTCGCATACCGGTGACGTTCAAGCGGAAACAAGGGTTGATCCTGCTGGATCAGATTCGCGCGGTAGACAAGGTGCGACTGGTAAAGAAAGAAGGCGCGATTGCCGATAAAACGATGTTGGACACCCTGCGGACGTTGCAGGACGTGTTCGCGGAATAGGAAAACCGCATGCACGATATAACGTTATCGGTGATCCTAGGTGCTTGGGGCGCAATTCTTTCGACTTTGCTTGCTGGCGTCAAAATTTGGGAGATCTGGAGAGACCGGCATCGAATCGAGATCGGCCATAACTTCACGAGCGATGAGAGTATCGGCCACAGTATTTCAATTCGGAACCTGTCCGGCCGAGCCTTCATACTTTCCTATTGGGAGCTGGTGTACGGCGCCGGGTGTTGGCCGTTCAGGACGTTCGACGGATTACGGTCGCCCGATCACGACGTAAGCGACATTAAAATCGAAGCATACTCGACCTACACATTAAGCTTTTGCGACGAAGACCATTATGGTTGGGGCCCGAAAGCCCTGAAGGGCAGGAAAATTTATATCCGAATGCACGTTGCCGGTCGCAAGCCTATGTTGTGCCTCGTGTACCCCACGGACAGATAGGAAAACAATATGACAGCAGGAGATCTCGAACGCTTGCAGGAACGGCTCGCGAGGGCTGAGTCCGAAAGCGACGTGTGGCAGTGCAAGTCCGGCCACCACTACAAAATGGCCCCGCAATGGTTGAAGCTTTGCGAAAGCAAATTGCCGACATGCAGTCTGCCCAGTCTGGACATCACGGAAAACCGACAGAGCCAAAGGTTCTGGATAACTCACAAGGCTGCTGAAGATGCGATCAGAACTTCTCAAGATGGTGTGGAAACTTCTTCGACCCATCATCGAAGACGCGCTCAAAGACCTGCTAAAGCTCGCGGTAGACCGGATAACGAAATTCGTAACTGATCTTCAACGGGAACGGGCTGAACAAGCGAAGCGAAAGGCCGACGCCGCTGCGGCTGCAAGCAAAGCAAATGCGGACTCCGATCCCATAGAAGCGGCTCGCCAGGCAGGGAAGGAGGAAGCCTGGCGGGAAATCGCTGAGCATTACAAGCGGGACATAGAAGCGCTGCGAGGCGAACTGGCGCAAGTACGTGCAGCTTTACAGTCGAGCGGCAACGCCAGACTGAACGAGGTCGAGGCACACGAGATTCCGCGCCTGGCATCGGACAGCAAATAGCTCGGAAAACGCGATGCTCAAGAAACTTCGTGATGCCTTTTCGCCAAAACTTCCCAATGTCGTTACGTCTCAACCAACGGCCCTCATCGTTGCTTCGATTGCCGTCCGCGACGCTTGGACGAACAACTTGTACGCGACGCAGGGTCTAACGCCGGATTTCAAAGAGCAACAAGCGAAGGGATGGATCGAGAAGTCGATGGAAATCCTAGCCTCGCCCGACCCGATCCTTGCAAATCGGAACGTGCTTGCCGGTTACGTCTTGGAAGCCGCCGACCTTCAGGTTCTTGTTTTGGACCCTGCGCCTGCTGTCGATCCGTCAGGTCTCCGGGGAATTTTGGGCATTTCCGGCGAGCTAAAAGAGCATCTCGACCTGTTGTCGCTGCGCTGTCGGAAGCTGGCCGAGTTTCTGCACGGAATTGGCGCCGATCGGAGTCGCGACGAGAAGTGGAATGCTGTCGTCTATCGTTACCGCATCGTTTGGGCCGGCATGAACATCTTCAATGCGTTGAGGAAGTCGCTCGGAGACGCGCACGGCGATCCATCTAGCGATTGGTTTTGGCCGTTCCTCGCGACTCAGTGCGCGTTTTCTGAGCATATCTACCGAAGCCAGGCAGGTCTCGCACCCTCGCTGCATTCTGATCGCGTGCAATCTTGCGATGTCGGTGATGCGCTTCTCGCCTTCAGCAACCTCGTGCTTGATGGCGTCCAGTATCCCGACTTCGAATGGGAACAAAGGTACGGGGTGAAGTTGCCTCGCCGTGTGTGACAGATCGGAAAACAGGACATGAACAAGATAGGAAGGATAGTCGCGGGCATGGCGCTGCTGTGCTCAACGTTCGAAGTCTATGCGGGGGACGTGATTTACAGATATCGCATGCTGCCCAACCGTCCTCCGGAAGCAATCGTTTCCGGGCTGGTAAACATGACGGACCTGTTGAACAAACCGGGAGACGGCTGTGAGCAATTCATTGGGCTCGTCAAAGTCGAAGGAATACAGTTTTCGTCCAGCGGTGGGTCGATCGAAAGTTTCCGCTTTACCGACCACTTCGGGAACCAGTGGTCCGTTCCGACGAACATCAGCGATCTGTCAAACGCCGCACGATCACAGGCTAACAACTTTATCCGCGTCGGCAAACCGTATTACGTTCAGGTGCAAATCTGCGGAAGCGGCGGCTTTCCGTCCTTGGTCAACATGTATGACGCGACCGTAAAGTTCGGCCACGACTAGGAAAACGATGAAGCGCTTGGAGCGACCTGTATTCTTGTTCTTGCTGTTGGTGGCAATCGGCTGCGCGGTGGCTGCGGTCGACGCTTGGTACGTCGGCAACGCTTCTCAGGGGCGATGGGCGTCTACCGCAGGGCTTGTTACTGCTTTGGCGGGCGTCGTCCAGCTCGAGATCAGCGGGTTGTTCACGAAAGTGATAGATCATTACAGCGACGAGACGAAGTATCCGTACGGTCCGCCTTCGTACATCACGCGGCAGATTATCGATAATCCCGATACGCCGATTCGCACGCAAGTGGGCAACGTCCTCTTCTTCAACATGCGAACGGGATTTTGGTTGATCGTCTGCGGAACCGTCCTGCAGATAATCGGTAGCTGGCTAGCATAGGAAAACAATGAGCGAAACACCACGCCAATTTCGTAGCTCAGAAAGCTTAGCCGAGGAAGCGGTTACCCGTAATGCCATCGCTCCATTCCTCTCGGAGCGCGGCTACCGCGTTTTGATCGATCGGCGTGCGCAGACGGGCACGGCGATCTCACAGTTCGTGCGGGTACAAGGCCCTGATGGTACGGATCTGCAAATGCGCGTTCGTTTGTGCTGGCGCCGGTCGGGCAAGCGGATAAACAACGGCAAATATTCGGCGGCGCAATTACGCGCGAGATTGATCAATGATAGCTGGGATGACACGCTCGCCTTCGTGGTCGAGCGTGACCGAGCGGAGGGCAATACGCATCACCTCTTCGTACAGCGCGACGGTACCGAAATTATGTACGCCGCGCTAATTCCCCGCGAGGAACTCGCGCCTATATGGCGCAGCCAACGCGATGTGAGCGCCGGTTTAATCACGGCGGGCCTCCTTGGTCGAACGTCGAAGAATCACGCCATGAACGGATCCAGTCCGACTATCTGGTTACAGGACGACCGCTGGCCGCGCGCCCATGAGGTCGCGGATGCACTCTGGAATTGGCCGGGCGTCGTCGACTTGGCAAAGGTGCCTGTGGCACCGATTTCGAGGGAGAGTCATGTCGATGACACCTACGATGACTGCCCGGTCGGACATTCATTGGACGTTGGCAGCGATGGAGCCGAGCGTCGTCCCGTAATGCGTTCTGAAGTCAAGAGGGACCAACAGGTTCGCCGTGCCGTGCTTGCGCGGACAGCGGTCTGTGAGCGCGCCGTGTACCGGCTCGGATTGTCTGAACACGGGTTTGCAACTCAGGCGGCCTCTTTCATGGTGGCTGCGTGACGGGCTTC
>NZ_FCOL02000112.1 GCF_001544515.1 Caballeronia terrestris
AAACGGAGCGCATACCACTCAGAGCAAGTGCGCGTTGCCACAGTGGGTCCGCGAGCCAAGCCCAGTTCCGCCGTGAGGGCGACACTTACTCTCCAGCGCCAATCCGCTTTTACGCGAGTGAGGGTTCGTTTGTACTAGCGGTTGGAAGCTGCTTTCTTTGCTTACTTTCTTTGCAGCAGCAAAGAAAGTGAGTCCCGCCCCGGACAGGGGCAGAGCAAATAGACCGATACCAAAGCAAGTTCCATCGAAGCCAAAGCGCATCAAACGGCGTTCAACAAAACAACCACCTCAAGCGCCAGCGTCAAGCCGTGTGCAAAGAAAGTGAGTCCCGCCCCGGACAGGGGCAGAGCAAATAGACCGATACCAAAGCAAGTTCCATCGAAGCCAAAGCGCATCAAACGGCGTTCAACAAAACAACCACCTCAAGCGCCAGCGTCAAGCCGTGTGCAAAGAAAGTGAGTCCCGCCCCGGACAGGGGCAGAGCAAATAGACCGATACCAAAGCAAGTTCCATCGAAGCCAAAGCGCATCAAAAGGCGTTCAACAAAACAACCACCTCAAGCGCCAGCGTCAAGCAGTGTGCAAAGAAAGTGAGTCCCGCCCCGGACAGGGGCAGAGCAAATAGACCGCTAAGAAAGCAAGTTCCACAGAAGCCCATCAAAAATCAAACGGCGTTCACAGCATCCCCCCAAAGCGCCAGCAACCCTAAAACGTCAGCACGCTCATGAAGAGCCGCTGCAACCACCCCATCGTCGTGGAATCCGCAAGCATGCCCGCACCCGCCTGCTCGATGCGCGCATTCGCGACCTTGTTCGACGGCACATAATTCCCCGCCTCGATGTCCTTCGGGTTCACGATGCCCGAGAGCCGCAGGCGGTCCTGGTTGCCGCCCATCGCGATCACCTTGTCGCCCGCGACCATCAGGTTGCCGCTCGGCAGCGTGCCGATCACCGATACCGCGAGCGTGCCGCTCATCGCACTCACGTTCTTCGTATTGCCTTCGCCCTTGAACGTCGTGTTCGCCGAGCCGACGTTGAAAAGGCGCGCGAGCCGCGCGGCCGCGCCCGTCGATTTGTCGGCGGCTTCGGCGCTGATGCTGCTTGCGCGGCTCGCGTCGGCATCGGCGGAATTGCTGCCCTGATAGCTCTCCGCGAGACGAATCGTGAGGACGTCCCCCACTTTTTGCGCGCGCGGCGTCTCATAGAGCGAGAGCGTGCTGCCCGACTGAAAGATCGCGCCCTGCGTGTTCACGTTGACGGGCTGCGAGACGGCCGGCGCGAACGTCGGCATCTCGACGATCGAACGCTCGGAAGTCGAGCAGGCGGAAAGCGCGAGCGATGTGCATAGCATCGCGGTCATGTGGTTACGTCGGATCATGGTGTCGAAGAAGTTCATGGCGCGTTGAGCGAGGCCGTCGCCGAGCGCCAGGCGTTCATCACGGTGCGCAGGTAGGCTTCGTGGTCGGTGAGGCGGTAGATCACGCGGCCGTTGCTCGCCGCCGCGCTGGTTTCGATCGTGATCGAACTCGTGGCGTTGTCCCAGATGCGCCGGCTCTCGCCGTGCAGGTTCTCGACGCGGCTCCTGCCGTATTTCGAGGTCAGCGCTTCGGCGAAGTCGCCGAGCACGCGCGCGTCGACGACGAACGACATGCGGTAGAGCCGCGGCGACGCTTCGCCCGGCATCGCGAGAAAGCGCAGGATGTGGTCGCGTGCCGGCGCGCCGTCGACGACCGCTTGCGACGCCTGCCAGCCGCCGTCGCCGCGATGCGCCCACTTGCACGCGATCGTGAGGCTTGCAGCGTTACGCAGGCTCATGCCGAGTGCGGTGGCTTCGGCATCGGTTTCGCAGATCGCGACGCTGTCTTCGGGCGTCGCGCGTGCGGCCTGATGGCGGCGGAAATCGTCGAGGGAGATGCCGAGCGGAAGGCCGCGAAATTCGAACGGCTTTTGCGCGACGGACAGCGACGGCACGAGCGAGCACGCCGTCATCACGCAGGCGATGAGGATCGGGTTCATAACGTCGTGGTTCAGTCGATTGCGTTCGCGCAGAGGTCGAACGGCGACGCTGCCGCGTGGCCGACCAACGGCACGATCTTGAGCGTCGCGGACGTGACGCGGCAGGGCAGCGCGGCGAGCGCGCAGCCATCGAGCAAAAGCGTGGCGGCGATCATCGAAAACGCGACGAGGCCGCGCGCGGCGTGGCGAGTGAGCATCGGCATCACGGGTTCAGGCGGTGGTGTCGATGGTCGTGCCGAGATGCGGCGGCAGCGAGCGCGCGGGCGTCGCTGGTTTCGCAGTGTCCTGTGGCGAGGCAGTGCTGGAGGTGTCGGTGCTGCGCTTGATGGGAAGCGTGTGCGCCGAGGTCGTCGGCAGGCGGTTTCCGATGGTGGTGCTGGCGGTCATGATGGCGTTCCGTGAAGGGTGATCGACGGGATCGAATGCGCGTGCTGCGTATTCGATGCGTCATCTTCACGCGTGGCCGGTTCGACCGATGGGGCGAGAAAAGCGCGCTTTTCGCGGGTCCTTACGATGCGTTACGCGAGGCGCGAAAATCGCACCGGAGCGGGTACGTCACCCCTCTTTCGCCACCATCCAGCCGACGCCGCGCACGTTCTTGATCGTGTCGCTGCCGAGCTTCTTGCGCAGCGAATAGATGATGAACTCGACCGCGTTGCTCTCCACTTCCTCGTTCCATCCATAGATGCGGTCTTCGAGTTCGGCGCGCGAAAGAATCGCGCCGGGCCGGACCATCAGCGCCTGGAGCAGCGAAAACTCGCGCGCGGAGAGGCGCGTCGACTGGCCATCGATGCTCGCCTCGCGCGTCGCGGGATCGAGCGAGAGCGCGCCGTTCGTCATCACGGGCGCGGCCTGCCCGCTGCGCCGCCGCACGACCGCGCGCATGCGCGCGAGCAACTCGGACAACTCGAAAGGCTTGAGGACGTAATCGTCGGCGCCGCCGTCGAGGCCGCGCACGCGATCCTCCACCGCATCGCGCGCGGTGATCACGACGAGCGGCACCGGGTTCATCGACGCGCGCACGGAATGCAGCACGTCGATGCCGTCCATCTTCGGCAAGCCGAGGTCGAGCAGCACGATGTCGTACACCTGCGTTTCGATGCTCGTGAGTGCCGTCTGCCCGTCGCACACCCAGTCGACAGCGTAGCTCGCATCCTTTAAAGCACCTTCCACCGCTTCGCCGATCATTCGGTCGTCCTCGACCAGCAGTACCCGCATCGCGCCACTCCGCCTGTTCATCGTCGCAAGGTACCAGCGTAGCTCATTGTTCGGATCATGGTGATACCCAGCCGCGCCGAATGAGCGGCGCGAACACCGGCCGGTAGATCGCCGTCGCCACGCGCAGCAACGGTTCTTCGAACCAGTGGCCCGAGCGCGCGGCAAACCACGCGCTGCCGCTCCCGACGAGGGCCGCGCCCGCCATATCCATTGGAAAGTGCACGCCGAGGTAGATGCGTGCCCACGCCATCGGCACGCCGACGAGCGCGAGCATCGAGCCGATGCGGCGCGTTTCGGCGTGCCACATGAGGCTCGCGGCCACGGCCCAGACGAAAGCCAGGTGATCGCTCGGCATCGACGAATCGGCGACGTGCGGCAACAAGTTCGTCCCGAGGCCGATCATGAACGGACGCGGATGCGGCCACAGCGCGCCGATCACCTGCGCGGCGAAGAGCGCGGTTAGCGCCGACGCGCACGCTTCGATGAGAAAGCGCCGCCGCGCGTCGTCGCCGCGCAGCCAGCCGGCGACGAGCACGAGCGGCACGAGCGCGATCGCGTACTCGGCGAAGAAAACGGCCATCGAGACGACAGGCGGACTCGGATCGGCCGACGCATTGATCAGCAGGAACAGCGTGTAGTTAAGGGCTTCCATGATGTGCGGGCCGGGAGGGGGTCACGGGCCCGAGTGCGCAGACTTGTGCGGCACCCGGGGCGATATTTTGCTATTGCTGGGTTCATCATTACCGCGTGCGCTTCCCGGTCGCCGTACGCTCGCCCACGGTATCGCGCGAGTAGAGGCGCGATGCAATTACGATTCGAAATGCTGCCTCGTCGCCGCTTAAGAGATGCTTAAGCGGCAGGCGTCACGCACGCTCACGCTTATTGCGTCGCGCAAAAAAAAATGGCCCGGCTTGCGCCAGGCCATAAGGGGACGGTCATGATTCCGAGGCCATGCCCGTCCGCGTGGGAGTCCGTGGAAGATGGCGGGGGCGATCGATCACGGAGCGTGCCGCGCTTACTTTGCGGGGCGAGACTTAGAGGACACTTAGGTGACGCGTCGCAGCAATGCGTTGGCGCATTAGCGCTAGCCTTTGGCGTGCACCCCGTCATTCAGTTCGAGATGCAATTGCACGAGCCAGTCGTGGCGGCACTCGTCGGCGATCAGCGGCTCGCTCGCGCACGCCTTCCACGTCAGATGCCGCGACGATTCGGCGGCATCGAACGCGCGGCGAGCCGTCCGTTTGACGATGAGCGCGATCACCACGGCGCTGCCCGTCGTCACGATGCGCGCAGCCGGTGTGCCGATGACCTCCGGCTTGCCGAAGATTGCGGCCACGAGCAGCCACGCCGCATCGGCGACGGCGACTGCGATCGCGAGCAGCACGAGGTTCGCTCGCATCGAAACCCAATTCGGCACCTGCATGGCACACTCCCTGACCTTGCCGCTTCGTGACGCAAACGCGCCGCCTGCTTCAGCCGTCATAATGCGAGGCCGTTCCTTAGGAAACGCTTAAGCGCGGGTGAGCTTCTGTGCGTTCGCGGACACAACGCATTTCTCCATGCGCGAATGCGGGTCGCTTGCGTGACTTTTCGCACACGTCGCATCGGGCGTTGCGAGCTTAAGTGGCGCTTAAGCTCGTGCGCGTGACAATCCGCAAATCCTCAAGACGAATCGACGGAGAACGCACATGCGTCTGCTTTTGGTGGAGGACGACGACATGATCGCCGAGACGGTTCTCGGCTCGCTGCGGCGCACGGGCTATGCGGTCGATTGGGCGCAGGACGGGCGCGCGGCCGAGTTGTCGCTTGCCAACGGCGTCTACGATCTCGTGCTGCTCGACCTCGGCTTGCCGAAGCGCGACGGCATCGACGTGCTGAACGACTACCGCCGCTCGGGCGGCGAGGCGCCGGTGATCATCCTGACCGCGCGCGATGCCGTGGACGACCGCATCCGCGGCCTCGACGCCGGCGCCGACGATTACCTGATGAAGCCCTTCGATCTCGATGAACTCGCGGCCCGCGTGCGCGCGCTGCTCAGGCGCCGCACGGGGCAGAAGCATCCGGTCTACACGCACGGCGAACTCACGCTCGACCCCGCCGCGCACGAGGCGATGAAAAGCGGCGTCGCGCTCAATCTCGTGCCGCGCGAGTTCGCGCTGCTGCAGGCGCTGATCGAAGAGCCCGCGCGCGTGTTCCGGCGCGCCGAGCTGGAAGAAAAACTGTACGGCTGGGGCGAGGAAGTCGGCAGCAACACCATCGAAGTCCACGTGCACAGCCTGCGCCGCAAGATCGGCGCGGAAGAGGTGGTGACGGTGCGCGGCGTCGGCTATCGGCTGAAGAGGCTCGGATGACGTCGATACGCCGCTGGCTTCTCGGCTGGCTCATCTTCGGGCTCGCGGCAGCGTGCGCGGTCGCGGCGTTCGGCATCTTCCAGACCGCGCGCGGCGAAGCGGGCGAGCTCTTCGACTACGAATTGCGCACCGTCGCGCTCTCGCTGCCGATGAACATCGCGGCCACCGACAGCACGGAGCGCCCGAGCCACGACTTCAAGGGCATCGCGGACGACCGGCTCGTCATCGACATCTGGGACAGGACCGGCCGGCTCATCTATCACCCGCTGAAGGAGCCGGCGTTGCCGCGCATCGGCGAGGGCTTCCGCTCGGTGGATCGCGAGGGTTATCGCTGGCGCGTGTTCGGCGTCGAGCAGCCCGATCGCTTCGTGCAGGTCGCGCAGCCGTATTTCGTGCGCGACGAACTCGCGCTCAAGCTCGCGCTGCGCACACTCTGGCCGCTCGCGGTGCTAGTGCCCGTGACCGTCGCGCTCGTGCTGTTCGTGGTCGCGCGCGGGCTCGCGCCGATCGGCTGGCTCTCGCGCGCGCTCGCCGGCCGCGCCGCCGAATCGCTCGAACCGGTGCGGCTCGCGAAGCCCGTGCCGACCGAGATCCGCCCGCTAGTCGAGGCCCTCGACGATCTGCTCGCGCGGCTCGCGGCGGCGTCGCAGGCGCAGCGTACTTTCGTCGCCGATGCCGCGCACGAGCTGCGCACGCCGCTCGCGGCGCTCAAGCTGCAGGTGCAGGCCGCCGTGCGCGACGGCTCCCTGCAAGGCAGCGGCGACACGCTCGCGCGCATCGAAGGGCGCCTGAACCGCATCATCCATCTCGCGCAGCAACTGCTCACGATGGCGCGTGAGGACGCCGAGCGCGAAACGTCGATGAAAGCAATGAGCCTTCGGCGCCTTTGCGAAATCTGCGTCGGCGATTTCTCGATGCTGGCCGAGGCGAAGGCGATCGATCTCGGCCTCGAACTCGAGCACACGACCGGTCCCGCCGACGCCTTCACGATTGTCGGCGATTCGCACGCGCTCGCCGTGCTGCTGAACAACCTGCTCGACAACGCGATCCGCCACACGCCGCAAGGCGGCCGCGTCGATGTGACGCTGCGGCGGGATAAGGGCGGCATCGCGCTCGCCGTCCTCGACGACGGGCCGGGCATCGCCGCCGAGGAGATCGAACGCGTCTGCGACCGCTTTTATCGCGGCGCGGGTGCGCAAGGGCAGGGCAGCGGGCTGGGGCTCGCAATTGCGTCGCATATCGCACGGCGCCATCGCGCGGCGTTTTCTGTCGCCAATCGTGCGAGCGGGAAGGGACTCGCGGTGTCGGCGAGCGGGCTGCGAGCGGCTTGAATCTTCGCTCGTTTGGAAATCTGCACGCGATGGTCTAATGTCCAAAGACGCACCGTCCGTGCAGGGCTTTTAAGCGCCCGAGGAGTCCATCATGCAGCCGACTTACACAAAACCCGACCAGTTGCTGCGCTACAAGACGCTCCGTGAAATTCTCGCCGGCAAGCCGCCCGGCGTGTATTTCGTGCCGCCCGATGCTACCGTCCTCTCCGCGTTGCAGACGATGGCGGAGAAGGATGTCGGCGCGCTCGCCGTCATCGATCAGGGACGGCTCGCGGGCGTCTTCTCCGAGCGCGATTACGCGCGCAAGGTCGTGCTGAGCGGCAGGACGTCAAAAGACACGCTGGTGAGCGAAGTCGCCACCGACGACGTGTTTTTCGTCAGCCCGGAGCACACCGTTCCGCAATGCATGGAGCTGATGACGGAAAAACGTATCCGGCATTTACCCGTGGTCGAGCGCGGTGAGGTGATTGGCATGCTGTCGATCGGGGATCTCCTGAAGGAAATGCTCGGGCATCACGAACAGTTGCTGCGACAAATGGCGATCGAGCGGACGATTCTCCTCACGCCCGACCCGAGCAGCTACTGAATCCGCACACAAAACGCACGCCCGTCCGCATCTCAATCCGGCCGGGCGCCGCTGCGCATTTAATGCTATTGGTCAGCGGGAAAGGGCGCGTCTTGCCGCCCCACGGCATGCATCGGCGATGTAAAGTGATGAGCGGCGGCGATGCGCGCGCGATGCCCGGCGCGCGCGGCGTCCGTGCGGCATGAGTGTTGCTCGATATGCCGGTACACAAGCGCACCACCCGCGAATCATTCGCGCAGAATCCGCGCACAACTCGCGATCACCCCCGCGACCCCAGGAGACAATCATGGCTGACCAAACCAACCCCTTCGGCGATCTGACGAAGATGCTCGAACAGTTCAAGGTGCCGGGCGTCGATATGTCGGCGATCGTCGAGTCGCGGCGCAAGGACATCGAGGCGATCGTCGAGGCGAACAAGACCGCCTACGAGTCGATGCAGGCCGTCGCGCGCAAGCAGCAGGAAATGCTCGCCCGCGCGATGCAGGACATCCAGGCCGCCGCGACTACCGGCATCTCCGATCCTGCCAAGCAAAGCGAAGTCGCCCGCAACGCGTACGTCAAGGCGATCGACGACATGAAGGATCTCGCCGAGATCGCGCGCAAATCTCAGGCCGACGCGATGGCGAGCATCACTCAGCGTGCCAACGAGCACATGGAAGAGATCAAGAAGATGCTGCAACGCGGCTAGAAACGCGCGTTTTCAGGCGATCAAGCCAACGCGGCACGCGCTTGAGCGCATGCCGCGCCGCAGCCTTTTCGACAGAATTATCAGGAGAAACGCATGCCCTCGCCGTTCAACATGCCGGACGAGTTCGTCCGGGGCTTTTTCAAATCGGGGCAGACGCTGTTGCAGGCCTACACGGGCGCCGCCGGCCACACCGCCGACGCGCCCGCCGCTCCCTTGACCTCGGCGAAACTGCCGGCCCTGGCGCTCGCCCAGGCGCAGGCGCATTACTGGCAGCAGCAAATGGCCCTTTACATGGGCATGGTGGCGAGCGCGACGGGGCAAAAGCCCACGGCCGCCGTCGAACCCGAGCGCGGCGACCGCCGCTTCAGCGCCGATGCCTGGCGCGAGAACCCGTGGTACAGCGTCCTCAAGCAAACGTATCTGCTCAACTCGCGCCTGCTCAACGACATGGTCGAAGCGGCGGGTGTCGGCGAGAAGGAGAAGCACAAGCTGCGCTTCTACGCGCGCCAGTTCATCGATTCGATGAGCCCCGCGAACTTCGCCGCGACCAACCCCGAAGCGATGAAGACCGCCATCGAGACGCAGGGCGAAAGCGTGCGCACGGGCTTCGCGAACCTGCTCGAAGACTTGAAGCGCGGCCGCATCTCCATCACCGATGAAAACGCGTTCGAAGTGGGCAAGAACGTGGCGGTATCGAAGGGATCGGTGGTGTTCGAGAACGAGCTGTTCCAGTTGATCCAGTACGCGCCGCTCACCGAGCAGGTTGCCGAGCGGCCGCTCGTGATCGTGCCGCCGTGCATCAACAAGTTCTACATCCTCGATCTGCAACCCGAGAACTCGTTCGTGCGCTACGCGGCCGAGCAGGGGCAGACGGTGTTCCTCGTGTCGTGGCGCAATCCCGACGCGGAACTCGGCCATATCACCTGGGACGACTACGTCGAGAACGGCGCGATCAAGGCGATCGAAGTCAGCCGCACGATCAGCGGCGCCGACAAGGTCAATGCGGTCGGCTGGTGTGTCGGCGGGACGATTCTGTCGTCGGCGCTTGCGGTGCTGCGCGCGCGCGGCGATGAATCGGTCGCAAGCTTCACGCTCCTCACGACGATGCTCGACTTCAGCGATCCCGGCGACCTCGGCGTGTTCATCGACGAGCAGGGCGTGTCGCAGCGCGAGCAGACGATCGGCAAGGGCGGCATCTATTCGGGCGGCGAACTCGGCTTCGTCTTCCAGACGCTGCGCGCGAACGACCTGATCTGGCCGTATGTCGTGAACAATTATCTGAAGGGCGGCGCGCCGCAGGCGTTCGACCTGCTGTACTGGAACGCCGACGGCACCAACCTGCCCGGCCCGATGTACGCCTGGTATCTGCGCAACATGTATCTCGAGAACAACTTGTGCAAGGCGGG